>JACRHD010000060.1 GCA_016234115.1 Nitrospirota bacterium
AACTGACACCGAAGCGATTGAAATTGCGGCAATGGTGAAGACATTCGGCAATTAAACAAAGACGTGAAAAGTTCCTTTTCACGTAAAGGGGTGTCTTTTTGCTTGACAACAAGCCTTTAAATGGGTGACCCCATTCACCACACACGAGATTCTCCCCGATAACTGCAGATTCAAAAAAAGGAAAGTTAACTTAACGCCCTAAGTGAAAAAATTATATCCTTTTGAAAAAGAGACTGTCAAGAAAAAAATGATTATCTGAAAAAAATGATTTCTTTGAAAAAGGCCGGGACGGAAAATAAAAAGCGCCCACTGTCCGCATACGGTCAATGGGCGCCTTTACGAAGCTCGTTATTTATTAATTCTCTTATCTGTCCCCTTTGTTAAACTTTCTTCTCAATCCTGAAAAGGCCAGCACACCGCCGCCTAAAACAAACAGGACCGAAGACACCGGCTCCGGGGCCACGGCGGCATACAGCATGACCTTCCCGTCCGAGCCGCCCGAGATTATATCGGCATATCCGTCATTGTTCCAGTCGGCCACGGAGAAGCGGGAGCGCGGGGACGCGCCGGGATACGTAAGGGTCTCGCCGTTAATGAGCAAGAGCTGTTCAGAGCTGTTGAAAACAGGGGCCGTGCTCGTCCCCTCGTTCCTCAGATAATAGATACCGCCGTTTAATTCGCCGACCAGAAGGTCCTGCAGACCGTCCGCGTCCCAGTCATACATCCTCGGGGCGGACCTGTCATATCCGGCCGTAAAATCGAAATCGCTGCCTCCCATCTGTACGTTGAAAAATGTATCAAAGCCCGGAGAGGCGTCTGTGTTGCCGTTTATATATACCTGGATCGTTCCCATCAGTGTGCCGACGACCAAATCTTTATTCCCGTCTCCATTCCAGTCGCCGACCTCGACCGACGCCCTGTCGCCTCCCGTATTTAAAATAAAAGTGCCTCCGTCCAGCACGGGATTTGAATTGTCGTTTGTATTCTGGTAAACATAAATATCGCCGCTCGTGTTCCCTACCAGTAAATCATGATATCCGTCATTGTTCCAGTCCACGACCGTGGGATATGAGCCCAGTCAGCCGCCTGCCGCGGCATCTATCGCGGAACACGTCTGAGTGCAGGCCTGGAGGAATGATGAGCCGCTGAAGGACGGCGAACTGTCTGTGCCGGTATTCTCAAAAAAATTGACGTAACCATGGAAGGAAGGGGACGTCCCCGTTCTCGACCCGACTATCAGATCTTTCATGCCGTCATTGTTCCAGTCATAAACCTCCGGGACGGAATACTCTCCGACATCGATGCCCGTGATATAAACTCCGGCTGAAAGGTTGGTTTGATAAGCCGCCTGCGCGTCAAGAGAAAAAAGCACAAGAAAAGAAAAAACAAGCGCAAGAGCTATCCCCCTAACTATATATGGTTTTTTGCTCATATCCTCCACCTCCTGTCTTTTAGTGAGCCCTACTTTACCATAAAATTGTCGATTGCTGCAGGCTAACTTCGGGAGCAATTGATTGGTCCCAACTTTATAACACGTTCATGCAAAATGCATACCATCATAAAGGAAGTTTATAATCTTATTTATTTAATTTAAAAATCAGGTGTTATGTCGGACACTTCTTAAAACACAGGTCCCCGCTCAGGCCCATAAGCGGCGCTTTCACCGCGCTACCTGGTGCTTTTCCATATTTGGGGGGGGCATGCGGTCCGGATTATTCATCGTACTGCGGGAGGTATGATTGCCCCAACGATTCAGAATAACCCGAATTTCTTAAGCCTGAACGGCAGGTCTGTGATCGTCATGTCATGAATATCTTTTTGAAGCAGCTCAAAGCCTGCTTCTATGATTTTTCTCTGCATATCCTTATCTCCGGGATTTCCAAGAGGCCTCCCCGGAGCAAATTTCATGGACAGTACCCTCGGCGGCCTGACGAGTTCAATAATGTCCCTGCGGAATGTAGTGCATACCGTGCTTATGCCCGCTTCTTCAACCCCCCTTGCCACCAGTCCGACCGACTGATTGCAGATAATTCAGGTAGGCGTCAGGAAGGCAATGTCCACGCCTGACTCCTTCAGGCGACGTCCCGCTGTTCGTGAATTTTCAAGCAGCGGACCGGCAGCGAAGATATGACCCATGAAGCTGTAATGCTCATCGGAAAGAGAACCGATTTTCCCCTCCTTCACATATTCCCTCATCCTGTCGATGGGGAAAACGCAGTTAAGGTCTTCATTGATGAACCGGTGGTCATAGGACTCGTGGGTCACCATTATGTCCTCGCGTCCGACCGCTCCCGGAAGCACCCTGTACGAACAATCGCCGTCGAGAAATTTTGTATCGAAAGGCGTGTCTGTTTTCAGATGAAGTCCGCCTGTAGTGAGCAGGGCCAGTTTGCATTCGCGCAAAGGCTTTTTCAGGGGCGCGACCGGCGTATCGCTAAAAACCGCGTACTCGAAAGACGGATACTTTGTTCGGATCAGTTTCTTTGTTAAGGCGAGAGAGTTAAGCATGAATATTCCTCCAATTTCTTATACACAGAGAACGTGGAGCGCAACAGAGCAGTAGTGCAACAGTAAAATACCTGGGTCTTTCTGCTTCTGCGCTTCTGCTCTCTGTACTGTTGCGCTTCAACATTATACTAATTTCCCGTAAGGACCTGATACCACATCCTGATGCCCGTGACCGCGATAATCAGCGCGATGGCGAGTCTCAGGTATTTTGTATTTATCTTCTTGCTCGCCCTCCCGCCTATCTGCGCTCCCGGTATGGTCCCTATGACCAGGGCTATCGCGTACGGCCAGATTATCTGGCCGGTCGCCATCTTGCCTATGGTGCCTGTAAGCGCACCCAGGAAGACAATCCCGAGGGTGCTGCCGATGACGATCCGCGTCGGGATATTCAGCAGATAGATCATGACAGGGATATATATGAATGCGCCGGGCGCCCCCACCATCCCGCCGAATAAACCTATCGCGAGGCTTACCAGCATTGCAAGCTTCTTATTATATCGGATGCCTTCAGGACTGATATCTCCGCCCTGCTCCCTTTTAGGGACAAACATGACTATGGACGCTATGACCGCCATCGTAGCGAAGATCGCCAGCAAAAAGTCGCTTTTTGTGTGCTTTGAAAACAACGAGCCCGCAAGGTTTCCGACCGCATTGCAAATCCCCATATAGAGGAGAAGCGACTTGCTGACAAACCGGTTCTTGTGATGAACGATCAATCCTGAAAGAGAAGCTGAAAGGACCTGCACCATGCTGACTGCGGCCACCTGTTTCATGTCTAACTGCCCGACGCCGAGAAGGGGCGGAACGTACAGGAGCAGGGGGATCATGAAGATGGCCCCGCCAAGTCCGAGAAGGCCGGAAAGAAAACCGCCGCCGAGACCTAATGCAACAAGAGTAATCAGGAAAGATAAATCCATACGGGTTCTATTTCAGTACTTTCCCTTTAAAATTCTGTTCCAGTAAAGCCAGGGCATGACATACTTTATCAGCAGCCACATACTGTAACGCTCCTTGGCCGGGTCCAACGGGAAGGTGGGCAGCAGTTTATTGTCATGGTCGAATTCGGCCAGGACGAGTTTGCCGTATCCTGTGATAAGCGGGCATGAGGTGTAGCCGTTATACTTATCAGGTAAAGATTTCTTGTCGATGGCGGACAGCAGATTGTCGACCAGGACCGGGGTCTGCTTATGTACTGCCGCCCCTGTTTTCGTATCACCCGTATTTGCGACATCTCCCAGACTGAAGATATTTTTATACCGGTTGTGCTGAAGGGTCGCTTTATCGACGTCGATCCATCCGAAGGGATCGTCTTTGACCGCAAGCGGGCTGTTCTTGATAAAATCCGGGGCCGCCGCCATCGGCGATACGTGCAGCATATCATATTGGGCCGTGACCCGCTCTTTGCTTTCGCCTTTAGTCACTTCGAAGACAGCTTCTTTGGCGTCACCCCTTATTTCAACTAATGTGGACATGTAGGTCACTTTGATGCCATACCGCTTGACTACTTTCAACAGTAATTCATTGATCTCCTTCACTCGCAGCATCCCCGGCTTCCCGGTGAAGAAAGAAATATCCGCTTTGTCCAGTATGCCCCTTCTTCTGAAATTGTCCGCCGCGAGATACATTATTTTTTGCGGGGCGCCGCCGCATTTATTGAACCCCCCCGGCTGAGTAAATACGGCCTTGCCGCCCTGAAAGTTCTTAATGCATTCGTAAGTGTAGGGCGCCGTATCGAAGCGATATATCGAGCAGACCCCGTTTTTCCCCAGCGCCTCGGGCAGGCCCTTCACGGCGTTCCATTTAAGCTGCGCCCCGCAGCAGACGACCAGGAAATCATAAGTGATCGAGTCGCCTGATTTGGTCATAATCATATTGTTATCGGGGTCGAATTTATCAGCGCCGTCTTTTAACCATTTCACCCCTGAAGGAATGTAATCGGCCTCGTCCCGGACGGTGCTGTTGATGTCGAAGACCCCCCCGCCCACGAGTGTCCAGCCCGGCTGGTAGTAATGTTTATCCGAAGGCTCGACGATTGCGACATTAAGAGACGCATTTCTGCGTAACAACTGCGCCGCGACCGAGAGTCCCGCATTCCCTCCCCCAATGATGAGGACCTGATAATGTGATTTCATGTTTGCACCCTTGACCTTTCCGTTAATAGTGTCCGTTGTCCGTGTCAGTCCACGGTTGCCGGACACGGTTCACCTTTACTTTTCCGCCCTTATTCTGTATTCTCCGTCCGCGACCTGGGTCGTATTTACCGTGTATCCTTCCCCGCTTAAAATCCCCGGAATCTCATCTATTGCGGACGGACAGTCCACAAGCACGTCTACTACGGTGCCCTTCTCCGAATTTGCAAGTTTTTCCAAAACTTGTGGAATTACATATTTCGGATAAGGTCACATCGTGTTTCTTATATCTACTTCAAAATGCTCAGCCATTTGTTACCCTCCTTTCTTACTTTTTTCCGACTTTTTTCTTTCTGAATTCAATCCAGGCCACAAAGAAATAAAAGGCTGTAAGCGCCGACAGTGTAATGATCAGGGCGCCGCCCCACCCGAATTTGTCGGGTAAAAATACAGACGGTCCGTAAAGCCCGCCTGTCCCGACCTGAGCGCCGTAAATCGGCACCCATAAGCCGGCAACGAGCATTGCGCCCAATACTGCAAACCAGTGCCTGATATATCCCTCGGCAGACCTGCCGATTATCCCGACTGCTCAGCCGCCTGTTATCACCATGCCGAAACCGAATATCGCCCCCCCGATTATACTGTGCCATCCCAGGGGCAGTACGAACATCTCTGCGGACCTGAACCCGTTTGCCTTAATAATCGTAAATCCGACTACCCCGATAGCGAGACTTATCATGAGAGAACGCATGGTCTCATTTTTCTTTGTAGTAAATATTTCCCTGAAGGCGCCGCAGAGACAAAAAGCGGACCGCTGAATGACAAGACCAAAGGCCGCGCCGAAAAGGATTATCCCTCCGAAGAGGTTCTTCCCCATCAGAAAATAGATTGATGCCGCGGCAAACAGGACAATCAACATAAAAGTCCCTATCATTGGCTGCCGGGATTTGTATTCTTTCTCTACGCCGACGGACGTCTTGGGCAGTATCTTTAATTCAGCTACTAATTTCCGGGCCTTTTTCCGGCCCTGCCACATCAATACCCTGCCGCCGAAATATCCGCCGATGATCAGTCCCCCCATCATATAGAATCCGCTCAGAGACAGGGACATAATCGCCGAATAAAACCCTCCGATAATGCAGGCGCCGACCATAAAGCTGCCGATGCCCATCAGCGCCCCTCCGATAAACCCCTGGAGATAGCCTGCGGCAGTATCTTTTCTGATCTTGAATTGTCTGGTCAACAGCGCTGCCGAAAGAAATCCCAGGATCAGGCCGAAATTCAGGACACTGATTATGCTTTTATGGGGCAATTCCAGCGAACCCCACGGCGGCTGTATATTCAGTCCGAGGAGCCTGTACGTCCATATACCCCAGTCTGCCATGGCAGGATAAACTCCGCCTATCGGCATAATGAATAAAAACAGCAATATGTTCAGAAACGCCAATAATACTCCGCCTCTAAGCTTGGACCACGTCTTACCGAAGTTTTTTTTATAAATATTTTCATACAGGTATTCGGACAGTGTCATGTTTTACCCCCATTAAAACTGATTTGCACGGATTAGAATATTCCGACTACCTTATCGCTGTTTGTCATTAAATCAATAAGCTCATGGTAATCGATCGGCTTGCCTGATATCTCATTTTTATCAATGCCTCTCATCTGAAGTTCATCGCCAAGCAGGTACAGGCTGCCGTCATTCAGGTCTCTCGACGCATAAACCGCATTTTGCATCAGGCAAATGTCGGCGTTCATATCTTTTGCCAGCTTGTAGGCCGTCTTAAATTCCTTTGTGTCCGGCGAGCTTGAGATAAGGAACAACATGCTTACCTCCTGTTAGCTGTGTAATCGTCTTTTAAAATCTGTGCAATCATTTTCTTTAGAAAATCATTACCGCCTGCGCTTCCCTTAATGCCTGTTTCAAAACCGGGCCGTCATCGATCCTGACGCCCTCGACGAGGTCGTCTTCGTTGAGCTTGTATTCTCTCAGGGAAGCTTTATCGGCATAGATCTCCATTTCCCCTGACAGAAGCTCAAGACTTTCACCAAGACCCGTGAAGCCTGTATCGCCGGCCTCCTGATTTTTCTTTGCCGTCAAGACGCCGCTGTCTATTAAAAATAATGTAGCCTTATAGTCCGCGCTCGAAGCGCCTCCTGCATGCCGCACCGCTTCTGCCGCCTCGACTGTGCCGTAGGGCGATTTTCTTAAGATGACGAGAAGATTATCCATAACTACATCCCGAGATTAATAAAAATATCCGACTCTTTCATTAACGTAAACAGGCCCTTCAGGGCGCCCTTCCCGGCGCCTTCAATATAATTTTCTCCCGCGATACAGCGGAAGTTCACGCAGCCTCCTCAGAGGTCGACTTTCAGTCCCTTGTCCATGAGGGCCCTGAAACCGTCTGATGCATGAGGCAGTCCTTTTCCTTTCTGTCCTTTAAGAAAGTTATATACGCCGTCCGCCGAGGCGACAAGGTGAGTTTCGAGCCCTTTATCAAGGGCGGCCCCGGCAAGCTTCATGGCAGTGTACGTATTTTCATAACTGTATGGAGAGGTATTCAGAAACAACGTAATTCTTTTTGACATCATTTCCTCCTCTCTCCGGGATACTTTCCCTTCTTTGTTACAGGGCAACATTCGGGCGCCGGTAATTCCAGGGGATAATCTTTCTTCAGGATTTCAAGCAAATCAGGCACCATCGCATTTCTCAGAAAATAGCAGCGCAATCTCCCGTCTACAAAGTAATCAATAAGCCCTGCAAGTCTTAACGCCGATAGATGCTGAGAGATATTGGATTGTCTCAGTTCGAGAAATTCTTCAAGATCGCTGACGCATTTCACCCCTTTTGTCAGCTCCCCGAGAATAGCAATTCTTGCAGGGTGGGCTATTAATCTGAGGATATCGATACGATCCGCCACATCTCTCATATTCATATATTAGAATATGTGTATCTAAATATCAATGGCTATTTCCCGTTTATTTAAGAGAGCATGAAGTCTACTCTGCCAAAACATATCTAACTATTTGCGCAATACGGATGCTGATGACGCTTCGACGCTGACATGCCTCTGGACAATAGACGGGGTCCCGCAGCCGGAGTGGAGCCCTGCCGTCCTTAACGAGACGACCGGCGCATTTGATTGCCCTTTGAATTTAGGCGCACTCTCTCTCGGCATAGGGGACCATACCCTGTCGCTTGAAGCGTTCGACGGAGAAGCAGCGTCATTTCCGGACGAGATGATATTAACAATAACCAACACGGCCCCTCATGCCAATGCCGGACCGGATGTCATCATCACATAAACATGCCCCCCCTTTTTTTATGTATGCGGGCCGACGGGAAAAACTTTCCCTGACATGAAATATTTTCTTCAGAAAATTCTCCCCGAAGCATGCGATCATCGATAATCTCAAAGAAATCAAACACGTTTCAGCCTGACGACAACTGGCATACCGATTGCTTTTCAGGACAGCATGGAAATACCGACGGCATGCATCCCCGGAATAAATTCCGTCCAGCCGGTTAATGACCCCCCTCTTCCTGACCGTACGGAAGGTGTGCCGCCGGTCAGGTCCGAATTCACGTCTCTCCTGGACCGGGAAATAAATAATACCGGCGATAGTAAAGTCCCGGAAAACCCCGTTGACGAAACCGGCCCGCCGATTAATCAAAAAACAGTCAATGAGGCCTCAGAAGAGACGGCGGGCAATTCAGAGGGCCCTCCGAGTGTATCCCATTGTATGGTAAGCGAAAATGAAGACGGTGAAGATACGGAAGTGCCTGATTCCGGCGCCGGGTCCCCGATGAAATCAGGTCCGACTCATGAAGATGAATTGAAGATGGGGGAATTATTGTTCAAGATGTTAAATGCCATTGCGGAGGCTGATGAGGCTGATATTGAAGACCTGCCGGATGACCTGTTCGCCGAAGCTGAAAACTGCGAAATGTTGGAAGAATCATCCGCCGCGCCTGTGGCCCCCCCTGCCCCGGAACTGCCCTCAGAAGACGGACTGAAAACAAGGGCGTTGTTATATGAGCTGTCAAATGCCTCTCAGACGGCGAATAATATTAACCCGTTTGATAACCTGTCAGGTGAAAAGGACTTGCCCGCTGCCAAGCTGCCCGCAGAAAACGGATTAAAAACAGGGGCGTTATTATATGAGCTGTTAACTACCTCTGAAGAATCAGATAAAGATGGTCCCCAGCCCGGTCAGACGGCCGACAACAGGCAGGTTGATCGCGCGGCGGATGAAGACAGTTTCATGACAGCCTTAACGCAAAACACAGATGATGAAACAGAGGGGGCGGACGCGGGCAATACAGACACCCCGGGGCAAACTGATAAGCATATGAATCAGTTTAAAGCGGTCCTCCCGCCGGAAGGGAATATTGAAGCGGCGAAGAAAAGCTCCGATGCCGAAGGGCGGCAGACCACGCAGCAAGGTCCTGAACAAAATCTGAAGGTGGAAACGACTTCCGACAGCGGAAATCAGGTAAGCCAGCAAAACGTTTGCCTGCAAAGCGGGAAGGCGGCAGACGGACCGATACCAGGACAGACGGCGAGACCTGCCGGCTTTACTCAGGTCCTGGACAACGTCGTTTATGTCTTAAAAGGGAACAACCGACTCGCCGTATCCGTTGAGCATGACATCCTCGGAAAACTCGACATCAGCCTGAGCATGGAAAAAGGCGCGCTGAACGTCCAGATCAACACCTCCGAGAGGCAGACAAGGGAATTCATAGAAAACAATATTCAGTCCATCATGGATTCTCTTGCAAAAGAGGGTGTAACCATCGGCGGCTTTTCAGTGGCCCTGAAAGAGCGCCGGGACCATGAAAGACCTGTTTTTGCTCAGGGCGGCGACGGTTATCGGGAAAAAGAGATTATCCGGACAGAGGAAATAAACAGCGGCAAGAGAGGTCTCGTAAATGTGTTCGCATGATCACCGGGCTGAAGGACCCGGCCGTGATCGCGGAAAGGAGAATGTATGGAAGTAGCAGGTGTAACCGGTACCGGCAGCAGTCCCCAGTTGGTGTCGGAGAAGACGCTGGGCAAGGAGGATTTTATGATGCTCCTGCTGAAGCAGTTAAGTTATCAGGACCCGTTAAGTCCTATGGACAGCATGCAATTTACGTCTCAACTGACCCAGTTCAGCACCCTGGAATCTCTCACCAATATCGACGGCACGCTAAATGACGTCCTCGCGTTTCAGCAATCCATGCAAAACGCGTCGGTCGCCGATCTGATCGGGAGGTCGGTAACCGTCTCGGGCAATTCGACGTATCTGAGCGACAAGGCAAACATCAGTTATGAGCTCCCCAAAGACGCTTCATCAGTAAAGGTCCTGATATACGACGGAGCGGGAAAACTCATCGCCACGAAAAATGAGGGCTCGCAAGTCGCAGGAGACAACAGCATAGTATGGGACGGCAGGGACGATGCGGGAAATCAAATGCCGCAAGGGACTTACACGTATGAGATTGAAGCGACGGATTCAGCGGGCAGTATGGAGGCCCTGACGAATTCTACGGGGACCGTCACGGGCGTTGTTTTCGAAAACGGCTCCACGTATCTCGTCCTGGACGGCGACAGGAACATTTATCTCAGTGATATAGTGTCGATACAATGAAAATAACAACAGCCAAGCAAGGAGGAAAAACAATATGCTGACTTCTCTATTCAGTGCAGTAAGCGGAATGAACGCAAACGGCGTGGCCCTGTCCGTTATCGGTGACAATGTCGCCAACATGAACACCACGGGCTTCAAATCAAGCAGGGCGTCCTTCGGCGATATCCTGAGCCAGCGGCTGGGGACTTCGCAGATAGGAAGAGGAGTTGAAGTAAGCGCGGTAACTCCGATGTTTACACAAGGCTCATTTGAAAACTCGACAAACGTCCTGGACATGGCCGTTGACGGCGACGGCCTGTTTATCGTAAGCGATTCGAGCGGGACCTTCTATACGAGGGCGGGACAGTTCACACTGGACAAGGAGGGGTATGTCGTCAACCCGAGTGAAATGCGCCTTCAGGGTTATCTGTTCTCGGCAAATGGAACAACGTCAAGCGGTCTGGGAGACATCAACCTGTCCACTTTGAACAGCGCCCCTAATGCCACCACCGAAGTTGATATTTCCGCCAATCTCGATTCAAGAGAACAGATACTGTCTTCCGATTTCGATGAAACGGACCCTGACAACACATCCAATTTTTCGAGCTCCGTTACCATTTACGATACATTAGGCAACGGCCATGTGATCAATGTCTACTTCAGAAAAGACGCTGAAGACGCCGTGGCTGGAAATACATGGCAGTGGTTTGCCGTGGTCGGGGCGTCGGACACGGCATCCGGAAGTACCGAGATACAGGCGGCAGGCACGCTTGTATTCAACAATAACGGTCTTCTTGACCAGGAGACCGATATGGCGGCGTATAACGATTCCCCGAGCGGGACCGATTTTACATTTTCCGGCTTTAATTTCTCCGGCGGGGCCGGGGCCAGCCAGTCAGTGGCCTTTGATTTCGGTGATTCCATTACGACGAACAGCGGCACGGGGGCAGACAGCACTTCCCAGTTCGCGGTCGATTCCTCGACCTCATTTCAGAACCAGGACGGATATTCTTCAGGGTCTTTAAGAAGCATAACCATCGACCAGGACGGCACCATAACAGGTATCTTTACCAACGGTCAGACCCGTTCCGTGGGACAGATCGCTTTGGCCAAATTCGTCTCGCCTACGGCGCTTACCAAGATGGGCAAGAATATTTATGCCGAATCTACGGATTCAGGGCAGCCGATCATAAGCACTCCCGGGACGTCCGGAACAGGGCAGGTGTTGTCCAACACACTTGAGCTCAGCAACGTGGACCTCGCCGAAGAGTTTGTAAAAATGATCATCTCCCAGAGGGGCTTTCAGGCCAATTCAAGAATAGTCTCGACATCGGACGAGCTTATGGCAGAGCTTGTCAACCTGAAGAGATAACATAAGTCAAAGCTGAAAAGCGGGCACAAAAAAAGGACACATCCGCAGGGATGTGTCCTTTTATTTTGTGCGTCCGGCGCGGGCGAGAAAGCCTGTTAAAGAGGGAGCATTTTCGGTAATTTTACCTTTACAGACAGATTGATCAAATATTATAATAGACCCTCGCAAATAACAAACCCAAGGGAGCTGACATGAAAAGAAGCGTTGTTCTGTTCGCAGTAGGTATATTGTTGTTTTCCGCTATAGCGTATGCAGATGAAGCAGGATATCAGAAACACGTTGCAAAGGGAGTATTGGGCCTTGAAAAAGGCGGCTATTCCGACGCAGAAGCTGAGTTCAGGTCGGCGCTTAAAGAGAAGCCGGGGGACCGCGTGGCGACTCTTTATCTCGGCATAGCCCTCAGCCGTTTAAACGACAAAAGGGCCGAGACCGTCCTGTTGGAGGCGCTTTCATACGACCCTCATGAGGCGAGGACGAATCTTGAACTCGGCATCCATTATTTCAACAGGGGCGAATATGACGCGGCTGAGGATTATTTTGAGAACGCAATAAAATATGCCCCGGACACGGAGTATTCGGAAAAAGCGGAGAAATACCTCCGTGCCGCTGAAAAGACGGGCGTCCCAAGGAAATGGGCGCTGGGGATCTCGCTCGGCGAACAGTATGACAGCAATGTGGTCCTGGGCCCCGAAAACGGCGAGTTATCGGCCAACATATCGAGGAAGTCGGACTGGAGAACGGTATTTTACGTCAAAGGCAAATATGATATTTTCAAAAATCAGAAAGCGGACGCCGTGGCCGGGTACAGTTTTTATCAGAGCCTGCACAACAGGCTGAATGAATTTAACGTGACCCATCACATCCTCGAACTGAAAGGCTCCTACAGGATATCGCCAGCGCTGACCCTCAATGGGTCCTCTTCCGCGGAATACGCGTACGTAGACAATAATGACTATGAGTATGCGCTTTCAGTGTCGCCTTCCCTTGTAGTTTCCGAAGGCACGGGTCTTTCGACCGAGATTGAATACGGATATAAGCGCACCCACTTTATGAATTCCGACTTTTTTACGGACAACTCCGACAGGACGGGAAGAGATAATAGTGTCGGCATAACACAGAATGTCCCCCTCAATGATTTTATCTCCGCGAAGGCGGGTTACTTCTATAACGAAGACCGCACGGCAACGACATTATGGGATTACAGGGGCAACAGGGTGTTTACGGAATTAAGGTTCCGTTTTCCCGCGGCCGTATATGCGGGCCTTAACGGAGAATACTACAGCAAGAAGTATAAAGACTCCGCAAGCGCAACGGGTGACGACCGGAAAGACAGGATATACACTGCCTCCGTCTCCGCCTCAAAAATATTCATGGAGAGATACAGCGTGACGGCGGCGCAGCATTATATTAAGGACGATTCAAATACTGAGGCGTTTGCTTACAAGCGCCGGGTGACCAGCTTATTTCTGAATGTCAGATTTTAAATAAAAATAAACGGAGGATGCACAATGGGAACAGGATGGAAGGCAGCGCTGGTTTTAATGATGCTTGTCATGTTTTTTTCCGGAGCGGCGTCTGCCGGCAGCGATGTCGGCGCAGTGGTCGCGGTAAAAAACAGGGCGATCATCGCAAGGGAGAAACAGGAGTTTGACGCAAAGGTGAAAGACGGCATATTTTCCATCGACACGGTCACGACCCTTGAGGCCTCGAGGGCCAAGATGCTTTTTAGAGACGACAGCGTGCTTACGCTCGGCGAGAAATCGAGACTGGTCGTAAAGGAGTATGTCTACAACGAAGGACAAAGGGGCGCGTCGGTATTTAATCTCATCGACGGCAAGATGAAGGCGATTGTAGGCAATACAAACTTTGAAGTCCACACACCCACTGCGCTGGCAGGGGCAAGGGGGACGGTAATACTTTTTGAAAACGGCGTAGTGGCGGGGCGGCGGCGAACGACGATTATCAGCGAGGAAGGCAGTGTCGAGATAAAAAATATAGACTCAAATATACCCAAAAAAATAATTCTCGAGCCTCACTGGATGACTACAGTATGGGAGGGAGAGGCCCCGACAGAACCGGAGCCCGCCCCGCTGGAGCTTATCGTGCGGCTTTCCGGGCAGACGGACATGGGATATCAGGAGATTACCGTTATCGACCCTGTTGTCACAGAGACCGGCCTGCTTTACACTCCTGACTTATCGGCCGGGTCTCCGGCGGGCCTTCCCCCGATAAATCAGCAGCCGCCTGCGCCGGAGACTGCGGCATCAACATCAACATCATCACCGGTAAACGTCAGGGTGGTATTTCCATAAATACGGAGGATAGGCATGAAAAGATTATTGATAACAACTGCTTTCATCACAGCGATAATAAGCCTCTTTGCCTGCAGCAACGGCGGGGGCGGCAAGTCGGGCGGCGGCACATCTCTCGTGACGCTGAAAGTCGACGCCGGCGGAACGACCGCGAGAATGACGATTGAAAAGAACACTTTTTTCGCGCAGGCTAAAATATTATTCGAAGGACTGATAAAATCCGATGAAGCGTTCGCCGCGATACCTTCGGGCGTAACGAAAATCTCTTTCGCCGTCAGCGCTTCCGACATGACGACGATGACGCGGGATGTTACATCATGGCAGGGCGACATAGAGGAGTCATTTGACGTCCCTAACGGCCTCCGGAGGCTTTTTCAGGTATCTGCGTATGACGACGACAATACGCTGCTTTACAGAGGGGAATCATATGAAGACCTCGACGGCAGCAGCAGGACCGTCTCCGTAAATATGGTAGCCGTTGCCTCAGAGTCGGAGGAATGTACGTTTGAGGAGATTTCGTATTCCTGGGACGGGGTCGCCGATGATGAAGCTGAACTGGAGCAGTCAGGCGATGATGAATATTCCGAATATGACTTCTCCGAGCACGGCATTTCATGGTCGTTTCCATTTTACGGCGGTTCTTACGACAAGATAACAGTTGATACAAACGGCAATATCTGGTTTACATACGAATATTCAATCGTAAACAATGACTATGAATACGACCTTGCCACAGGCAGCGGTCAAGGCCCTGTGATAGCGGCGTGGAACCTTGATTTGAGTTCAGATTCTTATGGATTTGGATACAGGGTGCAGCACAAGACGTCGCCCGAAAGGATTGTAATTGAATGGGAGACGGAGACTTATAATGACGAAGACAGTGATAATTACAACAACTTTGAGGTAATTCTTTACCAGGACGGAAGGATACAGATGGATTACGATGACTTTGATTGCTCAAATTGCGGCGATTTCGGCTCGGGAATAAGCAAAGGCGACGGCGTCAATTATCAGAGCATCACTGACCCATACGGCAGCGTCTACACGCTTGGAGGCAGGAGTTTTCTTTTTACCACAACCGACGCCTGCGCCCCAACGATGACGTGCGGTCTTTACGTTGACGAAAATGCCGGCAGCGATGGAGAAAACAACTGCGCAAACCCGGGCTTTCCCTGTCAATCGATCACCTATGCTCTCACACAGACAGAGGGCAATGAGACGGTCTGTGTGGCTGAGGGATATTACCATGACGGAACTGAGATGAACGGTCATGAATCCTTCCCCCTTCAGCTTAATACCGGGACAAGGCTCTACTGCCAGGGGGCAAATCATTCAACAGTAATTGAAAATGACTGGCTTGAGTGGCAAGGCGCAATTGTCGGCGCGGAAGGGGCCTCCGTAGAGGGTTGCGGGATAACAAACAGCAGCCCGGCCATAAACGACGACGAGCATGTCATGACAATCGACAACAACCTGATTGACGGCGGCTGTTTGGGAATATGGATCAGCAACGATTCAACGGTAACCAATAATACCATACGGAACATGGACGAGAGCGAATGTTATAACGCCGGGATACGCATCAGCGGCGGCAGCCCGAATATATCCGGCAATACCATAACCGACAATGATGGTATTATAGGCATCACAATCAGGAGTAATGCTACCCCTGCGATAACAGGCAACACGATTACCAATAACGATACCGGTATCAGCATAGAAAACACCGCCAATCCCGTAATCAACAACAACGTACTGAGCTGCAATAACCAGGGCTGGCAGGCAAATCTGGAAAACGATACCGCCAATACCATAGACGCCAGGAACAACCAGTGGGACTATGCGCCGCCTGCTCTTGGGGATGACGACCAGTGCTATTATGATGACATCTGTAATCTTTCAGGAGGCAGCGTAGACTCTACCGGCAGCTCGGTGGCGCCGTCCCCTTGCACGGATTAAAGAGATATAGCATCAGCAGCGTAAAGACAGGGCAGGCGGCTTGTCTGCCCTGTTTCCTGTTTTATCGGGGCATCGGCTCATGATTAAACTTGCAGGTAAAGCCGCCTTAATCGTACCCCTGCTTATCACACTTGTCTTCATCGTCCTTGCCGCCAAAAGCCCCCCGATCATAGACGACTACATTGAGACCCTTCTGGTTGACTACAGGTTTAAGACAAGAAATATTCTTATACGGCCTTCCATACCTGAAGACATTCTCACCGTCATGATCGACGAAAAGAGCCTTCAGGAATTCGGCAGATGGCCCTGGAACAGAGGGCTTCAGGCGGAGCTGATTAATAAGATATTTGAAGGACAGCCGAAAGTGGTGGGGATCGATATCTTCTATCCCGAGCCTGAATCTCCCGAGTCCGACCGCGCCCTTGCGGAAGCCATGAGCAAACATAAAGACAGACTGGTTGTCGCCCTGGGTTTTGACGTGGAAGGAGGCAAGGCTTTCAAAGGCGAAGTGGACAATATCGTATTTGAAAACGCGGTCGCCGGCATTAAGGAGCTTAAACGGGTCAGGGCGCTTGAGGCCGGACGGGCGCTTCTGCCTCCAGGGCCGATAGCAGGTGCGGCGACCTTCGGTCATGTCTATTCACTTGCGGACCGGGACGGAAAACTGAGGTGGGAAAACCTCTACATCAAATACGGCGATGAATATATTTTCTCTCTGGCCCTGAAGACGGCTGCGCTGGCGCAGGGAATCGCCCCTGACAAGGTAAGCATTATCGGCGGGGCCGGGGTCGATCTGGGAGGGACATTAATACCGTCGGACGACTTCGGCAGGCTTCATATAAATTATATCGGCAAAGAAGGAAGCATCGTTCACAAATCGGCGGCAGACGTCCTTCGGGACCGCGTTGCCGAAGATATATTCAGGAACAAAATCGTATTAGTCGGGACGTCGGCGATTTCGACCTATGATTTAAAGGTCACGCCTTTTTCGGCAAATATGCCCGGCGTTGAAAAGAACGCCACGGTCATCTCAAATATAATTAACGGCAATCCCATCAGGAAGGCCCCTCTGCTCATCGATCTCCTGTCCGTATTGTTTGCAGGCGCGGCGGCATTTTTCATTGCCCCCAGGAAGAGGGCCCTTTACGCTTTTCTTTACTATATTTTTCTGACCGGGCTGATCGTAGTCGCCAACGTGTATGTCTTTATTTTTTTCAACACGCGCGTTAATATGATTTATCCCCTCCTGACGGTATTGAGCGCCGGGACCTTCGTCATCAGTTACGGGTATTTCATAGAGGAGAAGAAGGCGAAAGAGATCAGGAAGATGTTTTCAAGTTATGTCACCGAGAGGGTGGTGAATGAGCTGATCCGTGACCCCGGTTTGGCGAAGCTCGGCGGCGAGCGCAGGGAGATAACCGTGCTGTTTTCGGACATAAGCGGGTTCACGGCGTTTTCCGAAAAACACGAGCCCGAGGAGGTCGTCGCGATGCTCAATGAATATCTCGGGGCGATGACGGACGTCATTTTCAGATGGGAAGGCACCCTGGACAAATTTATCGGCGACGCGATCGTGGCCTTCTGGGGCGCGCCGCTGAGGCAGGAAAACCACGCGGAGCTTGCCGTGCGCTGCTCGCTTCACATGATCAGCCGCCTCGAAGAGCTCAGACGGAAGTGGCTCTCCGAAGGCAAGACACCTCTTTCGATCGGGATAGGGTTGAATACGGGAGAGGTCATCGTGGGGAACATAGGCGCGGAGGGAAAGAAGATGGATTACACCGTTATCGGCGATCACGTGAATATCGGGGCGAGGGTCGAATCGCTGACGCGGAAATTCAACACGAATATTTTAATAACAGAGTTGCCCTTCAGAAAAATCATAGAGCTTGTAAAGACAAGCAGGATCGGCCATGTCTCTGTCAGGGGCGTCGGGAACGTGGTCGTCAAGGGCAAGGAGAAGCCTATAAGGGTTTACGAAATAAAGTCCCTGCCCCCCTCGGAGCAGTCGGTAATTGCCGACTGCAGTGATGAGACGATCTTGCATCTGAAAGAGAAATGACCTGCGCGGCAGGCAATCCGGTCTTTGACCTGAGGTTGCCGATCACCAGGGGAAGCATTATACTACGTTAAGCAGAATATACTAAGATATGCATTAATAAAGCCATATTGTTTGTCATTCCCGCAGTCAGTAAGCGGGAATCCATGGTTCGACATGCTCACCATGACAAGCTTGTCACCCTGAGGCCCTGGGCTATGAGGCTTTACAAATGACAATATTAGTATATAAGCAACAGTCTGAAATTAATGACCCGACACCGGTGAAATGAACAATCTGATACATAACTGGCAGCATCTGCCCGGGCATATGAAGCCGTATATTTTCCAGATAGGGGACTTCCAGCTCCGCTATTACGGGCTGATGTATATCGTCGCGTTCGCAACCGTCTACCTCCTTTCCGTATACAGGTTGAAGCGCGAAGACTTCCCCTACTCGAAAAACGATGTGGAGAATTATCTCATGTGGGCCGTCATCGGTCTTTTGCTGGGAGCGAGGCTGGGATATGTGCTGTTTTATAATTTCAGTTATTACGCGGCTTATCCGCTGGAAATCATCATGCCTTTCAGTCTCAGGGGCGGGTTCCATATCACGGGACTTGCCGGGATGTCGTATCACGGCGGACTGATCGGGGTCGTCATTGCCGGCGCCTTATTTTGCCGCAAATATAAAATTAATATCTGGCAGTTCAGCGAATTTCTCATTCCGTCCATTCCTTTGGGGTATACCTTCGGCAGGCTCGGCAACTTCATCAACGGCGAGCTGTACGGACGGGCGACAACAGTGCCGTGGGGCATGTATTTTCCCCTTGACGCGGCCCGTCAGCTCAGACACGCTTCACAACTCTATGAAGCGTTATTGGAAGGCGTCCTTCTTTTTATCATTCTCTGGGGCCTCCGCAGGAAAAGCCCTTTCGACGGCTTCCTGCTTTCCCTGTATCTTGCCGGATACGGACTCGTGAGGTTCTTCATCGAATTCTTCCGCGAGCCCGACGCCCAGATAGGGTTCCTTTTCGGTATGGTGACGATGGGGCAGGTCCTCTGCCTGCTCATGATGCTCATCGGCGCCGCGGTCTTTTTTGTGAGAAGGAACAAAATAAGTCATTCATGATCTATAAGACTTATTGAAAATGTTATAATTATGCATCTTAAAAATTCATTGTGAGCGCGGCAAAGCAGGCAGTGTCACATCCGGACCGCCGACGGCTCTCTTAAGGAGGAAATACGTGCAGGCAAAACAGGGAAACAGGGTCAAAGTTCATTATACGCTGAAAGACGCCGGGGGCAATGTGGTCGAGACCTCAAAGGACATCTACCCCCTGGAATTTACAATCGGTGAAGGGAAGATGATACCGGGTTTTGAAGACGGGGTCATCGGCATGAAACAGGATGAAAACAAGACCATCTCAATCGCGCCGGAAAATGCTTACGGGCTTCGCGACGAGAAAAAGGTTTTTGAATTTGAGAGAAAAAACGCCCCCTCGGATTTTGATCCCAGAGTCGGAGACACGGTAAAGATGCACAGGTCCGACGGTAAAGCGGTTGCGGTCACTGTATTGTCCGTTACCGAAAAGGGCTTTATGATGGACGCCAATCATCCCCTTGCGGGAAAAGAGCTTATATTCGATCTGGAATTGGTGGAGATCGTTAAATAAACAGTTCAAAATTGTTCGGAGACAGCAGTTCAAAAGTTGCTCAAAGATAGTTCAGGGGTTGCTTAACAATTGTCGTAAAGTAAACTTCAGCTATTGTTGAGCTACTTTTGAACAAAGGTTTTTTTATATATGCCGACCGTTACAATCCACGATTTTCTGAAGAAAAAGAAAGAAGGCGGAAAGATCACGATGATCACCGCTTATGATTATCCTTTCGCGCGCATAGCGGATGAGGCGGGCATTGACTCCATTCTCGTCGGCGATTCCCTCGGCATGGTTGTCCAGGGACTGGAAAATACGCTGCCCGTAACGATGGATGAAATGATATACCACACAAAAATGGTCACCCGCGCCGTGAAGAACGCCATGGTCATAGGAGACATGCCTTTCCTGTCCTATCAGACAGGCATTGCCGAGGCCGTTAAAAACGCGGGCAGGTTCTTAAAAGAGGCGGGCGCCGCCGCGGTCAAGATGGAAGGCGGCGCTGAAATAGCGGGGCATATCAGGGCCATGACCAAATCGGACATACCGGTAATGGCGCATATAGGTCTCACGCCCCAGTCCATCCACCGCATGGGGGGATACAAAGTCCAGGGCAAGACCGAGGAATCCGCTAACAGGCTGCTTGAAGAAGCGCATATTGTCGAAGACTCCGGCGCCTTTTCATTATTGCTGGAAGCTATACCGATAGGCCTTGGAAAGAAGATATCGGAGGAGCTTTCCATCCCCACTATAGGCATCGGCGCTGGTCCGCACTGCGACGGGCAGATCCTTGTCCTGCATGACGTTATCGGATTGTTCGAGAGATTTGTGCCGAAATTCGTCAAGCAATATATAAATATGAAAGAAGAGGCCATGAAGGCGATCAGGACCTACAGGGACGACGTAACAAAAGGAATATTCCCCTCGGAAGACCAAAGCTTCAAATAATTTATTTAAGGGCCGGCAACCTTTGCCGGTTTGGGACGACCTGCCCTGCTTTTATTGCGTGCTTTCTTTTCCGCGCCTTCCCGGGGACCTGTCTTGAACCACGACACAAGCTCACTCAAGTCTCCCGCCTGCCTCATAATCTCATTCGTGGAGTCGTTAATCCGCGACAATGATCCGCGCGTGGTCTGAAATACGTTGGAGACACTCTCCATGCTGGATGACACCTCTTCAACTGCGGAGGACTGTTCTTCGGTCGCTGAGGCTATTGAGTGGACCATGTCAAGACAGGTTTCAGAGGCGTGCACGATCTTCTCAAGGGCCTCCATGGCCTGGTTTGCGAGCTTGACGCCTTCGTCGACCTCTTCCTTGTTCTGGTTCATTCCCTGGACCGACATTTCCGTCTCATTCTGGATCTTCTTAATCATCTTCGTAATTTCATCCGTCGCTTTAGACGTCTTCTCCGCGAGCTTTCTCACCTCATCGGCAACGACCGCAAACCCCCTGCCCTGTTCTCCCGCCCGCGCGGCCTCTATTGCCGCGTTAAGCGCCAGGAGGTTAGTCTGTCCGGCGATATCGTTGATCACGTTTATGATGTCCCCTATCTGTTTGCTGCTTTCACCGAGGTTCTCTATGGTCTGAGAGGACTTCTCTATGGTCCCCGCTATATTCATCATGCTGGTGACGGTCTTCTCGACAACCGATTTCCCTTCGCCGGCGATATCGACCGATTCTTTTGCCGCGTCCGACGCGTGTGAAGCGTTTTTGGCGACATCAATAATACTCTGGGAAACTTCAGTTATGGCGGCGGCCGACTGATCTATCTGCCTGGCCTGGTCATCCGTGCCCGAGTTTATCTGGGAGGTCGTAGACGAGAACTCCTCCGCAGTGCCCGCAATGGAGCCTGAAACGTCTCTTATCCGTTCCACGACACTGCCCACTTTCTCTACCATGTCTTTCATGGCGCCCTGTAATATGCCGATTTCATTCCCGGTCGCCACATTGATTTCAGTGATCAGCCTTCCTTCTTTTAACTGGTTGGCTATGTCCAGCGTATTTTTCAGTCCATCGACTATTACTTTCTTTATCCTGTAATACCCCACGGAAGCGATTGACACGGACAGGACAATAAATACGGCCGAAACGATCCTGGCGTCAGTGGAACTCAGATGCAACAGTTGCAGGACGGCAAAGTTACCGAGAACGCACATCACCAATGTCAGAAGAATGACCCCGAGTTTCCACTGAATATTTAATATATCGCCGCCTGACTTCATCATCTACCTCCTAAACTGATCCGGATTTCGTTCATTTTCCAGAATCAACGCAATTTGTAAATACTTATCGGCATCTTATGGTGGAAACCTTAGGGCGAAGAGCATAGAGCATAGAGCATAGAGCACAGGGCATAGGGCATAGCGTCGGGGGGGGTTATCCAAGGCGGAAAGGGCGCTGCCGGCAAATGAGGGCGATACGCAGCAGAAAGAAGATAAGAGAGGAAACCGGAGCGGTCCTCTATTCCTCAAGAAATCTCTGCATGGAAGCGGCCTTGATAGATATCCTGCCGTCTGACGATTTTACCATGCCTTTTTTCTGGAATTTGCTTATGGTCCTTATGCAGGTCTCCACGGTCGTGCCCACCATCTCGGCAATCTCCTGCCGGGTAAGGGGGAAATCTATTTTCCTGTAACCGTCGTCATCGACGCCCACCTTTTCTGAAAGCTTGAGCAGCAGTGACGCGATCCTCTTTTCGACCCTTTCCGTAGCTATATTCTTCAGCATTTCATGAGCGTCTCTCAGTTTGTCGCTGAAGTATCGCACAATTTCGAGTTTCAGGATGGGATATTCTTCCATTATCTTCAGCAGGTTTTGACGGCTGATGCGCATGGCCGTTGTGGATTCCATGGCCTGGGCGGAGGCAGGATAGGGCTTTTTATCAAGGACCGCGACGCCTCCGAAGATATCGCCCGGCGACATTATCTCAAGGATAATGTCCTTGCCCATCAGCGTATGCTTGAGAATCTTCACGTTCCCTTCGACGACGATATAAAACCTGTCGGACGGGTCTCCCTCGGAAAAAATTGTCTCATTGTTTCTGAAGGTAAGGTTCTCAAAAAGAGGACTTATCTTCCTTATTTCCGCTTCCGTAAGGGATGAAAATATCTCGCTCTTACTGAGGGTTTCGGAAATTACACTGCCTGTCTCGGCTGTCTTTTTCATGGGCTGTTCGGTTGATGAAATTATAGCACATTTTATATTTTTTCAATTTTATCACCATAATCTTTTCAGATAATTCCCTTCCGCCGGGGTTTTCCGGTAAACTTACAAATGGGGAAGCCTTTTCTGTAAAATAACCTTCATGAAATACAGGAGCATGGATGACTGACGACCTTTATGACGTTATAATTATCGGCGGAGGCCCGGCGGGCCTGAGTGCGGCCCAATATGCCTCGCGCGCAAAACTCAAAACGGTAGTGCTCGATAAATCACCCTCGGCAGGGGCGCTGTCATACTCGCGTAAAATTGAAAACTACCCCGGCATATTCGAGCCTCTTACGGGGAAAGAGCTGCTTGATATCTTCCGCGAACAGGCGATAAAATTCGGGGCCTCGTATGTAGAAACAAAAGTCATAGGAGTCAAACCGGATAGTGAGATCAAGGAAATCTACGCGCTGGACAAGACCTACTTCGGGAAAACGGTCATTATCGCGACCGGCTCGATGGGAAGGTCCGCAAGCATTTCCGGAGAGAAAGAGTTTATCGGCAGGGGCGTAAGTTATTGCGCGGTCTGCGATGCCGCATTCTTTAAAGACCGGACGGTCTGCGTAATAGGCGACAATGAAGAGGCCCTGAAAGAGGCCCTGACTATTGCGAACTTCGCTTCAAGGGTGCTTCTTGTCTCACCTTCGAAAACAATCAGGATTTCCGACGGGCATCCGGCTGCTGAAAGCCCGAATTTATCTCTGATGACAGGATACCGGGCCTTGTCGATTGAAGGCGCCGGCCTGGTCGAAAAGCTGCGAGTCAGAAGCATCGATTCAGACGAGGAACAGGTCATACAAACAGACGGCGTCTTCATATATCTCCACGGCAATCAGCCTGTCGTGGATTTTCTGGGACAGACGGTCTCGACAAGCAGTGAACTCTGTGTAGAGACGAACAGGATGATGGAGACGTCGGTTAAGGGAGTATACGCGGCAGGTGATGTAACGTGCGTGGAAGTAAGGCAGGTCGTCATTGCAGCGGCCAACGGCTGCATCGCGGCCCTATCCGCGGAAAAATACATTCACCATAGAAAACGCATGAAGCACGACTGGGCCAAGACGTCCGAATAAACAACTATTTGCGCAATCAGGCCTCTTTTATTTCCGCAGGTCCACAACGTCAATAAGGATTTTTCCGCCGGTTCATAAGCACAGCATATACTGTTCGACTTATGTTTATAAAACAATCTTTCAGATTGAAATTCCCTGAATAAGTGATAGTCTTAAAGTAAGAGGAAAAAGGGGGAGACTGTTTCGAAGAACAAAATGCAAGCGAAGAACCAAAGAAATAATTGCCCTACACTGTCTTCACAACAGCGTTTTAAAAGAAGACTGTCTCCTCTGAAAATCACGCTATTATATATGTCGATAGGAGGGGCCTGGATCCTTTTTTCCGATGCCGTCATAGCCTGGATGGTTAAAGATCCGGCGGGCATAACACAATTACAAACATATAAGGGGTCCTTATTTATCGTTGTCACTTCTGTAATACTTTTGGCGCTTATTCGCGGCTATGGGGCCGAGTATTCACGCACCGAAGAGGCGCTGCGTGAGAGCGAGATACGGCTTCGTGGGATCGCTTCGGCGGCCCTGGACGCGGTCATCCTGATCAATAAGGATGGAAACGTCTCCTTCTGGAATAACGCGGCTACAAGGATATTCGGCTATTCAAGCGAGGAAGTCGAGGGCCGGGACCTTCACTCTTTTATCATGCCGGAGCGGCATATCGATACATATAGAAAAGGTTTTGCCGCCTTCCAGTCGACCGGAGAAGGCCGGTTTGTAGGGGACGTATACGAAATCGAGGCAAAAAGAAAAGACGGAACGGAATTTCCGGTGGAGCTTTCTCTATCGGCGTTAAAGCTCAACGGCGAATGGAGCGCGGTAGGAATTGTACGGGACATTACTGATCGTAAGCGGGCCGAAGGAGAGCTCAGGCGTTCTTATGAGCTCACAAATACCATTCTTAACAGTATGAATGACGCCATCTCGCTTATAGATGTCCGGGATTTCAGGATCATGGCGGTAAATAACGTCTTCCTGAACAAATACGGCTATCCGGACGAATCCGGGGTGACAGATAAACATTGTTATGAGATAACCCATCGCAGGACCGACGTCTGTTCGCCCCCGGATGACGTATGCCCGCTTAAGGAGACGGTGAAGACGGGAGAACACTTCTCGGTCGAGCATGTGCATTACGGCAAACAGGGGGAGAAGATATATGTAGAGGTCTCCACCTCGCCCATAAAAGATGAGGACGGAAATGTCGTACAGGTCGTGCACGTGCAAAGGAATATTACTGAGCGAAAACATACCGAGCAGCGGCTTACGGCGCTCATGGAAGACCTCAGAAAATCAAATGAAGACCTTGATCAATTCACCGCCGTCCTTGCCCATGACCTGAAGAACCCCCTCATAACGATTACTAATTTCGCCCGTCTTTTGCATAAAAAATACGCCGGCGCCATTGACGAGAAAGGGACCGATTTCCTGCGCATAATCAAAGAAAGCTCGGAAAGAATGATCGCCCTGATCGAAGAACTCCGGGACTTCGCCAAGATCGGGGCGGTTTCAAAAGAGTATGAGACGCTGAATATGGAAAAGGTAATCAGGAAGGCCATCGAAAATATGGACAGCGAAATCAAAAAGTCCTCTGTAGATATCAGAATCAGCGCGATGCCCGCCGTCAGGGGCAAAGAAGTGCTGATCATTCAGTTGATCCAGAATTTATTAGGCAACTCGATCAAGTTCCGGCGTGAAGATGTGCAACTGAGCATATCCGTCTCCGCGGAACTCCGGGACGGCCTGTGGGTCTTCAGGTTTAAAGACAATGGAAGGGGGATCGAGACGAGCGATATCAGGAATATCTTTATTGCATTCAGGCGTGGAGCTACCCAGGAAGAGGGACTGGGACTCGGCCTGGCCATATGCAAGAAGATTGTCGAATGGCACGGCGGAAGTATCCGGGGCAATTCAAAACCGGGAAAGGGCACTACGATTTATTTTTCAATCCCATCCGCATAATGCGTCCCTTAACCTGATTACTCATAAACTCAGGGAGGTATGACTGAAAAACATCTTGCTGCAATCCCTTATCCGGAATTTTCGCGCGGTAAAAAAGCACACTCTGTAAAAGCAACAACTTAAAGAGCGAAAAGTCCTTACAAATAATCTCATTGCTTTCAAGATATTTTTCAATCATGCCTCCCTGAGTACGATATTTGTGAATAATCCGGGTTGATCAAAAAAAATCCTCCCCCCTTTCAGGAGGAGGATGTTAAGGAGGAGGTATTGTACTGCAACTGCTACAGTTTCAGCTTCGCTAACTCCTTTGTCAGCATCGTCGCCTTTTTTGAATCCATCATGCCGATTACGAGCCCCGCCTTTTTGCTCTCCATTTTCAGCAGGACCTGGACGGCTGTTTCGTTATCGAGGCCGACAAGCCTTACGGCCGCGTCTTCCGGCGCCATGGCTTCATATGCCTTCGCCACATGTCTCAGTCTCTTACCCGCTGTTTCCTCTACCTGCTGGAGGGACTTCTCTATCTGCTGGAGAAGGCCCGTATACTTTGCTATATCATCCTCGACTTCCTTCTTCAGGGTCTTGAGTCTCTCTGTTTCCTGTCTGATGACTTCTTCCTTTTTCGCAAGTTCGAGCTTCTGTTTTTCTATTGATACCGTCGCGTCATCCAGCGCGTGCGCTGAGACGGATGCGAACATCAATGCCAGCATACAGAATATGCTGCCCGATTTTTTAAAAAATCCCCCCTTGCCCCCCTTTTTCAAAAGGTGGTATGTAATGCATGCTTTTTTCATCTCGGCCTCCTTGAGAGCGCAAAAAAATCATTCTCCTTCTGTTCCACGTCCAGTCTTTCCCTGTGCTCCTTTTTTACGGCTTTGTCCTTGAGTATCTCAAAGACCTTTTTCTCCTTGTGGGCGATGACAAGGTCGTCCTTCCTGCAGGCCAGCTCGTCCTGGCATAGGGTGTGGACTTTTTTCTGTTCGGTTATTTTACCGTTGATGCGGGAGAAGAAATCATAACAGGAGATAAGGTTGTTTATGTCCATGGCGCCCTCTTCCTGCTTCTCCCTGAAGTATCTGATCGTTTTGAGATAATCATCTTCAAGAGACTGGAGTTTCGTCCTCTCCTCGTCCGCCCTGTCCGAGGCCTTTTTCACTTCGAGCTCGGCCTCCGTTTTCCTGTTGTCTTTTAACTTCAGAATTTTCGTGATGGTCCTGTTCTTACTCATTGCCTTTCTCCATTTCTTCAAAAATAAAATATAAACTCTGTATGCTGTCGGCGAAATCAATGTGCAGGTTCATGTCCTGCCGCAGGTAATTCTTCAGTTTGTCGATCAGCCTGATGGCATAGTCGACCTTGAAATTAGAACCGTGCTTGTAAGCCCCGAGGTTTATCATGTCCTCGAATTTCCTGTAAGTTGAAAATATCTCCATAAATTTTCCGGCGTATTCCCTGTGTCTCTTGTCGATGACATGTGGCATTACGCGGCTGATGGACTGCAGTATGTCGATGCAGGGATAATGATTGTCCATGGCAAGCTCTCTCGAAAGGACAAAATGCCCGTCAAGTATCGACCTCGACATGTCCGCGACGGGGTCCAGCATATCGTCCCCTTCCACAAGGACCGTATACAGCCCCGTGATGCTGCCCTCGCCTTCGGAGGTGCCGACTTTTTCAAGCAGCTTCGGCAGCAGCGCAAATACCGACGGCGTATATCCCCTGGTGGTAGGCGGCTCTCCGACAGCAAGCCCTATCTCCCTCTGGGCCATTGCAACGCGAGTCAGGGAGTCCATGAGAAGCAGGACGTCCTTCCCCCTGCTCCTGAAATAATCCGCTATGGCGGTGGCGGCGAAGGCGCCCCTCACTTTCGCAAGCGGGGTCTGGTCCGAGGTCGAGACCACGACAACTGATTTTTTTAATCCCTCAGCCCCGAGATTTCTTTCAATAAATTCCCTAACCTCGCGGCTTCTTTCACCGATCAGCGCTATTACATTTACGGGGGCCTCCGAATATTTGGCGATCATGCCGAGGAGAACGCTCTTGCCCACGCCGGAGCCCGCCATAATTCCTACCCTTTGTCCCTTTCCGCACGTAAGAAGTCCGTTGATGGCCCTGATGCCCACATCTATCGGCTCTTCTATCGTCTGTTTATTCATCGGATTGATCGAAGATACAAGAAGCGGATAATCTTCACCCTCTATCGGCCCTTTTCCGTCAATCGGGTTTCCGGCCGCGTCTATCACCCTTCCTATAAGCGCATCGCCGACCCTTACGGAGATGTTTTTACCCAGAGGCAGCACCCTGCTGCCGTGTCTTATGCCGGACACCTCTCCGGTCGCCATAAGGATAATTTTCCCTTCCTTGAACCCGACGACCTCCGCGTCCACCGGGACGGCGCAATCGGAATATATCCTGCACGCCTCGCCGATGCTGACGTCAATGCCGGTCGCTTTGATAGTGAGACCGGTTATCTCTACTATCCTTCCGTACACCTTGAGCGGCTCAGCGTCTTCAACCGCCTCTATATATGGACTAAGATCAATTCCGGTCATATTCATTCCTGCGCAATACAGGGTCCAAGGGTTCCAGGGTCCGAGGGGAGCTTCCCTTGCCCCCTTGAACCCTCGGCCCCTGGAACCCTTACAGTGCTCTTTGCGCTTTGCATCTCTTCCACGACGTTCGACAATAAAGACTCGATATCGGTGACCACTTCCTCTATATCGCTTATTACGAGCGGACCGGTCACAGGCACATTCGAGTTGACGTCAAAAACGATATCAGGGTGTATGTCCGTCAACTGCCGCCTGTTTCCGGTAAACAGCTCTTGCAGCGCCGGATTCAGTTTTATTGTTATGGTCCCCGTTCTCTGCAGCTTCTTAAGGGCCTCCCTGACCATTGTTACGATGACTTCCGGCCGTGTGTTCACTTCTTCAACTATTACTTTTCTCGCTATCGCAATTGAGAGGCCGACCACCTGCGGCTCAAGGCACCTGACCAGCTTTTCCTTGACCTCCGCTATTTCTTTAATTATCTTTTCAAGCCGGTCCACCAGGACCATCGCCTTCAGCTCGCCCGCCTCGTACCCGCTCCTCTCACCTGAGGCAAAACCTTCCTCATAGGCCTGCCTCTGTATCTCCTCCGCTTTATCGACCAGCTTGTTTACGCACCTCTCTTCATCGAGGTCCGGCATATTAAAAAGCACGGCTTCGCACTGTTTAAGGATCCTCCTGTCAGACAAACTCCTCCTTCCCGCGTCCCGCGATGGCTATCTTGCCCTCCTCATCCAATTTTCTCGCGATCTTCACTATGTTCTGCTGTGCCTTTTCAACATCGGACACCTTCACCGGGCCCCTCGATTCCATTTCCTCTTTCAGTATCTGGACAGCCCTCTGCGACATATTCTTGAATATCTTCTGCTTCAGGGTATCGGATACCGTCTTCAGGGCAAGCGTCAGGTCTTCTGTGCTGATCTCTTTCAGGATAAGCTGTATGCCCCTGTCATCGACCTTTTCGAGGTCGTCGAACACGAGCATCAGCTCTCTTATCGAATCCGCCATTGCCGTGTTATGGCCGTCTATTTTCTCAAGTATCTTTTGTTCGGTGCTCCTTTCACAATGGTTCAATATCTCCGCCAGGACCTTTGTTCCCTGGAAGGTCTTCCCGTGACTGCTCTTTCCCATGTCCAGAGATATCTTCAGCACCTCCTCGATTTCTTCCAGCGCGCGGTCCGGTATCCTTTCGGTCGTCGCCACTCTCATGGAAACGTCGGCCCTTACGTTGTCCGGAAGCGACTCAATGACCGCGGCCGCCTGCTCGGGCTCAAGGAGACAGAGGATCAGGGCAATCGTCTGCGGATGTTCCACAACGAGAAAACTTGAAAGGGTCTTCGGATTGACCCATTTCAGGGAATCCAGGGGACTTTCCTTGGAGACCATTTCGAGTATCTTCTCGGCGTTTTCATTTCCGAGCCCCTTGGTCAGTATCTTTTTAACATAATCCTCTCCGCCGCCTTTCATGATATCGCCGCTTATCACCTTTTCCATGGTCTCTTTGAAAACGCTTTCCACCTTGTTTCTGTCGCTCCTTCTCTCGCGCGCCATTACCGATGTGATCTTACCGATGTCCTGGGGATCGAGACTTTTCAATATCTGGGCGGCGGTCTCCTCGCCCACCGCGCTCAGGAATATTGCCGCTTTTTCAAAGCCGTTGAGCGCCATTTATTTTTCCTCGACCCATCCTTTTACAAGGTCCGCGGCCTGCTGGGGGTTCTTGTTCGCCCAGTCGATGACCTGACGCTCAAGAGGGATTTCCTTCGGCTGCATGAAACCCACCTGGTCCGCCGCCGTCCCTTCGGCCATAGCGGCGGTAACAACAGTCTGGGTCCTGCCCTGCGGGGCCGCGGTAAGCGTCTTGAGCAGCGGCTTGACAACGAAAAGGAAAAGCAGCAGCATCACAATTACAGGAACGAGATATTTCAGGACACTGAGAATGACCGGCAGATATTCCTTCGGGGCCTCTTCTGCCGGCCCTTCGGTTGCCATCTCCCTGAACGGCATTACCTTTACGCTGATCTCGTCTCCACGGTCCTGGGTAAAGCCTACTGTCTTCTTTATAATGTCCTCATAGTATCTTACGTCTTCCTCCGAACGCTGAACGTACTGCTTCGCATTTTCGACGGAACCCTGCTGGGAGGGGAGCAAGCCGTCAATAAGTATCGCGACGGTCAGGCGTTCGAGTGAAACCGGCGATTCCACCACGCGCGTCACTGTCTTGCTCGTTTCATAGTTTATCGTCTCATCCTGCTTCTGTGATTGCCCCTGCGTTGAAGCAACCTGCTGCGCGCCGCCGCCCGGCAGGTTTGACGCGACCCCGGGGACGCCCGCCGGGGCGCCCGTAGTCGATTTCTCCGTGCTCTTTTGTTCGCTCCTTACGACTACCCCTTCAGGGTCGAACTTCTCTTCCGTCCTCTCACTCTTTGTGAAATCGAACTCCGCGGACACCTTTGCCTTTACCTTGCCCCGCCCAACGACCGGCTCCAGGATGCTGAGGACCTTGGATGCCAGGTTCACTTCATAATCATGCTGAAACTCCATTTGCGAACCGCTGAGACTCAGCAGGCCGTCGTCATTGGGTTTCTGCAGCAGCTCGCCCTTGTTGTCGACTACGGTAATATTTTTCGGACTCAGGCCTTCCACGCTGCTCGCCACGAGATGGATTATCCCGTCCACCTCGCTGCCGCTGAGTTTTCTGCCCTGCCTCAGCGAGACAAATATCGCCGCAGTGGCCTCCTGGCTGTTTTCCGGGAGCATGAATATGGATTTGTCGGGGACGACAAGATGCACCCTGCATTGCTGGACGCCGGCAAGGGACCGTATCGTCCTGGACAGCTCCCCTTCGAGGGCCCTTCTGAAGTTGAGTTTCTGTACAAATTCGCTTGCGGTGAAATTCGTATTGTCGAAGATCTCAAAGCCCACTCCCCCGCCCTGCGGGAGCCCCTGCGACGCGAGTTGGAGTCTCACGTCATATACTTTGTCCGCAGCCACGAGGATCGCCCCGCCTGCCCCGGCCTTATACGGTATTTTCCTTTCCTGCAGTTCCTGCAGTATCTTCCCCGCGTCTTCTTCCGACAGGTTCGAATACAAGACCTGGTAATCGACCCTCTGCGTCCATGAAACCAGAAGCAGCACCCCGGCTATGGTCACGACGAGCACTGCCAGGACGGCGGTCTTTTTACTTGCCGGCCACTGCATCAGGTTCTGAATGATATTGTCTATTGCCGCCATATCGTCTCCCGTGAATCATTATAATTCAGTAACAAGTAACGAGTGACAAGTAGCATGAAAACGCAGGCGTAGCTTGTTACTCGTCACCTGTAACTTTCTTTAAACCGGCATCCGCATGATTTCTTCATAAGTGGACAACAGCTTGTTCCTTATCTCTACCATGAGCTGAAATGACATATCGGCCTTTTCAACCGCTAAAATCGCGCTCGTGACGTCTCCGCCCTTGGCCAGCTCTCCGACCGCCTTGTCGGCGTCGTTCTGCACCTGCGAGACCTTGCTCATCGCTTCATTTATAACATCTTCGAAACTGCTTTCAGGGACCTGCCGGGACGCCGGGTTCTTCGGCGCAATGTTGTTGGCGTTGACAGCGCTGCCTATATTTTTGACCGGTATATCAGCCATTATACCCTCCCAAGTTCAAGGGCCTTCTGGAACATCCCTTTCGAGGTGTTAAAGGCCCTGACGTTCGCTTCATAGGCGCGCAGCGCCATCATCATGTTTACCATCTCTTCTATAACATTTATATTGGGCATGGAGACATATCCGTTTTCATCGGCGTCGGGATGCCCGGGGTCGTAGATTGTTATCGGCGGTTTTTTATCTTCCACAATTTCGCTGACCCTTACGCCGTCGAGTTTTTCAGAGCGCTTTGAGCTTACGGGCATGGTCGAAAAAACAACGTCCTTGCGGACATACGGGCCTCCGCTTTCCGTTTTTGTCGTCTGCGCGTTTGCCATGTTGGAGGCTATCGTATTCATCCTTACCCGATGCGCCTCAAGCGCCGAAGCGCTCACCTTGAAAATATCCATCTCTTACCTCCCCTTACTTCCATTGCTCCGTCACTGCTGCACTACATCACTTCTTCCCTCTGCGCCGCTATCTCCCTCTCGTTATCGCCATCTTGTACATCCTTATCTTCGACGAAAGTATCGTCACCGCGGTGTCATGCAGCAGGGCGTTTTCCGTCATCTTGGCGACCTCGACGTTCAGCTCCACGTTATTACGGTCTTCCCAGGACAGGTTTTCTTCAATCGACGTCTTCCCGCTCGCCCCGCCGGAACCGGACCCTCCAATATGTTTTGCGTCCGTAGTGAGCAGCTTCATCTCTTTACCGAGGAGATTGTCGAATTTCACGTCCTTCGCCTTATAACCGGGCGTGTCCGCGTTTGCAATATTGGAGGTTATGACCTTCTGCCGTATATTGGCCGCCTGGACTATTCTCTCAAGTGTCTTGAATCCTTTATCCATATATTCTCCGGTCCTTTATATCAAGAACTGTGCCCATATAATTAAGTGATGAAGCGATGAAGCGATGAAGTGAACCTGCTGTTTTTTATCATTTTCTTTTTTTTCTCACTTTCTGCCTTCCTCGCTTCTTTGACTTCAATCTGTTCGCCCGTCAATTTTTTTACACTGCGGGAAAATTTTTCCCGCATTCCTGGAGCTTGTTTCTGATAGTCCTGACGCTGACGCCTAATATCTTTGCGGCCCTGGTCTTGTTTCCGTTCGTTTCTTCGAGCGTTTTCATTATCAGGTCCATTTCCATTTCCTTTAAGCTGCCGTTCATGGGATTACTGAAATGAGCGTCGCCCTCAATCATAAAATCGTCCGCGCCGATAAAATCCGATCTCGCGATGAGGACAGAGCGATGAACGGCATTCTCCAGCTCGCGTATGTTCCCTTTCCAGTGGCCGGTTGTCAGCAGCTCCTCCGCCTCCCTCGTAAACCCTTTGATCGTTTTGTTCAACTGCCCCGCGAACTTTTTCACAAAATGCTCTGAAAGCGGCAGGATGTCTTCCGGCCTTTCCCTCAGGGGAGGCAGATGCACCGGGAATACGCTCAGACGGTAATACAGGTCCTCCCTGAATCTTCCTTCGCTGATCTCTTTCTTCAGGTCCCTGTTGGTTGTGGCAATGACCCTGACGTCAACGGGCACCGGTTGCCTACCCCCTACCCTGTCGATTTCCCTTTCCTGCAGGACCCTCAGCAATTTCGCCTGAAGGGTAACGGTCATCTCTCCGATTTCATCTAAAAGTATTGTGCCTCCATGGGCGAGCTCAAACTTGCCGGTCTTTCTTTCCATCGCCCCGGTAAAGGCCCCTTTTTCATGACCGAAAAGCTCCGACTCAAGGAGGTTGTCGGGAATAGCGGCGCAGTTGACGGCTATAAGGGGTTTTTTGCTCCTGCGGCTCGCCTTGTGAATGTACCTGGCCAGGAGCTCTTTTCCCGTGCCGCTTTCGCCGAGGACAAGCACAGTCATATCGCTGACGGCAACGCTCCTGACAAGATGAATAAGATTTTTCATGCCCTCATTGTCCGTCAACAGGTCTTCATGCGCGCAGGACATCCCCGACATGACGGTTTCTATGGCCCTTGTCAGCGCTTCATAGGAGAACGGCTTCATAAGATAGTCACAAGCCCCTTCCTTCATCGCGTCCACCGCATTTTCAATCGTTGCGTATCCGGTTATGACGAGGATCGGGAGGCACCCGGTCTTTTTTCTCGCCTCCCTGATGAAAGATACGCCGTCCATCCCCGGCATCTTCATGTCCGTAACGATCATCGACACCGGCGTGTCCTCGAGTTTCCTGAGCGCGTCGAGGGGGTCTTCAGCAAGGACCACTGTGTGACCCATCCTGCAAATGGCCTCCTTCAGCGCGCATCTCAACTGCGGATCGTCATCAACCACAAGTATGTTATTCATCTGTTCATGCATAAGACTTCCCCTTTTTAAATTCAAAATAGTTCAAGCTGTTCAAGCGGTTCAAGCTGTTTGAACGGCTTGAACTTCTTTATTAACCCTCGGGAAATAAAGACGGAAGGCGCTGCCCCTGGATTCATTAGCAAAGGCCTTTATAAACCCTCCGTGGCACTGCATGATCTTGTGGGCGATAGTAAGACCCAGACCCGTCCCTTTGTCCTTGGTGCTGAAGAAGGGGTCGAATATCTTCTCTATGTTTTCAGAGTTGATGCCCTCCCCTTCGTCAATGACGGAGACAGAAAGGAATTCGTCTTTTGCTTCCATTAAGACTTCCAGCTTTCCGCCGCCGGGCATGGCCTGGATGGCGTTCATGAATACATTCATAAACACCTGTTTCAGCAACTCCGGATCGCCGCTTATTTCCTCGCCGGTCAACGATTTCGATACACCCACTTCCCTGATCTGCGCAAGAGGAGACAGGATATTAATCGATTCGTCGATAACATTATCGAGCTTCACGTCCCGCAAAGCGGGTTTCTGGTTTTTGGCAAACAGCAGCATATTCGTAAGAATATTGTTGAGACTCTGAATGCCCGTGGAGATGCCTTTTGCCATTTCAAAATGGGAGGTCCCTTCAAGGTCCTTTGCGAGCATGGTGGAAAACAGCTCAATGCTGCACAGGGGGCTCCTTATTTCGTGCACTATCTTTGCGGCCATCTCACCCATGGCGATGAGCCTTAAGTTTCTCTCCTGACGCCTCTCGGATTCTCTTAATGCCGTAATGTCCTTGATCAGGATAACGTGCCCGCGGACGGCGCCGAGGGAATCACATACTGTGGACTGTGACCGGATTACGTCATATCTCTTTCCTTTTACGGACAAATTCATGCCCCCCGTCCCCTGTTCGAAGGAGGCCGGCAGTTCCTCAACCGAAAGTCCCACGGCCTTCCCGGCGCCAAGGCAAAACAGCTCCTCCGCGGCCCTGTTGGTCATTGTAATCCGCTCATCCTGATCAAGCACAATCACCGCCTCTCCTATGCTCTGCAGGACGGCCTGGAGAAAATCTTTTGATTCACTGAGCCTTGAAACCGCGTCTTTGAGCTGCGCATTCTTCTCTTCGAGCTCGTGCGTAAGGTGCTGCACCCTGTCGCTCAGTTTCGCGTAGTACGCTTCAAGGCTCCTCGACGCCTGCGTAAAGCTGTGAAAGGCCTCGTTCAGCCTGACCTGTTTGTCCACTTACTTATACACCTCTTCTATCTTGCTTACCAGCCTGATCTCCTGGAGTTTCGTCTTTGCCAGGCGGCTGACAAGGGAATCACTCTTCTGCAATTTTTCCAGCATTTCGCCTGTCTCCGGCATATCCACGATCATGCCGATCCTGTAAATGGCCCACTCGTTCTCCGGGTCTTTTTCATGCGCGTCCCTGTAATACGCAAGGGCCTTCTCTTCATTATGCTCATAAATAATATCGGCCAGGCCGATATAGTCATCCGCGTCTCCGCCGGCCCTGTTTATCATTTTTTCATAGAAGGCCGTGGCCTGCCGAATGTCCGCCCCCGACTCTTTCAGACCGGTAATGATCCTCCTGAGAAGCGCGAAATCCCTGCTGTCGAAATCTCTTGCCGACATCAGACGTTTCAGAGCCGCTTCATTATTTTTATTGATATTGTTTATTCTCGCCTCGATCCTCGGCGTGACGTCGTATGTCTCTTTTATCTTTGAATCCCTGCCCGCTTCTCTCGCGACGCCTATGTATTTTTCCGCGGTCGCGGCGTTCTCTAATCCCGAGTAATAGTCCGCGAGCTCTATGGCCGCGGCGATCTTCGTCCTACCCGTCGCGTTGTCGGCAAGCCACGCGCACAATTGTAAAAACGGCTTCCCCTCGGGTTTCAGCTTTGCGGCAATCTTTATCAGGAATTCGCCCCTTGATTCATCAAGCATCCAATGCCCGACCTCCCTCCATAAATCCGTAAATCTGACTTCGCCTTCAGCGCCGGTTTCCCTCCTTTCGGACGCCTCCATCAGGATTTCCTCGAGTTCGTCGAAGGCCTCCTGCGGGGGACGGTAACCGTAGACAAGCTCCTTGAGCATGGCCACGGATTCCTTTATCCTTCCTTCCTGGCGGTAAAGTTTGGCAAGGACGAGGAGCGCCTCATCATACATGGAAGAATCTGGATAGCTCTTTCTTATCTGTTCGAGGGTCGAAACGGATTCCTTCAGTTTTCCCGCTTTTAAATACGCGAGGGAAAGATTGAACAGCGCCTTCACCTTCACCTTCATGTTCCTTGAAAATGCCACGGACTCGAAATAATCAATGGCCTCGTTGATACCCTGCTCATCCATTGCGATAAGTCCGAGGCTTATCCTTGCGCTGTCCCTGAACGGCCCGCTTTCGACGGCTATTAGAAGCTTCTTCGCTTCCGCCGTTTTCCCGGACGTTCGCAGATTTTCCGCAAAGAGAAAATATGTTTCCGGAGATTTATCAAGATAGGAGTTGCCGGTAAGCATCGCGTTCGCATACGCCTTACGGGCCTCATCCACCCTTTCAAGTTTCTGCAGGGCGTTGGCCATGTTAAAAAGGGCCTCCGGGTCTTTCCCGGCATTTTCATAATGCTCTACCGCTTCATCAAAAGAACCCGTTTCAGACAAACTGTTGGCCAGGCCGAGGTGCGCCCTGGTAATGAATTTTGAATTCGGGAAATCTTTTATAAAGACGGAATAGTTTAATTTGGCTTCGTGGAAGAAGCCCATGTTCATGTATATCCCGGCCCTGCGAAACAGCGCGACCTCCTTCAATCGCGCATTCGTTGAATGTACATACGCCAGCCTGAATTGCTCGATAGCGGCCAGATATTGTTTTGAGACGGCCAGCGCCTCTCCGTATATAAAGTGATAAGCGCCTAAAGACGCGGCGTCCGCGGGCTTGCGCGCGGAAAATTCCGTTATACTCCTGAAGGCGTTATTGTCTTTTTTCAGGGTGTCCCATGCCTTTATATACTTGTCGGGGAGAAAATCGCTATCGTCGCCGGTTACGCTCGCGGGGACTGCTTCACTTTTGATGTCTGCCGCGGACGCGGGTACATCCTTCTCAGGCGCTGTCGAGGCCTCAGCCGCAGTCACGAAAAATGATGACCTGGACGGCCTGTCTGCAACCTGTTTATATGCCGCGGGAAAAACCTTATACTGCGTGTCCTTCCGCAGCCGCCCTGAATTCTGAAGGGGCAACGCTGCGCGACTGACCTTGGCAATGGCAGGCTCCGCAGTTGCAACTGCATTGTCCCTGACCGGGGGTTTCTGTTCCCTGATGACCGGGGTCGCCTTTGCGGTCAACTTTGACGGGGTATCATGCGCCGCTGCAGCCCGCTCGGCCGGCGCGGTCTCTCCTGTATCGCCTTTCCCCGCCCTGTAAACATCAATCACGAGCCTGCTCGGGTCATCCATTGAAAAGACCTTCAATTCTCCTGCCGCCTTCACTGTAAATACGAGCGTGTTGCTGTTTCTCCGGACCGGGATTTTTAATTTTTCCCCCTCAACGGTAAAGTCCGCCCCTGAAAACCTGACGACTATATCTTTTCCATCCCGCTTCACGCTGCCTGACGCTATCAGACCATCAGGTCCTTCCAGAACGAGCCGGAAAAAATCGTCATGACTGCCCGCCCTGATCTTCAATTGGGATGGTCCGATGTCCTGAGCAGACGCCAATAAAACTGTCTGTGAAAAAACTATCAGAAGAAATGAAACAAAGGCGCGCACAAAATTCATAATCATAAACTGAGCAATTAATATGCCAAAGTTAACTGCCTGTTTTTTATAAGTCCTGGGGTGGAAAAAGGAGTCATTAAAATGACACTGAAGGAATTCCATCTATTGGGCCCTGCCCTCTTCCAGCACTATTCCCCCTTTGAAAAAGGGGGATGAAGGGGAATTTTGTAATGAATCTCTCTGCCGTTGAGGGTATCTTAAATTCTCTCCTCCCTTGACGAGAGAGGATTAAGGCGGAGGGAAATAAAAACCTCTCAGAATTTTCCTTGACCGTAAGGCACAGGATGAATAAAATAGGGGGGGCAGGCCTACACATTTTACTAAAAGCTATGAGCAACCGTATGAAAAATAATATCCAGCCTTCTTCTTGACCGCCATCGGGCGGTGCCGGGGTGTGCCGACCGGATCAGGACAAAGCGGGTATGCTGAAATCCGAAGCGGTTTCTGCAGAGAAGTTTAAGGGAATAAGAGACGCAATAAGAAATAAATATGCCGGGGTTTCTGTTTCGGCTGCCGGGAAGTTTCAATACCCGACCGGCAAAGAGGGAGCAACTGCACTCGGATATGATCCTGCTGTTATTAAAAGCGCTGCCCCGGGTCTTCTTGAGTCCTTTTGCGGTATCGGCAATCCTTTTTCCTTAGGCAGGATTCAGAATGGAGACGTTGTATTGGATCTCGGCTGCGGGGCGGGGTTTGATCTGTTCGTTGCAAGCAGATTAGTCGGCGAGACAGGCCGGGTCTGTGGAGTAGATTTAACGGAAGATATGGCAGCGCGGGCAAAAAAGAACCTTGCCGGCGCAAACATCTCAAACGTCGAGGTGCGGAAAGTGGATTCAGAAATCATACCCTGCGAAGACAATACCTTTGATATCGTCATATCAAACGGCGTCATCAACCTTTCTCCCGGCAAGAATACGTGTTTCAGAGAGATATATCGTGTGCTTAAACCGGGAGGAAGACTTCAGTTTGCAGATGTTGTGCTGGAAAATGCGCTGCCGGCCCATTTGTCGGGAAGTATAGAAGCATGGTCCCAGTGAATCGGCGGAACGGTCCCTGTAGGGGACCAAATTACACTGCTTGAGGAAGCGGGCTTCGTTGAGATTGAATATATCGGAACGACCGGTTTTCATACATCAAGATTTACTGTTGGGGCATTGTTCAGGGCCATAAAACCAAAGTACGATAAATAAAATTGTCGCTCCATTGCGGAATTGTGAAACTCACAGATCAAATCCACGTCAACCGCCCTCCCTCAGCCGTCTGGGCTTTCCTTGTGGACCCGGCGAACATGCCGCGCTGGAACCCCAAGGTGAAGCGCGTATCCCCTTCGTCCTTTTCATCCCCCGGGCCTGGTTACAGATATGCCATAACATATCAGATGCGCGAGCGCGCGAGGGCCTCGGAGTTCTTAGCTGAATTCGTCCGGTTCGAGCCCTCTTCAAAACTGGTCATTCGTCTCACCGGCGGCCCCGATTCCCATAACAGGGTCATCGAGGAAATATACGACCTGTCCGAACGTGACGGAGGGACCCTTCTGACGCAGTCAATAATCATCGTCAATTCAGGTATCAATATATTCTTCAGGTTTCTGATATGGCTGATTCAGAAATGGGGTAAACCCACGGGCAAACGCTATCTGGAAACCTTGCGGGATATCATTGAGGGGGACATCAAGTGATATGCATAGCTGCAGTTTACAAGAGAGCCTCATTTATGGAGAATAAAAAAGATGCACCATTCAGATCAAGCGCCCGGCACAGGCTGGAATCTCCTTTTTATATGCTGGCTGATAGCAGTTACCTCTGCACTGGGGAGCCTGTTTTTCAGCGAGGTAATGAAATTCGCTCCATGTGTTTTGTGCTGGTATCAGAGGATCTGTTTGTTCCCCCTGGTGTTGATATTGACGGTGGGACTCTTTCCCTTTGATAAAAGCGTTGTTAAATTCGCCCTTCCATTAGCCATAGCAGGATGGTTCGTCGCATTCTACCATAATCTTCTTTATACCGGGATTATTCCTGAAAGCTTGCAGCCCTGCAGCAAAGGTGTTTCATGCACGGAGGACTATATCAACCTGTTTGGCATTTTCTCAATTCCTATGTTATCGTTAATGTCATTTTCAGCCATAGCAATATTACTATTTATGTTAAAGAGGAGATTTCGAAATGAAGAAGCAGAAAGCAATGAAGAAACAGAAAACGATTGAAAAACAGAAACCGGCGAAAAAACAAAATATAGTTTTAATTTCGTCGGTCCTCCTGGTAATCGTGTTTGCGCTCGGCGCTTATTTCTATAAAACCCAGCAGTCGGCGAAGCTGAGCTTTATGGCCAGGGAAAACGCTTCGACGTTTGTCAGAGAATATTCAATGACGCACGGCGGTGCCGACGCGAAAGTTTACATCGTGGAATTTTTCGACCCCGCTTGTGAAACGTGCAGAGATTTTTATCCTCTCGTTAAAGATATGATTGCCGCCAATCCCGGCAAAGTGAAGCTTGTTGTCAGATACGCCCCTTTTCATGAAGGCTCGGATCATGTTGTCAAGATGCTTGAAGCCGCAAGAAAACAGGGAAAGTATTGGGAAGCTCTACAGGTCACGTTCAGTAATCAGCCTTACTGGGCAATCCATCATAAGGCCCAACCCGAATTACTATGGCAATTTCTTCCACAGGCGGGACTTAATATGGAACAGCTCAGAAGTGATATGAATGATCCTGAAATTGCTAAACGTATCGAGCAGGACCTTGCGGATGCCGCTGCCCTCAATGTCAGAATGACTCCTGAATTTTTTGTAAACGGCAGGCCCCTTCCGAGCTTCGGTTTCGCCCAATTAAAAGATTTGGTTGAAAGTGAGATCAGGGATAATTATTAGGTTTAGATTATCTTCGTACATGTGATACCATGTAGCGCCCTCATTTAGTGAGGGCGTTTTTTCGTCGGGGATTGACCCCGACGCTACGACTACCGCGAAACCCGGACAGGACCCCAATAAGAAAGACTCTTGACAAGCAGTTTCAAATGTGTTAAAACAGGTCTTATTTAGTCCTCTTTAGGGAAAGGAGCCGGGTCTTTTTGACAGCCAAGGTATTTAATGTCTATGTTCATAACACGTAAAACAGATTACGCCATACGATGTATTCTTTACCTTTCAAAGGACCTTGACCGCATTGCCACTGTTGAAGAGATATCGAAAGCAGTTCATGTCCCGAAGACGTTCATGGCAAAGATACTTCAGCAACTGATGAAGGCCGGGATCGCGGGCTCTGTCCGGGGTATAAAGGGAGGGTTTCAGCTTGCAAGAAATCCGGAGGACATCAACCTCCTTGAGGTCATTGAAGCCATTCAGGGTCCTTCGGCAGCCAATATATGCGCTCTCGACAAGAAGGCGTGCAGTCTCAGCGGGACATGCGCCGTCCACACGGTATGGGTCGAGCTGCGCGAAGAGGTCAACAGTCGCCTGAAAAGCTGGGATTTCGGGAAACTGACGGATAGAGAAAACAGATTGTCACATAGGGCAAAATGTGATAAAAGGTAAATATGACATGTCTTTAACCTTTTTAAGAGGAGGCGCATCATGAATGATTATCAATACGATAATCTGACGGTCAAAGGATTCATCACCTCCTCCATCTTCTGGGGTGTAGTAGGCATCCTCGCCGGAATCTGGATCTCCATCCAGATGTGGAGTCCGTCATTGAATGTCCCCCCCTACTTCACATTCGGAAGATTGAGGGTGGTGCATACCAATATCCTGGCGTTCGGGCTCGTCCTGGGATCTCTGATGGGAACATTCTACTACATCACAATGAGGCTGACCAGGAGACCTCTTCTCTTACCGAAGCTCGCAAGACTTACCTTGTATTTGTTCAACGCCGCCATAGCGCTGGCCACGGTGACCCTGCTTCTTGGAATGACCCAGTCCCTTGAATACGCCGAGCTTGAATGGCCGCTCGACGTCGGGGTCGTTATTTTATGGGTGCTTTTTTCAGTCAATATTCTCGGCACTGTCATTAAAAGGAAAGAGGAACAGATGTACATCTCGCTCTGGTATATCATCGCCACGCTGATAACAATTGCGGTGATCTACATTATCAATAACCTTTCCATCCCGGCGGGCCTCTTCAAGTCCTACCATCTTTTCGCTGGCGTCAACAGCGCCAACATCGAATGGTGGTACGGCCACAACGCGGTCGGGTCCGAACTCACAATGGCGGTCCTGGCAATATTCTATTACTTCCTGCCCAAATCCACGGGCATGCCGATATACAGCCACAGGCTGTCGATAATCGCCTTCTGGTCGCTCGTATTCACATATCTCTGGACAGGCGCCCACCACCTTGTTTATACGCCTTTGCCGGACTGGATACAGACACTCGGTATCGCCTTTACCGTGTTTCTCATTGCGCCGTCCTGGGGCTCGGTGGTAAACGGGTTCTATACCGTGGGCGCGGACTGGTCAAAGATGAGGACCCATTATCTTACAAAATTCTTCATTCTCGGCATCACGTTCTACGGACTCCAGACCGTCCAGGGACCGACCCAGGGGCTCAGGGTGGTAAGCCAGTTGATCCATTACACCGACTGGGTGCCCGGGCATGTGCATATGGGCACTATGGGATGGGACGCGCTGGTAATCGTCGCGGCCATTTACTATATCATCCCGCAGATATATAAGACGGAGATATACAGCATAAAGATCGCAAATACCCATTTCTACCTCGTTTTGATCGGGCAACTGATCTTCTCGGTAACAATGTGGTTCACCGGGATCCAGCAAGGGGCCATGTGGAAGGCTTTAAACCCGGACGGAACGCTTAAGTACACGTTCATGGAGACCCTCGTGAAGAATTATCCCTTCTGGAAGATGAGGACCCTTGGCGGAATTATATTCACTGTCGGGATGCTCTTTTTTATCTATAACATATACATGACGATCCGCAGGGGCAAGGAGCTGATTGCGTCAGGGGCGCAGGAGGTGGCATGATGAAAGGCGAACTTTATAGAAGGCCCATACTGTTTGCTATTGTAGCTACTCTGGCCGTTCTTGTTGGAAGTATTGTTACTGCTATATACCCGATATTTACCGAGCAGATGCATCCGAAGCTTGAAGCGCTTAAGCCCTTTACCGCCTTACAGCTTGCGGGAAGGGACATCTACCAGAGAGAAGGATGTGTTAATTGCCACACCCAGACCGTCAGGCCGCTTAAGACCGAAGTGCAGAGGTATGGCGAATACTCAAAGGCCGGGGAGTTCGCATACGACCATCCGTTTCTGTGGGGCTCCAAGAGGACCGGTCCCGACCTTGCGAGGATAGGAGGTAAATACCCCGATGCATGGCACTACAGGCATTTTGAAGATCCCGCGTCGTTCTTTGCGGAATCAAATATGCCCGCCTATGCATGGCTGAAGGACGAAAGGCTTGTTCCTTCCTCAGTGGAAGCCCACATGAAGGCGCTGAGTTTCCCGTATAAGAATGAAGAAATAGCCGCTCTTTCCGTCAAGTCGGAGCTTGACGCGCTTGTTTCTTATATGCAGGTAATAGGTACTTCCGTGGCAAAGAGACCCGTGGCAGCGACAACACATGTTGAAGTAGCAGAAGAGTCTCATCTTCAAAATCCCTTCGCAGGCGACGCGCAGGCTATAGCTTCCGGGAAAATGATCTACGCCGACAACTGCGCAGTCTGCCATGATGATGATGCCGAAGGCGACATCGGCCCCGATCTGACCGATGATGTATTCCTTTATGCGGAAGGGGATTTACCGGATAATGATTACTTTGAGATCATCAACAACGGCACGACGGCCGGGATAGTCGAGGAAGGACGCCGGGCAAAAGGCGGGATGCCCGCATACAAAGATGTATTAAGCAAAGATGCGATATGGTCGGTAATCGCTTATATACGATCACTTCAGGAGAAGAAATAGAATTGTAGGGGCGAGGCGGCGCCTCGCCCTGAAGGGAGATTCACCGAATCGCCCCTACGGGATTTCGGGTCTGACCGGAATCCGGACGAATAAAAGGAGGATGTAACTATATGTGCATGGATTACAAGAAGGAATGTTGCTGCGGCAGTAAGGTCGCCGGCTTTAATTTGAGGGACGGGGTAATGCCTGTCGGCGTTGTAAGCAGGCTTTATTGCCCCGAGTGTTCAAAGGATGTTGCTCATGACCCGGAGACTATGGTCCACGACAACGGCTGGATCATAGAATACGACATGGATGCCGCAAGGTTTATGGGCAAACAAATCTCTGTAACGAAAATTACGCCGGATTTTCTTTTTGATGAAGGATACTGCACCTGGCGGGGAACATACCCAACGGACCACATAGATTCCGTGAGGGAGCGCGAAGAGATAATAAAACTTGCAAAGACGGACCCTAAGAGATATTTCGCGGAAATCAGAAGATGGGGAACAGAAAGAATGGACCGCCTTGCCGCAGCCGGATGGAGGAAGGCGAATGAGCGTGAACAGTCAAAAGTTTAATGGAAAGCCCGCGTGCGCGGAAAAGCCCGTGGCTTTTCCCGCGGAAATGACGTGCCCTCACTGCGGAGCGCTCGTTGAAATCTGGAACGACGAGTACGAGGCCTCGTGCCCTCTTTGCAGAAAGACAGTGTACAGGGAGGAGTCATGGTAAATGAATACGACAACTTGGAAGAGTTTGAAGCTGAAGAAACAAAAAACAAACTGCCCGCCGGCTGGCTGATACTTTTCTGGGGACTGATACTCTGGGGCATTTACTATTATGCCGCCTATAGTCCCGCCGTCAGCGGCTGGACACAGGAAAAGGCGTACGAGGAAACGTTGAAAAAATAAAGAAACCCGTTCCAACCGCTTGAGCCGCTCGAACCGCTTGAGCCGTGTAAACAGTTCAAGCGGTTCAAGCGTTAATAAAAGGAGGCTTAACCATGTCAGACACATGCAGTTGTTTAGGATGCAATGTAGGCGAAACAGTACCGGACTTCAGGCTTGAGACTTACGAGCCGGCCAAGGGCGACTTCGGAGAGATCAGCCTTGAGACACTGAGGAATAATGGGAAGTGGACGATACTGTTTTTCTACCCTGCGGATTTCACATTTGTCTGAGCTACCGAATTTGCTGCTCTGGCAGAGCAGTACGACAAGTTCAAAATGATGGACGCGGAGATCATTACAGTCAGCTCGGACACAAAGTTCGTGCACCTCGCGTGGCAGAGGGATGAAATGGAGCTGAAGGGGGTAAAATTCCCGATGGGCTCGGACACCACCGGCAAACTTGCGAGGATGTTCGGCGTTTATGATGAGAATACCGGCCTTTCATTAAGAGGCACCTTCATCATAAGTCCGGAAGGAAAGCTCATGAACTCGGAAGTCAATTTCTATAACCTCGGCAGGAACATTGACGAGCTGCTGAGAAAATTCAGGGCCAACCGCCATCTTGCGGAATACACTGCGGAGGCATGCCCTGCCCAATGGAGAAGCAACGGCGACCTGACCCTGAAGCCTTCCGCCAAAATGGTCGGAAAGGTGCATGAAGCAATGGGGAAGTGACAAGTGACGAGTAACAGGTGACAGGTGCCTTTTTACATGTTACTTGTCACTTGTTACTTGTTACTATTTGGAGGATTCATGGACATATCGGTCATCGCAACAATAGGTTTCACCACAATCGCAGCGCTGGGGATAGTGTTTATATTATTAACTTCAGCCAGGAAGAGAAAATAAAATATGACGTCTCAGCAGACAGCATATTTCGTCTTCGGACTCACGCTCGTTGTCATATTCACGGTAATAATCATCTTTTACTCTTCAAAAAAGAGACACAAAGAGGTGGAGGGGCCGAAGTATAAAATGCTCGAGGATGAAGACAGAGAAGTGACGAGTGACAAGTAACAAGTGATCGGCAATTTACAAAAATCCCTCTAACTCGTTACCCGTTACTTGTTACCCGTTACTTGTTACTAATGAAATTAAGGATACACACGTGGAGGCGTCTTGCCGGGATTGTCCAGGCGGTCATTATTATCGGTCTCCCTTTTCTCAGGACAGGCGGCGAGAGCGCGTTGCGGTTTGATATTCCGTCGCTGACGCTCCACTTCTTCGGCGCCGGCATATGGATGGAAGATTTTTTTATCGTCCTGGTTGCCGTAATGTTCGTGACGCTTCTGCTTGCATTTATCACATTGATGTTCGGAAGGATATGGTGCGGATGGGCGTGTCCCCAGACGGTGCTCATCGATTTCACGCCCTTCGCGGACAAGATGAAATCCGGAGGCATTATATTCAAATCAGGGGCCTATGCCCTGATCTTTTTTATAAGCGTAATAGTCTCTGCAAATCTCATATGGTATTTCGTCTCGCCGTATGAATTCATAGGGAAGCTGACAGAGGGAGGTCCTGGAAATGTTACTCTTGGATTCTGGGTGGTCATGAGCGGAATCCTGTTTCTGAATTTTGCCATGCTCAGACACACCTTCTGCGCGACGGTCTGCCCTTATGCGAAACTGCAGAGCGTCCTGTTCGACGATAAGACGCTCGTTATATCCTTTGATCCGCGCAGAAAGCAAGAGTGCATGAAGTGCATGGCCTGCGTAAGGACATGTCCCGTCGGAATTGATATCAGGGAAGGGTCAAACGCCGCGTGTATAAGCTGCGCGCAGTGCATCGACGCATGCACAAACATCATGGAGCGCAGTCATAAGAAGTCCCTGATAGGATATTTCTTCGGTCTTCCGGGCACTGAGGGAAGGTTACTCCGCCGGAGCGCGGCAATCACGGGTTCGGCCTCTCTGGCGTTTCTGATTTTTTTTATATACCTTGTGCTGACACACGTTCCTCTCGACATGACCATTCTTCCCAACTACTCGTACCCTCCGCGCATCACGGCCGATGGCGGTGTCATCAACTCGTATATCCTTTCCCTTAAAAACAGGGGGAGGTCGGACGCGGAAATAGACATCACGGCAGCAGGGAAAGAAGGTGTTATCAAGTTGACTCCCGACAGCGTACACCTCTCTGCGGGGGGACTGAAGAAATTACCTGTCTATGTACAGATTGACAATATACCAGGGAAAGAAACCCCGGTAAGCATCGATATATCTATAAGGTCAAAAGATTCAGGAGGCGACGCAGTCGTCAAAAAAGCAAATTTCATTATTCCGTAGGAAAACTAAAGTAACGGGTAACAAGTAACGAGTGACGAATAATTATTTAGTCACCCGTCACTTGTCACTAAATGGAGTTACATATGAAAACGTTAATCATCACAGTATCAATATTCGCCCTTTCCGCTGTAGTCGGCGCCATTGTCGTCGGAGTCAATGTCTTTGACGGGGTCGTGGTTGAAAAGCCGTATGAGACGGGACTGGAATGGGACAGGATACAGAATGAACAGGCCGATTCGGGAGCGCTCAACGATAAGGGCCTCCACGCGGTTTTCGACATCAACCCGAAGCCCGTGAGGGCCATGTCCGAGCTCGTTTTCAGCATGTATCTTGAAGAATCCGGCAGACCTGTCACTGACGCTGATATTACTCTGGACCTGACGATGCCGGGAATGTTTATGGGTATCAACAGACCCGTACTTAAACACGTCAAAGACGGCAGATATGAAGGCAAGGGAGTTATCCCCGCATGTCCGCACGGGGGAAAGCAGTGGAAGGCGGAGGTGAACATTGAACGGGGCGGCAAAGTTGAGACTGCAAGTTATACTTTTGAGGTGAATCAATGACAGACAGAAAAAGGGGCAAGGGTTAAGAAAGAACCGGTCCGGGTTTTTACCCTTGACCCCTGACCCTTGACCCTCAATACTATGGAACTAAGTTACACCCTCGCATTTACAACAGGCTTTCTCGGAGGCTTCGGACATTGCATAGGTATGTGCGGACCTATTATTACAGCATATACTTTTCACAGCACTCCTGCCGGATTTTATCCGTCACCTGTCAGGAACGTTCTTCCCCACCTCTTCTACAACACAGGGCGCATTACTACGTACATGTTCGCGGGCGCGGTAATGGGATTGACAGGTTCATTTGTGAACACGGCAGGCCGCTTAACTGGGTTTCAAAATTCAGTAGCGCTTATTGCCGGGCTCCTGATGTTAATAATGGGTATACGAATTTCAGGCATTACAGGCGGAATAACATGGCTCGAAAAACGTAACGGCCTCATTATCCGGGCAGGGAAAGGTCTGGCAGGCGGCGAAACCTTATGGATGTATTATCCCCTCGGGGCGTTATTCGGCTTTCTGCCGTGCGGCCTTTCCTATTCAGCGTTCCTGGCCGCAGCGGGAAGCGGCAGCATGCTGTCCGGCATGCTTACAACGTTCTTCTTCGGGCTCGGCACACTTCCCGCGTTACTGTTGTTCGGGCTTGCCGCCGGGTATCTGAGTAATAAATTAAAAGGGCTGCTGTACAGATTGTCAGGAGTGATCGTCATTTTGACGGGGGGGTATTTTATTGTCAGAGCATTATAATTCAAAAAAATCCCCCTTAATCCCCCTTTTTCAAAGGGGGACTTTTAGAATTCCCCTCTTTGGAAAAGACCAACAGTAGGTGCCTTAAGCAGGGGTCAGGGGGAGATTTTGTCAAAACAAAGGTGAGTACAATGTATCCATTCAGTTATAGGGTGTATCTTTGTGCCGGAAAGAAACCCACCCCCCTCCCAGGAGGGGACCTTGTCTTTAGTCCCCTCTTGAGAGGGGTGCAGGGGTGTGTTATAACTTGTAACTGAATGGATACAAATTCTTATGCAAACATGTGACCACTGCTTACTTCAATTCCCGGACAGAGAAGCAGTCTACGGGGAAATCAAAGGCCGGAGACAGGTCTTCTGCTGTCACGGATGTATGGGTATTTTCAGTCTGATTAATGATGAGGGACTCGAAGAGTTTTATGAGAAACGAGACTCATGGCTGCCCGGCCCCGCTTCCGACAAGCCGTGGAACGCAGCGGCCTTTACGGAACACGTGCGACAGGCCGGGAATGAACTCGAAACCGAAGTGGTCCTCGACGGCATAAGATGCGCCTCCTGCGTCTGGCTGAATGAGAAGGTCCTGGACAGGACAAAGGGAGTGACATTCGTCAGCGTCAATTATGCCACTCATCGGGCAAGGATACGCTGGAGACCTGAAGACACCGGCCTTGATACAATCCTCAGAAGGATTGCGTCAATCGGATATACGCCTAAACCTCCTGTTGCAGCGGCATATGAAGAAGACTTGAAGGCCGGTCAGAAAGACCTTCTGATACGCCTTGGGACAGCCTCATTTTTTTCAATGCAGCTTATGCTGTATTCCACTGCCCTTTACGCGGGATATTTCCAGGGGATTGATGAACGCACAAAAGACATTTTCCATCTCATCTCGCTGATGCTTACAACCCCCGTGCTTTTTTATTCCGGCTTTCCTTTCATAAATGGAGCGGCAAGGGGATTGCGAAACCGGGTATTCAATATGGACCTGCTTATTGTTACAGGGGCGGGCTCCGCATACCTGTACAGCATGTTCCAGATGTTTTCAGGCGGGAAGGTATATTTCGACACTGCCGCCATGATAATAACCCTCATCCTTTTAGGCAGATATATAGAGGCCGGGGCAAAGAGTAAGGCTTCACAAACAATAATCAGGCTCCTGTCTTTAAGTCCGAAGGAAGCGAAGAAAATAAAGGGGCAAGGGGCAAGGAGCAAGGGTCAAGGGTGGGGAGACACAGATTTCGAAACAGTCCTGATATCTTCTATAAAGCCGGGCGAATTGATTCAGGTGGCCCCGGGCGAGAAGATACCGCTTGACGGCATTATGGTATCAGGATCATCAGAGGTCGATGAATCCATGCTTACAGGTGAATCAAGGCCTGTATCGAAGACAGAGGGCGCTGAGGTTTTCTGTGGTACGCAAAACTTATACGGTAACATCATTTTCGAAGTCAACAGGACCTCCGCGGACACTGTTCTTTCACAGATCATAAAGGTCGTCGGAGATGCGCAGGCGCGGCGCGCTCCGTTTCAAATGTTTGCGGACAGGGTTGTCGGCTTCTTTGTGCCGTCTGTCCTTCTTCTGAGTATCATGACATTTGCGTACCGCTTTTTAAACGGCAGCCCGGCCACCGAGGCACTGATGATTTCCATCTCCGTCCTCGTGATAGCCTGCCCGTGCGCCTTAGGTCTTGCAACGCCCCTTGCCGTACTCGCGGGCACAACACGCGCCGCGTCAAAAGGCATATTGATCAAAGGCGGTGACGTAATAGAAATAGCAAAGAATATAGACCTTGCAGTCCTGGACAAGACAGGCACCATAACAGAAGGCCGCCCCCTCCCCGGCCCGTTCATGACCAGAGGTCTTTCAGAAACAGAAGCCCTCAGCATCGCAGCGTCGCTTGAACGCCATTCCGAGCATTCGATAGGAAAGGCGATAGCCGGCGCGGCAAAGGGCCTTGAATTGCATGAAGTAACAGGCTTTACTGCGCATCCCGGCAAAGGAGTAAAGGGAGAGGTAAACGGGAAGATAGCCCTCATTGGCAACAGGAGCTTCCTGGAATCTGAGGGAATCGATCTCAACCCGGACCATAGTATTCTCTCTGAATCCGTATCCCTCGAATCAGCCGGAGCTACTGTTGTTTATTTATCTTATGACGGAGAATTCGCCGGGATATTTTCGGTGTCGGACGCCGTGCGGAAAGAAGCTGCGGAAGCAGTCCGGCTATTGCAACAGGAAGGTCTTGATGTGGAGATGATAACAGGAGATAATGGTATAACAGCATCGGCGGCGGCAAAGGATGCCTGGATAAATGAAGTAAAGGCCCGGATGTCTCCTGTTGAAAAGGCCGGTGAGATCAAAAGGATGCAGGATGTAGGAAGGCATGTGATGATGGTAGGTGACGGAATCAACGACGCTCCTGCGCTGGTGCAGGCCGACATAGGTATCGCGATGGGCAAGGGCACAGACATTGCCCTTGAAAGCTCCGACATGGTGCTGATGAGAGACGACCTCCGTCTTCTTCCCGAAGCCCTAAGCATTGCGAAAAAGACCTTCTCCGTGATCAGGCAGAATATCTTCTGGGCCTTCTTCTATAACGTGCTCGCGATTCCTCTTGCGATAACAGGCGTCCTTCACCCTATTGCCGCAGCCGGCGCCATGGCGTTCAGCTCGTTGAGCGTGGTGGGGAATTCGTTGAGATTGTTGAGGATAAAATAATTAACCACAGAGGACACAGAGAACAAAAGTGACAAGTGACGAGTAACAGGAGCTCAAAGAGCCCACCAGTCACTCGTTACTTGTCACTTGTTACTTTTTATATTATGTGGAGCATACTTCTTTTAATATTTCTCACATTGTGCGCGGGGCTTGCCGCATGGCTGTTTTTCCTGTGGGCGGTCAAGAGCGGCCAGTATGATGATGCGGAGAAGCCGAAGTATCGGATGCTTGATGATGAGGACAGACAGTGACAAGTGACGAGTAACATGTAACAAGTTTTGCGCTTGACAACCGGAGTCCTTCGGTGTTAGATACCGATTATTTCATTCAACCCCTCAACTGCCAGTGCCAACTCTTCTGGAGATACCCTTCCAAGCTTCTTTCCAATTCTCTCAACAGAAAGAGTTCTAATCTGACTGATCTTAACCCAAGACCGTTTGGGTAAATATTCAAATTTTAATTCTAACGTCAAAGGAAAACCCGCATGTTGTGGCTGACTGGTAAGAGCCATAGCGATTACTGTTCCTGAACGCTCATTAAAGATATCATGACTCAAGATTAAGACAGGTCTCATGCCTGCTTGCTCATGACCACGCGTTGGATTTAAATCAGCCCATCGAATCTCTCCCCTTAATATTTTGGCCATTCACTTAAATCCTCGCATAATCCTTCCTCAGCCATCGCCCTCTCAAATGTTGGATCCAATTTGGCACATTCCTTTGCTAAACGATTGCGCTCCAATCTCTCTATTTTTTCATCAACCGCTTCCTGAATTGCCTGACTACGATTTGAAAAGATTTGTTCATGAACAAGATGGTCCAGGCGTTTGATAGAATCTTGTTCCAAAGTTATAGCAATTTTTGCTTTACTCATATATTCACCTCCCGGTATTACCATATATCATACCGAATACCGGAAATACGTTCAAGCTGCTATCATTCCACCCGTAACGGTCTTGCCATCGTGTCCCCCACCTTCAAACGATAAATTAAATTAAACAACAGTGCCGTTTCGAGTCAATGCATTTCGCTTTTAAAATATTTTTTCAAGGGCTGACCCCTTGCCGTTCTGATTTCAAGCCCCGACCCATTTGCTGCTCTTTAAAAGAGCAAAATGAAAGACTTGACCCTCATCCTTGACTCACTGTGGCACTCGTTCAACTCCATCACAAATGACAACTGTTTGTTTTTTAGAGACTTGAAAAACTGATATTCGCAATTCATCATATTACGCAGATAATACGCCCTTCGTAATATCCGGGCTCAATTACATTATGGTGGGACAAGATGCATAGGGACGCTTTACCGTGTCATGAATTTCCGCTTGCCCACGCCTTGTTGATGAAAAGTATATTCCATCCTGGCTTCATGGTCAAGCAAATTCTTGGCAGCGGCCTCACAGCGTCTTCATAAACCCCTCAAGCGCCCCTATCTGTTTCCGGAGTCTTTCGAATTCCCTGAAATTCAGGGACTGGGGTCCGTCTGAAAGCGCGTGTTCCGGGTCCGGGTGCACCTCGATCATCGCGCCGTGAGCGCCCGCAGCGACAGAGGCTAAGGCCATTGACGGGACCAGGTTTCTCTTCCCGGTCGCATGACTCGGGTCGAAGATAACAGGCAGGTGAGAAATAGCCTTTACGAGAGTAATGACGGAAAGGTCTGCCGTATTGCGGGTGGCTGTCTCGAATGTCCTTATCCCCCGCTCGCAGAGAACAACTTCCGGGTTGCCCTCGAGGAGGATATATTCCGCGGAGGCTAACCATTCTTCCACGGTTGCTGAAAGCCCCCTCTTCAACAAGACCGGCTTGCGCGTCTTGCCGACTTCTTTAAGGAGGTCATAATTCTGCATATTGCGGGCGCCTATCTGGAGGACATCGACATGCTCCGAAACGAGCCCAACGTGTTCTGGGCTCATGACTTCAGTGATGGTAAGTATTCCGACCTCTTCCCCTACAGATGAAAGTATCTCAAGCCCCTCCTCCCTCAGGCCCTGGAAACTGTGAGGGCTTGTCCTCGGCTTATAGGCCCCTCCCCTCAGGACAGGGACACCGATCTTTTTGAGGAAGCGCGCCGTCCTGAAAGTCTGCTTCCTGTCCTCGACAGCGCAGGGTCCTGCAATCAGCAGGAAGGGAGACTTTCCGCCCACCTTTGTCTTTCCGCCGATTTTGACCACGGTGTCTGCGGGATGGAAGTCCCTGCTCACTAATTTATAAGGCTTGGTAACGTGGATTATCTCTAATATCCCCTTCATGCCCCTGAAAGGAGTATCGTCCACCCATCCCTGGTTTCCTATCACTCCGATGGCAGTCCTCTCAGCGCCTGGAATCGCAACGGCCTTAAATCCAATAGAGGAGATTGTCTTTTTTACCTTCTCAACATCCTTCCCCAAAGCCGAATGGTGCATCACTATGAGCATGACCGACTCCTTCCCTCTTTCTTAATGCAGGCGTCCTCTAAAGAACAAAGATTTATTGTTCGCTGAGAAAAGATGGTTTATTCTAAATTCACTGGTAGGAAATATCAAGATAATTTCGACTCTCGAAGTAACCGCTCATGCAGGGACATAGACTCCTTCCTGCCGCCCCAGGCAACTATAGTCTGTGGCAAAATGACAATCGCCCTAAACCGGCCTCCCAATCCTCTGATAGTTGGCCATGGATTTATTGCATATGTAACATGGCGCCAAAGGCTGTTCGGCAAGGGTAGAGCCGCAGACTTTGCATACGTAAAAATCAAACTTCATTTCTTCAATTCTGCCGACTATTACGGATAGAAAGAACCTGGCGTATTTGTTTAATTGGCCTATCAGCTCCTGGTGCTGCTGATGGGATTTCCACGAATACATGCAACAACTGACGGCCTCGTCATATGCATCGGTTTCCAGTTTCTTCAGGATATCGGGATAGATTATTTCTATTTTTCGCATTTCTATTTGCGCGGCCTCTTTCAGGTTTTTCTTGGTATCTTTCATGTTGATTTCTATATGAATGTCCTGCACCTTTTCCCCGGAGGCTTCCAGGACAGCCTTATAATTGTCCGCGTGTATCTCCTCCGAAACAGCAAAAGCCCCAAACAGGTATGCAATATTGGGATAATTCTCCTGCAAGGCCTTGTCTTTAAAACTCTCGTAATGCTCATAAGCCGACATTTCAGCTAAATAGGCATCATGCAAGGCCGATACTGTTACGGGGCATTCCCTTAATGTCTTATGACATTCTTTTTCGCCCTGAGCGGGCAACGCATAGATAAGAGATGAAGCCATTGCAAGATGCAGAAACTGTCTTCTTGATAAATCCATACGTCACCTCATTCAAATTTGGAATGGTTCTTAACTAAATTCTACCACTCCTTCAGGAAATATCAACCCTTGGTCCGGTCGCTACGAATACCCGTTCCGAAGCGACAGGCTACCAGATAATGCTCACCGCGTCCTTGACGACATCGACCTTCGCGGGCAAGGTCCCGAAATAATCCCCGTCAACCTGCACGTGGACCGTGCCTTCGGACGTTATTTCAAGCCCTGTTGTCCTGAAATAAGAAACGTCTTTAAAAAGAAGGTGCCTTCTCCGCATTACGCCAAAGATAAAGCGCAGAATATCCTTTCTTGTCTTACCCTTGAAAACACAAACATCAACATACGGTTCAGTAATGCGGGCGTCGGGTGTGACGTAAAAAAATCCGCCGTAATTGCTTGCCTTGCCGACAATAACGGTGTATCCCGTCAACTCACTTCCATCATATCTGATCTTAATGAGGGACGGCCCGTATCGGCCGAGGACCCTGAAACCGGACACAATGTGCGCAGCTTTGCCGGATATTTTTTTTATCATATTATTCCTGACCCCCAGCACCGTCTCCGCGTCAAACCCTATGCCCGCCATTGAAGCAAAGAACCAGCCATTGATTCTGCCGAGAGATACTCTTCTGGGGTCGCCGGACAAGGCAAGGTCCACGGCCCTGTCGATTCTTTCAGAAACGCGCAGCTCTTTTGCAAGGACATTGGTAGTGCCGAGAGGGACCAGTGCGAGTGGAATTTCAGTCAGTCTGAGGTTTGAAGAGGAAAGGACACCGTTTATCACTTCATTGAATGTGCCGTCGCCGCCGGCGGAGATGATACGGTCGACGCCAGAAAGTCCTTTTGCAAAGTTAAACGCGTCTCCTTTTTTCTGTGTAATGAACGTCTTGAGACGAGCGCTTTTTTTTAACAGGGTCTCGATCCTGTCAATTGCCCTGTATGCCCTATTCCCGGCCGCGGGATTTACGATGAGACTTACGTTCAAGGATTTCCTTTAAGGTCAACATCCCTTCGCAAGGTTTGATTTTATCAATTAATACAGGGGTCATCTGGAGATATTTAATGAGTTCCTTTATCTCTCCGCCCGTGACAAAAAAGGCCCTGCCGCCATATGGCACCCCTTTTTTCTTTATGTGCGGGAGCCTGATATACCCGTATGCGCGGCTGGCGATATATCCTGTCGTATAGTTCGGATCATCCGATATACACAGCTCTCCTAATACCATGGGGTACCTGTGGACCTTGCTGGCCAGTATCAGCGCCTCTTTAACAGTGCTGTTATCGAGAGAGAGCTTTGCCAACTGTTTTGAAAGCTGTGCCTCAGCGTTCTTTGAGATCCCCATACGGGTAACCCTGACCCCTCGAAGGAGGTCCGGTTCAAGCCTTACCCCTTCGATATCCATAAGCATGGCGCCCCTCATTGTGATTCCCATTCTGAGGGAGTTAAACGCCTCATCAATGGCCCTGTCGGTTATGCCGATTGATGAAAGTATTTTAAATGCCGCCTTGCGCACCGCTTCCGGCCTTGTCGCATTAAGGGTGCAAAGAGGCAGGGATGAAATCCTGCCGGGCTTCTCCTTGAGCTCCTCTATTGCGATATGAATCTCATCCGCCCTTCCCTTTTCATGCGTCAACGCCCTGCCGGTATATTCCCGTACGACATCGAGAATGTCGCCTTTTTCATAAATGCCTTCGGCCCCCGACATATGAACGCTGTTTTCAGCGGCCCTCATTCTGATACTGTAATATAAACGTCCCGACATCAAATCTCCAGTCCCAAATCTTTAATCATCTGCAGATCGTCCCCTGTGCGCCGCCCCTGCGTCGTCAGATAATTCCCCGCCAAAAGCCCATCTGCGCCGGCATAAAATATATATGAGTTGAGGTCCCTGAGGGTCGCGGGCCTGCCGCCGCAAACCCTTATCTGGCGATCAGGGAGGACAAGCCTGTATATTGCTATTATCTTCAGGGCCTCCAGCGGACTCATCGTCTCCCTGCCTTCCAGCGGGGTGCCGGTCACGGGAGTAAAAAAATTGACCGGCACTGAATCCACCCCGAGTTCTTTCAGGGCAAAGGCCATGTCGATCCGGTCTGCCCATGATTCACCGAGACCGAATATCCCGCCGCTGCATACGGAAAGCGCGAGAGACTTCGCGGCTTCAATGGTTTTGACTTTTTCCCGGTAGGTATGAGTAGTGCATATCTCGCTGAAAAATGCCTCGGAAGTTTCGAGATTATGATGATACCTCCTCAGTCCCGCTTCTTTCAGTTTTTCAAGTTGCCCCTTATCTAACAGTCCCAAAGTAGCGCAGGGAAGGAGTCCCGTATCCCGGACCCCGGAAATGATGTCACAGATTTTATCCAACTCCTTACCGCCGGTCTTCTTCCCGCTCGTGACTATGCAAAAGCGCCTGATTCCTGATTCTCTTGCGGACGCCGCAGCCTTAAGGACCACATCACCGTCAAGCAATGGATAGACCGGGGACCCCGTTTTACTACGCGCTGATTGGGCGCAAAAAGAACAGTCCTCGGGACATGCTCCCGATTTTGCATTAATAATGGAGCAAAGATCGACCTTATTGCCCCGAAACTTCACCCTTGTTCTGTTGGCCGATGCAAAGAGGTCGAATATTTCCGGACCGTTAATCCGTGACATATCAAGCGCGGTCTGTCTGTCTATCCCCTGGGCCGCATTCCTGGTTCCGACTCCCGTCTCCTGACCCCTGTTTCGTGTTTTCAGCATGTGCTATTATCTACACACAAAAAGGCCGTTGTCAATAACGGGAGTGCTTCATATATTGGGGAGGACGGATGTTTCCGGCGCAGCGCTTTCCCTGATCAAACAACCTGTTTTGTTTTGTTTTTAAAGGGTTAGGTGGCCTACCATAAAGTTATTCAGCAAGCGTTAAAGGCGCTATATAGTTTAAAAATCAATATCCGTATCTTATATCAAAACTCTTGTACTCCCCGGTAGGTCCCTGCCATTCCTCCTCGACCTTTAATACCCTTGCGCCGACGGGACCCCTCTGGCACCATTGAACAGCCTGCATGACTTTTTCCACAGGCCCTTCAAACACCGCTTCAACATTACCGTCATGCAGGTTCCTGACCCATCCCGTCAGCCCGAGTCTGAAGGCAGTGTCCCGTGTGCTTGCACGGAAGAAGACCCCCTGGACATATCCTTTAATGATCAGATGTACCCGGCCGTTTTCCATATGTTAATAGGTCCTTCACAGGGCCAACGCCTCGCCCTGCCGACTGGGTCTGCGACAAAAAAGTTGGGGCTCTCAACTAATTCCCCTCTTTGGAAAAGACCAACAGTAGGTGCCTTAAGCAGGGGTCAGGGGAGATTTGTTGAAAACGATTATTCCGAAAAATCCCCCTTCATCCCCCTTTGCCAAAGGGGGAATATGGCTTTACCAATAAATTTGTCGCACACCCCTGCCAACTCCTTCACTAACGCTTTATTAGATTATAAGTTATAATATTCATCTCAAATGCCACTTGCAAGCTTTTTTTTGTACTGGTAGAATTCTCTGTAGACTTAACAGCGGAGGTGTGTTGTGAAGTACGTAGAAATAAAGCCGGGTATCTTCTGGGTGGGCGCTATAGACTGGGCGGTCAGGGATTTCCACGGCTACGTCACTCCGAAGGGAACGACTTACAACAATTATCTTATCCTGGACGAGCAGATCACCCTTGTCGACACGGTGAAATACGACTTTTCACACGTTACGATGGACAACATCAGGAACCTCATAGACCCGTCACGAATTGCAAACGTTATAATCAACCACATAGAGCCCGACCACGCAAGCAGCATCGACAAGATAATGACTGTTGCGCCCGACGCGACCATTTATATTACCGATAAAGGGAAGAAAGGGCTGGACAGGCACTTTGATACATCGAAATGGAAATTCAGGATTGTAAAAACAGGAGACACTCTCAATACGGGGCGATACAATCTCGTATTTCTTGAGACCCCGATGCTTCACTGGCCGGATTCAATGATGACGTACGTCAGGGAGGCAAAACTTCTTGTTTCGCAGGACGCCTTCGGCCAGCACCTCGCCACGTCCTCGAGGTTCGACGACGAATTTATCGAGTGCGCCTCTCATGCTGAACTTGAGGATGCCGTAATTGATTATTACGCAAACATCCTCATGCCGTTCGGCCAGTTGATAAAGACGAAAATCGCCGAGGTGCTGAAACTCGGACTTGATATAGACATGATCGCGCCGGACCACGGCGTTATATGGAGGAGCGGGCCCGGTCATATTATTCAAAAATATCTTGATCTGGCGGACGGCAAAGCGCACCTGAGCGTGGCCGTTATTTATGACACCATGTGGCACAGCACCGAGCGCATGACATTGCCCATAATGAAGGGCATCAAGGATGAAGGGGTCGATTGTAATGTGATCAAACTTCGCGCCACGCCGATGAGCGTAGCTGTTAAAGAATTCTGGAAGGCGAGAGGATGTCTTATAGGAAGCCCTACTCTCAACAACATACTGTTTCCCACGGTAGCCGAGTTCCTTACTCATCTCCGCGGTCTCAGGCCCAAAAACAGGATAGTCGGCGCCTTCGGCAGTTTCGGCTGGGGCGGCGGGGCCGTAAAAGAGGCGTACGAAGAATTCGTAAGGATGAAGCTGAAAGTTTTCGAGCCTGGTTTTCAGGTGCTTTACAACCCCTCGGCTGAAGACGAGGTCAGGTGTTATGAATTTGCGAGGGAATTTGCCCGGAAGGTCAAGGAATATCACGCCGAATTCAAGTAATTCAGCCGTCTCCTGACCCTTAATTGTCCGAAAGACCTTAACTAACTTTCAGATTTTTCTCGATTATTACTATAGGGGAATCCCTGATTTTCAAGCGCTGAAATTTAACTTATAATGTCATTACCTGAAATTTTGGATTAATCAGTCTCTTCAAATATTTCATTAATAATTATTTTCGATAAAGCTATATGATGAATATACAAGAAATTGAAAGAAGAGTTCACGAAGTCCTCCATAATGTAAATTGGCTTATCGAACCGCATGACAGTTCCGCAGAGCTGATAGCGATAAAGGGCAGGAAGGTAATACTACGGTGCGTGGGACACTGCGCATTCTGCGAATCAGACTGCATAAGGGTCGCCTTCAGGGAACGCCTGCCCGAAGTAAAGCTGGTCCTCCAGTAATCCGATTTATTTGTGCCTCCCCTTAAAAAAGAAATCATTGCCCTGCTCGAAAATAAGTCGTTCGACGTCCTGGTAGGGCTTTCACTGGCCGATAAAAAAACAATCAGTCTTCTGATTTCTCTCTCATACGATAAGAACGACCGGAAGGCCTGGCGGGCCATGGAAGTGATCGGTCTTGCAACCGGGAAAATCGCCGCATCAAATCCCGAGGCAGTCAGGAATATCGCCGGGAGGCTGTTGTGGATGATACGCGATGAGTCCGGCGGCATCGGCTGGAGCGCTCCGGAGATATTGGGCGAAATTGTCAGGAACAACCCGGTGCTCTGTTCGGATTTGGCCCCGATAATCGTATCATTCCATGAAGAGGAGATGCTTTGCTCCGGGGTGCTGCGCGCGATAGGCAGAATAGGACCTATAAATCCTGAAACGGTCCGATATGCCGCGCCGATTGTCCGCTCCTACCTGAGCTCGCCTGATGATACACTCCGTGGTTACGCCGCGTGGGCGAGTGGTGAAATAGGAATCACGGAATCTTTGAGTGAGCTTGAAGGCATCAAATCAGATAACGGCCATGTCGGATTTTATGAAGAAGGGGAAATCAGGCCAAGGACAGTGGGGGAAATCGCTTCGGCGGCGCTGGTGAAAATCAGGAGCGGACGGCGTTAATCAATGAATGCGGCCAATTCCTGTACTATGAAATTAAACGCGAGGTATTCATTATTGCAGTAACCCTCCTCGGATACCATCTCATATGTTTCACACTCGCCCAATTGACACGCCCGGAAGACGTCCGAACAGCCCCTTTCAAATTCACCCATAATCATATAGACAACACCCCTGTTGTCATAAGGTTTTGCGAGGTCCGGTTCAATATCGATGGCCCTGTTGTAGTCACGGAGCGCCCGTTCGTATTCACCTAATGCAAAATATGCGAGGCCCCTGTTGTTGTACGCCTTCGAGTACTCGGGATTATGCCTGATAGCATTATTGAATTCGATTATGGCACGTTCATATTGCTTAATCTGAAAGTACGCGAACCCGAGATTGCTATATGCCTTGGCATAGCCGGGATCCGAATTGACGGCCTTCCTGTACTCGCTGATGGCAAGTTCATACTGCCCCTTCATGAAATAGACGTTCCCCTTGTCATTGTATGCCGCAGCATAATCCGGATCTATTTCGATTGCCCTGTTATATTCGACAATCGCAAGCTCATACTGCCCGTTGTCTGCATACATAATTCCCTGATTTACAAGTTCCACAGCCCTGTTATTCGAGGTGGATGCGCAGCCCGAAAGAATAAGGACAGTGATAAGGATGAATATTCTCATCAAGGTTTCTTTCCTCATATATTTTGACGTCACGCAATAAATATACCAATGAAGTATTACGCATTATCTCATTGAATTTAAATGATATAGTCCCGTAGGGCCTAAGAATATTAAATGTTAAAGTGTAATGCATCCCTACACTATGTAAAATATTCCGTCACATCACCGAATTATTCATAAATATCGCACTCGCTGTCTGCACGACCTCATAGAACTGTCATGCCCGAAGTTCCCCCGACTAAGACCTTCGAGGGCAGGCTTAATCGGGCATCCATGGACTGTCCAAGGGTGGATTCCCGCTTACTGACTGAGGAAATGACAGGCTTCGGTAGATATTACATGTACCCACATAACTGAGCGGTTACCTGAAAGAAGGGTCGGCTTGCTGCGTCTAAAAAAAAACACAGGGATTACTAAACTGTAATCTCCTGTGTTTATCGGGTAATTTCTATTGGTCGGGGCGAGAGGATTTGAACCTCCGACCCCACGGTCCCGAACCGTGTGCGCTACCGGACTGCGCTACGCCCCGTGCATGAATGATACCATACTCAGTACATTATTTATCAATTATCGTCCACTAAAAAAAATCCCGGGCGCCTGCATATTCTGATCTCTTCCGGTCGATGCCGGTGTACCTCTGTTGATCATTGCAGGACTGTTTTGCCTTATATGCAATTAATTTTTCTTTTTGATCTTTGACGTGCTGATTGATGTTATCACTATTTATAAGCACGCCAAAATCCGCCGGGACCGGGGTCCCGGAGCAATTGGTCATCCTGCATACAATCAAATCGCCGACTATAGTCCTGTAATGCGATGTCTCATAATAATAATAATTGCTGGTCGTGACGGAGTTGATCCCGCTGAAGTCCCAATAATCGGTAATTTGGGCCAATTTTTCCTTGAACAGCAGGAACCGGCACGGATCACTCTGCAAGTAAAACTTATAATGGGTCGGACTTATAAAAAAATACACGTTGAAATTATATGCTTCGGACAGCTCTATAATTTCGTCGATATCCCGGATTGTGTCGTTTATCAAGTTCAGATAGTCGCGCTCAGCCTGCCCGCTGAACGGGTCATTGACTTCGTTAAAACGTTCGTTATTCAAATGGCCTTCAATATTGCTTTCTATTTTCGCGTCAACTTTTTTCAGGTCCTGCATGCCGTCTTCGGGAATGCCGAATGTTACCAACGGTTCATTATTCTTAAACCGCATATATCTGCCGATGCCGATCCGGGGCGCGGCGCACAGATACTTGATCTGGAAAATTATTCTCCTGAAGACCGATTCGTCGTACGGATGCCTCAATATCTGGCCCCTGTGATCGTCCGGCCTGAATGCATAGGATGTATTGTCCAGTCCGATAATTATGTTCTTTACAGGCAGACCTTCTTGAAGCATGATCCTGATATCTGCAAGGTGTTCGCCCGGGACGCCTTCCGAATAATTCATATTATAATATTTGCCGCCCGGTATTAAGGCGGGATTAATTTTCCCTACCCGGGAAGAACCGAATAAAAAAGAATCCCATGCATGTTTATCTTTAATAATATGCCGCATTTTCGCGTAGTGCTGATTAGGCTCATAGCCGGGCTCATAAGCCAAATCCTCCCCCGTGATCCTGAAAATTCCATACGGATCGGTCAGATAATTGTAGGACGCAACAGATATGATCGTGATCGAGGTCAGGACAATTATTTTCAGGTAAATCCGCTTCATTCTATAATGTTTCAGTTAAAAGGAGGCGGAAACATCATATCCGCCGCCGGGTAATAAAGACTAAAATTGGAAATAAATAAATTGCTGCCCGACATCGGAAGCAAAAAAGATCATTATTAAAACAGAGCCGTAATATATCGACCAGCGAACAATAAGCGGTTTTGTCAAAAAAGCTTTTTCAATATCCGCCCTGCTCTGCGCGAAATGTATAAGCTCCAGCAGACCGATCAGGAACAGGCAGAAGATAAATTCCGAATCCGAAATTCCGAGGCCTTTGCCGAATATCGCGGCCCGAATGTTTGCCTTCATTACAATCAGCTCGTATATCGTCACGAATGTGCCGGTTATGCCGTGTGATAAAATGTAAACCGCGTCTGAAAGGCTGTTCGCCCTGAAAAAAATCCAGCCCGCGCAGACTATGCAGAACATGATGAACATGTTTACTGCGTTTCCGAAGGGGTTGTTTTCCACTACGAGGTTTCTGATAACGGGGTTTTTGATACTGCGTGAATGCGCATTCGCATATTCCCTGATTTTATTATAGCCAATTATTACCATTCCCCAGTATACGCCGAAAACCACAAAAGTCCAGTTCGCGCCGTGCCACAGGCCGATCAGGGTCATTGCATAAAAATGCGCCTTATATTTGTTGAACATGCCGCCGGCCTTTCTCATGTAATGCATTGCCATAGGAAAATAGAGGTAATCCTGAAACCATCTTGATAAACTGATATGCCACCTCTGCCAGAACTCCACGGGATTTTTTGAGTAATAAGGCAAATTAAAATTCATTGTTATGTTGAATCCGATCGTTCTCGCCACTCCCCTGGCTATATCGGAATAACCTGAAAAATCACAGTAGATCTGGACCGCAAAAAAGAAGGTCGCGATGACCAGGGGGACCCCGGTATAATCGTGCGCGTTGTTGAACACCGTGTCCACAAGCACGGCGACCCTGTCGGCGATTATGACCTTTTTAAACATACCCCAGGCCGAAAGCCTTAAACCTGAAGCCACCGAATTGTATTCAAAAGTCCTTTTCTTCTTTATCTGCGGAAGCAGGTTTGTGGCCCTCTCGATGGGTCCGGCCACCAACTGGGGGAAGAACGCGACATAAAGCGCATAGTCGAGAAAATTCTTTTCCGGCTTCAGTTTCTTCCTGTAGATATCAATGTAATAACTCATCGACTGAAAGGTATAGAAAGAGATGCCGATCGGCAAAATTATCTTAAGCGTCGATATGTTTTCCCTGAGCCCCAGCATGGACAGCAGGGCAGAAGCTTCAGCAATGAAAAAGCCGGCGTATTTAAAAAAGCCCAGCATGCCGAGACTCGCAAACAGACCTAACAGTAAAAAACGCTTTTTCCGTTTTTCATCCGCGCTTTCATCAATGAAAATTCCGCAATAATAATCAATAACGGTGCTGATGATCAACAGAGAAAGAAATTTCCAGTTCCAGCTTCCGTAAAAAAAATAGCTCCCGGCAAGAAGAAACCTGTTCTGCAGCTTATGGGGTAGAACCCAGTATATGGCAAAGAAAAAACCGAAAAAGACCAGGAATTCCGTGCTATTGAACAGCATTATTTTCCCTGAAGCATGGTTGACAGCTCATTAAGCATGTCCGCAGCCATCATGCCATCCGCCATTTGATGATCAAAAGTCAGTATGCATTTAAAGCAGCCCGTCCCCGGCATTACCGCACAGACGCCGAGGATCGCGGATTGCATATTGTTTATTACAGGTATGAAATCAACGACTCCCCTCGACGAAATGTCCGTCACGGTAAAAGTCCCCCCAGCAAGATCATTCAATGCAAGTTCTTCCCTGAAATACCTGAGGCTGAGATCTTTTACCGTATTCGAGATGTCCTTCACCGACATCTTATCGGCATTCCTGATCACCGGCACCTTCAGCCCCCTGCCCATATTTACGGCAAAACCGACATTGATCTCGCTGTAGACCGCGCAGACGTCTTTATCATAATAGCCGTTGAAGAGATTGTATTTCTTCAACAAACGGGACACGTTGTATATTATCAGCTCGCCGACGGCGGCCCGTACGCCTTCATTCTGAGAAATACTCCTGATATTCGCCTCAACCTTTTGAAAATCAATCATGACGCTCACACTGCTCGCTATTACCCGCCGGCTGCTTTCACGAAGTTGTCTTATCTCATATTTCTTTGCCGGACTTATTTCGACAATGTTTAAAGAAGGACAATTTTTGTCCCTGACGCCGGTCACGCTTTGAGGGCCTTTGGTTTGCAGGCCTTTTTCCGCGACCTTGGCCTTCACATCCTCGAGTTTGACTCTTACCATGCCCGCAAAGTCTTCATCCCGCAATCCATGTTCCTTCATTAATTTTGCGGCCTTGGCGGAAATGTCCAGCTTACCGTCGCGCGCCCTGCTCCCGTCGTTCACCCCGGCATCCGTCCTGATTTCGGGCATCCTGTTCTCTTTGCAAATATAAGCAATTTCACTTCCGACCCTGACCTCATCCCCTTCCTTCACTTTATAGAAAAAGAAGCCGCTCTCTTCAGCTTCAATTTCAAATACCGCCTTCATGGTCTCCAGTGTTATTATGACTTCTCCCTTTTTGACCTCTTCCCCCGACGCAATATTCATCCTGACTATGGTTGCCACCTCGTCGTTGGTATTTTCCATTGGAACAATTACGGCAAAACACTCAGACACTGAATATCTCCTTGCAGCAATCAATAATGGTCTCCTTCGACGGCAGACATTCTTTTTCCATAGGGCCGGAACATGGAATCGGGATTTCCCCCGGGGAGACGCGACGGCTTATAAACGCCCCGGCGTCATCCCATTCTTCATTTATCCTGGCAATGACTTCAGCGCCTAAATTGAAGAACGAGGTCCCCTCTTCAACAACAATCAACTTGCGGGTCTTCTTTACTGAATCAAATACGGCCGAGATGTTCAACGGGCTCACGCTCAACGGGAATATGAGCTCAACAAGAATTTCTTCATCCCTGTACAATACTTCAGCGGCCTCTTCGGCAAGCAGCGCCATCCTGCCGAAAGCACAAATCGTAACGTCCGGCTCTCCATCGGATTTTACAACCGTTGTCGGATATGCCTCATCCGTCTCATAGACCTCAAATTCGTCTGTCGCCTCTCTGTCCCCTTTCACCGCGTATAACACCTTGTTTTCTATTATGACGGACGGATCTTTTATATTTTTAAACAACTCTGAATAAAACCGCGCTATATCTACCCGATGGTGCAGGATGTAGATATTAAGTCCCGGAACGCCTACAATATGTTTCTCAAGGCTTTGGCTGTGAGTCGGCCCATACCCTCGCCCCGCGCCCATGGGGGTCCTGACGATCAGCGGGACAGACACCTGATCGTTATACATATGCCTGAATTTCGCGGCGTGATTGACAAGCTGATCAAAAGAGAGGGTAATAAAATCACCGAACATTATTTCTATAACCGGCTTATATCCGGCCAGGGCCAATCCGTTTCCGATGCCGACTATCCCGGCCTCGCTGATCGGCGTGTTCAGGACCCTCCCGGGAAAATCATCGGATAGTCCCTTCGTGACCTTGAACGCTCCGCCGTACGGCATCCTGATGTCTTCACCGAGAAGAATAATGCGACTGTCCTCCTTCAACCCGTCCGATAAAGCCTTATTGATGGCCTTCAGTTGAGTGTCGCCGCTTTTTGCCGCCCTTTTCAGAGAGGACAAATCAGGGAACGCCGTTCTTGCCGCATTTAGTCCGGCAAACTCCGACTGCTCCGCTTTTTCGACCGCATTTTTTATCCTGTCTGCGGCCTGACGGAGTTTCTCCTTTATTGCTTCATCATCTTTGTATTCATTTAAAAAAATATTTAACGGGTCTTTTTCTTCGTAATCCCTGATCTCGTTTATGTCTCTGTGGTCGTCGCCTTTTGAGTGCGCCCGCAGCCTGTACGTCAAGACCCTGAAAAAGACCGGCTCGCATTCTTTTCGCACATGGTCCGAGGCCCTTTTCATATCGGCAATAAGCTTCTCATATTCCCAGGTATTGCCTTCAAAGACCTTTATCCCGAAAGCCGACGCCCTGCCGGCGATTGAACCGGAAAGGGTCTCATGTTGTGATGTGGACTGGGAATAGCCGTTATCTTCCAGAACAATCAGCAAAGGGAGCGCCCATTTTGAGGCCATGTTCATGGTTTCATACACTACACCTTGCCCCAGGGTCCCGTCTCCGATGCAAACTACGGTGATTGTGTCTTTTCCATCGAGCTTCTGTCCCAGCGCCATCCCCGCCGCAACAGGCGCTATCCCCCCCTGCACCCCGTTTGAAAAGAAGTTCCGTCCGCATAAATGCTGGCTGCCGCCTATCCCCCCGCAAATGCCGTTCGACTTGCCCATAATCTCAGCCAACAGCCCTTCGATATCATTCGTCTTTGCGATATAATGCCCGTGACATCTGTGGTTTGAGAAAATCACGTCTTCATCATTTAACGCATTTGCAACGGCAAGCGCGGAAAACTCCTGCCCTACGCAGGTGTGGGTCGTTCCAAAGAGTTTCCCTTTGCGGTAGAGATCCAAAAGGGTCTCCTCCGTACATCTTATCGTATAGGCCTTTAAAAGAAAATCGTTCAAATCTTCCATGCGCTCGTTACATTCTCTGTTCAATTATGGAAATAATTCTGCCGATACTGTTCATTTCCGTCGCATCAGAGCCGTCAAACCTTAAATTAAATTCCCTCTCCAGTGCCACGAGGAACTCAATATGCTTCATTGAATCCCATTTGCTCTCCGTCTCTCTGCTTAATTCACTGTTGAAAGCTATCGCTCCTTTAAAGACGTCCTCGAAAACTCTCCTGATCCGCTCTTGCACCTGTCATTTACTCCCGGTCCATTGTGTTATGATGGATATTGAATAATTAATGAAGTTCCCGCGATTATCCATCGCGGTTAAAACGTAGAAATTGCTCCGGCCATTTATTAATTTTAACAATAACATCGGGCCAACTGCAAATATCACTTCAGTGTTTCAGAGGCATGACCGCAAGTCCTTCGGCTACTTGAGTCCAAATGCTGTTTTCAGGATGACGGCAAATACTTATGGCAATAAAACGGGCGTCTCTCATACATGCCTGTTTATAATCTCATGGGCAAATGCCATGATAGTCCCCTGTGGGTTCTTTCCGATGCTGGAAGGCAGCACGCTCGCATCCGTCACTAATATATTGTCCATTTTCCACAGCTTACCGTCGGGATTTACTGCAGACACGGCAGGATCGGTTCCCATAGGACATGAAGCCATGATATGGACGGTAACAATCTCGAGATTTTCAGGTCTGACCCGGTCAAGGGTCTGTTCCAGCTCGGGAAGCGATCTGATCTTTCCGGCCCCGGTGACCGGCATATAGAGCTCAATCGCCCCGGCCTGAAACAGCAGCTTGGCCGTTCTCCTCAGGGCCAGCTTGATCATTGACAGGTCATCAGGATCAAACCTGTATGTTACCAACGGCTGATCTCCAAACCGGCTTGAAATATGCGCGACGCTTTTGGGCCGGATCATGGCCGTAAAAATCCCCAGATTTTCATAATTGCTCAATACCGAATTGATTTCTTCATTAGTATGCTGAGACAGTGTCATGGCTACATAGTGACGTTTAATATTTGAAGCCATAATCAAAAGACCTTCACGGTCAAACTCCTGCATCTGCACCGTGAACATCGTGCCCTGCTCCGCGTTGAGTCTGTCTTTAAAGCGGGCGACGACTTTAAGGTTCATATGGAACTGAAGATTACGACCGGCCAGGCCCGAAATTCCGCTGCGGCGCAGCAAATGGGGGGTCTGGACGGCGCCGCCTGCCACCACCAGGTGATCAAACGATATTTCGATGCGTTTTGGTCCTCCGCCCATGACACGTACTATAATTTTTCTCGCCTTCCCGCCGGAATGGATAATCCGGACGGCGCGACATCGTGAAAAAATACGGGCGCCGTTATTCAAGGCCCTCGGAAGGTATGTCACAAGGGCGCTCTGTTTGGCGCCTGATATGCACCCGGTCGGACACGAGTTGCCGTTCTTGCAATCATTGACCGCTCGCGTGGCCATATCGCATTTCCAGCCCAACTCTTCCGAAGCCTTCAGAAGTTTCATTGAATCGAGATTTCCATTTTCCTCAATTTCATGTCTTACTACATGCAGGTCCCTTTCAACCGTCTCGAAATACTTCTTCAGTTCATTCAGACCATACCCTTTTAAACCATAATCATTCTGCCACTCGTCAAGGACCCAGGAAGGAGTATGACAAATCAGGGCGCCGTTTATAACGGTGCCGCCGCCGACACAACAACCTTCGGCGAGCGCGATGGATGGTTTGCCGAGAAGAGGGAATACTCCCCGGTTTCTATAAAGTTGCGCCGTCATTGCGCTGATATCGGAGGTGTAGGATTCAGTCGGAAAATATCCGCCTTCTTCCAGGAAAATGACGTCCCGTCCCCTCTCGGCAAGCAATGCCCCCGCCACGCTTCCCCCTGCGCCGGTCCCGACTATCAGATACTGACAGCGGTAAGCCTTTTCAGTATAGTCTTGTCTGTCCAGAATCGAGTCTTTCACGGTAACTGTTATGGTCCTCTCAATATCGATACACTATATTTTAATGGTCCGGCGATAAGGGAAGGCTGTCAAACAGTTTCAAAAAAGCCATGGAGCGGACTAACTTGTTTAACATGCCGAAAGCAGGAATGAACCGGACGCTTCGCAGAAAGGAAGAGCGTTTTTCAGCCGGCAACAGGTTTAATTTGCGTCCCGTAGTAATCAGACAGAGCAGGCCGGTTACAATGGCGAGAATTCTGACGGGTAAATGAAAATACCAGGGAAGGTTTGTTACTACATCGGAGACGAACTGAAAGACGCCCTCCGCCGTATTGGAATTCCTTTTCTGCATGATTTGATACTGCCTCAAGGATTCTATGTTTTCCAGGACCATGCCTGCCAGCACACTCTTCCACATAAGCTTACCTGTTTGACCTGCGGTCTTAAACTGAATTGATTATTTCTTTAAAACTTTTTGTTTGAGAAAATTCAAAATTAAAGTAAGCTTGCCGATTGCCAATGTCCTGTCCAGGGCATCGAGAAACGTATCCAATTCTTCATCAGATACAATTAAAGAAGGCGAGATGATAAGAGATATTTCTCTATTATCACCAAAGAACGTTAAAACATTATGCGCGCTGAAAAGTTCCGATATAACGGAACCGGTGATTAATTTGGACAGAAATCGTTCATCCTTAAACACCTTTGCAGGTATTAAACTGATTAAAGACTTGACAAATGAGTTGATATCTTTATTGAAAATGACCCCATGCAATGCCCCGCTGCCTCTTACGTCATTTATCAAGTCAGGGTATTTACCCTGAAGCCTCTTTAAACCGTTACTCAAACGCAGGTGAATTCTCTTTGACTTGCCGACGTAATCGTCATCAACAATTATATTGATTGCTTCTATGGCCGTTATGCATTCTTCGCCGAAACCGCTGAAAGTGGTGCTGTGCAACGTTGCTTCATTCAGATTATCATATGCCTTGCGAAATAAAGGAGTACGCGTCGTGTAACCGGATATTGAAGACTTGCCGCCTCCAAAGGATTTTGAGAAAGTGACAATGTCCGGGATCGCGCCTTTTCCGATGAAATTGAACAGCTCACCGGTCTTTGCCCAGCCGGTGTATACCTCGTCAAAGATCAGAATAATCCCCTCGCCGCTGCAAATTCCGCGCAGCTCTTTTAAGAAGTCCGCGGAACATTCCCGTAGACTGCTAGCGCTGAAGGGCTCAAGGATTATGGCATAGATATCGGATTTCCCGTTGGGCTTACGAATCTTCGCGACAAGATCTTTAATACTTTCAATATTGCCGTACTCAAAACATTCTATATTTGGAATGGTGGGGAAATTATATACCAATTCCGGCGAGCCTGTCAGTCCCGCGGCTCCCAATAATTTGCCGTGAAAGGATATGTCGGCGTGCAAAATATGTTTTCTGTCCCCGTCATGGTATTTATAAGCAAGCTTGACTGCCCCCTCCACTGCTTCAGCTCCGGAATTGCAAAAGAAACTTATATTCAGATCTTCCGGCATCAGCCTGGCTATATTGTGACTTAACCCCGCAATATACGGCGACAGAAAATTCTTGTGGACCTCCATCTTCTTCTGTTTCTGAAATTCCACTCGCGCGGCAAGTATCCGCGGATGGTTGTGTCCGTGATTAAGCACTCCTATCCCGCCGGTAAAATCGAGAATCTTCCGGCCGTCCGATGTGTAAATGTACATCCCCTCGGCATGGCTGGCAACCGCCCTGCCGAAACCGAAAGAACCGATCAATTCGACCTGGCTCTTGTTGAAATATTCCCTGTACAGCTCCTGGATCTTTTCAATATCAAATTCCGCGCATTCCTGCCATCTGTATAATTTGCCTGTGGGGGGTTGCATTATTCCGGTTACCTCATAATTTTAAAGTTTGTATTATTGTCGGGAGCGCTTCTCCGCCGTGAAACTTCGCAGAGATTTTACTTACTTAATCACCGGCCACCCAACTCGTCAATTATTATATATTATTTTTTTTACTAATATCAAAATAAACAATCATAGGGGCAAATATAGTCTTATTGCCGGAGCAGGGCTAATCCATTCCTATCTGACCGGACAGGGATGATCCCAACGGCACCATAGAAGACTTTATGCCGACTTTTCTGCAGGCCCGGGCCGCTGTCCTGATCGCATTATTACAGCTCCTTTCATCAGGATAAATATGGCTCATGTTGACGACATACATATTCTTGACCGGGGTCTCACAATTCGGCACTATGCCGGAATAATTGAGTCCGCATATTGTTGCGGCCGTTTTCGCGCGAAAGACATAAGTATTTTTTATCCATGACTCATTGAACCGCGGGTTGATCCTGTTTAACGGCGCGATCATCCGATGCAGAATTTCACTGTTTGTCGCCGAGGCAATATCGGCATCACCGGCAAAGTATCTCGAAAGGTACAAAATATGACTGCCGTTATACTTGTCCGGGGATATAAAATTGGTATGCTCAATAATTCCGCCGAAAGGGAACCCGGGGTCGGCAATGTTGAGCCAGTATATATGGCTGAGAGGTCGGTCCATCTCCAGGATGGTGCAAACTGCGCTGCTGTATCTGATTCGGGACAGTTCATCCGCATATTCAGATGCGGTCTCCCTTAATAATGGAGTTAGATGCGTCGCGGCTATCGTCGCAAGGAAAAGCCCGCCGGTATACGGGCCTCTTGTTGTTTCCACCGCGCACAGCGTATTGGCCTTTATCACCAATTTTGTCAGCCGCGCGTTCAATATGATCTTTACCCCCAGGTTTGTCAAACTTCTTTCGAGGGTGTCCGTCAATATCTGCAGACTTCCTTCAATATACCCGAGCTGCTCTCCTGTTCCCTTGCGGGAATTCATTCTCTGCTTAAGGCGTCCTACCATCCAGGCAGCAGGCACTTTGTCCGCATGGGAGCCGAACTTTATTTCAAGCAGCGGCCTCCATATCGAATCAGTAACATTCCTTCCGGTATATCTGTAAAACCATTCCAGGGCTGAAACGCCTTCCCATTTTCTCCAGTCCGTCAGCTTACCGAGATAAATACTGGTAAGAAGGAACCGTATTTTGTCCGCTGCGCCCAGAGGAGTGAACCCGAGGAGGTCTTTCAGTCCGTTGAAATCGTAGATTTTATTATTTCGGAATATGCCTACCGTTGTTTTTTTGAAATCAATCCTGTCACTTAAGTTCAATTCCCTTAATAACCACAACAGTTCCGCGTCATTGGTAAAACAGTGATGGTAGTAATGCTCCAACAGGCTGCCGCCGATCTGAAAAGTACTCATTAAACCGCCTAACTGCGGGCCGCCTTCCAGCAAGGTCACTTCCCATCCGTCTTTGGCCGCAAGATAAGCAGAGGAAAGCCCTGTTATTCCTCCTCCGATAATGGTTATTTTCTTCCGCATCCGCTTTATGATTTTTATGTCCGGCCTGAACTGACGGCATAATCACGCAAAGTGATTATGCCCGTTATACTCATAACGGGTTAGACGGCGGCTTTGTCGATAAGCCCAGGTGTTGTTTAATGATCCATCGGGGCCGCTGTTTGACTTCATCATAGATTCTTCCGAGATACTGCCCTATAATCCCCAAAAAGATCAGTTGAACTCCTCCGAGGAAAAGGATCGTGACGTGGGTTGAAAATCCGGGCTTGAGCCCTATCCCCAAAGATTCGAAAAAGTCCCTGAAAATATATTGCAGCACAAGTAAAATAATGCCGAGAAAAGACAAAGCTGAAGTCCATAAACCGATATTGGTAGCCATTGACAGTGGAAGAGTTGAAAAAGATATTATGCCGTCCAGGGCCAGACGGCGCAATCTTTTGAAATCATACTTTGACTCTCCGGCAGTCCTTGCGTGCCTTTCATAGGCGAGGCCTGTTTGCCTGAACCCGGCCCATGCCCTCAATCCCCGTACAAACCTGTTTCTCTCTGGCATGGTATTTAAGATATCGACTATCTTCCGGTCCATGATACAAAAGTCACCTGAGTCCAGCGGCAGATCAAAATCTATCATTCTCGACAATAACCGGTAGAACGTCCAGTAGCTGATTTTCTTGAGGATCCCTTCTTTCCGGTGCTCTCTGACTGCGTACACTATGTCGTAACCATCCAGCCACTTTTTTATAAAACGATGGATTTCTTCCGGCGGGTCCTGCAGGTCAGCGTCAATAACAATGACCGCGTCCCCTGTCGCATGAAATATGCCGGCTGAAACCGCCGTCTGATGTCCGAAGTTGCGGGAAAAAGAAAGTGCGGACCATCTCGGGTCATTCGCGTGCTGGGTGCTCAGCAGCGCCCAGGTGTTGTCATGAGAACCGTCGTCGATGCAAATAATTTCCCAATCAACCCCCCAGCCTTCAGCCGCGTCCGTCATTCTCCGGAAAAGCTCAGGAAGCACATCCTGTTCATTATAACAGGGGATAACAACAGATATTTTATACTTTTCTCTTCCGTTCATTCTGAAATCAATCTGTCAAACAGACGATGCCGTCATTCTACACTTTTTTTCGGGAATAAATCTTGATAGGTGTATCCGGATTTTCATAATGCGAATAAACAACAGAGAAATTCTTTTTTGTTATAATGCCTTCGTTTTGAGGACCAAAATAAATTATGATACAATCAATAAGTTTGAGTTCGTCGAATTTATTCAACAGAATTTCCAGCATTTCATCCTTAAACGGCGCATACAGAAAAAATATCAGTGAATTCGTTTTCCGGTCCCTGCTGAAATCAGTTATTAAGTTCGGGAAATCGACATCTCTGACATTTTGATTAACAATTTTCATTTTGGCATGAGGCGGTAAATATTTTTTGAGGTTTTGACTGCACAGCTCCGCGAGTTTATTGGATTGCTCAATCCCTATTAACCGGTTGAAGCCGATGGAGAACGAATAATACAGGGCCCTGCCCGGACCACATCCGATGTCAAAAAAGATTGAATCCTGAAAATCGGTTACTATATTTTTCAGTTGATTCAGGGACTTGGTAAGGATAAAATACGGGGCGGGCACGTAAGGATCGGAGAGCCTGCTGTCTTCATCACTGATATCCAGTTCCTGAGGCTCAACGACAAAAAAATATTTAAACCCGGGATGTCTTATCAAAAAAAACAGTTCATAAACGGATCCGATGATTAATGGTTTTAATCCCCAATCATTTTTTGTCTTGATGACCTGTTTTATTATTGAAATCAAAGTATGATTGATGATGACAAGAAATCGCTTCTCAAGCTATAGTGAATTATAGCAGAAAAATCCGGACACTTGTCAATATTTCATTAATTTTCTCAATTAATTGCGATTGTATTTTATAGCTCGGGCTTTGTATAATTACAACATCATTCATGAAACCATATAAGACGTATTTTGAAGATAAATATGAAATATGCATATATGGCCTACTGTTCATATCAGCCCTCGCGGCCGCCCTCCTTGCAGTAAAAAATATAAGAATATCTCCTGACTCGATGATATATGCGCTGATTTCACAGGAGATACGGTCCGGCAATGGAATAACACTGCCGATAATTTATGATCTGAACGACAATTACGCCTTTATCGACGGGGCGGTCCCGTATCTCGCTCAGCCCCCCCTTCTGCCGATGCTTTTCGCCTTATTGGGCGGGGTCACACCGCAAAATTTCCTGGCCGCACAGATAATTAATGTGATCAGTCATGTGGCTACTGCGTTTTTCAGTTTTCTCTTAATGAAAAAATTATACGATAATAAGGCCGTTGCCCTGCTGACCGGGATACTCGTCTCCGTTTCCCTTCCTCTGGTGTCTAATGCCCACTCCATGTTGAGTGAATCGTTATTTGTCGCATTAACGACTGCGGCGTTATATTTTATAGTCTTGACGCGACATTCCGGCGGTCATCAGTCAATCCGATATTATTTCATTGCGAGTATCTGCGCCGGCGCCGCTATTTCAACAAGGTTTGCCGGAGTGGCCCTGATACCAGTATTTTTGTGGGAAGTCTTTGTCCTGGTAAGGAACAAAAGCATAAAGTCAAAAGGCGCGGCCGCCGTCTTATCGGCAATGCTGCCTCTGATTGCCATCGGAGCGCTTTTCATTCGTAACTACTTTGTGTCGGGCACAATAGTAGGCTGGAACCCATATGCTTCCGAGAGGCCTTATACCGAAGCCCTTACAGGCACTTTGAAGATGCTATTTCTGCAATTTCAATTAGGAGGACATCTTGTTGCGCCGTTCATGGCGGCATCTGTTTTATTTATTCTGTATATTGTCGCGACTACTGATGGAAGAAAAAAAATGACAGAGTGCGTTCATTCAGGACTGGACCTGCTTGTAGTTTTCATGCTGAGCTATACGGCGCTGATTACTCATGCACTGGCCAGGGTGCAGCCGCTTTTTGAAGTGCGATATATTTCTCCTTTGGCGCCTTTCTTATTTATAATTTGTATTCTTGTCATCGTTGTTTTATGGGACGTGATAAGATTTAAAGGGTTCTCCAAACTATCATTATTCGGAATGATATTGTCTCTCGGCATAATAATATTCGGTAATCTTTATAAGACGTGCTTGAATGCGGAGCCGTTATTTTCCCGTCAGACCGGGCATTACCGGATACTGAATTCCCCTACGTACAACTGGATTAAACAGAATTATGATGAAGACGTCGTCATTACGACCAACAGACCGTTTCATCTCAGCTTTTTCGGGGGATATCCGACGGTAAGATTATCGCACAGGAGATTTAACAGGAATGATTATCTTCCTGATAACATGGAATCATTTCTGCCGGCCCGAATGTCCAGATTCGGATCGCGGGTGCTTGTCTTGTTTGAAGAAGTAGATGAGCAGAATGAAGGAAGTTATCTTACGGGACTGTTCAATAAGAGAGAAGGCGACGACCGCTTTGTATTAATGCAAAAATTACCTGACGGGGTCATATATAATCTCAAGGAATAATGTTGTCAGTGTGTGGGCCTTAACACTCTGAATTTTGGGCATCTTTATCACTTATAAATCTCTATACGGTTTCCGCGTCGTCAAATCGCGGAAGGGCTTTATCCGCCTTCCTTTAAGTTCTTTTGAAAAATAATATATAATATATACACTTATATAAAACAGGGGCTGACCTGAGAAGGTTTATGAAAGATTTCTACAAAGGCAAAAACATATTATTGACAGGCGCCGCAGGCACTGTAGGAAGAGAACTCGTAAGACAACTTATCGCTTTTGGGCCTTCCGAGCTCCGTTTGATGGACAACAATGAAACAGAGATGTTCTTTCTTATGGAAGAATACAGAAATGACCATGTGTTCTGTTTTCTCGGCGATATAAGAGACAGGGACAAGCTGGAAAAATTGTCAAAGGACGTGGATATAATCATTCACTCCGCGGCCTTCAAACATGTTTATCTGTCCGAATATAATCCATTCGACGTAGTGCAGACAAATATAATCGGAGTTGAAAATATTATAAGAGCGGCGACCTCGGGCAATGTGAAACTTCTCCTGTTTACAAGCAGCGACAAAGCTGTAAATCCTACTAATGTTATGGGCACCTCCAAACTTATGGGTGAAAGGCTGATAACCGCCGCGTCCGCCGTGCGAAATAACAGCAATACCATTTTCAGCAGCACCAGGTTCGGCAATGTTCTCGGGTCAAGAGGTTCCGTAGTTCCTTTATTCATGAAACAGATCAGAAAAGGCGGTCCCGTGACCATTACGGACAAGAGAATGACCAGATTTGTCATGACCATAGAAGAAGCCGCAAGATTGGTGCTGCAATCAGTCCTGATCGCAAAAGGGGGTGAAGTTTTCATTACAAAAATGCCGGTCGTAAGAATACCCGACCTTGCCGAAGCAATGATAAAGCTGCTTGCGCCAAAGTATGGTTATAAACCTGCGGACATTAAAACCGTTGAAATCGGGATGAAGGCCGGTGAAAAGTTATATGAGGAGCTGATGAGCGATCAGGAGGTCCCGCGCTCCATGGAATTAAAAGATATGTTTGTGGTGACCCCGGCTTTCAAGGCGCTTTTTCAGTCAATAAAACATGAATATCCCGACACCGTTTCCAATAAAATAGAGAGGTCTTATATATCGGAGAATGAAACACCATTGAATGTATATGAGATTGAAAAATATCTTATTGAAAACAGGGTGATCGAGAAAGTTGAAGAATTTTCCTACGGCAGCAGTGTTTGAGTATTTTTATCCGGCCGCGGACGAACGTTCTGCCGGCCTGCATGCAGGCGCCTTCGTCGGCTTATTAGTGGGGAAATAATAATTTATCATCATCAGGTCAATAACGGAGGTGCTGCTTGAAAATTCTGATCTTGGGCGCTGACGGTTATTTAGGCTGGCCCAGTTGTTTATATTTTTCCCGGAGAGACCACGAAGTTACCGGAGTTGATAACTACTTCCGCCGCAACGCCGCAACGGAACTCGACTGTGAATCCCTAATACCCGCGCCCAATCTTCTTCAAAGGGCGAATATATGGAAAGAAGTCACGGGCAGAAGCATCAAAGTGCATATAGGGGACATTACCAATTACGAGTTTCTCCTGTCCTTATTCAGAGAATACAATCCTGACGCGGTCATTCACTATGCGGAACAGCCTTCCGCTCCTTATTCCATGATGAGCCGGGACAAGGCCGCTTTTACTGTGCAGAACAATCTTATCAGCACTCTTAACATAATGTACGCGGTAAAAGAGGTCAATCCGGAATGTCACATCATTAAGCTCGGGACCATGGGAGAATACGGCACGCCGAATATCGATATTGAAGAGGGTTGGCTGGAAATAGAGCATAACAGCCGCAAAGACAGGTTTCTGTTTCCAAGACAGGCAGGTTCGTTGTATCACACGACAAAGGTCCAGGACACGGACATGATCTGGTTTTACGTCAGGACATGGGGCCTCGGAGTGACGGACCTGATGCAGGGGCCCGTGTACGGACTTTCCACCGAAGAGACGGACCTCGACCCCCGGCTGACGCCGAGCTTCCACTACGATGAAATATTCGGGACTGTTTTAAACAGATTCATAGTCCAGGCTGTTGCGGGATATCCCCTTACGGTCTTCGGAAAAGGCAACCAGACAAGGGGATTTTTGAACTTAAGAGACACCATGCAGTGCGTTTATTTGTCCGCCTCACGGCCTGCCGCCCGTGGACAGCTCAGGGTCTTCAACCAGTTGACGGAACAATTTTCAGTTAATCAGCTTGCGGAGAAAGTAAAAATAGTCGGGGACAGGCTTGGTTATAATGTTGTGATCAAGCATATTAATAATCCGAGAGTCGAGAAAGAAGACCATTACTACAATGTAAAATATACGGGACTCTTTGACCTGGGACTGAAACCTCATTATCTGACGGATGAAATCCTTGAAAGCTTTTTCGCAGTTACGGACACATATAAGGACCTTATCAACAGGGACGCTTTCTTCAGAGGCGTAAGTTGGAAATAACACTTCTTACTGAATAATTTCGATATGGAACCAATAATGAAGCCCCGCTGTATTTTTTTGCCGGGCTTGCCGCATGGGCCGTTAAATGATAAATAACGAAAATATCTTACAGGCCGTTATAGAGACTATCGATGAATTAAACGGGCAACTGCCGAAAGAGCAACGATTGGAGAAGTCTGCCGACACGGCCCTTTTCGGCAATGAGGGGCCGCTGGATTCTTTAGGTTTAGTCAGCCTGATTACGACGTTGGAACAAAAAATCGAAGAGAAGTCAGGGAAGCCGGTAACCATACTTGAGGAATTGGAAGCCCTTGAAAATGAAAATCCCTTTGAAACGGTCAGGACCCTGGTCGCATATGTCGCTTCCTCTTTAGAGCAAAGGGGACATGAATAAACAAAAGGTCAGGTGCGTATTAATATCCGATTTCAACCTGGATATTTTTTCCGGATATTTAAGCAATGATGAAGAGCTTCCTGCCGTCGCTGCCGTCGCCGCTCCCTTCGGCCAGGTAACACAGCTCCTGGTGCAGGAAGACCCGGAGTACTGGAACGGCAATACCGACTTTGCTTTTATCTGGACCAGACCGGAAGGAGTCATTAAGTCCTTTAATGACCTTCTCGCTTACAACCCGCATTCAATAGCGGACATCCTTGATGAAGTCGATCAATTCGCCTCTCTATTGCTGAAGCTTTGCGACAGGGTAAGGTTCGTATTTGTTCCCGCCTGGATTAAGTCCTTCAACAGGGGGTCCGGCCTGCTTGACATGAAAAAGGACGTCGGCATTGCGAATATTTTAATGCAAATGAACTTGAGACTGTGTGAAATATTCGAGCAAAGATCCAATATTTACCTGCTTGACTCACAAAACTGGGTAAACGCCGCAGGCAAGTACGCCTTCAATCCGAGGTTATGGTACAGGGGGAAGATCGCCTTTGGAAACGACGTTTACAAGGCTGCGGTAAGGGACATAAAATCCGCCATAAGGGGCCTGGAAGGACTTTCAAAAAAGGTCCTTGTTCTTGATCTGGACAATACCTTGTGGGGTGGGGTTGTCGGCGACCTCGGATGGGAGGGCATTGTATTGGGCGGACATGATCCGATAGGTGAAGCGTTTGCGGACTTTCAGCGCGCTTTAAAAGCATTGTCGAATCGGGGCGTCCTGCTGGCAATAGTAAGCAAGAATGAAGAACCTGTCGCGCTGGAGGCAATAAATAAACATCCTGAAATGGTCCTGAGATTGAAAGACTTCGCCGGATGGAGGATCAACTGGCTGGACAAGGCCTCCAATATTGCAGACCTGATCGCGGACCTGAACCTTGGTCTCCAGTCAGTGGTCTTTATCGATGACAATCCAATGGAACGGGCAAGGGTCAGAGAGACCCTGTCCGAGGTGCTTGTCCCTGAATGGCCCGAAGACATTATGCTGTACACAAGTACGCTCCTCGGTCTGCGCTGTTTTGACAGTCCTTCACTGAGTAAGGAAGACACTGAAAGAACAAAGATGTATATTTCGGAGAAACAGCGAAAGGAGCTCAGGAAAAGTCTCGGCTCTTTTGATGAATGGCTGGGCAGCCTGGAGACCAGGACCAGCGTGGAAGAATTGAACAGGGTCAATCTTCAAAGGACTGCGCAGTTGTTAAACAAGACCAGTCAAATGAACCTCTCAACAAGAAGGCTGTCCGAACGGGAGCTTGCCGACTGGGCGGATGAAGACTACCGGAAACTCTGGACTTTTCGCGTATCGGACAAACTGGGAGATTCAGGTCTTACCGGCATTATCAGTCTTGAAGTAATAAACAAAACAGGGCGAATCGTGGATTTCGTTCTGAGTTGCAGGGTCATAGGCCGCAAGGTTGAAGAAGCGATGCTCTTTACCGTTATTGACTACGCGCGCGGCCTGGGTTTAGATGAGCTTGTAGCGGAATTTTTGCCGACGCAAAAAAACAAACCCTGCCTGGACTTCTGGAAAAGATCAGGTTTTGATTTTGATGTCCGGAGAAATTCCTTTACGTGGGACGTGGAAAGAGATTTTCAAATGCCGGAACACATTGAAATCCTGACGACTGAACACGTTGACGAGTAAGCGAGACCGGGCATGGTCTATATCATGCCCTGCAGAGGAACGATGCCTATACTGTTGAAAAAAGTTATACTATCTTTCTGGAACAAGCACACATGAAACATCGCAGATTCACTTCAGATGATCAGCTCGCCTTTGCGGAACTGTCGGGCGATTATAATCCTTTGCACATAGACGCGATTGCCGCCCGCAGGTCTCTTTTCGGCGCGCAGGTGGTGCATGGAATACATTCTCTGTTATGGGGTCTGGATTGGTGGCTGGAGGGAAAGACATCATCAATACAATTTCGTTCAGTGAAGACTGTTTTTCCCAAACCGGTCAGGGTCGGCGACCAGGTAAGTCTGTTGATTGAGAATCATGGCGAAAGGCGCTCTACGATTAAGTTGCAAAGCGGCGGCTCGACGGCATCGATAACGGACATTGAATGGACTGAGGCCGGGGAAGGCAGCAGCGACTTTATTAAAGCGGGTTTCCCGGACAGGCGGCAGCCGCGCTGCTTATCGGATAATGAAATAGAGACGGCCTCGGGGACTTTGGACCTGTATTTGAATATTGAAGCGGCGGGAAAGATATTTCCCAACCTTGTCGGATGCGTCTCTCCATTGCAGATTGCGATTATTTTAAGCACTACCAGATTGGTCGGCGTTGAGTGTCCGGGGGCGCGTTCAATGTATTCTTCCCTGAATTTGTCCTCAAACGACCTGTCTGACGGCGCAACAATGAAATATGAAGTCACAAAACTCGACAGGCGTTTCGGGCTGGCATCTATCAGTGTATCGGCCCCCGGCATGGCCGGCGCCATAAAGGCATTTATCCGGCCGTCTCATCAGGACCAGGCCGCCTGCCTGGAGTTGAAGAAATTCGTTGAGAGTAATGAGTTTAAGGGCCAGCGCGCGCTGGTCATAGGAGGGTCCCGGGGCCTGGGCGAAGTGTCCGCAAAACTCCTGGCTGCCGGAGGAGCGGACGTGAAAATAACCTATCATCAGGGAATGGATGACGCCCTGCGCGTTGTCGGGGACATCAATTCCAACGGCGGAATTTCCGGAAGCATCCATGTCAATGTGTTGTCCCCTGAACAGGATTCCCTTCTTTCATCTCTCGACGGCTGGGCCCCTACTCATTTGTACTATTTTGCCACCCGTTTCATATTTTCAGGAGTTAAAGGAGTATTTTCAGGAGAGTTGTTCACTGACTTCTGCGATTATTATATTTTCGGTTTTATTAATATCGTAGACCGGTTGCGACGCCTGGGGCTGAGGAATGTTTTCTATCCGTCGACCGTCGCCATTGACGAACTGCCCCCGGACATGGGAGAGTATACGGCAGCCAAGACGGCAGGCGAAGTGCTGTGCATGTATTTGAAGAAAGGCAATAAAGACATGACGGTCTACTGCCCCCGGCTCGATAGAATGAGCACTGATCAGACAGTCAGTTTATTACATATCAGGAGCCATGATCCTGCGCCGGTCATGCTGGAACATTTGAGAAAATTCAGGGACGCATCAGCTCCAAAATAACACTTGATACAATGGACCTAAAGTGGTTAAATGCATAATTCGGGAAGCCGGCGATGACGACATCGAGGGCATAGCCCGGCTCCGGCTCAGGATCAAAGAGTTTCAGCCGATTGAAACAGAAGAATATACGGCTTTCTGGAAAAGCTGGATCAAGGACAACCCCCGGTCAGGGCAGAAAGTCTTTGTAGCAGTGGACGACAAAGGCGGGATTGTAGGTCATTACGCCATGGTCGCCTATGATTTTAGAAGGGACGGTAATACATTAGTGGGTGGATTTGTCGGACAACTGATGGTGGACGAAGACTACAGGAATGCGCTCATATTCCCCAAAATGCTGTTGAAGCTCCTCAGAGAATATAAAGACGCCGGCGTAGATTTCGTGTACAGCCTGAGCAACAGACAGGAAGTGGTAACGGCGCATCAGTCCTTTGGTTTTCGTAAAATCGGCGTACTGTCTGTTTATGCAAGACCATACAAATTTACAAAAATAGGCGGCCATCTTATAAAAAACAAGCTGTTGTATTCAACAATGAAACCTTTTCTCCTGCTTGCTGAAAAGGTCGTTCCCTTAATCGGTTTCGCGGGCAGCAGTCGGTTGAAGGTAAAAGAGATATCAAAATTCGACGCAAGCGTTGATAAGTTTATTGAAGAGGTCCGGCTCTATTTTCCTTATTGTATTGTCCGCAATGCCGCTGTGCTTAATTGGCTGACGCTCGGCTCTCCCGCGAGAAAATACAGGGCATTGATTGCTGAAGAAGAGGGAAATTTTTCCGGATATGTAGTGGTCCGTCGTATGAAAATGAAACAGTTTGACGTCCTGGCCATTGTGGACATATTATTCTCGCCGGAACGCCCGGACGTAGGGAAGGCGCTCCTGAAGGCCGCCCACGGTATCGCCCGTCAGATGCAGGTCGACATGACGAATTGTCTGCTGAGTTCCCATGACCCGCTGTACCCGACGCTGAAGAAATGCGGCTATTACAAGACACCGGAATCGATCGCGCTGTTTATTCATGAACAGAAAGGCGCGGTCCCTCAATTTACGGAAGACTCATTTTTCAGGTGGCACCTGACCTGGCTTGATCATGATTCCGTATAGGGACCGTCAAATCGGGAAGATGATCAGGATGGAATGATTTTATGTTAGTATGTCGGATGAAACTGGCTGAATGTCCGGATCCATTTGCATAGATCGATGTCGCTGTCGCATATTTAATTTATTGGTAATTATAACTCTTAAATAAATTTAAATGAATAAAATCCTACTTGTTAATCCTCCTTACAATCTGGAAGTTTATAAAGAGAACAAGAATTTTTCCGTCCACCCTCCTGTAGGGCTGGCTTACCTGGCGAGTTTCATAAAGGGGCACGGATATGACGTCGAACTTATTGACGCCAATGCCCTCAACATGTCCAAAAATGAGCTCATCGATCTTCTCATTAATCATCCTGCCGGCATTATCGGAATTACAAGCGTGACCGCTACTATTAATCTTGTATGCCGTATCTGTGACAAGGTCAAAGAGAGCTCAGGCAAGGTATTGATCATAGGCGGACAACATGCGACATTTAAGGCCGAAGAAATATTGGCGGGCTGCAAATCAATTGACTATATAGTGCGCGGCGAAGGGGAGATGACCCTGCTTCGCCTGTTGAACAGATTGAAGATCAATAAAACGGCAAGAGGACTAATGGGGATTACTTACTCTGAAGAAAACAGGACAATTTCAAACCCGCCCCGCCCTCCGATAAAGAACATAAATAAATTGCCGTTCCCCGCCTGGGAACTTTTGCCGAGATCGAGATACCGTCTTAACGGGTTCCAGGACATCGGATTCAAGGGTGAACAATTAGGGAAGCTGATTTCCACGAGGGGCTGCCCCAATAAATGCACCTTCTGTTCGTCCGCTCATTTTTGGGGCAAACCGCGCTTTAGAAATGTTGATAATATTTTCGAGGAATTAGTGTTTCTGACGCAGAAATTAAAGGTCAGGCACATAGATTTTATGGACGACTGCCTGACGATTCCCGTTTCGAGATTCAGGGAATTATGCAACAGGATCATCGGGAACAATTTGAATTTTAAATGGAGTTGTTACTCAAGGGTCCAGAATATAAACGAAGAGCTTGTCCAATTGATGAAAAAGGCGGGATGCTTCATGGTGCTGCTCGGGATTGAAAGCGGCAACCAGGAGATAATAAACAGCATCAGGAAGAATATTACACTGGAACAGGTCACTAACGCGGTAAAGCTGTTTAAAAAATATGATATCGACTGTCTCGGTTTTTTTATGGTCGGCCTGCCGAAGGACACCAAAGAAACGGTCCGTGAAACAGTCGATTTTGCCAGGAAATTAAACCTCGACTTCCCTTTCTTTTCAGTCACGACGCCTTTCCCGGGCACCGAGCTGTATGACTGGTTTATGTCGAGCAATCTTTCCCCCGGCAGTTTTCAATGGAGCCAGCTTTCCACACATGGGGCGACTGTTTATCGCACGGAGAATTTGTCTTCCGAAGAAATCAAAAAACTGTATGATTACGCCATAAGAAAATGCTATCTCGACCCGGCTTTTATTACAAAGCTGATAATAAAAATGATTAAAAACCCGTACAAGCTTTCGAGGTACTGGAAATTATTCAGGACCTTCATAAATGTCTGACGTAATAATTCAACCGGCGATAAAATCCGTCAAATAGAAAGCGTGTCCTGAGCCGCCCGGATGGCGACCCCGCTCTGCCGTCATGTTTTTTCCTGGGGATAAACCTCAAGTTCATCAATGTATAATTTTCCTTCAGGCGCCTCTATCCTTATATATCTGTCAAGCCGGGGCCCTTCGAAAATGACGCTCAGGGGAGCATTCGGGCTTTTTCCCTGGACAACGGCATTCACCCGCTCCCATTTCAGGCCGTCCTGCGAAAGGTGGATTTCCGGCCGGGGGCTTATTTCGCCGTACAGTACGATTGACTTAATCGCCTCTTTGTCGTTCAGATCGACAATCACGACCCTATCAAAGCCTGCTGCTCCAAGAGGAATGCCGGAGCCTTTTCCGGTATCGCCGTCAACAACATTGCTGCTGTGCCACTGCAAATAAGAAAGGCTGGGGAGCGTGTACCCGGAGGTCTGTTTGCCGTATGCAATATTTACCGGGGCCCCGGGAGGGGCGTAGGTCCACCGGTATCGCGTATGAAGATCGTCTCCGGAATATAAGCTGTTGTACCAGCGAACGGACCCTGCCGTTGCGAACATTATAACGACAAAAAAACAGATCACCCGCGAATACCCCCCAAAAGCGCGCGAACACGCGTACAGCCCGATTACAATAAAAGTCGCGCAGGTAAGCAACACCCCCCACAGAAAAGGACCGCTCCAGTACCTGAATTCTATATCGCTCCCGCCGGCGGGGACCTCAACGGCATGGGCCGCTCCGTTTGCTCTGTATACGTGCGCCCTTTCACCATTCACCCACGCGCGCCAGTGGCCCGTATAGGGATAAGAAAGGCCGAACAACGCAGGCGCCTCTGAACTTACATGGAACCGCAGCCGGTTAAAAGAACTGTACGTCAGCTCCACCGAGCCCTGTTTCATATCTTCCGCGCCCTCTGTTAATTTCTCCGCGCTGTTCGAATCAAACTCCTCGATAAAAATTTGCTGCGGCCGTCTATTCCCCCGCATTCGGACATACGCCTCATCCTGACTTGCTACGGGTATGACCTGCGTAAATATCCTGCCGACAAAAGGCTCCATGAATGAACGTGAGAGGTGGTCCAATACCACGCGGTGCTGAGTATTGGGACAATCATGAAAACCATATCCGAGGTCCTTTTCCTTTTGGGCCTTTAACTGCTCAAAAGACGGCATATCTTTCTTCTTTTCTATCCATATCCCATATTGGAGGGTCATCCCGATCTGCAATAGCGCGGTGACGCATAGAATAATACCCGTGACACGCGTCAATCGTGAATTTATCTTATAAAAGACGAGCGCTGAAAGCGAAAGCAGTCCAAGGAAGACGGTAGTAATTTCTATCCGGAAGGGGACATTTCTTATAACGTGGGGCAGGAAATCCCCGAATTTCGGCCTTAATAAAAATAATATCAGTAAATAAAGCGGCAGCAATATTGAAGCGGCTGTTGCAAGCAGCCTGTAGGGAGGCACTGCCAAAGACAGACCCTTTACGCGAACGGAAAATGGTTCCGCCTTCAGCATCCAGGCCAGGACCATCATTATGATCGAGGGGGCCAACAGGGAAATTCGTCCCGTGCTTCCCAGAGACGACACAAGGGGTATATACTTGTGCGACCAGACGTATACGGGAGTTCCCGGACCCTGAATAAAAAAAAGAGAATACAACAATATCCCCCACAGAAGCCATATTGCGCGGGGGATATTCACCCTGAAAAATCGCAGCAGGGGCAATAACAGGGCGATTATTATTAATGATGAGCCGCCGAATGAACCGATCAGGTCCGCGAAAAAGGGCATAAAATAATTATTCAACGCGCCGGCCATCGTTTCAGAAGGGTCCAGACCCGGTCCGATTAAACCGGCGGATTGCGAATACGAAATATTGTTTCTGACAAATTCAAAGTAAAACGGAACAAAATATGCGGACGACAACAATATACCCGCGCCAATGAATAATACGACCCTTGCCAGGAAAGTCGAACTGTTCATGGCGGTAAAATCCCTGTCGTGCGCCATGGCCGGAAGAATAAAGGGTATAACGAGCGTAAATATCCCCGCCGCGATAAACCCATAAACCATCATAGGCGGGTGGCCGCTGCACGCAAGCATATACGTAACGCCCGTGATACTCAGCGGCCCGCTCCATTTCGACGGGCTGACGTAGTATCGCCCTATCATCGCGCAGAGCAAAAGATGACCAGTAAACGCCTCCAGAGACGAGCCGTAACGAAACGCCTCCAGCATGCGCATGTTATAAACAGTTATCAGTGAAAGTACAAAAGAAAAAAGCGTATTAAGCCGTATTTGTCTCAAAAATAAAAATAACGCCAATTGAGTAAGCCCGAGGCTCAAAATACGCAGGAACGTATTCCACTCGAGCGCCTTTCCGTTCCAGTAACCGGGGAAAAGCGAAGCTACGCGGGATATCGGATGAAAAATCTGACCTAAGGTAAGCGCGCTTGTGGAATGTCCCAGATGATAACCGGGCGCGTAAAGCGGATATGAGCCGGTCTTAATGGAAAATAAAAGCTCTACCTGCTCGGTGACCGGGTGCAGGGGATAGTCTTTTGACAGGGTAAAATCAGAAACAAAAGGCGCCATCCAGAAGAGCATGAGAAAAGGAAGTACTATAATGAAACAACATAAGAATATATTTCTCTCGGACAGTGACGCCTTTTCATCTTTATTTCCGGGTGATATCATTTTTTAAACTTCAGACTGCGCGCCTTGAACGGATCTTTCATGTTCAGGCGCTGCCGTTTCATCAGATCGCTAAAATAATTATTATTACCACCAATAATACGATAGACTGACTTACCCTGTCTCTCAGGGCGAACATGATCGGATCATCAGTCATTTCTCCCCGTCCGGTTTTCAGCCAAAGCCGGCTGATCCAGTGTAAAAGTAAAGGACATATCAACCAGAGCACCTTCGGCCTGGAATAAAGTGTCGTAACGTCCGGGCTGTTGAGATACAGGGCGACAACAATGATAGAAAGATAACCGCTTGCAATACCCATCGCATGTAAATAGTTCAGATCGGTAACGATATAGTCTCTTCCTTTGGCCCTTTCCCTTCCGGTCTTGTCTATGGTGACGAGCTCTGAACAGCGCTTTACCAGCGCGAGACTATAGAAAATAAAGATTGAAAATGCGATAAACCAGAAGGAGAGAGCGACATTCATGACCTCCCCGCCTGCAATGACCCGGATGGTATACAATCCGGCCAGCACCAGAACATCGATCAACATGTAGGCCTTCAGGCGTATTGTGTACGCCAGCGTCAATATCAGATACGCCGTCAGAACGCCGAAGAACCTCCAATCGAGAATGAATGCAATCGTCAGGCCCATTAATGGAAGAAGCAGCATAATTACGCTTCCGGATATAATGGAAATATCTCCTGAAGCGAACGGCCGGTTTCTTTTTCTCGGATGATTACGGTCCGACGGCAAATCAAAAAAGTCGTTGAACAGGTAGCCCCCCGACGCGCAAAGATTGAAGGCGGCGAAGCCCGCTAACCCTTTCATGATCATTGGCATGTTGTTCCATTCATGCGCCGTAAAAAGAGGGACAAAGAGCAGGAGATTTTTCAGCCATTGATAGACCCTGATGGCCCTGAGATACACTATAAAACCGCCGCTCCCGCTTTTAAAGACCTTATGGACATCCGACGTCTTCCCGGCTTTTCTCAGGACGGCCCCTCCCGGATTCACAAGAATGGCCTTCCGGGCATATGGAAAGATATTCAGATCGACCCTGGAATTGCCGACATAGTCAAAACCCTTGCTGCCGTACTTCTGAAGAAATATTTCAAGTTTCCGTTTTGCGGTAATATTGACGTCCCTGTCGCTCGCCAGCACAGCGGAGAAAATTCCGAGATGGTTCGCGACACCCGTCGCCAGATTTATCGATGATCCCGTTGCCAGTATCAATTCCCGTCCCTTATGACGCTCGCCGCGCAGGAAATCCAGGAAATCATTATTGAACGGCAACAGACCGAAGTCTATATCCACGCGCGCCGCTATCTGGTATTTCAGATAAGATTTCCCTTTCCAGAGCCAATATGGAATGATAAAAATAAAGAGGGGGTTGCGCTTCAATAAGGCATAACAGCTCTCATACAACAAATCACTTTTGATTAATGTCCCGTCAAGGTCGACAATAAGTGGTGTTGCCTGACTCATATCACGTATAGCTAAGTCCTATTTCATTCATGCGCCCGGTCCTGTCTGTTTGAATATCTTTTTATAGACCCTGAACATGTCCTTAATGCTGTTGGTAATATGTCTCCTTGACATAACACTTGATTCCCCGAAGGTCCTCGGATAAGTTTGAATGCCCGCCTCTCCTATCGGGTATCCTCTCACCATTGCATTAATGATTATTTCAGCGCCGATAAATGCGCTGTTGGATATCAGCTTCATATCTTTCACGACGCTTGAGCGGATTACTTTCAGGCCGCAATTATGATCACGTAAATGCGACTTAAATAACGTCCTGATAATGCAATTATATACGAAAGATATAAATGTCCGTAACGTGCCGTATATTTTGGAATAACGAAACGTTACAATCAGGTCATAATGATGGAACAATTTCGACAGATGGTACAATTCGTTCACGTCATACTGGTTGTCCCCGTCGGTAAAACAGATCCATTCATACTCAAGCGAATATTTAAAGCCGGTCTGAAGCGCGGCGCCGTATCCGAGGTTCTTCTCATGATGCACTGATATGATATCGGGATATTTCTTTGCTAATTCATCCGCTATCGCCCCTGACCTGTCGGGGCTCGCATCGTCAACGATGATCACTTTGTAACGCGCCGCTACATCGGACAGGACCTTGAGCGACTTCATGGCGACTGTTTCAACTGTCCCCTCGTCGCGATAAACGGGGAAAAAAATCGCTATGGAAGGTTTTTCAGAAATATTATTCAATTAATTTTCCCGCAAACATGTTAGAAACAGTAAGACAAGCATTTTACTATTATATACCGCTCTTGAATTACGGCCGCTGAAGCCTGCACATAATCCATATTCTGAATGTTGACTGCGTCTGGTAAGGGACCGGCTAATGACTGAGCTGGTTCTTTGCTTCAAAATATTTTCTTTTTATAAATAGTGTTGATAAAAGACCATACATGCCCTTAGCCATAATTATGATAAACCTGGCCCCGGTCATTCGCTTCAGGTAAGACAGTATGATTCGCGGCCTGAAATAAAATCTTCTGTAGGTGGACTGATTAATCCTGATGAGCTCTTCACGGGTAAAGCCCTCGGCCACAAAAGTCGCGTTCAGCGTCGTCATCGCGTCCCAATCCTCTGCGAAGGTCCCAAACCGGTGTATGTCCCTGTACGCGGGAGAGCCCGGGTAAGGAGTAAAAATGGTGAAAGCCATATCGTCCAGGGGAAGCTCCAGAGCAAGGTCGATGGTCTTTTTAAGGGTTTCATGCGTCTCCCGGGGCATCCCCATCATGAAATAGCCCTTCATGCCGATGCCGGCCTTCTTTGTCATTTCCGTCGTCTTATAGACCTGCTCCAGTTTGATCGATTTCAATAATGAATCGAGTATTGCCTGATCACCGCTTTCAATTCCGTAGCATATTTGCCAACACCCCGCTTGCTTCATCAGCTCGAGCATCTCGGGCGTAACACCGGTGACGCGAGAGAGACAACTCCAGGTCAGGTCGATTTTTTCATCTATCAGCCTTTGACAAAACGCCATCACGCGCTTTCGATTGACGGTAAAGGTGTCATCGTTGATCTGAAATTCCTTGATGCCGTATTTCTTCGTCAACAAATAAATATATTCGAATAAATAATCGAGGGAATATTGACGGATTACCCTCCCATGAATCTCGTTTGTACAAAAAGTACATTGTCCGGGACACCCGCGGGTCGTCATGACGGTAACGGCGGGCGTGCGCTTGACGCTGAAATACGGCGGTATATATGAGGATTTCAAATCCGGGAACAAATCAACGGCCGGCAGAGGCAGCCAATCAAGGTCTTTAATAAGCTCTCGCCGTTGGGAAAGAGAGACCTCATTGCCTTTTTTCCAGATCAAACCGTTTATTTCAGCAAACCGGTCTTTTGAGGGGTTGGAAAGATGCAATAATTCAAGCATGGTAATTTCACCCTCTCCGATTACGCCGACGTCAAATTCCGAATATCGCTTTATGGTGGCCTCAGGCGCGCATGAAATATGCGGGCCCCCTATTACAGTGAGCACGCCCGGCAGAGTTCGCTTTGCTATCCCGGCGACCCTGGCGGCATCGGAAATCGCAATAGTCGGCGCCGTCAAGCCGACAATTCTGGGCCTGCAGTCGTCAAGGTATTTGCCCAGTTCATCATCGTTGAGGTCCGTGACTCCCATGTCGAGAATCCTGACCTTAAAACCGTCACGTCTCGCCACGGCAGCAATGCAGGCCAGCCCCGTCTGGAAAGATTTGCCCCCGCATATTGCGAAATGGCCATATCGTTTTGTCATGCTCAGTGGTGGATCGATCAGAAGAAGGTCGATAGACATAGTTGTAGCATCCTTTTTACTGTTTTAGTGTGTGTAATATTTTAATATATACATTGTTTTTAAAGCAAAGTTTCATATTACCTGTGTCATATTACCTGTAATATGATTACACTCTGAAAAAAACATGAGATTGATCGACATGCCGGCATTTGATCAATAAACATGTCCCGGTTTATTTTTTTTCAATCCAGTAGTTGTTAAGAACAAGAACATCAAGCCCATTAGTAAAAAAACAGGCAATAGCGTCTCTCGGCCTGGCAATCATCGGCTGGCCCCTGAGGTTAAAAGAGGTATTCATCACTACAGGATGACCTGTAAGGGATTTTAGTTCATTCAGCATCTCCCAGTACCTGGGATTGGCCTCTCTTTCAACGGTCTGCGGTCTTACACTATTGTCGACATGAACGACTGAAGGAACCAAGTCTTTCATCCCGGGCCTGGCCTGATAAGCGACAATCATGAACTCGGCGTCTTCGGCGTCTTCAAGATAGTCCTGCTTGTGCTCCGTCATAAGTGACGGGCAAAAAGGCCTCCACGGCTCGCGGAATTTGACCCTTATATTGACCTTGTCTTTCATCTCGGGATCACACGGATTTGCAAGTATCGACCGGTGTCCCAGGGCCCGGGCGCCGAATTCCAGCGCGCCGTCGAAGTGGGCGACGATTTTACCTTCACTGATCGCTTCGGCAATCTTTCTCGCCATATTGTCCGGACTGGAATATTTTACCCCGGCAATTTCAAGTTCCTTCCTGATTTCCTCATCAGTCGAAGAAGGGCCGTAATAAACATTTTTCAATTTATGGGGCCTCCATTCCCCGAGTTTGTGAGACAGCGCTATTGCGGCCCCCAGCGCGGACCCGGCGTCACTCGACGCGGGTTGTGCGAAAATTTTATCAACATAGGGCGAATGCCTGATGACCCCGTTCATCTTACAGTTCAGGCCGACCCCGCCGGCTACGCACACATTTCTGATCTTTCCGTTGCCGGTCGCCGTCCTGACTATATTCAGCACGGCTTTTTCGAGGGTGTCCTGGACAGTAAAGGCAATATCTTTAATTTTTTGATTCAACGGCTCCCCGTAATATCTCGGGGGACCAAAGAGCGCTGCGAGTTTATCCGAGTAATGCTTGCCCGCGTCGTGAGTCCCCAATAACAGATACGAAGGGTCTATTTCGTAACCGTCGGAAGATATCCTGATTACCTTTGCTATTTTTTCTTCCCATTCGGCGACCCTGTTGCCGTAAGGGGCGAGACCCATTACCTTGCCTTCGTCGCGATACGGAACAAATCCCAGGTAATCGGTCATTCCAGCATAGAACCAGCCGAGAGAATGCGGGATGTCGATTGATTTGATTAATCTGTAATTGCCGCCTTTTGCATGCCATACGCTTGTGCTCAAGTGCTCGCCGGAGCCGTCGATAATTATAACGGCCGCTTCGTCAAACCCGGACAACAAATAGGTTGAAGCGACGTGTGATTCATGGTGCTCGATAAACTCGATCCTCGGTATCTTTCCTTTCAGTCCCACCCGCCTCAAACCTTCCCTGGTCTTTGCCGTGATCGTGCCGGGTAGATAATCTAAAATCTGGTATACCCCCTCACGGACGCCCCCGTCACTCTTGCCCGATAAGCCGTATTTTAAAAACTGTTTTCCGAAAAATAACGGCATCCTGATTCTATAAGCCGTGCTGTCCCAGCCCCACGCAATATAATCGATATCGTCCAGCGTGAGTTTTGCTTTTTCCAGACACCACCTGGCAGCCATACCGGGGAACATGAAATGGGCCCCCTTGAAGTTGATCATGCGCTCTTCTTCAACGAAGCCCACGAGTTGACCGTCAACTACCAGAGCGGCAGCCGGGTTATATCCGAAACCTAACAACCCCAGTATCTTCAAATTATTTCTCCTTCATCCGTCCAGTCTTATATTAGCACATTATTTTTTAACGTATCAAAAACCGGCAAAGGCATCGACCTTGGGCCGGCTATCTCTTGTGCATATCATATATTTCCGACATATAGCAGAATCTGTAACCCTTCCTGACGACGCCCTCCAGAAAGTTCATGCACAAATCAATCCCGCTATATTTGTTCCGGCTGTAGATGAGCTTCCAGATAAGGGGCAGTTTGTCAAAAGATTTTTCGTTGATAATGAAATCATGTAAATGTGAGCCGAAACATGCGACCTCGGGGAGGGAGAGTCTATTATAAAAATCAAGCCCCAGCAATTTGATATATGAAATTGAAAGAGTAAGCCTGAAAGGAGGCAGCGATGTAAAGGGGATCTCCATGATTCCGGAATTATCATAGTAATGAATATTTTTGTTTCTGAGAAGATATTTAAACGGATTGGGGAAATAGGACGGGATTAAACTCGAGTCATAAGAAAAGCCGTGCCTTTCAAGCGCTTTTATCCCTGAATCGGAAATCTTGCCGCGGGGAGCGCGATACCCTCTGGGCTGCCTTTTGAAATAATCAAGATAAACCGCCTTTGCCCTCGCGATTTCATCCTCTGAATCCGGGACGTCAAAATTATGAGAGTAACTGTGCGGTTCAATTTCACAAGCATATTTTTCAAACAATTTAACGACGTTCGGAAATAATTCAAATATTTCGCCCACGGTAAATACCGTCATCTTTACATCAAGAGAACTCAATGCCGACAATATCTCTTCTACCTTGCCCAGGTCTTTGAAAATTTCATATCCGCCCACCACTCCGGCGTAATCAGCCTCAAGGTCCATGGTAAACGAGAAAAGTTTCAAACCCTACCCTCCCGCAGTTCGCGCGGGCCCATTTGTTTCGGATTTGCTCCGGGACGAGACGGACCCATGGACCAGCGGCATTCTCTGTCGACTTTATGGACAGGATCAATATTGTTCATCACCGGGCAATCCCCTGTTTTTCTCACGGCCGACGATCGGTTCCTTTGAAGGACTCATAGACAATATTACGTAATGTTTTATTATATCCTTTAATTCGCCGGTATATAAAGCCGGGGACGTTTTTCCATCCGGCATTTATTCAAAGCAGGAACCTATGACCCCCTTATTAATACAAACGCAAAATGTATAGTTACATTTTAAAAAATCTCCCATGACCCCTGCTTAAGGCGCCTACTGTCGGTCTTTTCCAAAGAGGGGATTAGTCTCCCCCTTTGAAAAAGGGATGAAGGGGGATTTTATAACTTTACTTATTGCGTTTGTATTAGTATTTCATAAATACCGAATGTCCTCTCCAGCGCATAGTTAGTCGAAATGTAATTATCAAGCAAATCTATTTTCGTGTCGATGCTGCTGAGATTAGGCTCATGCCGCAAGCGGGCGGCCAGAACAACAAGCCGGGGGGGACTTGCTTCAAATTCCCTGATCACTTCCTCCTGTACCTCTGCTGAAGTATGGACCCCCGGATTAAGCACATGGTATCTTGAAGCGCAGTTCCTCTGCGCAAGAAAGTAAATTATTACGTCGTTGAAAACAAACTGATCGTGATTTGTCACTCCGACATATATTTTGTCGTCTTTTACGGTGTTGCTCTTTATGTATAATACGGCATCCCTGAGGTCCGAATCTATTACTGAATATCTCGCCCTCTCAATGTCGGGATTGACGGCCTCCACAACGTAACCGTTCGTGCGAGACAGGAGCATCATGATGACACTGACCGGTTTGGACAAGGTAATGCCGAAGACAACGACAAACAGCATATAGACCAATCTGTTATAACCCGCGCTCAGCGACAGTCCTCTCGTCAATATATGGAGTAAAAGCGGGGCCAGTAAAATGCCGCTCAGCGCAACCGGAAGCAGGTGTACGACGTCCGACCTGGTCCTTGCCTGATTAAAACAGAATATGCCGATGAGGGAGATAATAAGCAACGAATATGCCGTTGCATCATCTCTTTTGCGTTTTATCATGCCGACAGACATAACAGCGCCCGTCACAAGGACTGACGGAAATATAAAGAAAGGAAGGTTCCACCTTGAAAAAGAAGGATAAGGAAGCGCCTGTTTCTCAAGAAAAGCTAACGGGATAAGGACCAGATCGTTAAACAATTCCCCTGCAGCAGAGTTCATGACAAAATAGACCAGCACAGGCAGCCCTGTCATGAGTCCGCCTGATATGAATGTGATCGGCGCAGCCCATGAACGTCTCTCAATTATGCTTCTGATTATCAGTACAATAGAAATCGCGATAGAAGCGTATCCTCCCAGATCATGCCGAAACAGGACGGCGCAGGCGATAGAGACCGCGCTCAGGATTACATAGTAATTCTTTTGCTCCATCATATACCGCGTCAGCAAATAAACGCTTACAAATATAAACAGCATGGCGGGATACACCGGGTACGCGGGGAAACTGCTGTGCTGCAGCCAGACAAGCGACATAATCCAGCCTGGCAGCGCAATCTTCTCCGAAGCTATGAGGTTGATAATAAGAAAAATAGTCATCGAAAGGAGCGCCTTTATCACAAGGTCATATACTCTTTCAGTGAAGACCGATACCCCGAAGACTTTAAAGAGAGCGGCCAGGGCATAAAGCTGTCCCACCGGGTATTCCGAGGAAAAATCCTTATGCGGGACCTGTCCCTCCAATATCCTCTCCGCCCCGACCAGTATTACCGCTTCATCATATGGGGCCAGGGGCAAATTGATTACGGGGAGATAATAAATGATGGCAATAACAAACAGAATTGCCGGGAACAGATATTTTTTGCGCATATTGCGTTTAATCAATATCGTCCAGAATCTCCTGCAGCGCGGCAATGACTATTCCCTGTTCTTCATCGGAGAAGGAAGGATACATCGGCAAATTGAAGATCTCACCGGCGGCCTTTTCCGTATGGGGCAGGTCTCCCGTCCGGTAGCCCAGATACCTGTAACCCGTCATGGAATGAATGGGCCACGGATAGTTTATGTTGACGAAAATATCTTTTGATTGAAGCCGGGACATGATCCCGTCCCTCCGGGGATGACGACAAACGTACAAATGATAAACATGCTCATTGCCCGGCATGGTCTCAGGCAGAGAGAGGCTTGTCATTGCTAAAGATTGATCATATTTATGCGCAATTTCTCTTCTGCGCGCAATATATTCATCGAGGTGAGACAACTTGCGCAAAAGGATTTCAGCGTGCAGTTCATCAAGCCGTGAATTATAGCCGCTTTCTTCCGAATAATACGTTTTCTCCATGCCGTAGAAGCGAAGGCGTCGCATTTTGCTGTAGAGATTTTCATCGTTTGTCAATATCATGCCGCCGTCGCCGAAGCCGCCCAACACCTTGGTAGGGTAAAATGAAAAAGCGGCAAGGTCCGACATGGAGCCCGCCTTAATGCCGTTGAACGACGCCCCGTGACACTGGGCGCAATCTTCAATAACTCTTAAACCGTGGGCGCGGGCGATATCATTCACGCCTTTCATATCGACGCATTGGCCGTAGAGATGGACCGGCAGGATGCATTTTGTATTCTCCGTAATTGCCTTCTCAATCAAAGAAGTGTCCATAAGGTATGTCTCGGGGTCGATGTCGACAAAGACAGGCCTGGCCCCTGCTGCGACAATAGCTGAAACAGTCGGGACCGCCGTATTTGCGACCGTGATTACCTCATCGCCGGCGCCTATTCCCAGGGCCTTAAGACCGAGAAAGAGCGCGTCCGTGCCGCTGTTGACTCCCACGCCGAAATTCACTCCGCAGTACGCGGCAAAAGCTTCTTCAAAATTCTTTACGCTGTCTCCCAGGATCAGGCGCCCTGAACTCAACACCTTCTCGATAGCAGCGTGAATCTCTTCCTTTTCTTTCTCGTATTCCCTGAGATAGTCCCACACTCTTATGGTCATTTTCTTCTCACATGAAACAGTTTAAATGCGGTTAGTTGTTGCCCCGAATCTTTCATGGCCCCGGTCAAATCGTAATTTATTTAAAAAATATCTTATGAAGCCCGGATTTCAATAGTCCCAGTAGTGGCTGCCGTACTTCCTGTAATATTCCAGAGAAGCGGCCAGTCCGTCTTCAATTGATGTCCCGGGCTCCCATCCCAGCAGCGACCGGATTTTTCCGTAGTCTCCGTAATAATCCCCTATATCTATCTGCTTCCGTTCAGGCGGGAAAGGAACAATGGAATACGACCCGGCCTTGTTGATTTTTATCAGCAGGGCCGCCAGGTCCTTCAGATTAATATGGTCATTGCAACCCGTATTGAAAATCTGACCATACGCTTCCTCTCTTATCGCCGACATCAAAAAGGCATCTACGATGTCCTCTACAAAATTAAAGTCGCGTAATTGTCTTCCATCGCCGAACACCTTGATTTCTTCCCCGGAGATAAGCTGCTTTATCCAGATACCCAGAAAAGTCTGTCTGGCGTCCTTCACGCGCATGCGCGGACCATAGGTGTTGGTCAAACGCAGTGAACAGGACCTGATCCCATAAACATTATTGTAAAGGATGTGATACCATTCCCCGGCCATTTTGTTTATACCGTTGACGTCCGTAGGATGAAGCAAATGACGCTCGTCAACAGGCAGGTAATCGGGCACTCCATACATTTGCCGGGTGCTGGCAAAGACAATTTTTATGGAAGGATTATAGTGGCGGCATGTCTCTAATATGGACAACTGCGCCCGGCAATTGATCTCCAGGTCCGTGTAAGGATCGACCATCGAGTCGGCATGGGCCGTCTGTCCCGCTAAATTGAACAGATAGTCTTTCCCCTTTATAAGATATCGCATGCTGTATATGTCCCTTACATCGGCTATATTTACTTCAACCTCTTTTTCAATGTCCCTGATATTAAATAAATTGCCCCCGTATTCCGGAATAAGCGAATCCACTAATAAAACCTGGGCGCCGTACTCAACCAGGCGGTGGGCCAGGTTTGAACCTATAAAACCCAGTCCGCCGGTAATAATGACCTTCTTGTTCCTGAATTTCTCAAGTCCCGTTGCTTTATTCATGAGCCTCATATGCTTTTCTGATCGTATATTGGGGCTTTTTATTGAGAGACAGAAAAATCCTTCCGATATATTCTCCGACCATTCCGAGCATTACCAACTGTATTCCGCCGAAAATGGAGATTGAAACAAAGAGGCTCGCGAAACCTACCGGGATATCGGGACTCAGGAGTTTTTCAATAGCAGTATAAATGCCCAACAGCAATCCGACGGAAGCAAATATAAGACCCAGGAAAATGGAAATCCTCAACGGCAGGACGGAAAAATTTGTAAACATATTCAGCCACAGCGAAACCAGTTTTTTGATCGTATAGCCTGAGCGCCCCTCCCGCCGCTCGCCATGCTCCACCCTCACCGTCCCGATCTTGTCGGTAGTCTGTAATACTAATCCGTCTATGTACGGAAAGGGGGCCTGATACTTGATGATTTCCCTTACGAGGAATTTATTCAGGACCTTGAAACTCGAAAGGTACAGACCGGCCGGTTTATGCAGCATAAGGCCCGCGACCTTGTTATGAAACCAGCTCCCCCAGTTCCTGAACAGCGAATGTTTCTTCTTGTCATAATATGAGTAAACCACGTCATACTCGCCGTCTAACGCCTTATCGACAAGTTTAACGACCTCGCTTATCGGGTTCTGAAAATCATCATCCATGATGACGACATAGTCCCCCGTGACCTTATTTAATCCGGCCATCACCCCATTATGTTCTCCGACGTTTTTTGATAATGAATAAAACCGTACTGTCTCTCTGTATTTTTCAAACAGGGCGACGCACGCCTCTTCCGAACGGTCGGCCGAATTGTCGTTTACGAGCACAACTTCGAGCTTGTAAAGAGGCCCCAAATCCCTGATAAGTCCTTCAACCAGGCTCCCGATAGTATTTTCAGAGTTGTAGACCGGAATTAAAATGGATAATGCAATTGAGGGGTCTTTTTTGTTCATTAATCCGGTTTCGATAAGATATTCTCAATTCATCAAAAAATCTGAACCATCTCTGTTCTGCAAACAGGTCTCTTAATGATTTCGTCTCAACGACGTCATACCATTTGTTTCTTTGAAGAAATCTTCTACGGATTTAATGTCTTAAATACAATTCAATAACTTATAAAGTATAGCAAATAACACAAAGTAAAAAATAGGTATTCCCTGTAACCCTCAGTTACGAGTTATAACACACCCCTGCGCCCCTCTCAAGAGGGGAATAAAGACAAGTCCCCTCCTGGGAGGGGTAAGGGGTGGTTTTCTTTCCGGCACACATATCCACCACGTAACTGAAGGGGTCACGTAGCGGAATGACTTATATTTCCTAAAATATTATAATAAGAAAAGTTTATTTTCTATCATCCGGTGAAAAATAGCTGATAATGCCCCGAGCACTGACAAGCCTGAACGCCAAAGAGGTGAAATTCCTTCGGTCCGCCCTGACCGAGGAAAACGCCTTCATGACGACCCGTGATTGTCTTCAGTGGCTTGAGCATCGGAGAAAGCAGACCCATGTTCAAATTGAGCAGATACCGTTTGCCAAATTGCGTAAATGGTATTTTGATAAAGATACCGGTAACTTACGCCATGAAAGCGGGCGTTTCTTTTCCATTGAAGGAGCTCATGTAAAGACGAACTATGGTTTTGTGTCTGAATGGTCGCAGCCTATTATAAATCAGCCTGAAATAGGCATTCTTGGAATTATTACCAGAGAGATCAACGGCATCCTTTATTTCCTCATGCAGGCAAAGATCGAGCCGGGGAATATAAATTACGTCCAGCTTTCTCCGACACTGCAGGCCACAAAAAGCAACTATACCAAAATACATAAAGGGGCGTCCCCCGAATATCTCGAATATTTCACGGACAGCTCAAAGAGCAGGGTCCTTTCAGACCAGTTACAATCCGAACAGGGCGCCAGGTTCCTGAAAAAGAGGAACAGGAACATCATAGTCGAGATCGACGATAATATACTTTTAAAAGATAACTTCTGCTGGCTGACCCTTGGACAGATCATCAGATTGATGGAATACGATAATGTGGTAAACATGGACACCCGGACAGTGATCTCCGGAATTCAGTTCGGCTCCCTCTGCCCGGAGCAGATAGAGCTGTACATTAAAAGCGACTTTCACCGAAAGGAACATACCATGTTTCAGCCGGATATTTTGACGTCGATGTTTGATAATACAAGTGCCCGGAACACCATAGACGACATTATATCCTGGATAACGGGACTGAAAACAAGATATGAATTGAACGTGGAAAATGTCCCCCTGAACAGCGTCCGGGAATGGCAGAAAGACGATTATGCGATCCACCACAAGACAAAAAACTTTTTTTCAGTCATCGCAGTTCTGGTAGAAATAGAAAACCGCGAAGTCGCTTCATGGACACAGCCGCTAATCAGGGCCGCGCAGGAAGGTATAATATCGTTCCTCATGAAGAAATTCAGCGGGGTATCTCATTTCCTTGTTCAGGCCAAACTGGAGGCAGGCAATTTCGACATCCTCGAAATGGCCCCGACGGTCCAGTGCATTACCGGCAATTACCGTAATGCCCCTTCCGATAAGCGCCCTCCCTTTCTGGATTATGTGTTAAATGCGAGAGAAGATCAAATAAAGTATTCAACTTATCAATCCGAGGAAGGCGGCAGGTTTTACCGTGAACAAAACAGGAATCTTATCATTGAAGTCGATGATTCCTTTCCGGCGGCCGTTCCCGACAATTATATCTGGATGACATTGAACCAGTTAAAGCAGTTTATCAAGTATAATAATTACCTGAATATTCAGGCGCGCACGCTGCTGTCTGCGATTGGTCTCAAGTAACACAACAAGTTGATGAAAAAAATAAATATCGGCGTCATCGGATGCGCAAACGTAGCTGAAAGATGCATGCTGCCGGCCATAAAGGCGGCGAATGAATTTGAATTGATTGCCGTCGCCAGTCGTAACAGGGAAAAAGCCGCAAACCTTGCCGCAAAATTCTCATGTGAGGCAATCGAGGGTTACGCGGACATATTGAACAGGGACGATATCGACGCCGTATATGTGCCGTTGCCCACCGGATTGCATGAAGAATGGCTCATAAAAGCGCTTAGGAAAGGCAAGCACGTGCTGTCCGAGAAATCTCTGACAACGGATTACGCGTCGGCAAAAAAAGTAATCGACGAGGCCGAAATCAGGCAGTTACTGGTAATGGAGGATTTCATGTTTCCGTATCATCGCCAGCATGCCTTTGTCAAAAAGCTGCTCCTGGACGGCGAAATCGGAGATGTGTACTTCTTTAAAAGCTCCTTTGGGTTTCCTCCGAGGGGCAAGGATGATATCCGTTATGACAGGAAACTGGGCGGCGGCGCGCTTTTGGACGCAGGCGCTTATGTCGTAAAGGCGACCCAGATGTTTCTCGGACGAGATCTCACACTGCTCGGCGCCTTCCTGAAATACGACGGACGACTTGACGTGGACATTTACGGCGGGGCGATGTTTACGAACAATAAGGACCAAATCTCCCACGTCAGCTTCAGTTTTGATAATTATTACCAGTGCAGCTATGAAATATGGGGGAGCAAGGGCAAGATAACAGCGGACAGGGCATTTACCCCCCCGCCGAATTTCGCCCCGACAATCGTGCTGGAAAAACAGGACCACAGGCAGGAATTCGTCATAGCGCCGGACAATCACTTCGTTAACATCCTGAAAGAATTTCACAGGGCGATACGGGAGAACGATTTCCGCCGCCACTGGGATGAAGCATTAACGCAGGCAAAATTACTCGATCAGATAAGGGAGAACCATGCAAGATCAGATTAGGAAACCGATATATGTTACGCAGCCGTCGCTGCCCCCCCTGGACGAATATACGCGTATCCTTGAAGGTGTCTGGGAAAGAGGCATACTGACTCATAACGGTCCAATGGTCCAGCTCCTGGAAAAAGAACTTATCGACTATCTACATGTGCCGAACCTCGTTGCTGTTACAAACGGGACCATTGCAATACAATTAGCCATTCGCGCCCTGAATTTAGAGGGAGAAATAATTACGACCCCGTTTACCTGGATAGCCACGGCCAGCGCGATCATGTGGGAAAAATGCAGGCCTGTTTTTGCGGACGTTCAGCCGGACACATTTAACATAGACCCTCAGAGGATCGAAGAGAAGATCACCGACAGGACGTCCGCGATAATACCCGTTCATGTATTCAGCAATCCCTGTGACGTGGAGGCCATACAAAAAATCGCCGATAAGCACAATTTGAAGGTCATATACGACGCCGCCCATGCCATGTGCGTCGACTACAACGGGAAATCCCTGCTTGAATACGGGGACATTACTGCGACCAGTTTTCATGCCACCAAGATTTTTCAGTCAGGCGAAGGGGGCGCCTGTATTACAAAAGACAGGGAATTATTCGAGCGTCTCCGGAGACTCCGCTTTTTCGGTCACGACGAGAAGAAGGACATTGTCGACGAGGGGCTGAACGGAAAAATGACGGAGGTCCATGCCGCCCTTGGACTGGCAAGCCTGAAGTGGCTGGACAAGGTTTTGCATGACAGAAGAGAAAAATATGAATTATACATGTCCCTTTTGGAGAACTGCGGCTTCATCGAATTTCAGAATTTTCCGCCGGATTCATATAACTACAGCTATATGCCTGTTCTGCTGGAAAACGAAGAGCAGTTACTTGCGCTTACGGAGCATTTGAACGGACACAACATTTATCCAAGGAGATATTTTCATCCTTCCTTAAATACTGTTGATGTCGTCTCATCAAAGGAGCATTTTCCGGTCGCGGAGGACCTGGCATCGAGGATATTGTGCCTGCCTCTGTTTTATACTCTGAAGAAGACGGACATTGAATATATTTGCGGTTTAATCATCAACTGCCGGCGCCGATAAAATAAGGAGCCTTGATTTTGAATAAATATGGCATTCCATACGTACGAATTTTTGAGCCTGCGGTCATCATTAATATCGAAAACATAGAGTTCGGCAAGTACGTCATGATCGACAGTTTCGTCCTTATCCAGGCCAAAAGGAAGATTAAAATAGGGGACCATGTTCATATCCCCTCTTTTTCATCAATCACGGGAGGCGGCAAGCTTGTAATGGAGGATTATTCCGGTTTGTCCTCAGGGGTAAGGATATTTACGGGGAGCGATGACTTTAAAGATTGGGGGTTCGGTAACCCGACTATAGATGAAAGGTTCAGGAATGTCAAAATCGGCGAGGTGATCATCAGGAAATTTGCTATCGTCGGGGCCAACAGTGTGGTGCTCCCGGATGTTGAAATCGGGGAAGGGGCTGCTGTCGGCGCGGGCTCTGTGGTGACTAAAAACCTGGAGCCGTGGGGGATATATATCGGGAACAGGAAAATCGGAGAGCGTAACAGGAAAGACGTGCTGAAGAACTTTGAAAACTTTCTGACGACCAGCGAACCGGAAAGGACAGGGCCATTTTTCAGACAATAAGCAATTTATTTTCCGGATCATCGTGGAAAAGCGCGGGTAAAAACCCCTGAATTTGGATATGATTAATTGTATCCCCCCTTTTTCAAAGGGGGAGACGGCACAGGTTATACAATGATTTGAGCATCGCAACATGAACGACATAGATTATTCAATAATAATTCCTGTTTATTACAATGAAGGTTCAATAGAAAAGACTTTCAATATTTTACATGAGAAAGTGATTTCGATAAATAAAGGGTTGAACTGCGAATTGATATTCATCGACGACGGGTCAAGAGATAATTCGTTTAATGAAATATCGGGACTGAAGGAAAAATATCCGGACTTGATAAGGGTGATCAAGTTTACGCGTAATTTCGGCCAGGTAGCGGCAATTTATGCCGGATATCAATATGCCAGGGGCAAATGCCTGATCAATATTTCGGCCGATTTACAGGACCCGCCGGAGCTTATTAATGAAATGATCGACTGCCATTTAAAGGACAAATATGAAATTGTCATTTGCACCCGTGAAGCGAGAGAAGACTCCTATTTTCAGAGAAAGACCTCCGGCATTTTTTACAAGCTGATAAGAAAACTCTCCTTTCCCGATATGCCGTCGGGCGGCTTTGATTTTGTATTGATAAGCGACAAGGTGAAAGACATCATATTGGAGAAAAGAGAAGCAAACCCTTTCTGGCAGGGACACCTGCTGTGGACGGGCCATCGGACCAGATTTATTCCATATAAAAGAAGCGAAAGAGAAATCGGAACATCCAGATGGACCTTTTCAAAAAAGATCAAATACCTGATAGACGGCGTAACGAGCTACTCCTATTTCCCCCTGAGACTGATGTCCGTGGTCGGCGGCCTGGTGGCGTTAGTGGGTTTTCTGTACGCCGTCTTCATAATATTCGCACGAATCTTCGGCGACGTCGTTCCGTTCGGCTGGGCGCCGATAATGGTAGTTGTGCTGCTTCTTTCCGGCATTCAAATGTTGATGCTGGGGATCGTGGGGGAATACCTCTGGCGGGTATTGGACCAGGTCAGAAACAGGCAGCCGTATATTATTGAGAACATCTGGTATTGAAAATTGAGGGTCGCTAACTCATCTTAACATTAAAATAGTCTTGTACTGAGGCGTAACAATTTTCTTCATAGTGGAGGAATTAATTTGAAAATACTTTTTGTAGTTACTCATGTTTTTTTGAGCGAGCCTTTAGGCGCAATGATATTGATGGCTATTTGTAATAAGGAAGGCCATGAGACAAAACTGGTGGATGCCACTCGCGGCGACCTTTCGATCCATGTTAAAGAATGGAACCCCGATGTAATTGCATATAGCACGGTCAGCTCGGATTTGTATTTGATAAAACGGCAGGATAAACGCGTAAGAGAAGTAATCTCCCGCGGCAACAAAAAAATCTTCAGAATTATGGGGGGACCCTGTCCGACATATTCTCCGGAAGTAATCGATGAGCTGGAACTTGATGCCATATGTCAGGGCGACGGCGATCGGGCGCTGCCCGCTCTTTTAAGCAGGTTTGAAAAAGGTCAAAGTCTTGAGGGAATCCCCAATATCGCTCTCAGCGCTGCCGGCGCAGAGAAAAGGGAATTGGTTGAAGACCTGGATAATTTGCCTTTTGTATATAGAGAAGGTTTCTATGAGGTTGCTCCTTATTATAAGGAATGCGGACTAAGGTCTTTTTTAACATCCAGGGGATGTCCTTATTTCTGCACTTACTGTTTTAATCATGCCTTCAATAAGATGTTTAAAGGATGCGGAAAGATTTTAAGAAAGAGATCTGTTGAAAATCTGATATCCGAAATCGAATATGTTATACAAAAATATCCTCCCGTGAAACTGATCAGGTTCGGTGATGATACCTTTGCGCATACGGCAGATGAATGGCTTGAAGAGTTTTCCGAAAAGTATGCTTCAAGAATTAAACTGCCCTTCTATTGCCTGATGCGATCAAATACTTTAACGGAAGAAACAGCGTCCCTCCTGTCCCGCGCAGGGTGTCAATCAATAGCCATGTCTATTGAAAGTGGCGTGCAGCGCGTCAGGCAGGATATTTTAAAAAGAAATGTCTCGGATGAACTTTGTATCAGGTCTTTTGAAATAGCCGGAAAATATGGAATCAATGTAATCGGCGCCACAATGATCGGAATTCCCGGATCTACTCTCGATGATGACTTTAAGTCGCTGGAGTTTACCCGTAAGATTCGCCCGGCAGCTCCGAACTTCCCGATCCTCACCCCTTATCCGGGCACGGAGATATGGAAATATGCCGTGGACTCAAATCTCCTCGACAAAGGAACAGATGTATATGTCAGTGCTCACGACCGGTCAGTTTTAACATGCTATTCCAATAAGGAAAAAGACACTCAACTCAGGATAAGTTACTTAGGCGCTCTATATTGTCATGTCCCTGAATTTCTTGCCCGCCTGGTGTATGGTCTAATTAAAAGCAATGTAAGTCTTAAATTATGCAGACTCATAGGCGAACCTTATCAGCACTTTTGTTGGTCGACAAAAATTTTCCCTCAGGCTTTTCCAAGAAAACTGACCCACCTGCTCCATGTTATAAAAGATACATTTAAGGCATGGGCTCCGGTTAAAGATATGGATTCCTGAGGAAGCTAAAGGTCTGAACGGCAGTGTTATCGTATTATCTCTTCTTTAATATAGTAGCGTAATGCAAGAGATATCAGATAACTGCATGCGATAATAAGTGCTACAAAAAAGTATCGCCATAGCATACTTGAATTAAAATGTATTGATAAAATGTCTTTTGCATACACCAGAAAGAATCCATGTATGCAATACAATGCCAGCGAGTGCACACTCATAAATTTAATTACTTTAGGCGACGTAATTTTTGGATTTAGAACAATAACAAGAAGTGCAATTGCAGAGAACAGCATGGAAACTCTTGCATACGCAGGGATGGCATATCCTCCCCCTCTGAAAAATATCTCACCGATATCAATCTTCCATTCAATGAATGAAAATATCAATGCAAGCATTACGGCGGCAATAAATACCTTAATTCTCAGACGGCTTATTTGGTCGGACAACCGCACCAATAATACGGCGGCAAATGGATAAGGGATAAAATTAGATGGGCTCCAGTAGGCACACAAAGGATAGAAAGCAAGCATCTTGGCCAAAGCAGGCGTCATGAATAAACAAATGAGCGATAGAATAAAACCGGCAATAACAACCGACGTCCTGCACTTTGCAATATAATATGCACCAGTCAGAGTAACCATCAGGCAAATAAAGAAATAATATATTCCTCCTCCTTTGAAAATCAGAAGCATCAATGAAGACAGGGAATCAGGGAGCATTTCAATGATTCCATCGGAACCCGATACCCATACTCTTTGCACTATCATCCAGAAGCTGAATAAAAGGAACAATCTTCCAAGTCGTCTTTTCAAATATTCAAGATTGTGTTCTTTCAATGAAAATATATAGTTGGAAATCAATATAAATGTCGGAACTGCAAGGAGAAGAACGTGGAAATTCATGAAGTCGGAAAACACAAATAAATGATTCATATATTCATCTTTTGAAAATATAAGCGACCTCCCTCCCGCATCCATGTGCCATGTGACGACAAAGACGGACATAATGGCCCGCAAGTAATCAATCCCTTCTATTTGGGGTATCTTTTTCATATCATCTTGCTAATAATTAGAATATTCTTTTAAGTTCATAATGAGAATATAGTTATCTTCATGAATTCACTTCTGACGAACGGCTGAACAAGGGATACGGCACAAGTCGGATCTATCATGTTTAGTTTGTAATTGGATATATAGTTGCATCAGGTGGTTGAAAATCATCTAACTCGCTCCAACTAAAAACGTCCTCTAAGTCAGGATAACGGACTTTTATTTTCTCCACCATTAACTTGCCTGACGACCGCTCTACGAGCCCGGATGAAACTAAGGTGTTAAATAGGTAAGCTCCATGCTCTTTCAAATCGTACTTTTTAAAATAAGCATACCGCTTAACGTACGATGCTATTGCAGTCGGGATATTGTTTTTCAAATAAATCGATTCCGGCCCTATATATTTCTTCTGAAACATTACGCTGTTGTTTAACACAAAAATAATAAATGCGGAAAACATAACATAGCGCAATATTTTATTTACAAAAGGAGAGTAGCTGTTATGACTATGCTTTCCTAACATGGACGAGACAATAAAAACGCCCGATGCAAAAACACCACCCATTCCAAGAGCTATTACGTTCATTATGCGACCGTTTGGGAAAAAGAACATTGGCAGTGACGAGACTAAGACCATAAGAACAGAATATATAGAAAAATTGACTATAATTTCATTTTCACCGAAATTTGATAATTTATTGAAATGCTTATTTGAACCGGCGGTTTCCTCTAAACGCGATGTTCCCTCTATAGATTGTTTATCCAGATATTTTACTCTTTTTCGATAAATCCAAATGAGTGTAATTGCAATATATATCATTATTGAATATAAAAATAAAATATCCTTGTAATGCATTGAATCTATCGCAATACCAGCTATATAGAACGGCGTATTACTTTGGAGCAATTCCGGCAATATATTGATACGCTTAAACAACCATAATGATTGTAATGAAATAACACTTAGGAGAAAATATATGAGCGATTTCAGAGTTACTTTTCCACATAATGTCAACAACGAAGACAAGACTTTTTTAAATGCAATTAACATAATGCAAATAATCCCAATATATATTAGAAAATATCCGAACCCGGACGATATATAATGATTGAACAATGAAATTTCGCCGAAAAACCTGACATAATTCCACGCATAAACTGTTATCCCTGAATTATGATCTGGGGAAACACCCAACGTCGCCCCACCCCATTTCTTTAAAATTAAAAACCGTCCGGTAATATAAGCTGTGAAAATGATCAAATGCCAGCCGACTATCGGTACGTACTGTTTAAAAATAGCTTTTCCATCCTTTCTATAAAATACTATAGTTAATATTGAGACGAAGCATATTGCATAATATGTTTCTTTAGAGAAATAGGCCAGGATGGCGAAAATGAAATGAAGTGAAATCATAAAATATCTTGGATTTCGAATATAAGAAATCAGGGACACCAAGCTAAGAAGAAAAAAGATCATACCAATCAGATTAGGTATTTCTGTATTCCATGTAAAATGCATCCACAAATTAGGATTTAATGGAAATAATAAGCAACCGGCTAATGATAGAGCATTTTTTTTTGTAAGCATGCGAAAAAAGAAAAAGGCTATGATAGTTTGTATAATTTGTAAAACAATAATCATCATATGGAGTTTATAGGGGTCAAAACCAAAGATTGTATATGTGGAATGAAGCATTGCAATGGTCATGGGGCGATAAGCCGTACTGCACGGTATCAGTATTTCACACATATCTGAATATAAAGCTTTTATTATTTCCGGATACGAATATGCTCTGAAAGCTCCATAGTCATCCCCGTACATACCGAGATTCAGTGATCGATATTGAAAAGCGATGATTAATAACACAATAATTAAAATGGAAGAAAAAACTTGCACTTTTTCTTTCGACATTTCTCACCTCGCCGTAAAATTATGATACTAAGCATATGATATTAATTACCTTTATTATTTCTGAACACCAAAAAGTAAATAAAACGCATAAAATTACTTCCAGGCATCGAAGTGCCTCACCAGTAGAAATAAGAGAAGTCCGTTTTATTTTTCTTTTAGGCCGGCATTATTTCCTTTTAGTTTATATATTAAAATATAGTTGTCGTCATGATTGAATCTCGCGACCTCTGTAAACCCATCATCCATTTTTTCTTTCAGATATTTTGTCTCTTTACTGGATCCGATATCCGGGTAATCATTCCTGGGACCATATGGAAACATAATATAGGATATATTCTCTGAATAAAAATAATTTAAATCTTCTACATGGCCGATAAGCTCTTTGGCTGTGCCTAAAATATAATAAATAAACCTCTGCTGATTGATGATATCTCTGTCCTGAAAAATTCTCTCCAAGTAAAATTTGTAGTAAGTCGGCATAAAAGCCAATATCTTTTCATTATTATTAGTCTTGTCCCTGATCCATTCCGTTGCCTTCTCAACAGGATACCGCTGGGTCTCGAAATCCTTGTACTTAAATGTAACAAGGTCAGTACCGGATCGGGGAGCCAGACAAAGAAATATTAAATAGGCGCCAAGGATTGCATAAGATAATTTAAAAATATGTTTCCCCCTGATTTTGTTAGTAATGTTGAAAACAAATTGCGCAATAAAAACAGCAATTGCGGGGTAAACAGCCATGGAGTATCGCTGAATGGCAGGCGCTAAACTCAGAGTAAAAAAACTGTAATACGCGATAAAATAAAGACCGTAAAACAGAGACAGGTCATCCCTTTTAAACAGGACAAAACATAGCGAAACCAATAACAAATAAGACAGCATAACGGACAACTGACTCTGGAGCACCATGAATATGGAGTCGATTGCAAGCAAATTGGACACCTCGGGGGCATAATAATTTACCCCGCCTCTGCCGATCAAATAAAAGGGCACGATGGTAATCAAAGACAGCAGCAATATCTTAAAGTGTATGAATGAATGCCGGTCTCTCCTTTTTATTTTGCTCAGCGCGAGATAGGCAAAACAGACAATAAACATCACCAGGATCTCTCTCCTGTACATAAAACCCAAGCCGATAAAATAAGAAGTCAATATCAAATCCCGATTATCATCTTCCTTTATGAATCTCAGGAAATGGAAAGAAATCAAGATCATGAAAAATACCGCGCCGCTTGACAGAAAAGTCAGAGTCGCATAATGAAATATTACCGGCGAAAACAAATATATCGTCGCGCCCAGTAAAGCGGTTTCCTTTTCGCGGAATAAAAGGACCGTACGATACAAATAGACGGCGCCAAGTATATAAAATATTAATTGAACTATCCTCGGCCCCATTTGGGAAACTCCGAATAAATAATAAGTAACGAGATAAAGATAATGTGAAACAGGAGGTTCCCGCAATAATTTCACTGAATCGTCCCAGGAATAGGGGAACAGGTAAGAATACAAACTGAATATACTGAACAGGCCTAATATCAAAAGGAGCTTTGCCGGGTTTTCCGACCTATATACGACCAATTTTGCATGTACATAATCCGCTATGGAATCGATGGTCCTTCTTTTTTTTATCAGCAGGACCAATAAAACCATTATTAATGACCAAAAGCCGTACTGTACCGGAAAACCGAATAAGCCATGCCAATATTTATTGGAAAAATCATACAGCCACAGGCCCTGGGTGATATAGCCCAATTCAATAAAAGAGAACTCTCTTACATGAAGAATGAGGGACAGGCAGCAGACAATAAACAGCCATAAATTGCCTCTAATATTTTCAAACCAGTCATTGTTCCTGATAATGACGGGCTTATCAACTGTCAGGGCGTTGAAATAACGGCTGATCAGAAGGGCTGAAACTGAAAAATATATTGTGAACCCTGAAATTACCAGTGTCCTGGCAAAAGGACCGGAAATGGACAGGCCCTTCGAAGAGAAACTCGAATGAGAACTGATCCATGCCGGAAAAATAAAATACAGGCAAAGCCATGAAAGAGAAAAAAGGACCGTGTACTGGAAAGCGTAGTTTTTTTTCTGAACCAAATGGTCAATACCCCTTAATGACTATGCCGGCCCATGCTTCAGCTCACATACAAGGAAGGTTTTATTTATGCCGGCCTTATTTTCAATAAATTGCGCGCATAACAGCGTCGGAAGCAATGCAAGACCGATGCTGCGGACTTCAACTGAAAAAAAGATAAGGAAACCGAGAATTGAATAGCTGAAAAACTTATTGATCCATGTCCTTCCCGATACTACAAATTGTTCAATCAGAAAAAGGGATATCAATGTAAAAAATATAAAAGGAATATCGGGATGAACAACATCCTTGAACCTGAAATAAACAGGATTAAAGGCAATAAGGGCAAGCAACAGCAGATTCTCGCTATTTCTCAATCTGTCCCGAAAAAGCAAATAAAGCGTCAACAGTGACGCGAGAAAGAACAGGTAAATAAAAATCTTCATAACATGTATGTCTAATCCGAATGCATAATAAACAGGACTCAATAGAATCGGGAATCCCCAGGGAGCCATAAAAGGCCCGACAGTACTTGGTGAATTTTCCACGCGATATTCATGAACGGAAATCAGTTCATCAAAATTCCCGTAAACTATTGCCCTTGCCTGGTCGATATACGCAGCAAAATCATCTCCCCAGATGTGGCCATTCTGGAAACTGATTAGATTGACAGCGAACACAACGCCGATAAATATAAATAAGATTAAATAGGCCTGTTTCCTGCTCATAATTTTTGTTTCAATTCTTGGGCAGAGGCATCTTAAAATTCTTCCCTTGCCGGATGTCAACGAAATCGACCTGATACGAAATAAACCTCGAATATAATAACATAATTTTTTATTATCATTTTAATTTATTTTATTATTTGCCATATAAACCATGTGGTTTGATGTTTGCCTTGAGCCGCTTGAGCCGCTTGAAAGGTTCGAACGACTTGAATGGTTCTTCTTGACATTGCTCATGGTAATGCTAAGCTTTGCTCTATATAAGGTCCGAAAGGAGGAGTAAAGATGAGGCCGACAAACCTGAAGACCGCTATTTTTTTAGACGGAGGAGACCCTGGTGAGACAAGGGAGCTCATCGGACTTCTCGGGTTCCTTGACGGTCAGACCACAAATCCGACCCTGATTTCAAAAAACCCCGAGGCCCGCAAGCGCCTTGATCGCGGTGAAAAATTCACTGAAGAAGAGATATACCGTTTTTATAAAGATGTGGTACGCGAAATATCGTCCCTTATGCCGTCGGGTTCAATATCGATAGAGGTTTATGCAGACCCCTCTACAACAACCGGTCAGATGCTGAAGACCGGCAGGGACATGTTCACATGGATTCCTAACGCTCATATCAAATTCCCTTCGTCGAAAGAAGGATTGAAGGCAGCGGAACAGGCTGTTAAAGAAGGCCTGCGCGTAAACCTGACCCTCTGTTTCAGCCAGGAGCAGGCTGCCGCCGTATATGCCGCCACATCAGGCGCAAAAAGGGGAGATGTATTTGTCTCCCCTTTTATAGGTCGCCTTGACGACAGGGGCGAAAACGGCATGGACGTAATCGCGAACATTATAAAGATGTTCCGTGAGGGCGACGGCCACGTGCTCGTCCTTACCGCAAGCGTACGAAAATTCGACCATCTGATGTTTGCGCTTTATCTCGGCTCGGATATCATTACTGCGCCATACGGTTTATTAAAAGAATGGGGGCGGAAGGGACTTTCCATGCCGGGGAAAGACTATGTATACGACCGCGGAAACCTGAAAGTTATCCCCTACAGGGACTTCGACCTGCGGAAAAACCGGCAGGAGTACGACGTCGGTCACGATTTAACGGTTACAGGTATGGAAAAGTTTTCGGCCGACTGGAATTCCCTGATCAAAAAGTAAATTGCGGCGTGCGCTTTCATCCTTCCTGCACACGCCGCAATGGGTCGGCGGCTGCCGCTTTTGTCTTTAATCGGCCCTTGCCGCTTTGAATCTCTTCGATGTGGCGGAGGTTGGTATGGCGACCGTCTTCAGCTCGTCTTCAAACTGCTTGAGAATAGTGTTCTGTTGTTGTATATCGGCAACGAGATATTGGAGCAAATAGCTGGGGACAGGCGAACCGCCCTTTTTAAGGGCCTCTTGCGCAAGGGAAAGCGCCCTCTCCTCATTGTCCAGGTGCCTGTTGAGATGCCCTGAAAGGTCCGCAAGCTCTTCAGGACTCAGGTTGACCGCCTCTTTCTTTACACCCTCAATTATCATTTGCTCCATGATGCAGTGTCTTTCCGCATCGAGTTTAAGCGTCTTGAGCATCGCCTTGATGAAAGGGCTTCGGGCCTTCGGTATCTCTTTGTCCGAGTACTCGATGTTCCTCGACTCGATCTCCTGACAGTTTACAATTAAATTTAAAAACCTGTTGTTGTCCTGTTCTGTTCTTCTCATATTATTTCTCTCCTTTCGCGGGAAATTTCCCATTGATTTATATATTACTTATCACAGATTCGGACACGTTTCAACTACCCTGAGGGCCGTTCGCCCCTACACATGGATCATTCATAAACTGCGGGAGGTACTGCCCAATCCCCCTCAGTCTCCCTTTCGTAAAGGGGGAGACAGGGGTCGATGGCGGCCAGCATTACAGCGCTGAAGGCGTGGAGAACGATTGTCTGAGAGATGCATATGTTACAGGAGCGGGGATAACCGTTGCCGGATTTTCAGATAGAGATGTATTGAAGAATCTCAGAGCAGACCCGGAGGAAATATGGAAAAGATTATAATCGAAAAATCCCCCTTCATCCCCCTTTTCCAAAGGGGGAGACATCAGTTGACCCACACTCTTACGCGATGAGCCGGGAAAATAAAAAAGGATGCTGACTCATGAGGGGACATGGCTGAAGTTAAAAGGTTTGGGCTCTTAGCGTAGGCAGGGAATAACCTTTTAAAATCTAAGTCAGCATCCTGTGCTTGATTACTGTTTCATCTTACAACTAAATCATACGAAAATCAACAGGCCCCGTACATGATATAGATCATATATAATAATACGTTGCCTTTCGAACGCACTTCAACCGTTGAAACCCTTTGTAATTAATCATCATTCCTGCGCCGGCCTCCCCAAGGGGAAACACAGGGTAAAGGTCGAGCCTTTATCAACCGCGCTTTTCACCTCCACGAAGCCGCCGTGCGACTCTACAATCTTTCGCGTAATGGAGAGTCCTAACCCCGTGCCTTTCTCAAGCACCTTTGTCGTGTAAAACGGCTCGAAGATCAGATTCAGCCTCTCCGGCAGTATCCCCATGCCCGTATCGCTGATCTTCACACAGACATAAGGCCTTCCTTCATGGATTTCTTCGGCCGTCACGACGGTCAAAACGCCGCCTCCGGGCATGAAATCGACCGCGTTTAAGACTATATTTTCGACTGCCTCGATCGCGTGCTCCTTATCTATGGGTATCCTCGGCACGTCGCCGTATGCCTTATTTACGGAAATGGACTTCTCCCTGCATATCTCCTCATTCAGATTCAATACCCTGTCGAGTATCTCGTGAATATCATATTCTTCAATATTGGGCCCGGTGTCACGGGAATAAACAAGCACGCTTTTCAAAATCCCTTCCAGCCGGTTGACCTCGGATATGATGAAGCTCAGATAATCTTTCTCCTTCGTCCCTTCTGCGACCTTCCTCTCCAGCCTTCTCGCGAAACCGCCGATTGCTGTAAGGGGGTTCCGTATTTCATGAGCCACATTGGCTGCAAACCTGCCCAGGGCCGCAAGCTTTTCAGCCTGCAACAACTGTTCCTGAAGGCCCCTCTTTTCCTCTTCCGTCCTCTTGCGCTCTATTATGCCCGCGAGAGTCGTTGCGACGGAAGTAAGAAATTCCGCTTCACCGCCGGATCGCTTGTGGCCTTCTCTTACAAAAATATTGATTAACCCCAGCGTGCTTCCCCCTGAAACTATCGGAACGCAGTAATGGCCGTGAGGGTACATGCCTTCAAAGTGGATCGTATGGCGGTCGTCAACCTGATCCGCATAGATCAGCTCTGCATGCAGGGCCGCCTCGCCGCAGAGACATTTGCCGAACGGTATGCTCTCGCACAGCAGACGCTCTCCCTCCGAAAGGCCGCGCTGCGCCACCATTTTCAGGGTGGCCGGTTTATCTTCATCCACGATAAAAATGGCGCCTCTGGACTGCATGGAGAGATGCGGGACCAGAATTATAAGATCAAGGATCCGTCTGCACTGCTCATGCAGCGGCAGGGGCTCCAGTGATATCTTCAACATCGAGTTCATTACCTTCTGGATATGGTAATTCATGTCGTCCTGCTCTTCCATCTGTTTGCGTCTTGTTATGTCTCTGATGGCTGCGGTGGCGATAATTTCACTGTCTACATTCAGGGAGCTGAGGCTGATGTCAACCGGGAACTCTTCACCGTTTTTCCTCAAGGCATACAGCTCATAACCCTCGCCCATATGACGCACCCTGGGAGCGGCGAAATATCCCCTGACGTGTCTGCGGTGTTTTTCATGAAACCTTCCCGGGATAAGCACGTCGAGGTCTTTGCCGGCAATCTCGTCCCTGGCGTATCCGAACATGACTTCAAACTGCGCATTGGCCATGACAATTTTCATGTCTCTGTTTACAAATACCATCGCGTCAGGGGCCGTCTCAAGCAGTTTTTCATACTTTTTCTGCGCCTGCAGCAGCTCGGTTTCGCATTCATTCACCTCGCCGACTTTCCTGCGCATTTCTTCGAGTTCCTGCAGACACTCATCTATAGTCCTGTTATCATCCGGCATAACAATACCTTTTCAAATCTTATCACTTTATGACGGGAAAACAAGAGTTGGGGCCTGAACCCGGTGCCCTTTCCTGATATAATATTTGTGACGGCGGTCATAAATACAAAGGAGCTTTTCATTGCCTGGGTCCATTATTCTAAGATGCAGTTCCTGCCGTACGCTGAACCGTCTTCCCGCGAATAAACTGTGGGACCGGCCGGTTTGCGGAAAGTGCGGGAAACATCTTGAGTTCCCGAAAGGACCTGTTACGGCTGCCGGCCCGGATATTGATCGTGAAATAAATGACTGGCCCATGGCGCTGCTTGTCGAATTCAGGGCCGCGTGGTGCGGGCACTGCCGCCGGATCGAACCGGCCGTTGCGGACCTGGCGGAAAGGAGGGCAGGATTTCTGAAAGTAATTCAGGTCGATATAGACAGTGAACGGGACATCTCGAACCGTTTTTCGATTAAAGGCACCCCGACGTTCCTCCTTTACCGGGGCGGCCGTATGCTTTCAAGGCTTGACGGCTCGCCCAGGGACCGGCGGGCCCTGGAAAACTGGCTCGATCAAGCGCTGGACAAATAAATCATGAGAGCTGCTATGCTGAGCGTAATAGTGCCCGTGCTGAATGAAGCCAAAACACTGCGTAACTATTTAAGCATGCTCGCGATATCGGAGTGTGAGGAGCTTATAGTCATCGACGGAGGAAGTTCGGATGATACAATGGCTGTCGCGGGTGAATTCACGGAGAAAGTATTTCCGGCCGGGACGGGAAGGGCAAGCGCAATGAATTTCGGCGCGACGAAATCCTCGGGCGATATTCTCCTCTTTCTGCACGCCGACTGCATACTGCCTGAAGACGCATTTACAATTATCAGAGAAACCCTGAGAGACGCTTCGGTTGCGGCGGGGGCCTTCGAGCTCGCCGTTGAGCACCCCGGCATTCCTTTCAGGCTCATTGAAATGGGGACCAATCTCAGGGCGCGCGCAGCCTCCCTGCTTTACGGAGACCAGGGGATGTTTCTCAGGAAGGCCGTGTTCGAACGCATCGGAGGGTTCGCCGATATTCCGCTCATGGAAGACCTCGAGATATCATGGAGATTAAAGAGCTCGGGCAGGATAGTTTTTGTGAAACCGCCCATTAAGGCGTCACCCAGACGCTGGCTTAACGAAGGAATTTTGTATACCACGCTCAGGGACTGGATGAACGCCTTCTCGTATACTTTCTTGAAGGTGTCTCCGGACAGGCTGATACAATATTACAGGGACATCCGATGAAAACCGGCGCGCTGATAATCATCGCCAAGTATCCGGAGAAGGGGAAAGTCAAGACGAGACTTAAAGGTCACCTGACGGACGATAGAATCGTCGAGCTATATAAGTACCTCCTGAATAATACTGTGCGGAAACTGAAAGCGGTCCCCGGAATTGATACGTTTATCGCCTTTGCCCCGGAAGGAGCAGGGGACTATTTCGCTGAATTCGGCGTCGGCACAATCGCCCTGCCTGAAGGAGACCTCGGAGCGAGGATGTTTCACGCCTTTCATGAAGTGTTCCGCGCGGGCTATAAGAAGGCGTCCCTCGCAGGCGCCGATATTCCGGAGCTTTCCGCCCCGATAATCCTTAAGTCGATTGAACTGCTTTCTGGAAACGACATAGTATTCGGTCCCGCAAAAGACGGCGGTTATTATCTAATAGGAATGAGAAAACTCATCAGGGAAATTTTTACAGACGTCCCCTGGTCGTCCGCTCAGACGCTGAATAGAAGCGTGGAGCACGCGAAGAGGTGCGGCTATTCAGTTGCATTCACTGAGATGCTTTCCGATATCGACACTATCGAGGACGTAAAAAGGGCCGGCTTATATAAGTAGTTAGTAGCAAGCAGTTAGTAGTTGGGGGAAAAGTGCAGGAAGCTCCCTCCCTTAACTACTAACTACTTAACTACTAACTACTTTCTCTTGACTCTCCTCCCTGTTGTATAATTATCCGATGTCCGACATTCTCAGGATCGCAGTTGTTCTCGTCATCATAGTCCTTTTACTGAAAAGGAAATGGGGCCTCGGACCCGTGATGGCGCTTTCATCAGCGGTCCTCGCCTTGCTTTATCTCCTTTCGCCTTCTGAGTACCTGAAGGCCTTGTACACGGCAACGACCGACAGGACGACCATCAACTTTGTCGCGGCGCTCACCCTCATACGTATATTTGAAAACGTCATGAGAAAAAGCGGGACCATGCAGAAGATGATGGATTCGTTCAGGGGAATGGTCATGGACCGAAGGGTCCTTATGGCCTCGATGCCCGCCCTCATCGGACTGCTGCCGTCCATGGGAGGTGCCCTCTTTTCAGCCCCGATGGTGGATGAGGCCTCAAAAGACATCCGTATCTCTGCCGAGAAGAAGGCATTTATAAATTACATGTTCAGGCATCCCTGGGAATTCATACTGCCTCTTTATCCCGGAGTAATCCTGACGGCGGCCATTACATCATATCCGCTGAGAGACCTGATGCTCGCAAACCTTCCGTACGCGCTGTGTTTACTGATCGCGGGAAGCCTGTGGGGATTGCGTGGCATCGGAAGGCAGAAAGAGGGTTTCAGAAAGATGTCGAAATCCGGCTTTTTGAGCTTCGTACCTTTAGGCGCAATCGTAATTATGGTAATAGCGCTGCATCTCGACCTGTCGGTCAGTCTTGCAGTTGTAATTGCAGGCCTGTATCTTGCGCTTCGCTATTCGCCGAGGGGAATTCTTGAGAGCTTAAAGGAGGGGATATCATGGGACATTATAATGATAATCATTGGAGTGATGACCTTCAAGGCAGTGCTGGGCTTCTCAGGCGCGATCACCGGCATCAGCGCTTTCTTTACCGAGAAGGGGATCCCGGTCCTGCCTGTGCTTTTTATCCTCCCGTTTACTTATGGCCTACTGACCGGACTTACAGTCGGTTTTGTAGGCGGCACCTTCCCTATTCTTCTGGGACTTGAAAATACGCACCACATAGGGGCTGTGTCTTTTGCCTTCGCTTCAGGATATACGGGAGTGCTGCTTTCGCCGGTCCATCTCTGTCTCGTTCTGACGCGCGAATATTTCAAGGCGGAAATGGCAGGGGTATACAAAAAGACGGTCATGGCATGTATGCTGATCATGGCGGCGGCACTGATGGAATATTTGATCATCGGGCATTACCGGTGAACTTGCCGGGGACCTTATCTATAAATTCAAGGGAGGATGCTGACCCTTGTCTGGGGACATTGGTTGAAGTCGAAGGCTGGTGATATGATGTGCCTCTTAACTGTCAGCATCCCCCTTGCTGTGCCTTGATCCGGCTCCCCTGTTTCTGATAAATAGAAGTTAAGCTAAAATCCCTCAATAAATTACACTTAATACATTGTATTTGTCAAGCCTTTTTTTCAATTTTTACGTTGTAGTGAATAGAAAACTTTAAGTGTTAGTATCTAATGCATGCTTACCGGAAACATAAAAACGAGCCGTGAAATAGGGGAGAGAATAAAGAGGAAAAGAAGGGAGCTCGGTATGACCCAGGAGGAGCTTGCAGTAAAACTGGGGGTCACATATCAGCAGATTCAAAGGTATGAAAGCGGCGTGAACAAACTCAATGTGGAAAATCTTCAGATCGTCGCAGGAGTTCTGGGGACACCGGTCTCATATTTCTTTGAAGACAGGAACAGGGAAAGACACAAGGTGTCCGAAGAACTGACCCCTTACCTGCCGGGAGAAGAAGGCAGACTTTTAGGCCACTTCCGGAAGATCAGAAAGAGGGATTACAGGAATTTCGTCCTTCAGATAGTCAGGCTCGCCTCTAAGGACAGGATCTAACGTCAGCTCCTTACACGCGCTCATCATCTTTGCTACGCTATCTTGCAAGATAGCCCCATACCCTTTAAAATATCTTTGCAGAAACTTAAAACAACTTGTTACTGAGGAGTTCATAAGTAAAGCCGCATCATATGAAAAAAAATATCGACCGGTTTCTCGATTATTTGAAAGCAGGACAGGGGGTGTCTCCTCTGACGCTGAAGGCATACGCAGAAGACCTGAGAGATTTCCACGCCTTCACTGACAAGCGCCTGAAGAATATTGATAATCATGACATCAGGAGTTTTTTGGCTTTTCTGCATCACAAAAAACTGATGAAATCTTCCATTGCGAGAAAGCTGGCCTCGGTCAGGTCCTTCTTCAAATACCTTCACAGGGAGGGATTCATATCCAGCAACCCGGCCAGACTTGTATCAACTCCCAGGGTCCCCAAAAATCTTCCGAGGTTTCTTACCATAGACGAGGTCTTCTCTCTTGTGGAGAAACCGCAGGGCGATACCTTTTCCGCAACGAGAGACAAGGCAATCCTTGAACTACTGTATTCCTCGGGACTGAGAGTAGCGGAATTGACCTCGCTCGATTTCGGCGATCTCGATATCAAGGAATCGCTCGTCAGGGTGAAAGGCAAGGGGATGAAAGAACGGATAATACCTGTGGGTTCGAGGGCCATGGACGCGATAAGGAACTATCTCCCGGAGAGAATTTCCCTTAAAAAAGAGTCGCAGGCCCTTTTTTTGAACGTCAGGGGCGGCAGGTTGACACAGAGAAGTGTAAGGCGTATAGTAGTACATTACAGCAGGATGGTCAGTCTTAGCAGTCATCCCGGCCCTCACACTTTAAGACATACATTCGCAACACATTTGCTTCATGAGGGCGCGGATTTGAGGGTCATCCAGGAACTCCTGGGGCATTCTTCCCTGTCGACAACTCAAAAATATACGCATGTAGATATCAAACATCTCATGGAAGTTTATGATAAGGCCCATCCCATGGCGAGAGATGATGAAAAGTAGGGCGACCCGGCGGGGCGACCTTACAAATACGGGCGGGTCTTAAACCGCCGCTATATAATTAAGGAGCAATCATGTTTCACGCGACAACAGTACTCTGCGTAAGAAAAAACGGCAGGACAGCCATCGGCGGAGACGGCCAGGTCACTCTCGGACAGACCGTGTTGAAACACAACGCCAGAAAGATAAGGAAAATGTACAACAGCACGGTCCTTGCCGGTTTTGCGGGCGCGACGGCAGACGCTTTTACACTCTTTGAGAAATTCGAAGGGAAGCTGGAGACCTACAGGGGAAATATCGCGAGAGCGGCTGTAGAGCTTGCAAAGGACTGGAGGACCGACAGGGTATTGAGACGTCTCGAGGCCCTTCTTATTGTGGCGGACAAGGACCATTCTTTTATCTTATCGGGCAACGGCGACGTCATTGAGCCTGAAGATGGAATCGCCTCCATCGGCTCCGGGGGACCCTTTGCGCAGGCGGCCGCAAAGGCGCTCACACTGCATACGCAGTTAGAACCCCGCATAATAGTCGAAGAAGCGATGAAGATAACTTCAAGAATATGTATTTATACAAATGAATCAATCAGCATTGAGGAGTTAAATGGATAACCTTACGCCCGTAAAGATCGTTGAAGAACTTGATAAATATGTAGTCGGACAGGGCAAGGCAAAAAAGGCCGTGGCGATAGCCCTCAGAAACCGCTGGAGGAGACAACTCTTATCCGATGAATTAAAAGACGAAATTCTGCCTAAAAATATCCTGATGATAGGCCCGACAGGCGTTGGAAAAACAGAGATTGCGCGAAGGCTTTCCAAACTGGCCCAGGCGCCGTTCATCAAAGTCGAGGCCTCAAAGTTTACCGAGGTAGGTTATGTGGGCAGGGATGTGGAGTCGATGATCCGGGACATTACAAACCTCGCCCTGAACATGGTCAAAACAGAGCACATTGAAAAAGTGCAGGAAAAAGCCCGCTCCCTTGCTGAAGAAAAGATACTGAACATCCTGCTGCCGCCGCCTCGCACCCAGAAAAAAATCTCTGTTTCCGAACCGGCCCAGGAACCGGAAGAAGAAAAAGAAAATTACAGCGACAGCCGCGAGAAGCTTCGCGCCCAACTGAGGGAAGGAAAACTCGACAACAGGTATGTCGATCTTGAGGTGCGGGAAAAAGTCGTGCCTTTCGGAATTGTTTCAAATATAGGCATGGACGATATCGAAATGAATCTCAAGGAAATGTTAGGCAATTTTCTGCCGGAAAAACCAAAGAGAAAAAAAGTTAAGGTCCCCGAAGCGGCGCAGATTCTTCAGCAGGAAGAAGCCGGTAAGCTCATCGATATGGACAAGATCGTCAAAGAGGCGATCGAGAGGACCGAGCAGAACGGGATCATATTTATAGACGAAATCGACAAGATCGCGTCAAGGGGGAGCAGTTACGGCCCGGATGTCTCCCGTGAAGGGGTGCAGAGAGACCTTCTTCCCATAGTCGAGGGGTCCACTGTTTCGACCAAACACGGACCTGTAAAAACAGACCACATACTATTTATTGCCGCCGGCGCCTTCAGCATAGCAAAGCCGTCCGACCTTATACCCGAATTACAGGGCAGGTTCCCTATAAGGGCGGAACTGGACGCCCTCGGCAAGGAAGAATTCCTCCGGATACTGAAAGAACCCAAGAACGCCCTGATCAAGCAATATACAGCGCTTATCGATACCGAGGGGGTCAATATCGACTTTACGGATGACTCAATCGCGGAAATTGCAGGCATAGCTGCGCAGGTCAATGAAAAGACCGAAAATATCGGCGCAAGGAGGCTTCATACCATACTTGAAAAAGTCCTTGAAGAAATATCTTTTACGGCGCCTGATATCACGGGTAAAGAGCTTTTGATCGATGCGAACTACGTGCGGGAAAAATTAAACGATATCATAAAAGACGAAGACCTCAGCAGATATATTCTGTAAATATTGCCTGCATCACTCTCAAACCTTTCATGTGTTGAATCAAGTCCATGACGCTAACTTCCGATTAATTCGCCATGAACCGGTCCGTTTGCCGAACAAACCGGTTTTATATGAAAAAATATACTTGTTGTGAAAAAAAGGGCGCATTTAGTAAAATAAAATAATTTCCTGATAAGACAATCTTATGAATTGCAATAACCATATGCCCTGTAAATCTGAAATCTCAGGACCAGCACAAACAAAGGATGACCCCTTTCAACGACTTGTAGAATCATCTCCTGTTGCAATAGGCATACACATACGGAACAAAATATCATTTCTGAACAAAGCAGGGGGCGACCTTTTCGGAGCGGCTTCCCCGGACCATGTCCTGGGCAAATCGCTGATAAGCTTTTTTCCTCCTGAACATCATGATACCGTGACCGGACAATTCCGGGACCTTCTGGAAAATAAAGCGGCGTTCCCCCCTCTTGAGACAAGACTGTCGCGTGTCGACGGGACGGATATCGATGTTGAACTGTCGGCATCCAGGTTCATTTTTCAGCGCAGGCCTGCCGTTCAGTTTGCGCTTTACAGGATTACCAAACGCAAGAAAATGGAAGAGATGCTGTTCCAGTCAAAACAGGACTGGGAAAATACGTTTCACGCAATTACCGACGTAATTACCCTTCACGATAAAGACTTTAATATCATTTATGCCAACAAGGCCGCCCAGAATATGCTGCGTCTGCCCTCCCTGACCGCGGATACTCTTAATAAATGTTTCAGATACTATCATGGAACAAAATGTCCGCCCGAGGGGTGTCCCAGTTGCGACTGTCTTAAAACCGGGGTACCCGCGGACTTTGAAATATTCGAGCCGCACCTGAATATGTATATTGAAATCCGGGCGATGCCGAGGTTCGACAGGAACAACAATCTGATCGGTCTGATCCATATAGCAAGGGACATTACAGAGCGCAAGAAGATAGAAGAAGAGATCAGAAAAGCCAAGAGCGAGCTTGAAATGCGGGTGGAAGAGCGGACTTCAGAGCTTAAAAAGATCAACGACCAGTTGAAACAGAAAATATCCGAACGCAAAATCGCCGTTGAAGCCCTTAAGAAAAGCAAGCATAAATTCCGCAACCTCTCCCAGGAATTTCATACGCTCCTCAATTGCATCCCCGACAGCCTGCTTCTCCTGTCTCCGGACCTGAAGATTATGTGGGCAAACAGGGCCTCGGCCGCCGCATTCGGCAAAAATGAAGCGGCGCTCTCGGGGCAATACTGCTTCAGCCTGTGCTGCAACATCTTTTCACCGTGTGACAACTGCCCCACCCTGAAGAGCTTTATTTCAGGAATAGAGGAAACCTCGGAGATTACGACGGGCGAAGGCAAGATATGGGATGTCCGCTCTTTCCCGATAAAGGACGAGTCCGGAAAGGTAAAAAATGTTATCGAACTGGCCAGGGACATAACGGAAAAGATAAACCTGCAGGCGGGGGCGACGCGTTCAAGGCACCTGGCATCGCTTGGAGAACTGGCTGCCGGCGTGGCCCACGAAATCAATAACCCTATCAACAATATCATTAATTACGCGCAGTTACTGATTGATGAATTTGATCAGGAGAACAGGGACGCCGAAATCCCCCAGCGAATTGTCAAAGACGGCGACAGGATCGCCACTATAGTAAGGAGCCTTTTGTCCTTTGCGAGGATACGTAAAGAGGAAAAATCCTATGTGTATCTGCACGAAATATTTGCGGACACCCTTTCCCTTACTTCAGCTCAGATGCGGAAAGACGGCATTCATCTCAATGTAAACGTCTCTTCAAAAGCCATCAAGGTGCCTGTGCACCCCCAGCAGATCCAGCAGGTCTTTTTAAACATCATAAGCAACGCGCGTTACGCATTGAACCAGAAGTATCCGGGAACGCATGAAAACAAGATACTCGATATATCATACGAAAGAATGACGATCGGGGGCTCCCCGTATGTGCATATCACCTTCCATGACCGGGGCAACGGGATACCCTCCACTATTATCGACAAGGTGGTAAACCCTTTCTTTTCCACCAAGCCGAACCGGATGGGCACGGGCCTGGGCCTGAGCATCAGCCACGGCATCATAACCGAACACGGCGGGAAGCTGCTTATCAACAGCATTGAAGGAGAATATACCAAGATCATTATAGACATACCGACAGATTTAAAGGAGAAGGATGACGCCGAGAATTTTAATAATTGATGATGAGGAAGGCATCAGGTTCACCTTCCAGAAATTTCTTGCGGCAAAAGACTACGAAGTGAAGGCGGCAAAAGACTTCGAAGAGGCCATGGAATGTATTTCCGGATCGGATTTCGACGTCATATTCGCGGACATTATCTTAAGAGGAAGGACCGGCATCGACATACTGCGGGAGATAAAAAACAAGAAATTGAACTGTCCCGTAATTATGATAACGGGATACCCCAACATTGAAACCGCCTCTGAAGCGATCCGGCTCGGCGCCTTTGATTATCTGCCCAAGCCGATACAAAAGGACACGCTTTTTCACACCATAGACGTGGCCCTTCAGCATAAAGCCGTCATTGATGAAAAAGAGAAATACCGTTCGAACCTTGAAGCTATTTTCAGCAGCGTAAAGGACGCCATTATTACCGTGGACAAAGATTTACTGGTACTCGAGATAAATCAGGCGGCCCAAAGCATCTGCGGGTTGACCCGGAAATCCGTGGGCACGAGGTTCTTATTACAGGCGGGGTGCAGAGGGAAATGCCTTGAATCTCTTACAGAGACCATCAATTCCAAGAAGTCCGTTGAAATCAACCGCCTTGAGTGTCAGTTCGGCGACCATCCGGAACAGGTTGTGACACTGACGACGTCGCCTCTGCTTGACAGGCACGGCGAATTTATCGGCGCCATCATGGTCGTAAGGGATGAAACCCGTCTGACCGGCCTCGAGCGGGAGCTCAATGAGCGCCAGAATTTTCACAGGCTCATAGGACAGAGCAAAAAGATGCAGGAAATTTATTCCATGATAGAGCTCCTGTCCGATGTGGAGACAACGGTCCTGATTACCGGGGAAAGCGGCACCGGCAAGGAGCTGGTCGCGGAAGCCCTGCATTATAAGGGAAGACGCTGCAGTAACCCGATCGTCAAGGTAAATTGTTCCGCATTATCCGAAAACCTTCTTGAAAGTGAATTGTTCGGACACGTCAGGGGCTCTTTTACCGGCGCGATAAGAGACAAGATCGGCCGCTTTCAGTTGTCCGACGGAGGCACAATATTCCTGGACGAGATAGCCGACATCTCCCCCAAAATACAAATAGAACTCCTGAGGGTCCTGCAGGAAAAGGAATTTGAACGGGTCGGGGACTCATCCACAATCAAGATAGACGTCCGTGTTATAACTGCAACAAATCAGAACCTTGCCAAGAAAGTCAAAATGGGCGAATTTCGCGAGGACCTCTATTACAGACTGAATGTAATGAAAATCAATCTTCCCCCCCTGAGAGAGCGGCGGGAGGACATCCCGCTGCTGACCAACCACTTTCTAAACAAATTCAACAACAAGTTCAATAAGGAAATCAGGGGCATTTCTGCAGATGTGGAGAAGATATTCATGGAATACTCCTGGCCCGGCAATATAAGGGAGCTGGAGCATACACTGGAGCATTCCTTCATTCTGTGCCGGCAGCATACCATTGCCGTTGAACATTTACCCCTGGAATTATCGACCCTCAACAGTGAGGAAATCCCCCCCAGTAATAATGAGGGGGAGGATATCGACGATCCGCAAATAATTTTCCATGCCCTTGAGAAAACCGCCTGGAACAAATCAAAGGCGGCCCAGTTGTTAGGCATCAGCAGGCGCTCCATATACCGCAAAATCAAAGAATACAAAATCATCCCTTAACACACCTTAATGAGACATGTCACACAGTTGTGACATCTTGCCCATGTGCAAGGTGACCGGCACGCCGGCTCAGCAGCGCCCCTTTCAGTTGGAACCCCACAATTAATAAGCAGTATTATCGTTCAAGCATTATCCTGCCTGTCTGGCATGTATATTGCTTTTTTAATCCATAAAAGGAGAATTATGATTATTTCTTATCCCCAAAAAAAACTTTGCCCCTATCTTCTGGAGCCGTTTGAGAATTGTTACTGCGCAAGAATGGACAGCCAGGACATCGAAAGAGCAGTAAACCTCTGCAGTTATAATTTCGAAATTTGCGATATTTATAAAAAGAACAACGGGAACGGGAACGGGAACGGAAACGGACATAAAAAAGTAAACGGCGGAAACGGCTCAAGACATGCCATGAGTTGACGCGGGAAAAAACGCCGCCTTAAAAGAAGACACCTCTTACTTCTGCTTCTCCTTGTTGTGGAAAACGACATCCAGCCATTTAAGAATCTGGACCATGAACCTCCTGCTGAAGATAAAGCTCAACGGAAACGTCCTGATTATCATGAAGATCCTTTTTGGTCTCAGATAAAATTTCTTGAACGTATAAGCAAGGAGCTTTCTGACCTCATGCGGCGGAAGCTCGGAAATGGCGCTGGAATACTCGTAATAGCCTTCTCCCAGGTTTTGCGAGGAATTCTCCCCGATATACCGTGAAAACAGCTCTGTTCCTTTCTGAGGGATGGCTATGGAAAACGCCGCGGAGTGCAGAGGCAGTCCGGCCGCGAAATGAATCGTATCCAGCATCTCTTTCCTGGTCTCGGTCGGATGTCCGATCATGAAAAAACCTTCCGCGTGTATTCCGTTTTTCACTGCGACTTCTATCATGTTTCTGATGTTTTCAAACCTCAGGTTCCTCCGCAGCAGCTTCTGCAGCCTCCCGGACACGGTCTCAATGGCAAAACACATAACTCTCGTTCCGGCCCTTGCAAGTTTCTCCACTATGTCCTTCTCCAGCACGTCGGACCTCAGGCCGTTGGGAAAGTACATATTTATCTTCAGGCGTTTTTCCACTATAAGGTCGCATATTTTTCTGGTCCTGTCCTTGTCAAAGTTGAAGGTGTCGTCGTAAAACTCAAAATCGGTAAGCCCGAAGTTTGAGTTCAGATGTTCCAGTTCCGCAACGACCCTTTCGGCGGAATGCGCCCTGAACTTCTTTGCAAAGATATCATGGCAGTAAATACACTTGTACGGGCATCCGCGGGACGTAAAAAGCCCCATGTATTTACGGCTGACCCTGAAGAAGGCGAAGCTCTTCCTCTTCCAGTATTCCTCGGAAAGGGGATTATTCAGGATGAGGTCCCATGCGGGAAATGGTATTTCACCATCGAGGTCTTCTATGGTTTCCCTCCTGCCGGTAAATACGGCGCCGCCGTTTTTATATACGACCCCTTTTATATTTTCATAGCGCCCGGCGCCGCCGTCAAACTTCTCTATAACTTCAAGAAGCGTCCTCTCTCCCTCATGCGCGACCGCGCAGGCCACGTCAAAGTAGTCAAACAGTTCGTCCTTCAAACTCGATACAATCGGCCCCCCCAGGACCAGAGAGCAGTTCCTGTTGTCCCTTTGTATGTTCTTCATAATCCTGGAAAGGTACAGACCGTCCCTGTTTGTCGACGACAATCCCACGACATCCGAATCCTTCAGGTTCTGATAAACGTAATCTTCACTCTGGACCGAGAGGTCGAATATGCGTATGTTGTCCCTGCCGGGCCTGTATTTTCTTAAATAGCCCGCAAGATACATTAGCCCCAGCGGAGGTGTAACTTCAGGGATGCTTACCGAGGGTTCTCTTACTTTTATTAAAGATATATTCATAGCGCGTGTGGCTCTATTATAATTGATATAAAAAAATTTTAGAAAGCTTCGCCCGGCGCTGCTGTTGAATCTGATTCACCATCAAAAGACAAACCACAGAGACCACAGAGGAAAAAAATAAATATTAATCCACGGATTACACTGATTAACACAGATGTATTTAGAAATATTTTTTCAATCTGTGTAATCTGTGAAATCTGCGGATTAATGAATCCTTTCTCTGTGACCTCTGTGGCCGGGTGGCGGATTCCGGTTGACTGCCAACTTTTAAATCCTTATCATATAACTATTGGGAAGTCTGGAACCGGGGATACATACGCAACCTGTTTGTCGTGCCTCATCAGTAATAAAGCTGACGGACGCAATCCTGCTTACAATTATAAAGTGAGTGAACAAGATCATGAAATGCCTGCTCATATCTCTCCAGTCTAATGCCTATGTCGCGGGACTGAAGTATTTGGCGGCCAATATCAGGGACAAGGGCCACGATGCCAGGGTACTGCTCTTACCCGGCTACCTGGAACCGACGCTGAATCCCGAGGTGGAAAAATTCATCCGGGATTACAGCCCCGATTTGATCGGCATAAGCCTGATGGCCCTTGAATTTTATCCTTCAAAAAATCTCACGCGCCTTTTAAGGGAGAGATTTCAGATACCGGTCATATGGGGCGGCGTGCACGCGACGACCAACCCTGAAGATTGTATAAAGCAGGCCGACTATATATGCCGAGGGGAAGGAGAAAAAGTTATTGTTTCATTACTGGAGCATCTTCGCGGCAAAGGCGCAGACTGCCTTCCGGAGATCCCCGGTATATGGGCGCGCCGCGATGGACGGATCGTAAGAAATGCCGACAGCCCTCCCGAGACCGACCTGGACGCCCTGCCGGCCCAGGAGTACCTCCCTGAATATTATTACGGCTTTCACAACAACAGGATATATAATTTCGCCCGGGACCCCAGTCTGTTCCGGAGGTACGCTCTATATGGCGGCACATGCCATATGACGATCACGACAAGGGGCTGTCCGTTCATCTGCGCATATTGCGGAAACTCCTCTCTTGCAAAGGTATACGGCAGGGAGGTGAGAAAGAGGTCCGTTGAAAATTGCATTGAAGAATTAAGAAGGGTAAAAAAAGACCCTTATGTTCTGTATATAAATTTTCAGGACGATTGTTTCTTTGTTCATACCAGAGATTGGATGAAACATTTTTGCGACGCCTACAAGAAACACATCAATCTGCCTTTTATGGCGCGGGTGATTCCTTCCATGCTCGACAGGGAAAAGCTTTTTATGCTCAAAGACGCGGGGCTGAGCGTTGCCGTTATGGGCGTTCAAACGGGGTGCGACCGCGTAAATTTCGAGGTCTATAACAGAAAAGTGCATTTCTCAACGGTCATGAAGGCGGCCGGGCTCCTTGCTGAAAGCAGGGTAGCGCCTTACTACGAGATGATAGTGGATAATCCGTACGAAACTGAAGCAGATATCATGGAAGGTATTAATTCCATGTCTATGCTCCCGCGCCCTTATACCGTATCTCTTGCTCATCTGACATTTTTCCCCGGGACTTCGCTTACCGAGAGGGCCTTGAAGGACGCAAAAATCGATCCCGAAGCGTATCTGACAAGATTCATGGTGAACATAGACTGGACCTATTTCAACAAGTTACTTTATATGACGCCATTTATACCGCGTTATCTGATAAAAACCTTAAACAGGCGCGAGACCGAAAGGAACACATTTCACACACTTTTTTTAAACAGTCTGTTCTTCATAGTAAAAAGAACGATTGAACCCGCGGTCTTTTTCTTTGTTATAGCAAGGGGGCTGAAATATAACGTAAGGTGGACAGTGAGGACTGTGCTCGGCAACTGGAGGTCCGCATTTGCAAAAATACTCTTTAATTTTCTCGGAAAAGGGGACATGGAATTCGACAAGAGATTAAAACTCGCGCGTAAAGAGATGCCCTCGCTTTTTGAGAAATAAAAAACTTTCGTCCGCAGATATCACAGATTACACAGATTGCATAAAAACTGCTTCAAAAAATCTGTATCCATCTGCGCAATCTGTGGATTAATTTTTTTTTCATCAGATCAGCGTCTTCCCCTCCATGCCGGATGCAGACATCCCGAAACATGACAGAACAGTCGGCGCGATGTCGACAAGCGAGGCCCCTTCCCTGTTCATATTAAAATTAGTAAGCAATATGCCCGGCACAATTGAGGGGTCGACGATATGGTCGCCGCTCCACTTCTTTAAATTATCTTCAAAAATGCGCGCAGGCGCCCCCCCGACCGCCGTCTGCCACGACGCCCTGTATCCATCCTGAAATCCGACAACGAGGTCCGGAGCGTTGTCGGCCTGCCCGCCGGAGTAAATCAGGTCTCTCCTGTAAACGTTCTTCACCGCTTCATGACCGTCTTTGGGGTCGGTCAGTATAACAAGCTTTTCGGCAATCTGCTCCGCGGTTGAGAGGGCGTCCGCTCCGGGGGCGACAATGCCGTGTCGTTCCCTGCCCTTGATATTCAGGTAAATGCTCCCGAACCCGAGTGAGTATGCCCTGGTTTTTTTCCAGTCCACATACTGGAAAAGACCGCCTCCTTCTTTATCGTCCTCGGAAACCTTCTGCGTGAGGGCCATAAATCCGTTTTGCGCCAGCCACGAGTTTATATGGACGGCGCGGCGAAACGTTGTAAATCCATGGTCCGAAAAGACCATGAGCGCCGTCCCGGCGTCCACGCGTTTCATGACCTCCCCGAGTATCCCGTCCATTTTGCGATAATAATCATCGATAACATGCCCATATTTTTCCGCATACGCCTTATCATAGAGCGGATGCCCGGGATCTCTTGTGACCCAGAAGATGTGTTGTATCCTGTCGGTGGAAAAGAATGCGGCGGCCAGCAAGCCCTCCTTAAATCCGTCAAGCTCATGCCACAGCATTTTCTCCTGCTCATCAACGATCTCGTCACACATGGCAATAAAGGCCTCTTCGTCCGTCCTGCCCTCTTCAAGCGCCTTGGTGTCCTCGGGCATGCCCAGGGTGTAAAAGCATCCCAGACTGTCCGACAGTTCCTTTACGTAATCGTCAGGGCTTGAAATAACAAAGGCGGGGTCACGGGGATTGACCTGCACCGCGGTCATGTACAATTCAATATCCGGGCTGACCTGCTTTAAATAGAACTTTACGATCCCCGACGCCGTTTTCATCATTCCAAGTTTGAATCTTACCTCTACCCATTCACTCCATTTGTCTTTACCAAGCTGGAATTTCCTGCCGTCGATATCGATCTCTATCGCCCCGTTTCCGGCAAGGATTCTAATAGTCATATCGTCCCTGGCAAGCTCTCTGGACATCAGTTTCGCGATATTGGGGCCAAAGACATGCGTCTTAATTGTCCCGCCGTTCATATGGAGCCGGACAATCTTATCATGTCCCTCTGCATTTTCAGGAACCTCCCTCGTAGTATAAAAAGTGTATTTGCCGAGCCCCCCCCTGATGTCGGGGACGCCGAGACCGGAATACAATTTTGTCTTCGTCTGTCTTGGCTGAAAAGTCATCGGCCATTTCAAAACCGTGGACGGAATGCCGTGGTCGGTTGTATGGTCCCAGAATGAATTCCCCTGCATGACGGGTAAAAACATCGCCTCTCTCTTTCCAAAAACATTCCGGGGATTTACCTTGAAGATGCCCAGTTCCGGCATATAATCCGCGACCCGCCGGTTTAAAAAATCAAAGACCCCGTGATACCCGGGATTATTCCCTGTTGCAATGGAAGCCCACGCAACCGGGCTCTGGGCGGGATTGCTGGTTATCATCGGCGAAAAACCGCCCATCCGGCTGAGTCTGAAAAAATTCGGCAGACTTCCCTCTTTCATCAGTTGACCGGTAATCTTGGGGTCCAGTCCGTCCATCCCGAGGAGTATTACCTTACTGTATCTGGAATTTCCATGCATTTTCATGACCTTTCTTTGATGCTGTCGTCAAATTAAACCTTTGCAATCAACTATCCGAAACACTTAATTATAAATTAACTTGACATTAAATTTTTATATTACATATCATATATAATATATCTTTATATATTTATTAAGCAAAAACTGTAGGGGGTGTGAAGGTTATGAGTCGTATCTTATTCGTAGCTCATATTGACAGGACTATGCTGTTAAGCGGAGGATTTGTAACTTTTGGTCCCATGTGGCTCTCGGCAGTTATGAAACAGCATGGTCACCAGTGCGAAATAGCCGGGGTGAATTATAAGGAAGTTGAAAAGACTTTTGAAGAGTTCAAGCCGGATATAGTGGCGTATACTGCCTTCAGCGGCGGGCATAAGACATTTCTGGCGTGGAACATGGAACTGAAGAAGAAGTTTAATTTCTTCGCGATGTTCGGCGGTCCTCACCCGACGTTCTCCCCCGAAATGGTTGAAGAAGAAGGCGTGGACGGGGTCTGCAAAGGCGAAGGATTTGAGGCAATGCCGGAGCTTGTGAACAAGCTGATGAGAGGGGAGAACATAACGAATGTAAAGAACTGGTGGGTCAAAGTAGACGGGAAGATTTATAGAAACGACCAGCGACCGCTGATAAAGGACCTCGATGTCCTTCCACCTCCCGACAGGTCCCTGTACAACAGATATAAAGACTACCGTCTGGCCCGGACCGCAACCGTAATGACCAGTCAGGGTTGTCCGTTTAACTGTACTTATTGCCATAATCATCTACTGCACAAAATGAGACTCAAAGGAGATCCTGTCTTCCGTCAAAGGAGCGTCGATCATGTCATCAACGAGTTGAAAGAGCTGAAAAGGGATTACCCGAAAATTGAATATCTTATTTTCAGGGATGAAATTCTCACGTTGAACAAAAACTGGATTCAGGAATTTTCAGAAAAATACCCCAAAGAAATCGGGATCCCTTTTTACTGTCTTATGAGACCCGAGATTATCAGGGAGGATGTAATTGATGATCTGATAAAGTCAGGGATGTATTATATCGGGATAGGGATAGAATCAGGGAACGACTTTATAAGAAATACGGTATTAAACAGAAAAATGACCAAGAAACAGATTGTAGACGGGTTGAAAATACTTAGAGATAAAAACGTCAAATTCTCCCTGTATAATATCGTAGGCGCTCCTCATGAGACCCTTGAAACGGCAATGGAGACCTGGGAATTGACCGTAAAGTGCAAGCCGACATTTTGCGATGCCTTCCTGCTGACCCCGTATCCGAAGACGGACATATACGATTATTCTGTGGCAAACGGCTTTTTTGATCCGAATATTCAATATCCTGAAACTTACCATGAGCGAATAATATTAAACCTGAAGGACAGGCGGCAACTGGAAAACTTTATGCACCTGCTCGGCGTCGCCGTCGAATTTCCGTCTCTCATGCCCCTGATTAAAAATGTCCTGATAAAGCTCCCTCTGCGTCCCTTATACAACAGGGTCAGAAAGTTCTGGAAGGGATACGTCTACCGATACAGGATTTATCCGTATAAGGTCTCCGCTATTGAAAGCGTCAGAATAATCTACAATGAACTTTTTGTTTCAAAGGTATAATCCGCTTGTTCCTGATCAGGGGAAAATGTTCGGGTCTTACCTGTTGTTCTCTGCCGCCGGTTCAGATATTTCGTTTATTATCCGTAAAGATAAATGACCTGTCCCGGAAGCAGGGTTCGGGACGCCCTTATGGCTTTAATGAAAGGAACATATGCTGGTTTCAATAATAATTCCGCTCCATAACGAGGAAGAGAACGTCGAAGACCTGTATGCCTCTCTTAAATCAGTAATGGATGCGCAAACCTATGATTATGAGCTTCTGTTTGTCGATGACGGAAGCACCGACCGGACAGTCGCGCTTCTTGAGCCGTTTGAACAGAGAGACCCTAAAGTAAAATTGCTGCGCTTCAGGCGTAATTTCGGCAAGGCGGCAGCCTGGGCGGCAGGTTTCGACAACGCAGCCGGCGATGTAATTGTCACGATTGACGGGGACCTCCAGAACGATCCGAAAGATATTCCAAGCCTGGTCTCCCTTATCGGCGAGTATGACGTCGTAAACGGGTGGAGGAAAAAAAGACAGGACCCGTTTATCATCAGGAGATTTCCTTCCATCATCGCCAACTCACTAATCAGTAAAGTTACAGGCGTTAAATTGCGCGATTACGGCTCGGGGCTCAAGGCCTACAAGGCTGAGGTCGTCAAAAACATAAACGTCTACGGTGAATTGCACAGGTTCATACCCGCGCTGGCAAGCTGGTACGGGGCGAAGATCAAAGAAATAGAGACCACGCATCACCCGCGACGCCGTGGAAAATCCAAATACGGTATTTCCCGGACGCTGATGGTAATTCTGGATATGATCACGATTAAATTTCTCCAGAGTTATTCCACCAAACCCATGCAGGCGTTCGGCCCTTTCGGTCTCCTGGTAGGAGCGGCAGGGTTGGTCATTAATTTATATCTGGTCATCCTGTGGTTTTCAGGGGAGGCCATCGGGCACAGGCCCCTGCTCCTGCTCGGCATTCTTCTTGTAATTATCGGGATCCAGTTAATAGGCCTGGGACTGCTCGGCGAAATGCTCGTGAGCTCGTATCATGAAAACCAGCGTAAGCCCCTATACGTATTAAGAGGACCGCAAAAATAAATAATCTGCGCGGCCTTTACCGGAAACGGAATACTCAGCCCGGACAATCAATACCTTCCGATCATAAGCGTAACCTTCCGGATACATTAACTTTCAATTCCCGAATTTCGCGAAAGACGGTCCGGGGTCACTGTAATTTCACGTGATATTTTTTTTTAAAAAATTATGGTAAAGTATTAACAACTTTAAACTCGGGGAATATCACAGCATAATTGAATGCTGCGAGACCTTTTAACTTCAGGAGAGGATACGCTATGGGAAAGAAATTGTATGTAGGCAGCATTCCATTTCAGGCATCAGAGGGTGATCTGCAGGATCTCTTCTCGAAAATCGGAGAGGTGGAATCGGTAAGGATAATAACCGATGCGCAGACGGGTCAGTCAAAAGGATTCGGCTTTGTCGAGATGGCAACGGAAGAAGACGCGGCAAAAGCCATTACAGACCTGAATGGTACTTCATTCATGGAAAGGACCATCGTTGTAAATGAAGCCCGGCCCCAGCAGCCGAGAGAAAAAAGGGGAGGTTTCGGAGGCGGAGGCGGAGGCGGCAGAGGGGGCTTTGACAGAAAGAAAGGCGGCGGCTTCGGTAAAGGCGGCGGAGGTCAAAAACGGGGAGGAAGAAGGTAGTTCCTGTCGCGGTATTTTATCAGCGCTGTTTCTTATAGCTGATGCTGACTTTGTACGATATGTTTGCATGGCCGGATGATCTGGTATCGGTTTTCCCCTTGCAGATCATATCACCCTTTGCAAGTTTCTTACGCTGTTTAATCAGCTTGGTAATTACGGGGGTCAGGTCAAAACCGCCGTTATCGCACCCTCTTATCATACATTCCATATTAAAGTCGGCAGTGCTTGTCGGAAAGACGTTAATGGTGCGTTCCATGAGAACGGGATTTTCCGCTTCATGGAAGTACGTCATATGAATAGTGATATTCGAGACATTTGGGAAGTGGTCCGACACTATGCCTGCCTCAACCTTGCGTTTCTTCTTCAATTCCATCTTTTTTATGTAATCCTGTTTATGTGCCATGATGAAATCCGTTAATTATCGTTCGTTATGAGTCAATCGCTGACGTTTGTGTGTAACTACTCTCCCGAACAACTGAAGGCTCCTGATAAATAAGGTTGTTTGGATCCTGAAAATCTTTTAAAACCACGCTTATAATGACAATTTGTGTCAATTAAGTCAATAGTTTTTTTAAAAAAAGACCTATGGGGAAGAAGGTTCCCTATTCTTGAATGGGACTAAGGTGAAGGTGAATAATTCTTCATGCCCTCCGGCGCCGCTGTATTCACATGGACCGGAGCGGCGACGTTATTCGAGTCTTTCCTGATCAATGCCTCTGCGTACTCGCTGTCCACAGGCTTGAAAAACAGGTATCCCTGCCAGTATTCGCACTTCAACGACTTGATTTGAGCAAGCTGTCCTTCTGTTTCGACCCCCTCGGCAATAATATCGACATTCATATCGCGCCCCAGGGTCATGATGGTTTTGATTATTTCATGATTTTCGCCTTTGTCCCCTATTCTGCGGATAAATGAGCGGTCGATTTTAAGCCCGTCAATAGGCAGGCGGTGAAGATAACTCAAAGACGCATACCCCGTGCCGAAGTCATCAATGTAAAGCTGGACCCCGAGGGCCCTCAGCCTGGAGAGCATATCAATTGTAAGCTCGGGGTCTTCAAGGAGGACATTCTCGGTTATTTCGAGTTTAAGAGTTTCAGCCGCAATGCCCGACTCGCTGATTACCTGAGAGACGTATTCGACGAGATCGGGCTGGGTCATCTGCTTGTTTGAAAGGTTGACGCTGATAAACCTGAGACAGTTGCCGGGAAACTGCTTGTGCCATTTGCTCATTTGCCGGCACGCCTCCCTGAGCACCATCCGGTCGATTGATACTATCATGCCCGTCTCTTCGGCCAGACCGATAAAATCACCCGGGAAAATGAGGCCTCTTTCAGGATGCCTCCATCTTACAAGGGCCTCGTATCCCATGATGTTGCTCGTATTCGACGAAACGATAGGCTGGTAGTAGGTCACGAATTCATTTTTTTCAACCGCCTTTCTCAAATCCGTCTCCATCTTCAGGCGCTCGACGGCATGATCGTGCATGCCCTTTTCAAAAACGACCGAACAGGACTTGCCCCTCGCCTTTGCCTGGTACATGGCGATGTCCGCGTCGCGCAGTATCTGTTCCGGCCTGTCGTATTCCGGCGTGTTCATCGCCAGGCCGACGCTTGCCGATGCGAAGACATCATGACCGCAAACATGAAAAGGCGCCGAGAGTTCTTTTTGTATCCGCTCCGCGATCAGCAAAATGCTCGCTACATCGTCGGTATCTTCAAGCAGGATCGCAAACTCATCGCCGCCGAAACGCGCCACCGTGTCGCCGGGTCTCAGACACAACAGCAATCTCTGACCTACGGACACGAGCAGTTGGTCCCCGACGATATGGCCGAGACTGTCGTTGATGACCTTGAAACGGTCCACATCGAGAAACAACACCGCAAAGGGATGATTGTCGCGCCTCTTTGCCATTACCAGCAGGTGCGACAGGCGGTCCATAAACAAGGCCCTGTTCGGCAGCCCCGTCAGGGAATCATGGAAGGCGTCATGCTGAAGCTGCTCTTCCGCGCGTTTCCTCTCGGCGACCTCTTGCAGTAGTTTCTGATTGGATATGGAAAGCTCCAGCGTGCGCGCCAATACCAGGCGCTCCAGCTCGTCCCGGGATTTCCTTAAGGTCTCCGCCATAACGTTGAACGATGAAGCCAGATCGCCCAGTTCGTTGTTCGAAGTGATGGTTACACGAGTTTCAAAATGTCCTTCTCCTATCTCGCACGCCGCATTTTTGAGCCTGATGATGGGAGTAATAATTTTACGGGACAGCAGCAGCGGTGTCCCTATCCCCACTGTGACGGAAACAAGGACCAATGCCCATACTTCCCAGTTGATCCGGCCCTTATATGGAGCGATCGCCGCAAAGAGCAGGAACAGCAATATTACCGCCATAGGCAATATCAGGGCGTTAAAACTTGTCTTCAGCGAGGTCTTCAATGTCTTCCTCCCCTTCACGCAACCGGTTTTATAGTTTATCGGACTTTTGCCTCGACATCTTTACTGCTCTTTGATTTTTATCTCCTCATAGGCTAAAATATCAGTCATCCAAAACGGAATTATGAAATAAACACAGGAGAGTGAATATCATGAAGGTTATTTTGAGAGAAGACGTAAAAGGCCTTGGACAAATGGGCAGCGTGGTCAATGTCGCAAACGGTTACGGCAGGAACTATCTCGTCCCCAAAAACCTTGCCGTTGAAGCAAGCCCCAAGAATATTAAACAGTTCGAGCATGAGAAGAACCTCATTCTCAACAAGGCCAAATTGATAATAAGGTCTGCCGAGGACCTGTCCAGGAAGATATCAGGCATTACATTAACCATAGAAGCCCAAAGCGGCGAAGAAGATAAGTTGTTCGGTTCCGTGACTTCGATGGATATCGCCGAGGCCCTCTCAAAGCAGGGCGTGGAAATCGATAAGCGCAAAATCATCCTTGAAGAGCCCATCAAGAGACTGGGGACCTTCAGCGTGCCGGTAAAGCTGCATCAGGATGTTTCGGCAAATGTGACCGTCGAGGTCAAAAAGGCCGCTGCCGCGGAGGCGTAACCGCTTTTGAATGTTACATGTTGTAAAGCATACGTTATAAGGTAATAAAGCTTGCGGCGCGCCTTCTTATCTTTTCCGTATAGCATATGGCGAATTAACTTATAACACCCTCACAGGAGTTTTCAAATGCTTGAACGTGTCCGCAATGACAGCGGGCTTGCCGGCAGTATAAGGCAGCCTGCAGCCGATCCCGACCGTCTGCCCCCTCAGAATATCGAAGCGGAACAGTCTGTCCTCGGGGCCGTCCTCCTTGAAAACGAGGCGATAGCCGCTGCGCTTGAACATCTCGTCCCCACGGATTTTTACAGGGACTCCCACAAAAAAATCTTCATCTCCATGCTCGATCTTTATGAGAAGAACGAGCCGATTGACCTCATAACCCTTACAGAACAGCTTAACAGGAAGGAACAATTGGAGGCTGTGGGCGGCGCCTCATATCTTAGCGCGATAGTCAACATGGTGCCGACGTCCGCAAACATCAGGTATCACGCAAAGATAGTCAAGGAAAAGGCCATCCTCAGAAATCTTATAACGACCTCAACCGAGATCATATCGTCATGTTACGACACCGAGGACAACGTCCATGAGCTGCTGGACAGGGCCGAGACCAAGATCTTCAACATATCCGAAAAAATGGTAAGGAGCTCATACGTACATGTGAGAAAGGTAGTAAAAGACACAATTGAGCTCGTGGACAAACTCTTCAACAAGAAAGAGCTGATAACAGGACTCCCCACCGGTTTTGAGGACCTCGATATCGAAACAACCGGCTTTCATCCCGGCGACCTGATAGTTGTGGGCGCAAGACCGGGAATGGGAAAGACCGCCTTCTGCCTGAATATCGCCGCGCATGTCGGCAGCAGGGCAAAAGTGCCGATAGCTATCTTCAGCCTTGAAATGACGAAGGAACAGCTTGTCCTCAGAATGCTCTGCTCCGAGGCGGAAGTCGACTCGAAGGCCGTGCGGTCGGGCTTTCACAGCAAGGAGGATTACAGGAAGCTCGTCAATGCCGCCGGAAACCTTGCGGAGTCGCCCATATATATTGATGACTCGTTCAATACCGTTCTCGATATGAGGGCCAAGGCCAGGCGCCTGAAGGCGGAGCACGGCCTGGGCCTGATTATTATCGATTACCTTCAGCTCATGAGCGGGGTGGGCAATTATTCCGCGAGAGAACAGGCGGTCTCCGACATCTCACGCTCGTTGAAGGCCCTTGCCAAAGACCTCGGGCTTCCTGTTATCGTTATCAGCCAGCTCAACAGGAGCTGTGAACAGAGGGGAGAAGACAAGTCTCCGATCATTGCGGATTTGAGGGAGTCCGGGGCCATAGAACAGGACGCCGACACGATCCTGTTCCTGTACAGGGACGAGTATTATAAAAAAGAAAAGAGCACTGAAAAAGGCCTGGCGGTTTTAGATATAGCCAAGCAGAGAAACGGCCCGACCAAGAAAATAAAGCTGACCTTCCTTGATAAATTTACGAAGTTCAAGAACCATACGGACATTATGGAGTATGAGTAAACAGGAAAGAGTGGGAAGTAAGAAGTAAGAAGTGGGAAGTAAAGAAAAGACATTTTACTTCCTACTTCTCACTTCCTACTTCTTACTTCTTATTTAATATGAAACGCAAGCCGGCGGTTGCAGGTAAATTCTATCCTTCATCTCCATCGAAACTTGCCGAACAGGTCGGGAGTTATATTCGGGAAAATGCCGCGAAAGAAAATGTGACAGGCGTTGTTTCTCCGCATGCCGGGCTTATTTATTCAGGGCAGGTCGCGGGCGCGGTCTTCTCGAAGATAATATTCCCCCACACCTTTATCCTCATCGGGCCGAACCACACGGGAATAGGAAGTCCTGTTTCGATTATGTCATCAGGGGAATGGCAGATGCCCACGGGCAGCTTGAGCATCGACGAAGGGCTTGCAAAGAAAATTGTTAAGCTCTCTCCCGTTATTCAGGAAGACCCCATGGCGCATGAGATGGAGCATTCACTTGAAGTGCAATTGCCGTTTATACTTTATTATTCATCCGTGGTCAGGATCGTTCCAGTCCTCATGATGTACGATTCACTGGAGACCTGCAGGTCGGTCGGAGAAGCGATAGCCCGGGCCGTGGCCGACTCGGAATACCCTGTCACGCTAATCGCCAGTTCAGACATGAGTCATTATGTGACGGATTCAGCGGCCCGTGCGATAGATAGAAAGGCAATCGACAGAGTGCTTGCCGTGGACCCGGAAGGGCTCTATGAAACCGTTGTGAAAGAAAGAATCAGCATGTGCGGCTTTATGCCCGTCACTGCCATGCTTTTTGCCGCCCGTAAATTAGGCGCGCAAAAAGGCGAGCTTGTAAAGTATATGACTTCAGCCGAAGTAAGCGGCGATTATGATTATGTAGTCGGATATGCGGGGATGATAATAAAGTAGGCAGCAAGCATCCTACTGCCTGCTGCCTACTATTCACTGTTCACTATCTCCCATCTGTTTACGGTACCGGTGGAATACCACACGCCCCCTGGGCCACATCCGTAATCGAGCCGGGAGGGAGTCGAGTTGCCAGGGTATCATTTGCCCCTTCAAAGAACCGGAAGGCGCCGACGACCCCGGAGTTGTTGTCCACCCTGAAGGTGGAATTGGTAGTAGCGTTGACGTTGCCGGAAAGTTCCAGGCACACAGTTGCCGTACTGGCCACGGCGATTGCGGTACGAAAGTCGGTCGCCGCTCCGCTGAGAGATATCGCGTTGCCGGTTACGAAGGCGGTGACCGCCGCATTGCCTAAAGTGTCGATGCTGATTCCCTCATTGGCTGCGGAGTTGCTGATAGTGTTGCCCT
>JACRHD010000062.1 GCA_016234115.1 Nitrospirota bacterium
AGGGCAACACTATCAGCAACTCCGCAGCCAATGAGGGAATCAGCATCGACACTTTAGGCAATGCGGCGGTCACCGCCTTCGTAACCGGCAACGCGATATCTCTCAGCGGAGCGGCGACCGACTTTCGTACCGCAATCGCCGCGGCCAGTACGGCAACTGTGTGCCTGGAACTTTCCGGCAACGTCAACGCTACTACCAATTCCACCTTCAGGGTGGACAACAACTCCGGGGTCATCGGCGCCTTCCGGTTCTTCGAAGGGGCAAATGATACCCTGGCAACTCGACTCCCTCTCGGCTCGATTACCGGTGTGGCCCGTGGGACCTGCGGAGTTCCACCAGTACCGTAAACCTTATGGTGGATACTCATCAATAATGCATGCAACCTTTGAATGGAGTTCTTCATGAGTATTCCTTATTAAGGAATCACCCGATTGATTATAATTTCAATTTCATATTAATATAGGCTAAATATCTTAAAAGGGAAATCGGGTCAAATGGGTCCCCGCAGGAAAACAGAGACGGACGATTTTTTCACTTCTATTCTTGAGAACATTGCGGAAGGCATCGTCGTCATCGGGCTGGACAAGAAGATTATCTACATAAACAGAACAGCCCGGAACCTTATCGGCCTGCAGAACGAGGCTGTAGGGGGACGGCCCTGCATGGAGATATTCCGCACGGAGCTGTGCTCCCATTCCTGCCCCCTCGATTCGGACAAGCATATCAGTTGCGCCTCCCACTTTATGAATGTGAAGATGTACAAAAGGGAAGACACGGACTCGATACCTCTTTGCCTCAACGTCGCGCCCCTCGAAAGCAGCACGGGAAAACCAATCGGCATTATTGAAAACTTCAGGCCGATGAGCGAGGCGGTCAGGATAATAGAAACCCTTGAAAAAAGCAATGTAATACTCTCACAGGAGAAAAATAAAATATCGTCTATCATCGACAGCCTTGCGGACGGGGTATTTACCGTGGACAGGACCCTCAGGATAACGAGCTTCAACAGGGGGATGGAGAGGCTGACGGGCCAGACGGAGCAGGAGGCGATAGGCAGAGACTGCAGGGACGTCTTATGCGCCGATAACTGCGGTTCGAATTGTCCTCTTTCATATACGCTGAAAAACGGTTACGGACTGGCGAATTTCATGGAGCGCATCGCGGGAAACAGCGGCAACATTATCCCGGTTTATATGAGCACCGCGTTTCTTAAAGACGGGACGGAGGAGCGGGGACTCATTGCCACCATAAGAGACGCCTCGGAGATAGAGAACCTGAAAAAGGAAATGAATGACAGGTACCAGTTCTCCAACATCATCGGCAAGAGCGTGCCCCTTCAGCAGATCTTCGAGCTGATAGAGGCCCTGCGCGACACCGACTGCGCCGTGCTCATAGAAGGGGAGAGCGGCACAGGAAAGGAACTTGTCGCGAGGGCGATACACCATGAGAGCGAGAGAAGGAACAAGCCCTTTATCAAAGTAAACTGCAGCGCGATTGTAGAGGGGCTATTCGAGAGCGAGCTGTTCGGGCACGTGAAAGGGGCCTTTACCGGCGCGATAAAAGACAAGGAAGGTAAATTCGAGCTTGCCGACGGCGGCTCCATATTCCTCGATGAAATAGGCGAAATGCCCATGTCCCTGCAATCCAAACTCCTGAGGGTAATCCAGGACATGGAGTTTGAGCGCGTCGGCGATACAAGGACCAGAAAGGTTGACGTCCGGGTAATAGCCGCCACAAACAGGGACCTGCAGGAGGAGATAGGGGCCTGCAATTTCAGGGACGATCTGTATTACCGCCTCTGCATAGTCCCTGTCAAAATGCCCCCGCTGAGGGAACGCAGGGAAGACATCCCTCTGCTTGTGCGCCATTTTTTGGAAAAATGCTCCATCAAATCCCCGAACAGGCCCGTAATCGAAGAGGTGACCCCGGCGGCGATGTCCGCGCTTATGGATTATCACTGGCCGGGCAACATCCGGGAGCTTGAAAACGCGGTCGAGCACGCGTTTATCCGCTCAAAAAGGACTGTGATTGAATTAGAGTCGCTTCCGTCTTCAGTAAGGACCATCGCCGTCAGTGAAAGCCCCGGTCTGAAATCCCTGATGTCCGGGCAGACGGTCGGGGAAAACAACATCAGGCAGATACTGAGTCAGTACCACGGCAGCAAGTCAAAAACCGCGAAGGCGCTGGGGCTCAGCAGGACCACCCTCTGGAGAAAATTAAAGCAGAACGATGTTCAGTAGTTCCCAAACATCTTTCAGGCGCAAAGACAAAATTGAGTAGCAAGTAGTTAGTAGTTAAGGGGAAAGATTCCAAGAGGTTATTCCCTTAACTACTAACTACCCGCTACTAACTACTTTCTGTTAATATATACATCCCGATGGAAATTTACGGAGAAATATCGCGTCTCAATCCAAGGCAGAAGGAGGCGGTCCTGCATACGGACGGCCCGCTCCTGGTCCTTGCGGGCGCCGGTTCAGGCAAGACAAGGGTCATAACCATGCGCACTGCTTACCTGATACACACCGGAGTCAGCGCGGGCTCGGTCCTGGCGGTCACCTTTACCAATAAGGCCGCGAGGGAGATGAAGGAAAGGGTAAAGTCCATGGTGAAGGGCGGCAACGGCGGACCTGTCATCTCTACATTCCATTCCCTCTGCCTCAGGATCCTCAGGCGCGAGATCGAACACTTAGGCTACAGGAAGGACTTCACTATCTATGACACCTCAGAGCAGGTCTCGGTGCTCAGGAATATCCTGTCGGAGATCAGGTTCTATGACAAAAGTTTCAAGGCGGAGGACATATTAGAGAGGATAAGCAGGTCGAAAAACGATTTCACCCCGCAGGCCGCTCCTGCTGAGGAGGACCCTGTGGAGGAGGCCTCTGCGGTAATTCTTCCACGCTATCGCGAGGCGCTGAAGGCGATGAACGCCCTTGACTTCGACGACCTTCTGCTGCTCGCGCTCAAGCTCTTCAGGGAACACCCTGACGTCCTTGAAAAGTACAGGGAGCGGTTCCGGTATTTAATGGTCGACGAATATCAGGACACAAACCGGGTCCAGTATGATTTCGTCAAGCTGCTTGCGGGACAGAGGAGGAACCTCTGCGTGGTAGGGGACGACGACCAGTCCATATACGGCTGGAGGGGCGCGGACTTAGGCAACATCCTCGATTTTGAGAGGGACTTCCCCGGGACAGTAACGGTGAGGCTTGAACAGAACTACCGCTCCCGCGGACATATCCTCAAAGCGGCCAACGGAGTGATAAGCAATAACAGAAGGAGAATGGAAAAGTCCCTCTGGACCGACAGGGGCGACGGCCCGAAGGTCCACATCTTCAGGGCCTCAGGCACTGAAGACGAGGCGGAATGGATTGTCGACAGGATTTCCGTGTTGACTCAGGTGAAAAATCTTCCCTGCGAAGAAATAGCGGTCATCTACAGGGCCAACATTTTTTCCAGACCCTTTGAAGAGGCGCTGAGGAAACAGAGAATTCCGTATTCGGTCGTGGGCGGGACGAGTTATTTCGAGCGCACCGAGATCAGGGACCTCGCGGCTTATCTCAAGATCATTGCCAACCCTTCGGACGACCTGAGCCTGCTGAGGGCTGCCAACGTTCCGAAGAGGGGATTAGGGACCACGGCCCTTGGCGCGTTTGCGGATTTTGCGCGCACCGGTTCTGTAAGTATTTTAGAGGCCTTCGGCAAGGCGTCGGAAGTACCCGGCGTCAGCCCGAGGGCGGCTGCGGCGGCAGAAAGATTTTTCACACTTATCGGCCGTTACCGGGACATGTTTATGAAAGGCAGGGATATGGGCCAGGCGCTCAGCGCTCTTATAGAGGAAATCAATTACAGAGACCATATACTCGCTCTTTACAAGACCCCTGAGGCCGCATACGGCAGGTCGGAAAATATAGACGGGTTTATCGGCTCCATGACCCACTATGAATCTACTGACGTCGCGCCTTCACTTCACGGCTTCCTTGAGACGATGGCCCTTACCGACATGATCGAGGAGAAGGAGGAAAAAGACGCGCGAGGCGTGACCCTGATATCGTTCCACTCGGCAAAGGGGCTGGAATTCCCCGTGGTGTTTATCGCCGGCGCCGAGGAGGACATAATCCCCCACAAAAAATCAGCGGACAGCGAGGAAGGTATAGAGGAGGAGAGAAGGCTTTTTTATGTGGGGATAACAAGGGCGATGAATGAGTTGTACATTACGTACACGGACCACAGGATAAAATACGGAAAGAAGACGCCGTCCCTCCCCACCAGGTTTTTAATAGAGCTTCCCGAAGAAGCGGTCAGCACCCTCGACAGGTTCGAGAAGATGGAGCCTGAAGAGGAGAAGGTGTACGTAGATAATTTGTATAAGAACTTTATGGCAAAATTTGGAGACTGAAAGAAGAGAGAAACGAGTTAAGAGTTAGGAGTCAAGAGTTAAGCGAAATCGTAATTCGTAACTCATAACCCATAACTCTTAACTCTATTTTTTGTCTCTGTGGAAAAAAAATGAGGTGAAGGTGAACGAATTACATATTTCCATAATCGCAAAAGAATTAGGCGTCAAACCGTCGCAGGTAATGGCCGCGGCGGGACTGCTCGACGAAGGGGCGACAGTGCCCTTTATATCCCGTTACCGGAAGGAAGCCACCGGCAGCCTCGACGAGGTTGCTGTTGCCGCTATCAGGGACAGGACTGAACAACTGCGTGAACTGGACAGCCGCCGCGAGGCCGTCATCAAATCCCTTGAAGAGCGCGGACTGCTTACGGATGAATTAAAACAAAAAATAGCCGAAGCTGAATCCATGACTGTCCTTGAGGATATTTATCTGCCCTTCCGTCCCAAACGTCGCACGCGCGCGACTATCGCGAAGGAGAAGGGACTTGAACCGCTCGCCCTGAAAATTTACGAACAGGCGGAAATGGACGTCGAAGCAGAGGCGCTGGCGTTTGTTGACGCTGAAAAGGGGGTCGCGACCGTTGAGGAGGCCCTTGCAGGGGCGCGGGACATCATCGCGGAATGGGTCAGCGAGGACCGGCAGGCCCGTGAAAAGATGCGGTCTCTCTTTTCGGACAAGGGCGTCATGCGTTCAAAGGTTGTCCCTGGCAAAGAAGAGGAAGGCCTAAAGTACAAAGATTATTATGAATGGGAAGAACCGGTTGCAAAGGCGCCTTCGCACAGGGCCCTGGCGATCAGGCGTGGAGAGAAAGAAGGATTTCTCATCCTCCGGATATTGCCGCCTGAAGATGAGGCGCTTGTTCTCCTTGAAGCCCTCTTTGTAAAGGGAGACGGACCGGCTTCCGCACAGGTGAAGGCCGCGGTCCATGACGGCTTTAAACGCCTCCTGTCTCCCTCCATGGAGGCAGAGACACGCCTCGCTGTAAAAAAGCGGGCGGATGAAGACGCGATACGCGTCTTTGTCGGAAACGTGAGACAGCTCCTGCTTTCTCCGCCGCTTGGCAGAAAGAACGTGCTTGCCGTTGACCCGGGTTTCAGGACCGGCTGCAAGGTCGTATGTCTCGACCGGCAGGGTAAGCTGCTCCGGAACGAGACCATATATCCTCATTTTTCGGAAAAGGGCTCAGCGGACGCCGCGCAGAAAATAAAGGAGCTTTGCGAGAGTTTTTCAATCGAGGCGATAGCCATTGGAAACGGCACGGCCGGGAGAGAGACAGAGGCGTTTATCAGGGGACTCGGCCTTCCGGCAGAGATAACTATCGTGATGGTGAATGAAAGCGGCGCTTCCATCTATTCCGCTTCCGACGTCGCGCGGGAGGAATTTCCCGATTATGACGTGACTGTAAGGGGCTCGGTCTCCATCGGTCGCCGCCTCATGGACCCGCTTGCCGAATTAGTGAAGATAGACCCGAAATCAATAGGCGTCGGGCAGTACCAGCACGACGTCGATCAGACCGCATTGAAGAAGAGCCTCGATGACGTTGTCGTCAGTTGTGTAAACGGCGTGGGTGTGGAAGTGAATACGTCGAGCCGTCAGCTCCTTACTTATGTCTCCGGGCTCGGGCCGCAGCTTGCAAAGGGCATTGTGGAATACAGGAATGAACACGGCCCGTTCATGTCGCGCGAAGAGCTGAAAAAAATCCCCCGTCTCGGCCCCAGGGCGTTTGAACAGGCGGCGGGCTTCCTGCGCATACGCGATGGAGAAAACCCCCTGGACGGAAGCGCAGTCCATCCTGAAAGCTATCACATCGTATATGCGATGGCTCAGGACACGGGAAGCTCCGTGGCCGACCTTATGAAGGACGGAGGACTCAGGGCGAAGATCGACCTTTCCCGCTACGTGACGGACACCGTGGGTATGCCGACCCTGAACGACATCATGAGCGAGCTCGCAAAACCGGGAAGGGACCCCAGGGAGAAATTCGAGACCTTCGGTTTCGCTGAAGGAGTCGCGAAGATCGAAGACGTAAAACCCGGCATGAAGCTCCCCGGCATCGTCACAAATGTCGCGGCCTTCGGGGCCTTCGTGGACATCGGCGTGCACCAGGACGGGCTTGTGCATATTAGCGAGTTGTCGGACCGCTATGTGAAGGACCCGGCGCAGGTTGTGAAGGTACAGCAGAGGGTGACTGTTACGGTGTTGGAAGTGGACCTTCCGAGAAAACGCATTTCCCTCTCTCTGAGGAGCTTGAGCCCGGAAGAGAGGAAGCTGGAAAAGGAAACGCTGCCGAGACGCGTAGCTCCGGAAGTTAAAGAACAGAAGCCTGCCCCAAGACCTCACAAAGACAGGAAGAAGCCTTCCCCCTATGCAAACAATCCGTTTTATGAGGCGTTTATGAAAAAGAAAGAGGAAAATAAGTAACGAGTGACAAGTAACGGGCAACGAGTAAAGCCTACCGTCACTTGTCACTAACCGTGTCGCCGTCTGTACGCCCTCACTGTTTCTTTGACCGTATCATCCGCCCCGGCGTCCTGCTCCCGGATCTGCCTGCCCGTCATTCTCAGGAAGACGTCATTCAAGGTCGGCCTCTGCATCCTTACGGAGAGGACCTTTTCGCCGACCGCCTTGATAATTTCAGGTATGCGCGTATCGCCTTTTGGGGTCGTAAGAAATAATTCATTGTCCTTCTCCGATACCTCGAAGTTGAACAGTTTTTCTATTTCAAGCCGGGCCTTGAGATTGTCCGAGGTCCTGATATAAATGACGTCTCCGCCCACCGTCTTCTTGAGCTCTTCCGGCGTCCCTGAGGCGATTATTTTACCGTTGTCGATAATGGCTATCTGATCGCAGACCTCGGCCTCTTCCATGTAATGGGTCGTCATGAAGATCGTGACGTTATGCTTCTTCGGCAGCCCCACTATGAACTCCCACAGGTTGGCCCTTGTCTGGGGGTCAAGCCCGAGAGTAGGCTCGTCGAGGAACAGTACGCGGGGCCTGTGGATCATCCCGCGCGCCACTTCAAGCCTGCGCTTCATGCCGCCTGAGAATTTCTTCACGAGGTCGTCTTTTCTCTCGTAAAGGTTGACGAAATGAAGCGCGTCGTCGATGCTCCCGCCGATCTCGCTTCTTCGGACATCATACAGGTACGCATGGAACAGCAGGTTTTCATAAGCCGTTAAGTCCTTGTCGAGAGTAGTGTCCTGAAAGACGATCCCGATGGACTTTCTCACGCCGGAGGGCTCTCTGACGCAGTCATGACCGGCTATGGAAGCCTTTCCTGACGTCGGCGAAAGCAGGGTGCAGAGGATGTTGATGGTGGTGGTCTTCCCGGCGCCGTTGGGACCCAGAAAACCGAAGATCGTCCCTTCCTCCACTTCAAAGGATATATCGTTTACCGCGATTATATTCCCGAACCGCCTGGTGAGGTTTTCAACCCTGATTATCGGCATTAAGAGAGTTTAGCAGAAATGAGAGAAGGAGTGTAGGGGCGACCCGGCGGGTCGCCCTACAGCGCCTTTATGACTGCGATTTCATTGCATTCGGGGAACTTGTGGCACTTCAGGCATTCGCCCCAGATTTTTTGCGGCAGGGAATTTTTGTCTGCATCCTCAAATCCGATGTCCCTGAAGAACCCGGGATGATAGGTCAGGGCGAACACCTTTTCCACGCCGAGGACCTGGGCCTCGCTGAGGCAGCGTTTGATCAGTTTTTTGCCGATGCCCTTGCGCTGGTGATTACTTGAAACGGCAACTGACCGGATCTCGGCAAGGTCTTCCCATAAGACGTGAAGGGCCGCGACCCCGATGATCTTTTCGTCTTCCGTGCAGATGAAGAAGTCGCGGATATTTTCATAGATTTCATTTAATGAGCGCGGCAGCATCTCCTCTTTCCTGGCAAACTGGTTGACGAGGGTATGGATGGTTTTTGCGTCTTTAATCGTCGCTTTTTTAAACTGGTAATCAGGGGCCTTTTTTTTCATTCTGTCGCATGATCTTCCTGCATAAATCTACAAGAATCCCTTCTCTCAGTCCGTAGTTGCTGACGGTAATCTCGCGGAAGCCGAATATTTCCATCAGTCTAAGAAGTATAAGCGTTCCCGGCACTATAATGTCAAGCCGAGACGACTCAAAGGGGATAAACTCTCCCCTTTCCCGCGCGGTGATCCGGGAGATGTCGGAATAAATATTATTGACCTTTTCCCTGGTCAGCCTGCTCCTGTGAATTTTCCTGTGCTCAAATTCCGTAAGCCCTCCGGCAATGGCTGAAAGCGACGTCACGGTGCCCGCCGTGCCTATGAACAGGGAGGTATCGTTCAGCCGCTTGATGAAGCGGCCCGCCGCCTGCATGATTTCCCTGATGATCTCGTCATTCATGCGGCCCAGGTCCTGCATCGAAGGGGGGTCTTTTCGCATGTACTTGCCAGCCAGATATACAACTCCGAGCTTCAGACTTTGCACCAGCAGGGGTCTGCCCCGCAGGGCGAAAATCAGCTCGGTGCTGCCCCCGCCTATATCGACCATAAGGGCGGTTTCGGGTATTTTAATGCCTATCAGCATCCCGGTCGCGGTCTTTTTGGCCTCTTCCTCGCCGCTGATTATCCTGATCGAAAGGCCCGTCGATTGTTTTACCTTCGTCAGGAATTCCCCGCTGTTTCCGGCCTCCCTGAGGGCGCTCGTGGCGACTGCCGATACCTTGTTGATATCGTATTGGGGAAGGACAGAGGCGAATTTTTCCAGGGCCGAAAGACTTCGCGTCATGGCCTCCCTTTTCAGCAGCCCGCCGCGGGAGAGCCCTCCGCCGAGTCTTGTGATTATCCTTTCGGAAAAGATTTCCCTTATCGACCAGGCGCCTCTGCCCGGGTTGAAGCGAACGTCGGCAATGAGGAGCCTGAACGTGTTCGTTCCCATGTCTATTGCCGCAAGCGCTTTATCTTTCACAATGAAATTATAAGAAAATCAGAAGGAAATTATCCATCAACAGCGCGCCCCGTTTCCGTCTGTCTGACGCCGCTTCCGGCGCGCCGGAGGAGACGCAGATCATTCCTTCTTCATCCCGGCGAACATATCCTGTTTGTCGCTGAAAAGGACATTGAATGTGGTGAGAGAGCCGTAACACCGGGTGATATATTGCTGGAGACTTATCTTTTCACCCTCTGAAAGTTTTTCAGAGGAATTGATATTCTGCTCAAGGACCCGCAGTTGATTGCGGACCATGACGATCTTATGGAAAAAGGTCTCTATCGGCAGGGACTTGTCCTGCAACCCCGCCTTTCCGGGTTTCAGGACCAATTCACCCCCGACCCATTTATCAGCCGGAAATGACGCGCCAGTCAACCCTTCTTCCGATAAAACTTCGCGGACCGCGTCCTTCAGCAAATTGATATCCATACCCTCTCCCCCGGCGACAGGCCCATCGGACAGTTCGGTTTCCGCTTCCGTCTCCGTAAAATGCTTAACGCCGGCCTTAATAAAGTTCACCACAAGATGTTCCTTTTCCGTATGCACGACTTTGCCCGTCCCGAAGGCCTTATGATAAACCACCCTGCCGGTATGAAATTCTTCCACGCGTTCACTCCTTGTAAATGTATTTCATATAAATTGATTGTTTAGCCGCTTTGAAAAAATTGTCCGGGGCTGCTCCTCATGATGGATGTCTTCCGGCCATTACCTGAAGCGGACCATGCATAAAAAATAACATAAAGACGATTGTTTTGCAAAAAGGCATGCGTCCTTCCGTATTTGTGACTCGTGCATCAAAAGGAAAACTTATGGTAACATGTGAAAGTGCTTCTGCGGATTTCCGCTCTTAGCGGTAATGATCGTCGCAATGAAAGGAGGTGCAGGCAGGAAAAAGTCCGACAAGGGAGCTGAGTAAGTTCACCGGGCGGGCGCACGATACATTTGCTCTTTTATTTGAACACCATAAACGCGAGGGAGGTTTAAGATGAGACGTATATTTTTTATAACGGTTTTGGTCCTGGGTATGGCTGCTTACGGTTTTGCGCAAACGGGCGGCGGTATGACAGGCGAACAGAAGCAGGAAGGCAAGATGGAACAAAAGGGAGAAATGACCGGGCACGCTGAGACGATGAGCCACGAAGACATGATTGCAAACATGACCGAAATTATGAACCAGATGTGGGGAATGATGGGGGAAATGTCGGAAATGATAAAGGACATGCCGAAGGACAGGATGCATAAGATGTCTTCTATAATTAAAGACATGTGCTCAGAGATGAACAGGTTGTCGGGACTTATGGACAGCGGCAAGGCGACTGAAAAGGACATGGACGCAATGCAGGAGAGGATGAATGAAATGCAGGAGAGGATGTCCGATATGATGAAGTAGGCTATCGGCCGGACGAGTTTCATAAAGATAATAAATATTACCATTGGAAACAGTATGCCGGCCCCTGCGCTTGCCGCTCCTTCCCATGAGCGCTGTTTCTTGACCGTCATGCATCAAGGCGATATACTTTCTTTATAAGACAAACTTAATGCAAATTAAAGTCAGGAGGGTCTATGAAAACTATGCTCTCAATCTTGATTGCCGTGTGCGCGGTATTTTTCTTCTCGCCGGCGCAGGCAGGGCATAAAGGGATGTCTGTTCATGAGATGCACGCGATGATGCGTTTAATGGACAGCGCTCTCTGTGAGGCGCTTGAAGGCGCAAACCTCCAGATGTTCGGTCAAATGGGGGAATCGGGAAAGGTAGATAAAGATTTAATTGAACGCGGTACAAACATGGTAAAAGAAGGCAAGACGACGATACTGAATATCCTGGCCGGCACGGAGATGAAAGCCATTCACAAAGAAGGCGACTACAATCAGAAGTTGATGCTCGATTTGCATGCATTGGGGGACAGGATGCTCCATGTTATTGAGGAAGTTGAAAAACTGCACGGGGAGGCGCTTAATCAGGTCAGCGGGAAATAGTCGTATAAATTCGCACAATATTTCAAAAGATTTTCTGTCCTATTCATATGAGAACATTGAAGACGCGCCTTCTCATACGTCATTGCTTGAACAGTTCGCCGGGGAAAAGGCGGTTGTAGCTGGATGACGACAACAGCGATTGCAAATAATTTCAGGGTCTGCCGGTCCTTCCTGGGCGCAGAGATATACGGTCCGAAAGATAATGAACATGGAGCATCTCCTGAAATCGCTTGCCCGGCCTAACATCGGCAGGACCGCATCGTTTGTGATAGACGCATGGGACAGCGACGCGCAGGAGGTTGAGGAAAAGATTGAGCGGTTGTGTAAGGTGTTTGAGGATAGCAAGACTACTCTTATGGAAAAACGGGATCATCTGTAAGAAAGGAATGTTATGCTGCTCTGGGTCGTCTTTCTGCTGTGTACGTCGGTAATCGTTTATTCAGGCACAAAACTCTCCAAATACGGCGATATCATAGCCGAAAAGACAGGTCTTGGAGGCACGTGGATAGGCGTTGCATTGATGGCGTCCGTCACGTCGCTTCCGGAGTTCGTCACCGGAACAAGCTCAGTTACTTATGCAGGCGTTCCGGACATTGCCGCGGGGGACGTGCTCGGCAGTTGCGTTTTCAATATGCTTATCCTTGCCATTTTAGATGGCATTCAGCGCCCTGTGCCGATCTCTGCAAGGGCGCATTACGGTCATGTCCTTACAGCGGGATTCGGGATACTGCTTCTCAGTATAGCCGCCGCAGGCTTATTCCTTGATCAGGAAATGTTAAACCTTGGCTGGATAGGGATATACAGTTTGGTATTTGTGGTTATTTATTTTATTGCGATGAGGCTGGTCTTTATCTATGAAAAAAGGCAGATAGCAGCGTATGTCAGAGAAGCGGCGAAGGGGCTGAAATATGAGAAAGTATCAACCCGGACTGCCGTAACTCATTATGTCATCAATGCGCTCTTTGTTATTGCCGCGGCAACATTCCTTCCGAAAATCGGAGAAGGGCTTGCAGAGCTCACCGGTCTCGGACAGACGTTTGTCGGTAATATCTTCATCGCCGTATCTACTTCTCTTCCTGAGGTAGTGGTTTCAGTCTCTGCCGTAAGAATGGGCGCGATAGACATGGGAATCGGCAACCTGTTCGGAAGCAACATTTTTAATATCTTCATCCTTGCCGTCGACGATTTTCTATTCTTCAAAGGGCCTATTCTTGCTTTTGCCGATACTAACCATATAATCTCCGCATTGTCGGCCATCGCAATGACAACTGTGGCAATCATCGGGCTGACTTACCGAGCGGAAAAGAAAACATTATTTTTAGCCTGGGATTCCATCGGGATATCGCTGATATATGTGGTCAACCTTATGCTGCTGTATGTCTTGAGATAAGTTTACGGCGAAAAAGGGTTTTCAAGGCTGTGACCCCTTGAAAACCCTTTCGTGGGAAGGGGTCACGCCATAGTGCCGATCAGCGATTTTTTTTTAATGCCTTAAGGTCTCCGACATCAATCACTATGCTTTTGCCGATCCTGCGCGACCGAAGGATACCCTCGGCCACCCATCTCCTGACTGTTATTTCAGCCAGGGCGTGAACCCTCGATGTTTTTTCCCCTTGTCTCCCTTGCCCGGTTACGTCCGCAAAGACCCGTCACTATCTCTGCGCGGATCGCCGCCGGCACATACTCATGATCGATCAACCAGGACCGCGCTTATTCGTGCCGGTCCAGTGTATGCATTTTGTATGCAAATTTGGATTAAAATGACCGTTTCTGACATGTTTTGATAGGCAATAAAAGAAGGGTTTCAAGGTCATAAGTCCTTGAAACCCTTTTAAAATATACCATGAGCCTGGAAGGATTCGAACCTTCGACCCGCTGATTAAGAGTCAGCTGCTCTACCAACTGAGCTACAGGCCCTAAGAAGCGACCAGCTATCAGCAGTCAGCTTTCAGAAAAAGCTGACTGCTGAGCGCTGTAAGCTGTAAATTTACGACGCAAAATTACTACGCGCCTGAGAGGAGTTGAACCTCCGACCCTCGGCTTCGGAGGCCGATGCTCTATCCAACTGAGCTACAGGCGCTTCTTAGAGTAAAGAGTCAGGGGCCGGAATCCTTTGAACTTGACTCTTGACTCCTGACTCATAACTCTAAACTGGGGTGAGTGACGGGGCTTGAACCCGCGGCCCTCTGAGCCACAGTCAGATGCTCTGCCAGCTGAGCTACACTCACCGCTTACTTAGAGTTATGAGTCAGGAGTCAAGAGTTATGGGTCGGATTTAATAATTTTACTTAACTCTTAACTCCTGACTCTTAACTCTGCAATGGCGCGCCTGAAGGGATTCGAACCCCTGGCCCACTGCTTAGAAGGCAGTTGCTCTATCCGACTGAGCTACAGGCGCATTTCAGAGTATGGAGTCTGGAGTCCGGAGTTCAGCAACTGACTCTTGCTGAACTCTATACTCAAAGCCCTGAACTCCAACATGCCTGAATATTTTAAACAAGCCGGGGCAATATGGCAAGTGTCGGGGGCAAAGTAATAAAAATTATATGGGGAAGGACGATTTATTGAGGGTCCTCGCCTTTGATATTTCTATATAAGGCGTTATACTCTTTTTCGAGATAAATATAATTCTTTTCAAGCTTCTCGTATTCTTTGGTTTTCTGATCGACTTGCTGCCTGAGGTTTTCCACTTTCAGTTCAAGGGATTTCTTTTCGCTCAGCAAATTCTGGTACACGTCCATTTTTACGGAGTCGCGGATTTGGTTATCGAGTCCTTCAGTCTCTTTCTTCATATTTTGCATGCTCTGGCTAAGGGCGGCATTTTCATTTTCGAGCTTGCCGATGGCCGAGTTGAGCTCTTTATTTTGCAGGTCGATTTGCGCGAGCATTTGTTCGAATTCCTCCGACCTTCCAGCCGCAGGGACGAGGGCCTGGACGGTCTCAATCAATTTCGTGTTCATGACCTGTATCTGCTCTAATTTCTGCCGGGTCTCTTCATACATCCCGGGCCAGGCCGAAAGCGACTCGATTTCTTCTTTCTGCCTGTCGAGCTCGCTCTCAAGCCGCCTTATTTCACTGTTCGAGATGGTCGCCTTTATGGATATTTTCTTATGCCGGATAAAGAAAAATGCAGCGAGCCCGGCGCATATCAGCATGAACTGGACAAGGAACATAAACAGGAGAGCAGGGATATTGATCACTTACTCTTCTTCCTCCTGAATTTCGACATAATGAAATTTTTCAGATAAATTCTCCTGAAGAATATGAAAGCGGCAAGGCAGACAATCATATTGATGGACACGAACTGGATGATTACTCTTTTCCAGGACATGGCCGCCGTATCGGCGGGACTTTGCGCTGCCGGGCCTTCGCGCTCTTTTAGGGCCTGTCTCATCTTGAGGTCTTCCTTTGATTCTTTCACGTCGGACACCTTGAAGGTGAAGGATTTCTCCCTCTGAAAGGACTTTCCATCCGCCACAAGCCTGAGTCTATAGTTGCCCGCGGTGTAGAGTTCGATTTTTTTCGTGAAGACGCCGTCACCCTTATCTAAAGGCTGCAGCCGTATCGTTTCGCCGTCAGGGCGTGACAATTCGTAGTAGAACTCGATTTTATCGAGTATATCTTTTCCCTTTACGGGGGAGCCTTCTTTTTCAAGCCAGACGTTGATATCGAGGGTCTCGCCGAAAAGAGGGTAAAGTTCATTGAAATTAGTCATAAGGCCGAGATTTGTAATAACGTAAGCCTTGTTGTTTTTTCCGGAGCTGAAGAGCACCTGCCATTTCCCTTCGGCAGGTTTTTGTATTGTGATCATGTCGAAATTGTCCGATATGAACCATCCGATTTCGGGAGTTTTGTTCCTGTATGAATATTTGCTCCCTTGCGGCGAGGTCAGTTGTATTGTAGTGTCAGGCGTGTCTTTTGTCGCGACAATGGTGACTTCTTCAATCGACTTGTCGGCGAGAAAGCTGTTGTCTTTTATCGGGAGCATGTCGGGCGACTTGAGGCTTTCGAATATCGAAGTAAAGACGACGTGGAAATCTTTGTCCGTCACGGCGAGGTTGAAGAAGCCCCCTGTCTGCTTTGATACCTTTTCAAGGAGCTGTTTGTCCGATCCGCCGGTAAAGGCGACAGCATAGACTTTTACGCCCTGGTCTCTAAGCGATCCGCTCAGGTCCGTCTTTAACCTTTCTATGAGTTCTCTGTCCTTTCCGGCGTAGCCGGTATCCATCATACCGTCGGACATCAGGACGATGATGCGCTCCCGCCCGCTATTCTTCTCAGCGGACAAAGCCTCAAACCCTTTGTTCAGGGCCTCGAACAGGTTGGTATGAAGACCTGTCGATGTGATCTTTTCGGCTGAGAGCATAAGCGCATTTTTATTGCCGTCGCTGTCAAGCGATAAAAGAGGACTTAAAGAAGACGCGTTATCGCTGAAACTTATTATCCCCGCCCTGTCGTTTTTGTCCAGGAGAGAGATGAACATCTTGGCTGCGGGGATGCGGAGAGAGAGGGGGTCGGTTTTCTTCATGCTTCCCGAACTGTCCATGACAAGGACGACGTCCGTGCCGGCTTTATCTCCTGAGCAGGCAGTCCCCGGTAAAAGTAATACAGCCGCCAGAAGCGCGAAAATGTAAATTCCTCTTAAACCTGATATCACAACACCAGAAAGTCCCTTTCCTTAAATTTGATCAGAGCCCGGTTCATGTCTTCGTCCGTCAATATCCCTTTTTTTACCAGAAGCTCACCAAGTTTTGCGGACCGCTCTTTATGCGCGGCCTCGATCTTCCTGATTGTCTCATCATCAGCGATTTTCAGCTCCGCTAATGCGTCACGAAATCTGGTCCCTTTCTGCCTCTGGTAATCAAGGGCATTCTTAAAGTCCTCCAGCGTAATCAGCCCGGTCATAAGCGCGGTAGCGGAAAAAGACCAGTTTATCTCGGATTGCACATTGATTGTCTCCCGCAAAGCGTCTTCGGGAATATTGTATTCCCGCACAAGAAATCTGCCGAAAAGGATGGGTATTTCCATATAACACCTCTCTTTATAGTATGTATATAGGTATATATCGCATTTTTCAGGAAATAACTTTACCCCCCCCGGCTGGTAGTCTCATTATTTAAGCAACATGTCAATCCGCCATCCCGGCTGCTCTTATTTTATCGTGTTTTATTTTATAGTTCGGGTTACTCATTACAAGGCGCAATACGGGGTATTGACAATATGGGCGCAATATTTTATTATTAACGTCTGTTGTGAGAGCGTAGTTTGAAAAAGGACAAAGGATGCTGACCTTGACTTTAAAAGGTTATTCCCTGCCTACGCTAAGAGCCCAATCTTTTAATTTCAGCCATGTCCCCTCATGGGTCAGCATCCTTTTTTTCCTCTCAGGCCGGTTATCGGCCGTATGATCACCTTCCCCTGAATATAACCTGGAAAGACTATAATTGCATTTAAGGCAGTGGACAGAGCGTCGTCAAGTCAGAGCAGAAGTTCGGACGACCGGGAACGAGACGAGCGCTTCATTCTTGCCTGACGTTGAATTCATGGCTAAGATAGTTTAAAGATTACAGCATGGTTAAAATTATCTTCTATTACAAGGACGGATGCTGGTTATGCGACGCGGCCCAGGAGATGCTGAACGGGCTCATGGAGAAATACGGCATCGAGGTCACCAAATTGGCGATTGATTCTGACGATGAGCTGTACGAATTGTACAGGTTCGACATACCTGTGTTTGAATTCAGGGACGGCTCGGCCCTTCACGGGCAGATCAGGAAGAAAGAGCTTCTGAAAAAGCTTGAAGAGAATAAGGAGCAGGGTGATTAAGTCTAAAGGCCTGGACGGAATAATAGAACGACTCTTTGTTATCATCTGAAATCCTCCGCTGAATTTTAATATCTTGAAAAACCTGCCTGCTGTTATCTCCTGAAAGACCGCTGAAAAATCTCCTGCGCAAGTTTTCCGCGCGCAGGATAATCCTTGAGTAAAAGACGTTTTTTTCTGTTTCTGAAATGGCTTTCCCCCTTGGGGGAATGGGTAGTTCTATGTATATTCAACGCGTTTTTTCTGTGATAAAAATTAACCAAGATGGTCTGATAATAAGCGAAACGCAGGAGGTATATGCTATGAAAAAGTTAATCGACCGGCGCGAATTCCTTAAATTTGCCGGAGGAGTAACTGCCATGATCGTAGTCGGGTGCGGCGGCGGCGGCGGTGATAACGCCCCCGGCGGCGGAGGCCCCGGCGGAGGAGGTTCCGGTCCCGGCCCCGGCGCGGGCGGAGTGGGTACCGAGACCCTGAATTTTCATATTACCGACGCGATTAAGGAGATGATAACTCACGAGCCGAACAACCCGAACGCCGGAGCGTCGGAATGTTATTTCTGGGTCTTTAAGGAAGACCGCTTCCCGGCAGACTGTCCCGGTCCGCAGATATTTGCGGTGACAGGAGATATCATCACTGTCAATGTGACGAATGACCTTGACACGCCTCACGCCTTTTTCATCCCGGGCATGGTCGATACAGGACCTATAGCGCCCGGCGCTACCGTGACGAAGGAGTTTACTGCAGGGGCGCCCGGGGTTTATCTCTACCATGACAACCTGAACGAGCCCGTGAACCGGGTTATGGGACTTCACGGGGCCTTTGTCATTATGCCGGCCCAGTTATCGACTCCATACGGCAACCCTACCCAAAGTGTACAGGCGTTGTTCAATGACTTCGGGACCACTCCCTGGTGGCCGGGCCTGTCATGGGCAGCGGGAGATCCGGCAAACAATACACCTGCCGCGCGGCAGCATATCTGGCTGATTCACGAGGCCAGCCCTGTGCTCTTTGAGGAAGTCGGGTTGGCTGCCCGGAGCGGGACTGTCTTTAATGCGACCACATTCGTGAATGCCTTCACAAACGACCCATTTTTGAACACGAGCAATGATCCGAGGACAGTTGCGACCGCCCAGTTCCCCAAGTCGAACGTAACCGTAGGCGGAATAACGCGCGGCGTGTTCAACAGGAAGCCGCATTTCTTTACCATGAACGGCCAGTCAGGGTTCTTCTCGCACCACAATCCGGCTATTACCCCCATGTACCGCGTGGGCGAGCCTTGCGTGATCCGCATACTTAACGCGGGACTCAACACACATTCCCTACACCTGCACGCAAACCACTTCTTCGTGACGGCCATCAACAACGTCCCACAGGAAAATCCCATATGGGTGGACGTCTTCACTATTATGCCGATGGACCACGTAGACTATACGATCCCTTACATGAGGCCCCCTGACGTGCCTAATGTAAGGGGCATCGGCAGGGCGGACACGCCTTCTCAGACGCAGAGCGGCGGCAGGACGTGGCCGCCGGTCGAGGAGCTCGCCCGACAGATGCCTGCGCCGCCTGCTGCAACTTTCCCGATGCTGCAATCGCCCCTGTGCTTTCCGATGCATGACCATTCAGAGCCGTCCCAGACCGCCAAGGGCGCCAACTACAATAACGGCATGATTTCGGGGATGTATTTCTTCGGCGACCGGAACACGCCCGGCGCCATGAACTTCACCCTCGATGCCGAATTCCGGATGCTGTCAGGCTTCGGCCCCCATTCCGGAGAAACCGGTCCTGCTGTAGGAGGCTGGCCGCCGGAAAATGCGGGACCTTAACCTTAATTCCCCCTTAGGAAAGGGGGATACTGGTAAAACCATATTCCCCCTTAGTAAAGGGGGATACAGGTAAAACCATATTCCCCCTTAGTAAAGGGGGATACAGGGGGTTGTTGAACAGGGGAGGCTTTTGGATGAATATTTATATTTCAAAATCCCCCTTTCTCCCCCTTTTTCAAAGGGGGAATATAGCAGAAACTGAGTATTAAGCAACACAAGCTGAAAGGAGATATAAGATGGCAATAACACCTAAATCAGGAACAAGAATTCGCCGCCTCAAGATATCGGAGATGGAGGCGGCGTGGACAAAGATGTGGGACCCGCCGAGGGAAAGCCCTCTCACACCGGAGCAATGTGATCCGACCAATCCCGTACCGGCATTTATGGCCGGTGTCTTTCAACGAGGGGCGCAGACAGCCAATACGGTCCAGCGCAGGCTTCTTGACAAACTGATTATTCCAACATGGGACGGCCTAAAGAATATTGAATTCATGACCTTTACCGATAGTGACTTTGCCCCGGCAGCATCGTGGCCGGCGGCGACCATACGTGTGCCGAGGGGCGTGATATTTCACGGCGCGACCCAGGCCCAGGGTCCCCCGCCTCACACGATTCACTGGCACGGCATAGAGCCGACGCCGATGAACGACGGGGTCGGTCACTGCTCGATGGAACTCGGAACATACACATACCAATGGCAACCGAATTTCATCGGCACATATTTCTACCACTGTCACAGGAACACGGTGCAGCACTTTGAGTTCGGACTTTACGGCATGCTCTTGATTGAGCCGCCTGATGCCTTTGATCCGACTATTCCCATTATTGCAGGCGGTCCACCCAAGAACCCGGCTGGTTATCCGCGCAGGACCGCGGCAAACACATCGGCCTTCCCACAGTTCCCCGGGTTCGTCCCCGGAGACGCCACCTTCGGAGTCGGCAACGCGGCGGATACCGGAGTGGGAAACCCACATGCCTTTACCATTCCTTACGACGTGGAGGCCTTATGGGTGTTGGACGACCGTGACTCGGTATGGAGCGACCTGGCGAGTAATGCAAAAGCGTTCTACCCCGGCGGGGCAAATACGGCCGATGGACCGAATGGGCTTGTTATCCCGGTCCAACCCAGCATAGACGACCAGTTCCCGGATGGGTTCTTCCACGACTTCAACGCGGACTACTGGTTTGTAACCGGCGTGCCTGTGCCGGCGGCAAAGGGAGGAGAGGCAAGCATCGGCGCTACTGGACTCATACCCAACACTCACAACAGCGGTGTGACGGGGATGCAGATTGCCATCAACGCGGATTTAAACCAGACCATCCTTGTACGGTGCCTCGATGCGGCTTACAACTCCGTGCGAATCACTTTTCCTATAGACGCCGTGATCATCGCCTTTGACGGCAGGGCGTTAGGAGTGCCGCCTTTCGCCAAGTACAATCATGCGTTTCTGCTTCCGGCCAATACCCCGATACAGCTCAGCACGGCGAGGCGCTTCGACGCGCTTCTGCGTCGGAGCACCCCATTCGACGGCGCTGCTACGGTGGAGTTTATTGACACCCGTGGTGAGAAGGTCACGGGCGCCGAGCGCCGCTTGATGACAGCGAAGATACCGATTAAAATAGGCATAGCTGTATAAACAGTTCGCACGGGGCTGATAACGATAATCAGCCCCGCGCCTTTTGTTTCTTTTGCTTCAGGATTTCCGATTTCTTTTCTCCGGATCCTCAATAATCTTTTCCATTCATTTTATTAATTCTATCGCCTTAAAATCCGGTCGGCGCCCGGCGCAATTCCGCCATAAATGGGTAGTTGTAACCATGCTCAAATGAGTATCTGTACGAATTGTTATCGAATTATATTCTGATAAAATTTATTTATAAAAATAAAAAAAGAACCGGATGCCCGATTAAGAACCTCGGGCATGACACCCTGTTATGAGTCCAACGACTTGCTTGATAATTCCGTCATATCTGCGAGGGATTACTGAAAAGGAGATATCCAATGAAAACTAAATTAGGACAGACAATAATCATCATTGCCATCCTTGCGCTTTTCTTACCGGCTGCTGTTCATGCCCAGTTGAGCGCCTTCGGTCCTCCGGACCCTGATCACGCCTTCCCCATGTGGTATCAGGACGCGAACGGCCTGGCCTTGGGTCCATGCCTTGAATCCAACCTGTTCTGTCACTTGCCGCTGTTCGGAGAGGAATTGAGGTTCAACCCGTTTCAGCCGGTTGACTTCCCGGGCAACTTCCCTTCCGAATTCTCGTACTTTACTGCGGAGGCGTTTGTGTCAAGCCCGTTTAATCCCATCAAACGTTTTGAGATGGCGCTGCTGGCAGGCTTCTTCAGGGAAGTCCCTGCTGCCGGAGACCAGGTGGGCTTTGTCAGTCTCAGTATAAGAGTTGACAATATTGTGACTGCCGGTGATTATGCCGTTGTCCATCCTTACGGAGTGCGAGTGTTCAGAAACGTTCAGGCCGGCGGACTGATCAGGGTGGACCCGGCGGAGATCAATCTTATATCCGTGCCGCTGGACTTTGAGACCCCGAGGCAGCAGTTTGTCGGGCCGTTCCTTGAGAGCTCCGATCCGTCCAACAAGGACGTCCTTGACCCCATTACCGGAAATATCTATTTGACGAACCCCCTGACCTCCGTCACCGTCACAGGCAGTCCTTTCGCCACAAATTTCGTACGGGTCGAAAGGGTCGAGCTGGACGCGAATGACAACATCATAAATGTACTTGAAATCATAGATCAGACCGACCGGTTCTTTCTCTTCGGAAAAAAGGTCTCTGCACTGAGCATGTCTCCCGCAGCTCTTATATTCCCTGAACAGAATATCGCGCCGGTTTCTTCGGACATGTCAGTCACAGTGACCAATGCGAGCATATTGAGGTCCCCGCGTCTCGCGCAGATCGCAGTAACAGGACCTGACGCTGCCGATTTTACTATTCCGGCCGCGCTTGACGGGTGTTCCAATATTGACCTTAATCCATCGGCGTCATGCGCGTTTACCGTGCGTTTCAGCGGCGCCGCAGGCAGTCCTGACAGGAACGCGACTGTAACCGTTCAGGGCGCCGCCGCAGACTTTTCTCCAATGACTATTCCTGTGAGCGGGGCAATCGATTCAGTACCGCCCGCGGTCACGGCTACCTTCCCTGAACGCGGCGGGCCCGCTCCGGCGAATATGAAAATCATCGCCCAGTTCGATGACTCCATGGACCCCGCAACCGTTAACAACACGACATTCACTGTGTTGGAGGCCGGAGGGAATCCGGTTGCGGCCGCAGTGTCGTTTGACGGCAACAGCAATATTGCGGTATTTACTCCCTCATCATCCCTTACACAGGGAGTCGTGTATACCGCGACAATAAACAGGGGCGTTACGGATTCCGTGGGGAACCCTATGCAGGCGGACTTCATATGGAGTTTCACAGGAGCTGCCGCTGATCTGACACAGCCGAAGATAGCCTCGACCGACCCGGCGAATGTGTCCCGCGGTTTTCCAACGGGCTTACCCGTCACAGTGACATTCAGCGAGCCGATGTTGGGTTTTACGATTAACTCAAATACCGTCCGGTTAAGCACAGCCGGGGGACCCCTTGACGGCACGGTCGCTTTCGACGTTCAGACAAATACGGCTGCGTTCACTCCCTTGGTCCCGCTTGAGTTCGGAACGGCGCACACGCTTACGGTTGATGGTGTCCAGGACCTCGCTGGGAACATAACGGCTGGGGGCTTTACAACCACATTTACCACCAACTTTCGTCCCCCGGCCCCACAGTTATTATCACCTTCAAACAGGGCCACGGATATATCGGGGCCTGTTACGCTGCGCTGGAAGAGGCCTGTGGACCAGGACGGCGACCCCGTCGGTTTTAGCGTCAGCGTGTGCAATAACGCCTCATTTATAGGGGGCGGACCCGATTGCCAGTTGAATATCGCTGTTACGGCATCCGCCCGGAGTGTGGATAAGACCAACTATGCGGGCGTTATGGGCTTGACGTTCGGCCTGGTCGGGGTCGTCTTTGCGGGCGGCCTGAGCAGGCGCAAGGCGATGACGGCAGCTATACTGATTTCCGCTATAACAATCGGAATATTCCTGTACGCTTGCGGCGGCGGAGGCGGCGGCGACGGAAACATCGGCGGCAGCGGCGACGTGGCGCCTCCGCAGGCCCAGGTAGAGGAGGACGGTATTATCCAGGTATCCGGCCTTACGGCGGGCATCACTTTCTTCTGGAAGGTAGAAGCCGATGACGGAAAGGGCGGCACTGCAGTCAGCGAGATATTCACGTTTTCGACGAGCCGGTAAAAATTTGAAAGGATGGTCATAAGCATGAAAAACAGACTGATACATAATCTCACTCCTGATTTGAAAGAGGGGCTGTGCCTGATTGCGGCGCTCGCGGTATTGATGGGCGCATCACAGGCTCGCGGGCAAGTGCCTGCCAACCCTCTAAGTTTTTTCCCGCCGATAGCATTCGAGGACCCGAAGGTATCAACCGATTTCGTAGCGGACCGCCTTGCCGCCATCAGGCTCGGGAAGGCGCTGTTCTGGGACATGCAGATAGGCAGCGACGGAATACAGGCCTGCGCGAGCTGTCATTTCCAGGCGGGCGCGGACGTAAGGCTCAGGAACCAGTTGAGCCCCGGCCTTCTTGGCGGCGATGTGGCATTCGGCAGCGCGGGTTTTCCTCAGTTCACCACGGATTACACTTTGACGTCGGCTGACTTCCCATTTCATCAGAGGGAATTTCAGGACCGGCAGGACGCGCCGGTTGTCAGGGATATCAATGACGTTGTGTCTTCACAGGGGGTCGTCGTGGCGGATTTTGTGGACATCCGCCCCGGGTTTGCCGAAGATGAAATGGTCCCCATAGCCGATGCTGTTTTTAATAACAGCGGCTTCAATGTCCGAAGGGTACCCCCGAGAAATACCCCGTCGGTCATAAACGCGGTCTACAATCATGACAATTTCTGGGACGGCAGGGCCAATAACATTTTCAACGGCGTGAACCCTTTCGGCCACCTGGACCCTGCTGCCACAGTACTTGAAAATACCCTTGTGGGTCTGAGTGAAACTACGGTCAGGATCAGAAACGCCGGTCTCGCGTCCCAGTCTGTGGGACCTCCGCTGTCGGACTTTGAGATGTCGGCGGCGGGGAGGACCTTCCCGAAGCTCGGAAAGAAAATGCTCAGCCTGGTCCCTCTGTCAAAGCAGAAGGTCCATCCCGAAGACAGTTTTTTAGGACCGATAAGCAATTCCGGCGGGAAGGGTCTCAGCGTGTCTTATACCCAATTGATACAGCAGGCCTTCAGGTCGAAATGGTGGAGCTCAGACAGTATTGTGACATTCGGTCCGGGGGGAGAAAAACTTATAAGCCCGAACCCGGGACGCCCCCTCACCACGGATGAATTCACCCAGATGGAAGCGAACTTCCCTCTCTTTTTCGGTCTGGCGGTCCAGATATATGAGAGCACACTTGTTTCCGACAGGAGCCGCTTTGACGAGTTTTTAGGCGGCAACCTAAACGCCCTGACCGCGCAGGAGCAGACGGGCCTCGGCATCTTCGTCGGCAAAGGCGCGTGCATCGCCTGCCACACCGGGACGTCGCTGACTTCCGCCTCCGTCCTCGTCATTCAGGGTATCGAAGACCCTTTCGTGGAGGCAGCCGGGATTGAATTCATGAACATGGCCCAGGGCAGCGCCTTCTACGACGTGGGCTTTTATAATATTTCCGTACGGCCCACTGCCGACGATATCGGCAGGGGCGGCACGGCTCCCGCGATCAACCCCCTGACGGGGCAGCAGTTTCCTCTTTCACGCTCGCGGCTCGCCCTTCTGAAAAGAGACGGCCTGCTGCCGCCGGAGGTGGACGCCTTCGTCATTGCCCTGCCTGCCGGCGATCCCACCGGTGACAGGGTCGTTGTCGACGGCGCCCTCAAAACACCGGGGCTTCGCAATGTCGAGCTCACCGGACCTTACTTCCATAATGGCGGCGCGTCCACGCTTGAACAGGTAATCGAATTTTATTCACGCGGAGGTAATTTCCCGGCAGCGAATATAGACGACTTTGATCCCTTGATAACACAGATAGGGTTCAACGACGCGGAACAAGAGGCCCTGGTGGCTTTTCTCAAGTCGCTTACCGACGAAAGGGTCAGAAATGAAAGCGTGCCTTTCGACCATCCTGAACTGCTTGTCCCCAACGGCCATACCGCGGACGGCTCAACCCAACTGCTGCGCCTGCCGCCTGTAGGGGCCCAGGGCAGGGCGGCGGAAGGTTTACGGGCACTTCAGCCTTTCCCTGCGCCTTTAGTGTCTGTAGCGGAAGTCCCGTCTTCATCTCCAGCCGGACCCGGGACAACCGGAGGCGATGAGAGTGTGCCTGGAGTTGAAGGAGGCCGTGACGGAGGAGGCGGCGGCGGCGGCGGATGCTTTATCGCCACGGCGGCTTATGGAAGTTATATGGCCGACGAGGTGATGACGTTGAGAAGATTCAGGGACAGATATCTCCTGACAAACGCCGCCGGTAAGGTGTTCGTGAAATTGTACTACACATATTCTCCGCCGATAGCTGATTACATAGCAGGGCATGAGGTGTTGAAGGCGGCTGCCAGGACGGCCCTGGCGCCCTTTGTCTACAGCGTCAAGTATCCTGTTCACGTATTGATGATAATCATTTTGATAACCGGAGTGATCGGTTTCAGGAAAAAGATAAGGGGATAATTTCTACGGGGGGTGACAGCTCCGACAGTAACTGCCGCGGCTCCTTCAAATAACCGGAACAAGCTCCCGGAGTTGTTCTCCGTATCATTAGGAGAAAGGTTGTCAAGGCTTGGTTTGAATTAGAATTAGTTTGAGGAGCCTTAGTAGTTGAGGCCCTGCCGCTGAGTCAAACCTCGCGCATATCGGCCGCCGTTTGCGGGATGATCCCGGCGTCTTCGGCCCTCGAAAGAAGTTCAAGGACCGCCTTATCACCTTCCTCTCCGAGAGCGAGGGAATAGTCATTAACATAAAGAGCGATGTGCTGATTTATAACTTCATCTGAAAGCTCCTGCGAGTGCTGTTTTATATATTCCATAGGTTCGGAGCGATTGTTGAAGGAGAATTCAACGCTTTGCCTGATCAGGCCTTCGATTTTTTCAATTGTTGAATCACCAAGAGAACGCTTCGCGATAATCCCCCCGAGGGGAATCGGCAGAACGGTCTCCTCCTCCCACCATTTGCCGAGGTCTATAAGCTGTTTAAGCCCATATGAAGGGTAGGTGAACCTGCTTTCGTGAATTATCAGCCCGGCGTCAACTTTCTCATTCGCGACCGCCTCCATGATTTTGTGAAAAGGCATCTCTATAAAGACAGGGGCAAGGGTCCGGGGTCCAGGGTCCGGAGGGCGGGGGCCAGGGGCAAGGGTAGGGGCGGGTTTCAAACCCGTCCTTGCGAATGCCGGATCGTAAAGCTGCAGGAGAAGAAATGCCGTTGTGAATCTGCCGGGGATAGCGATCTTTTTGCCCCTCAATTCCTCCATCGTGTAATCGTGTTTTGTAACGACAAGGGGACCGCATCCTCTTCCAAGCGCCCCGCCTGAGCGGAGGAGGCGATATTTTTCACGCAAATATCCGAATGCGTGATAAGAGATTTTTGTAAGATCGAGTTCAGTGTTGAGCGCCTTCTGATTCAGGGTCTCCACATCGAGAAGGATTTCCTGAAATTTCAGGTCGCCGGTGTCTATCTTCCCGTGAATCAGCGCGTAGAAGATGAAGGTGTCGTTAGGGCAGGGGGAGTAACCGAGTGTGAGGGTTTTCATTCCAAGTGATCTCTATCCGCAGATTACGCAGATTTCACAGATAAGAAAAATATAATAAAAATTCCTCCATTCTTAATCTGAGTAATCTGTGAAATCTGTGGATATCATTTTTGTTGTTTATTCTTATAATCCTCAACGGCCTTGCGCAATGCGTCGGCGCCGAGGTTGGAGCAGTGCATCTTCTGGGGCGGCAGGCCGTCGAGGGCCTCGGCGAGCGAGCTCTTGGTTATCTTCAGAGCTTCGTCGAGCGTCATGCCTTTAGCCATCTCCGTCACCATGCTCGACACAGCGATTGCGGCCCCGCAGCCGAAGGTCTGGAATTTCGCGTCGGTGATTTTATCGTCTTTGACCTTTATGTATATCTTCATTACGTCGCCGCATACGGGGTTGCCTTCGGTCCCGATACCGTCGGCGTCAGGCATTTCGCCTACGTTGCGGGGATTGCTGAAATGGTCCATTACTTTTGCGCTGTACATGTCGGTCCCTCCGTTCCTTCCCAGCCTTTTGCATAAGGGGATATTTCCCTGAGCCGGGAAATGACCGCCGGGAAAATCTCCGTGAAATAAGTTATATCGTCTTCCGTAATTGTTTCTCCTAACGTAAATACTACCGATCCCTGGGCCACATGAGCGGGGATGCCGATTGATATCAGAACAGGCGACGCCTTTAACGCCTTTGAGCTGCACGCGGAACCGCTTGCCGAGTAAATTCCCTTCGCGGCAAGAAGAAGCAGCATGGCCTCGCCTTCAATATATTCAACTACAAAACTCGCGTGGCCCGGGAGCCTCTTCTCCGGGTGTCCGGTGAGAAGCGCTTTATCGATCTTAAGGGCGCAGTCGATTATTTTGTCCCTTAACGCTCTTACATGGTCCACGCGTTTCTTCAAGTCCCTTTTTGCGAGCTCCGCGGCCCTGCCCATTCCGACGATTGCAGGCACGTTTTCCGTCCCGGCGCGCCTGCCTCCTTCCTGTATCCCTCCGTAGACAAGGGGGACGATCCGCACGCCTTCTTTAACATAAAGGGCCGCGGCCCCTTTTGGACCGTAGAACTGGTGGGCGGTAAAAGATACAAGGTCCGCATTCAGAGATTGAACATCCACGGGGATGTTCCCCACGGACGCGACCGCATCGGTGTGAAATATTACGCCTTTCTGTCTTGCGATCCTGCCGATTTCTTCAATGGGCTGTATCGTGCCGATTTCGGGACTCGCGTGGATTACGGAAATCAGGATGGTCTCTTTCGTAATAGCCTTCTCAATGTCCGCGGGGTTGACCGTGCCGTATTTATCGACAGGGAGATATGTGACCGCGAACCCCTGCTTTTCAAGAAAGCGAGCGGTATTGAGGACCGAGTGATGTTCGATCTTTGAGACGATAACGTGCTTCCCTTTGTTCTGGTTGGCATATGCTATGCCTTTGACCGCAAAATTATTCGACTCTGCCCCGCTTGCGGTAAAGACTATCTCTTTGGGCTTCGCGTTTATAAGGGAGGCGGTGGCCGCGCGCGCGGTTTCTATGGCCTCTCTCGCCTTCATGCCCGGTTCATATAAGCTGAGGGGATTTCCGTAATGCTCCCTGAAGTAAGGCATCATTGCTTCGAGGACTTCGGGATGCAGCGGGTTTGTTGCTACGTGATCGAGATATATATTCATTTTACCTCCGGTAAAATTGATGGCACAGATTTAAGAATGATTACACAGATAGAAAAGTGGATTGCACAGATTTTCTTATTCGGTGTCATCTGATTTTGATCTGTGTCATCGGTTTTCTTATCTGTGAAATCAACGGGTCTTCTTCCGTATATAAAATTTATAATGGTCCGAATCTTCAAAGATACCTAAAAAATCATTACCTGTCTTTGCGCACCAGGCCGGGATATCTTCGAGCGCGCCGTCGTAGTCGGTAAGTATCGCCAGGACCTCTCCCGGCTGCAATACCTTGATCTGGTCCTCGATTGTCAGCAGGTGCATCGGGCACATCATGTAAATGATGTCCGTGGTCGAATCCGCCTGCATGGGGCTGTCTAAAAATTTAAGCCTGCCGTCCGTTTCCAATTCTATTTGCGCCTCCGATACCAGCACACTTCACCTCGTTAATTTGGCCTCTTCCTTCAATAAATCGTTCAGTGTTATAGTGCCCAGGAAATTCTCTATCTTCTCACCGAGGGATTTCCATAACAGCCTTGTCACGCATCCCTCGACGCGGTTGCACCCTTTTGCCTTCGGGCCGAGGCAATGAGTAATTGTCACGGGGCCTTCGAGGGCGTTCAGTATCATCCCTATGCTGATCAGCTCCGGCTTTTTGTTTATTATGTATCCGCCGCCCGGACCTTTCCGGCTCGTAATGAGCTTTGACCTGCGAAGCCTGTTCAGCAACTGCTCAAGATAGGCGACCGAAACGTCCTGCCGCTCGGCAATCTGCCTGATCGGCAAAGGGCCTTTTTCATAGTGCTTGGCCAGCTCGAACATGGCCCTTACACCGTATTGTCCCTTGGTCGATAATTTCAGCACGCAAATAGGATAAAATAGTTTACTAAAGTTGTCAAGTATTGTTGTGGGGGATTGTTGTGGGGGATATTCCCCCTTTGAAAAAGGGGGAGGAAGGGGGATTTTGAAATAAAAAGCATTTATCAAAAAATCTCTCTCACCCCTGCTTAAGGCACCTACTGTTGGTCTTTTCCAAAGAGAGGAATTGTAAAAATAGCCAAGGCTCGGGCAGGACACGCTAATTGACTTATAAAGCATAGGCATAAAAACTTCCGGGCCACCGCCTCCGACAAGGTTCTGTCCATAGCTTCTCTGCATAAGAATGTGGCCGCAGTCGATCCGGAACTGCTTACGATTTATAGGACTTTTACAGGCCTGAATCGGGGAAAAACCCATATGAACGTGGCGCTTTCACCTGATATTCTCTCATGTTAAATACCCTGTTATCCCCATTCCCCCCTCAAGAGAATTAATTTATTATAAAAAATAGCATTTGATTCACGAGGTTATTGTTAAATTTTATGACATGCTGATTGTCTCATCATAAGTTAATAAGTATCCGTCCATAACCTTAAAGCTTAGATCGTCATTCCCTCGCTCTTCTGAGAGGGAATCCATGGTAACACGAGCTCACGGTTCTGCAGGTCACCAAGACAAGCCTGTCATCCTGGGCCTGTCGAAGGATGAGCCTGAAGTAGCTCCCGGCTACAAGTTAACTGACAAAATTATTTACATGCATCACCTGCCTTTTTTGAATCCCGAACTGTTTATTGGCATAATCATTGCTGCATAGAACGAAGCAGCTCTGCGTTTCATTTTATTTGTTGTAAGTGGTTGATAGTGAATACTCCCTCTCCCGGATGTGAGGGGGCGAGGGTTGAAGTACTTTACTTCAGAGGGCGGTGTCGGATTTTCTCCCTTTGGAAAAGGGGGATGAAGAAGGGGGATTTTTTTAACTTGGGTCAGTCAGATTTAATTTCTTACCAGAACAGTAATCATAGATTACGAACAATGTTTTAAAGGAGGGATTTGATGAAGAGGATGAACGGATTTTTTGGAGGGTTGTTTGTTAATGGAAAGTGGAAAATGCATGTTCTTTTGTTTACCGTCCTTTTGTTTGCGGCTTTCCTTGTCCCTGTCCAGTCGGCAATAGTGGATATGAACGACGGGACGGTCTATGATACGGACCTGGAGATAAGCTGGCTGCAGGACGGCAATTATGCTTACACGTCGGGGTACGCTGCGGCATCCTACGGAAGGATGACCTGGGACGATGCCAAAGCATGGATAGACACCTTGAACGCTGCCAACTTCAAGGGTTTCAATAACTGGCGTCTTCCTGAAACGGCACAGCCGGATACGACGTGTAGTTACATCGAAGACCCTGGTGGCGGCTTCCCTCTTGTATATGCAGGATGGGTATGCTCCGGCAGTGAGCTGGGGCATCTGTACTATACGGAACTTGGCAACATTGGGAGGTGCGACGCATCAGGCAACAACTGTCCTCAGCCGGGCTGGGGGCTTACTAATACAGGCCCTTTTATAAATGCTCAGGCCGACGCATACTGGTCAGGCACTGTGAATACGGCCCGTCCGGATACCGTGTTTATCTACTATTTCAGCATTGGCGGCCAGGAGAACAACTATAAGACTTGGCAGCTTGCTGTCTGGCCAGTGAGTCCAGGGGCAAGATCAATCAGTCTCCGCATAGGCCAGACCACGAGTATCCCCCGCACCGGCCAGACCACGAGCTATGCGTCAGATGATGACGGCGCTATTCAGGCGGGCGTTGTATGGCCGAGTCCGAGGTTTACGGACAATGGAGATCAGACTGCTACGGACAACCTCACGGGGCTTATGTGGACAAGGGACGTAAGCTTCCCATCTCTTGCCTGGCAGGACGCCCTCAACTATATAGCCTCCATGAACGCCGGGAGCTCTCCTAATTTCGGCCACACCGACTGGCGTCTTCCGACAGTCAATGAACTGCAGAGTCTTGTAAATTTAGAGGTGCCCAATCAGGAGGACTGGCTGAACGCGGTCGGGGGATACGGGAACCCATTCACGAACGTTCACGGGTATTTTTACTGGTCATCGACCGTTGCCGCGGGCCTTTCGGGCAGCGCATGGATGGTCAATTTGCATTACGGCGATGTGAACATGTGGGACAGGACGGTTGACATCTATTTCTGGCCGGTGCGCGGGCCGGTAAGTTCAGCCCCCGCTCTGGTCTGGAGGACAGGGCAAACTATCAGCTTAGATACAAACACGCCTCCTGCGGATGACGGCGCGCTGCAGACGGGTGTTGCATGGCCGTCGCCGCGATTCACCGACAATCTCAACGGAACGGTGACGGACAATCTCACTGGGCTTGTCTGGCTAAGGAACGCAGATTGTTTCGGAACACAGGCCTGGAGCACGGCGCTTGGTTCTGCAAACGCCCTTGCAAACGGCGCATGCGGACTGACCGACGGCTCGACAGCGGGACAGTGGAGACTGCCGAACAGGGAGGAGCTTTACAGCCTTATCGACTTTTCAACATGGGGACCTTCATTCCCGGCTGTTCATCCCTTTATAAATCTGCAGGCCTGCGGCTACTGGACGTCGACTACAGAAGCTGACTGGACTGCCAATGCGTGGGGAATAAGCTTCCTCGACTCTGACGTAAACATGGGAAATAAAGAGGACCTTAAAGATGTCTGGCCGGTGAGAGACGGCACGGTAGCAGCCGATGACTGTCCCAATGACCCGAATAAAACTGCAACAGGTATCTGCGGCTGCGGCATTGCTGATACTGACTCAGACAGCGACGGGACGGCCGACTGTAATGACGGTTGTTCGGCCGATCCGCTCAAGATCGCCCAGGGCATCTGCGGCTGCGGTGTTGCTGATACTGACTCCGACAGTGACGGGACGGCTGATTGCAATGACGCTTGTCCGGCGGATCCGCTGAAGATCGGCCAGGGCAATTGCGGCTGTGGAGTTCCTGAGACCGATGTGTGTCCTGGAAGTAATGTGACTGTAACACCTGCCCCTGTCATAACGCTTACATTCGACAATGTGACTACAGGCGGCGATGCAACTGCGACGGAGATAACCAACCCCACACCCGATGAGAACTTCAGAATAGTTTCGGGCAAGTCGTATGACATCGACTTTACGGGAGCATTCAGCGGTACTGTTACGGTATGTGTTAATTACAATGATTCGGATGTGAGCGGAAATGGAAGTAATCTCAAACTCATGCACCGTGGCTCATCGGGTGGGTGGACAGACATAACGACATCCCATGATACGGTCAATAACATCATATGCGGCGTGACAGGTTCTTTTTCAGAGTTCGCGGTGACTGAGCCCGCCGACGCTACTCCGCCGACACCGAACTTCGGCTACACCACAAGCGGCCTGACAGCCAATGTCGACTCCTCGGCATCCGCCTGCGCAGGCTCCTGTCTGTACGCATGGAGCTGGGATGACGGAAACACGACCCCCTATGACATTGACGCAACGGTCTCTCACCAGTATGCCCTGGCAGGCACATACCAGGTGACGCTCACGGTCAAGGACGCAGTCAATCAGGCGACAGAGACGAAGACGTCTGAAATTACTGTGTACCCGCCTGACGCCAAACCAGCGGCGGACGGCTGCGGAGCAGGCGAATACTCATGGAACGCCAACACCTGGACCTTTACCTGCACACCTGCGTCGACAGACGACCACGGAGTAGTTAAAGAGATAATCAAGTGGAATGACGGCACGGCGAACTACGTAGACGCCACGGCCCCGTTTGAGGCGGCCTCACACACCTTTACAACATCCGGCCTTAAGCTGAT
>JACRHD010000063.1 GCA_016234115.1 Nitrospirota bacterium
AAGTGAAAGGCATAGTTGAAAATCCGACGGCAACTACAATCAATATAGGGATCCAGGTGGTGAACATCCCTGCGGGCACTGTGGTCACTGCCGGACAGCGCGTCGAGGTTGAAGGCACGTTGAATGCCCTGGGCCAGTTGGTCGCCACCACGATCACGGTTGAAGCGGCAGAAGACGCCGCGTTTGTTCCTGCCGCAGGACAGGAGTTCCACGTCGAGGGTTACATCTCCGGATTTGTTTCGGCGACCCAGTTCAACATTGGGACGACCCCTGCAAGCACTACGGCGGCAACGGTCTTCATAGGCGGCACTGCTGCCGATCTGTCCGCTGTCCCTGCGAAGGCGGTCAGGGCTGAAGGCGTTATGACCGGAGGCGTTCTTGTTGCTCGTGAAATAACTTTTTTGACCGCGTTGTAAAGTTAAAAAAGCTGTCAGCAATCAGCTTTCAGCTATCAGTTTAAAAGAACCCCTCTATGGGTCTATGGCTCATAGAGGGGTTTGTTATGGGATGTAGAGCCTGTCTAAAAACTCAGTTTATTCGTCATTCCCGTGAAAACGGGAATCCAGGAGCCCTTAAAAACACTGGATTCCCGCTTAAAGACTGCGGGAATGACGTCCTAATGTTGAGTTTTTAAACTGGCCCTGTAATCGTTCAAACTGTTTGAACGGCCTGAACGATTATTTTTTTACTACAAGCACGGCGCATTCGGCAAGGCCGATTACGCGCTCGGTCACGCTGCCCATGAGCAGCCTCGCGATGCCGGTCCTTCCGTGACTGCCGACTACGATGAGGTTTACCCGCTGTTCTTTGGCGGTTTCAAGGACCGCGTCATAGGGTTTACCGGCGTAGATGAAGGCCCTTGCGTTTACGCCGTTTTCTTCAGCGAGATTTTTTGCGGCCTTTACGACTGTTTCCGCCTGCAGGGTCTCCTGGTCGGAGATGAGACCTTTCTGCATTTGAGAATGCACGATATCAAAAGGGGACTCTGTCTCGGAAGGCACTACGGAAATAATCACAAGGGGAGCGTCGCAGCGTTTCGCAATGGCAATGGCCTCTGAGACAGCGGCGTCGCCGTATTTTGAGCCGTCGGTGGCCACGAGTATCTTCCTGAAATCGACGTCCGCCGCCTTCGGCACTACGAGTACGTCGCAGGGCGCATGCCCGATGACCTTTGCGGTCACACTGCCCATCATGAGCCTCTTCAGACCGGTCCTTCCCCGCCTTCCGAGTACGATCAAATCGGCCTTATTTTTCTCCGCCTCCTCGACAATATACCTGTAAGGCTCCTCTCCCTGTCGGGCCGTTATCTCGCAGTCAACGCCTTCTTTGGAGCACATCTCTTTTACTGATTCGAGGCGCATTCTCGTCTCTTTCCCGGCCTTCTCGATGAGCTGCGGAGCAATGGTCTCATATTCGGGATTCGTTTCAATTACCGAGATGGCGAGGATTTTGCCCGAGCACGTCTTTGAAAGTTTTATTGCCTCTCTGACGGCCCCTTCGCTGAATTCAGAACCGTCAGTGGACAGGAGAATTCTTTCGAGTCTTGCGGCAGGACATGATAATGCCATGTAGAAACCTCCTTTTACAGGACGCAGATTAACGCAGATCAGCGCAGATAAATTTTGCTACTAAATATTCTACTCCAATTAAGTCATAAGTAAAGAATATATAATTACCGTCATGCCCGAAGTTCTTAATCGGGCATCCAGTGTCTCATAAGCTCATGGTTCGACAAGCTCACCAGGACAAGCTGTCACCCTGAGCTTGTCGAAGGGTGGATTCCCGCTTAAGGACTGCCAACAGTAGGTGCTTTAGGCACGGGAATGACAACTGATGAGGCTTTATATAAAAGAGCTTTTAAAAATCCTGATAATCTGCGTTAGTCTGCGTCCAATTTATTACGCTTTAACTACCAACACGGAACACGGCGTATGCGCCAATACTTTTTGAGTGACGCTGCCCATCAGGATTTTTTTCAGGCCTTTTCTGCCGTGGCTGCCCATTACTATCATATCGGCCTTTCTCTTTTCAGCTTCCTCGATAATGAATTGCGCCGGCTCTTCTCCCTGATGAGCGATTGTTTCACATTCTATCCCTTCCTTGACAATGCATTCTTTGGTCCATTCAAGGAGTTGCCTCGTATCGCTCTCGGCCTTTTCAACTATCTTGGGGGCCAGGGCCTCATATTCAGGATTGACCTCGACCACCGAGATTACATACAGTTTGCAAGAGCAGGACTTTGATATGTTTATGGCCTGCTTCATGGCTGCTTCGCTGAAGCCGGAGCCGTCAACGGCAAGTAGAATATTTTTAAGTCCGGCAATGGGACACGCCTGTTTATCACTCATTATATATGACCTCCTCTTTTTGCATCTTTGTGTCTCCGTGTGAGAATTATTCTCACACAAAGCCACAAAGGGCACGAAGAATTATTTTATATCCGTCATTCTTTCTCTGTGTCTTCGTGTCTCCGTGTGAGAATATTAGTGCCCTCCTACTTTCAGAATACCGCTTGCGGCGAGGACCAGGACGGCTATCTCGGCTATCGCGATGATTAAGTATTGAGTTTCTTTCTTTCTCAGTAGGATCGGAATTATGGCTGCGTAACATAATATTGTTAACCCCGCAAGCCATGCGATCCCGACAAAATTCAGATAGTCGCCTTTACCTGCCAGCGCGGTCCATCCCCAGCCCGTCGGTATATTGAAGGCCTGATTGAAATCATGGGCCCTCATGCTCCAGTACGGCACGTCCGAGCCCGGCGGGGTTTTTGAAAGCTCTTCTATAGGCACGTGGCTTGGCAGCACGCCGGATACATAGACAATGAAAGTAATTATGAGCAGGGCCAGCCCGGACCACATCCCTTTATTTAAAAGATTAGCATATACAATCTGTTCTTCAGATGCCTGTGTTCTTTCATTTGCCATAATATTCTCCTTAAAATATTTTTTTCACACAAAGCCGCAAAGGGCACAAAGATTTATTTTAATATTTCCAATCTGCTTTCTATAATTGTTGTTTATTTAAACTTCGTGTCTTTGTGTCTCTGTGTGAGAGTTTCTTGTTCTTCTCAGAAATTTATTTCCAGATTTCCAATCCTTTCAATAACGCCCTGAGTCCTGCGAAAAGCAGGAGTCCGATGACCATCCATTTGATGGCCTTTGGTTTTGCCTTAGCAAGGATCTTGACGCCCACCATGGAACCTAACATGATACCCACGATTGAAGGCACTACGATCATCGGCAGCACCGCGCCCTGGTTGAGGTAGACCCAGGCCGCCGACGTGTCGGTGATGGAGAGCAGGAATTTGCTCGTGGCGACGGATATCTTCAGTGGAGCGCCCATGAGCAGGTTTAAAACCGGAACGTTCGCCCAGCCCGCGCCGAGACCGAACATCCCCGCCATAATACCGATCACGATGAACAGCAGCAGTCCCTGCGGCGTTTTATGGACAGTCCATTCCACGTCCTTGCCGATGGATTCTTCCCGGTAGATACCCATGATACCGAGGCTCTGGGCGATGTTGTCGGGCTTGGGTACATTGGGGAAGTCGGACTTCTTCGCCGTAGCCATGATTATTACGATGAACAGGATGGTTGCGCCGAGGAGGATATTGACGACGTTGGGCTTAAGGGCCAGGCCGATCATAGCGCCTCCTATGGCTGCCGCCGAGGCAATGAGCGCCACGGGAAGGGCCAACCGGAGACTCGCGAGGTTTCTCTTCAGTAGCCCGGGGCCTGCCGCGAGCGCCCCTGCAAGGGCCACAAGAAGTCCCGCGCCCCTGACGAAGTCGATATTAAAAGGGAAGAATCCGCCGATAATCGGCACAAACAAAACCCCGCCTCCGACGCCGCCTAAAACTGCGAGTATGCCGAGGACAAACGTTACTACAAGCAATACCAGAGGCCAAACCCACCACGCAACATCTGAGGCAGGCGGTGGAACGGCTGCTCCTTCTGTCGATGCGAAAACGGAAACGGCCGCTATCATCAAACAGAAGAAGATTGACATGAGCAAGACAATTTGGGAAGATACTGGTTTTCTGGTTAACATTGATCGTCCTTCCTTTTTATAGAAATTTTGAAAACAAAGATTAAAGTATGGAGTATAGAGTTTAGAGTTTAGAAAAAGTTTTTGATGCTAAACTCCAGACTCTGAACTCAATACTCTTATTACAGACTGCTTCAAATTGAAGCATATCTGTTTTATTTTGTAACAGGCGTTTTATTTTAAAGAACTGAATTCATAAAATCAATAAGAAAACAGCTTATAGAATTATAAATATGGTTGATGAAAGGACAGGGTCAAGGGGCAAGGGGCAAGGGTCAAGGGAAAAACTTCAGGTCGCCTGGACCCTTGCCCCTTGCCCCTTGACCCTGTGTTACAATATCCCATGCCGACAATCCTGGTTACAAATGATGACGGGATATCTTCGCCGGGGATAAAAATACTTTCAAAGGCCCTCAAGCCGATAGGCGATGTTTATGTGGTGGCCCCTGAGGCGGAACAGAGCGCGGTCGCTCACGCGCTGACGCTTCACAGGCCGTTGAAAACCGAAAAGGCCGGCAGGAACACCTTTTCCGTCAACGGCACTCCTACCGACTGCGTCATCATTTCGGTCGACAAAATACTTCCCCGGAAACCTGATATTATTGTGTCCGGCATTAACAACGGCGCCAATTTGGGAGATGATATCACCTATTCCGGCACTGTTGCGGCGGCGATGGAAGGGACCCTTCTGGGCGTCCCGTCAATTGCAGTATCACTCGTCAGAAACGGAGATGACGACAGTTATCGCAAGAGGCTGTCGCTTCTGAAGGCGGCCGCGGAGTTTACCATAAAACTTGCGAAGAAAGTCCTGGAAAAGGGCCTCCCGCCTGATACGCTCCTGAATGTCAATGTGCCGAACGTGTTGAGGCCCAGGGGAGTGAAATTCACAAAGCAGGGCAAACCCGATTACTACAATGCCGTCCGGGAGATTTCGGACCCGCGCGGAAAGAAATATTACTGGATCTGCGGCGGCGCCCCTCAATGGAGGCCCGACGAAGATTATGATTTGGAGGCGATTCAGAAGGGGTATATCTCTATTACGCCGGTGCACCTCGATCTTACTAATTATGAAGCGCTGAAACGTATAAAGAAGGAGTGGAAATTATAACAGCAGGGTCAAGGGTCATGGGTCAAGGGTCATGGGAGAAAGCTTACGTATCTCCGACCCTTGCCCCTTGCCCCCTGACCCCTGACCCTTATTTTATCTTATGAAATACGATGTCATCATAATCGGCGCCGGACCGGCGGGTATTTTTGCCGCTCATGAAATGGTGTCTGCAAAAAGGGGAATAAAGGTCCTGCTCCTTGAAAAGGGCATGGACATTGAAGAAAGGGTCTGCCCCTCCGTGACGCAGAAGGTATCGTGCGTCCAGTGTCCTGACTGCGGGCTTTTATGCGGCTGGGGCGGGGCAGGGGCGTTCAGCGACGGAAAACTGACCCTTTCGAGCGAAGTGGGCGGGAACCTTTCGAGGTATATCGATGCCCCGGCCCTTCAGGACCTCATAGCGTATACTGACGGAATCTATGTAAGGTACGGCGCTCCCGCTGAAGTTTTCGGGGAAGATATGGAAAGAGTCAACGCCCTCCGGGACCTTGCGCAGGAAAACGGGATGACCCTCATACCATCAAAGATCAGACACATCGGAACGGACCGCTGTCCCGCGCTCCTTAAGAAAATAAAGGCGGCACTTAACTCCGAAGTCGATATCGCGTTTAACAGCAACGTAAGAAGAATCATTACCGAAAATGGAAAGGCGACCGGCGTGGAGACCACGGACGGAGACGCCTTTTATGGAGATTTCGTAGTGGCCGCCCCGGGCAGGGAGGGCGCTCTCTGGCTTGAACGGCTGGCAAAGACCATGGGGCTTTCGTTATTAAAGAACCCTGTCGACATCGGCGTGAGGGTGGAGCTGCCGGCTTCAGTGCTCGAACCCCTTACGCAAATAGTTTACGAACCGAAGCTGGTTTTTCACTCGAAGAAGTTCAATGACCGGGTCAGGACCTTTTGCGTAAACCCTTATGGAGAAATAGTGAAGGAATACGTCAAAGGAGTATGGATCGTCAACGGACACAGCTATTCAGATAAAAAGACCGATAACACAAATTTCGCCCTCCTCGTAAGCACGTATTTTACGGAGCCCTTTGATGAGCCTCATTTGTACGGCAGATATGTTGCGAGACTCGCCAATCTCCTTGGAAAGGGCGTTATCGTGCAGCGGTTAGGCGATCTCGTGAAGGGAAGGAGATCGACCCATGCCCGTATATCGAGAGGGCGCGTCAGACCCACGCTGCCCGACGCGGCGCCGGGAGACCTCAGTTTTGTGCTCCCTCACAGATATATTTCAGACATCCTTGAAATGCTGAAGGCCATGGACAGGATCGCCCCCGGCGTGTTCAGCGGCAGTACGCTTTTATACGGGGTCGAGGTGAAGTTCTATTCAAGACAGCTCAAGCTTGACGCAAATCTGGAAACGGAGATCGGCAACCTGTTCGCTATAGGCGACGGCGCCGGGGTAAGCAGGGGACTGATACAGGCGTCGTCGTCGGGGATTATTGCGGCGAGGGAGATTTTAAAAAGGGTCCAGGGTCCGGGCTCCGGGGTCCTGGCCCCTGGCTCCCGGCCCCTGGACCCTTCTTCATAATATGTCTTTCGAAAAACAACGTCACAACATGGTGGAGCATCAGTTGAGGGCGCAGGGCATTAAGGATGAACGGGTCCTTGCCGCTATGGAAAGCGTTCCGAGGCACCTCTTTGTGTCCCCGGACCTGCAGGCTGCGGCCTATGACGACAGAGCCCTGCCTATCGGCGAAGGGCAGACGATCTCCCAGCCGTATATGGTGGCCCTGATGACCGGGCTTCTTGAATTAAAGGGAGATGAAAAGGTGCTTGAAGTCGGCACCGGTTCAGGATATCAGGCCGCGGTGCTTTCGAGGCTTGCGGCGGAAGTCTTTACCGTCGAGAGAATAGACGCCCTGGCCTCAAAGGCCCGGAGGATGCTGAAATACCTGGAGTGCTCAAACGTCAGCGTTATTGTTTCCGACGGGACAACAGGTTTGCCCGCTCATGCGCCGTTTGACGCAATCATCGTTGCAGCAGCCGCGCCCCATATCCCACAGGCTTACATCGATCAGTTGAAGATAAACGGGAGGCTCGTCATACCGGTCGGAAGCAGGTTTTCACAGGTGCTGTATAAGATAAAGAAGACTTCCGATGGAATAACAAGCTCGATCTCGACTCCCTGCGCCTTTGTCCCGCTCATCGGGAAAGAGGGATGGGATGAAAGAGAGTCTTACGAAGCATAGGAAAATTTTTGGCCGCAGGAGTATAATTTTAAAGAGTTAAGAGTCATGAGTTAAGAGTTAAGTGGAAGCTCCGGCGAGCCCTGATCCAACTCTTGAATCTTGAATTTTGAATTTTGAATTTCTTTATAATACTGGAGGAGCTATGCTTAACGAATCCAAAAAAATCTGGATGGACGGGAAATTTGTAAACTGGGCTGACGCCAATGTTCATATACTGACCCATACGCTTCACTACGGGACCGGCGCGTTCGAGGGAATCAGGTGCTACAAGACAAAGACGGGTCCCGCCATTTTCAGACTCAAAGAGCACGTGGACAGGCTTTTTGATTCCTGTCATATCCTGAAGATCGATCCTCCTTTTTCGCGCGCGGAAGTCGGCAAGGCGATTGCCGATACGGTGAAAGTCAATGCGCTGAAGGAGTGTTACATCCGGCCGCTTGTGTATATCGGTTACAAGAACATGGGGTTATATCCCAAGGACAACCCGATCAGGCTTGCGATTGCGGCGTGGCCCTGGGGGGCGTATCTCGGAGAGGAGGGCATTAAACACGGCATCAGGGTCAAGATATCTTCGTTTACGTGGAATGCCTCGCTGACGAAGAGCAAGACCTGCGGGGACTATGTCAATTCGACCCTCTCAAAACGCGAGGCCCTTGCCGCAGGATATGAAGAGGCCCTTTTGCTTGATTCCAACAACTATATATCGGAAGGGACGGGACAGAACCTGTTCATCGTGAGAAAAGGCGTATTGATAACGCCGCCGCTTCCTTCGGTACTTGAAGGCATTACGAGAAACAGCATCATGGAAATGGCGCGCAGGGAGAAGATAGAGGTCCGTGAAACATCCTTTACGAGGGACGAGGTCTACATCGCGGATGAGGCCTTCTTCACCGGGACCGCGGCCGAAGTGACCCCTGTCAGGGAGGTGGACGACAGGACCATCGGCAGCGGGAAGCCGGGACCGATCACAAAAAAGCTTCAGGGCCTTTTCTTTAAAATAGTGAAAGGCGAGGCAAAGGCTTACAAGTCGTGGCTGACGTATATTTAACAAAGGGGCAAGGGTCATGGGGCCAGGGTCCGGGAAATACTGGGTCCCGCGAAGGAGTTTGTCATGGATTTCAATGATCTCATTCAAAAGGGCATAGATTATTCCAGGGCCAATCCGGCAACCGCGATAGCCGCTGCTTTCATTGTGCTTCTGCTGCTTTTCAAAAAGCCGAAGCTTTTAATTATTCTGGTCCTGTTGGCGCTTGCCGCGGCAGGCATGTATTATATTCTTGCGAAGCTCTCGACCACGGGACTGGAGCATAAGAAGCTGCCTTTTTTTGATAAGTAGGACCTATGAAATGGACTGAAGACCTTTCGGTCGGGGTCGAAAAGATCGACAACCAGCACAAAGAGCTGTTCTCCCGGATAACCGATCTCGTTGACGCGATTAGGCGGCATACCTGCAAATACAAAATAGGGGACGTGGTCGGGTTCCTGGATGAATATATAGTTTTTCATTTCGGCGAGGAAGAGAGACTTATGCGGGAGCATGGTTACCCCGGCTATGAGCAGCACATAAAACAGCATGAGCGCTTCATGGCAAATTTCGGGGAGCTCAAAAAGGTGCTTCCGAAACTCGAAGGCGGCACGAAGCCCGGCTCCTACGACCTTTCAGTGGAAACAAACCAGGTGGTGGTGGACTGGATACTCGATCATATAGCAAATGTCGACAAGAGGTTCGGGGAATTTCTGAAAGACAAGAAACAGTGACCGGTAACGAGTAACAAGTGACGGGGGCTTTTTTAAGCCGCCCGTCACTTGTCACTGTTTTCCTACAGAGGCTTTTCTCTCACCACTTCACTCGCTGCTTTATCGTCCCGCAGGCGCAGGAAAACGGGCTGCCTCATGACGGCGTCTTCGGTCCAGCCGGCATAAGCGACTTCGCAGACCAGCTCCGGCTTTACCCACGTGACTGGGGTTGTGGTCTCCGGTTTCACTTTAAAAGGGCATTTTTTTTGAATGAGCGGGTCCAGCCGTTCGCGGATTTCCTTTAGATGCTTCTCGTCGAATCCGCCTCCCGAGCTGCCGATGTGGACCAATTCGTCCCCTTCGTATACGCCCAGTACAAGCGTGCCGAAATATTTTCTGCCGCCCCGAGGCCCTGTAAACCCCGCGATGACGCCCTCTTGTGTAAGCCGCGTCTTTACCTTAAGCCACTGCCGGCTCCTTTTGCCCGGCTGGTATGAGCTTTGAGAACGCTTGGCGACAATCCCTTCGAGCCCTTTTTCTTTGATTACATTGAAAAACAAAATGCCCTCTTTCCATACATGATCGCTGAATTTTATTTTCGGGACTGGAGGGAGAATCTTTTTCAGGAGCTCTTTTCTCCTGACCAGGGGCAGGCCTGTCAGATCATGTCCCCGGAAGTGCAGGAGATCGAAGACGTAGTAGAGCAGATGACCGCTTTTGGATTTCCGGTAATTCTGGAGCATCTGGAAATCAGGACGCCCCTGATCATCTACTACGACAATCTCTCCGTCCACAACAGCGTTAAATCCCTGGTCCCGCAGCGCTTCGGCAATGGGAAGAAACTTTTGAGTGAGTGATGTCCGGTTGCGGGAATAAAGCGAAACATCACCGTCCCTGATCTCGGCAACGGCCCGGTAGCCGTCCCATTTCATCTCGAAGATCCAGTCCGGGTGATCAAACGGTCCTTTGACCAGGGTCGCGAGCATCGGCTTTATGTTGTGCGGCATCGGGCTGACCGGAGCGTCACTCAGGTCTTCCTCTTCCATCGCTTCCCTGAGGCGGATCCGGCTGATTTTTTTTTTGAAAGACGTCCCGGATGAAAGCTCCTCTAATGTCTTGCCGGATTCTACTGAACGGTTCTCATTTAAAATGGACTTTTCGCCCGCGTACCGGTCTTTCTTCTTCAGAAGCAGCCACGCCTTCTCGTCTTTCCGCATCCGCACGAGGGCGAATTCACCTCGAAGCTTTTCTCCCTCGAGGACAAACTTCAAATCCCCCTTTTTTAATCCTTCACGGAGAAGCTTCCCGCTCTCTCCTTTGTCTGTTATGGAAGGATGATGATAAAAGCCCCTGTCCCAGATAATGACGCTCCCCGCTCCGTAATTACCCTCGGGGATGACGCCTTCAAAATCCTTGTAATCAAACGGGTGGTCTTCAACCATCATGGCGAGCCTTTTCACGGAAGGGTCCAGCGAAGGTCCCTTCGGCACGGCCCAGCTCTTCAGTACCCCGTCCAGCTCAAGCCTGAGGTCATAATGGAGGTTTCGCGCCGCGTGCTTATGAACGACGAAAATGAGACGGTCCCCCTCAGGGCGCACCTCCGGTTGCGGCTCCGGGGTTTCCCCGAATTTTCGTTTGGATTTGTATTCCTCTAAACCCATGGCGGACTATTGTAGGGGCAGACTATGTGTCTGCCCTGAAAACAAGGACGCACACACAGGTGCGCCCCTACACAATTGCGTCACTCTAACATGAAAAAGACCGTTGCTCCCTTTCCTGTTTCGCCCTCGGCCCAAACTCTCCCGCCGTGACGCCGAAGAATGAGAGGAGAATTTCATCATAGATGAGGGAGCTTCTGCTTTTTCACCAGAACCTCCTGAAAAAGGTCGCCTCTGTTGCCGACCCTGCTCACTGCTTCCGGATGCATGATCACGAACTTTTCGGGATCACCCTGCCCGGCCAGTGTCTCCAGTTCCTCCCATTCAAGGGGAAACGAAACAACCGGCTTCTCCCGCGCCCGCAGGGAGTAGACGCAGATCATGGTTTTTGATGGATCGTTCTGGGACCAGTTGATGAAGACCTTTTTTATCCGTTGTTCCTTTGCCGGCTTTGCAGTCACGAGGTCCGGATAATTTCGCTGCAGGACTTCCGCCACGGCCTTTGAAAATATCCTGGTGTCCTCGAAGGTCGCCTCTTTGCGGTTCAACGGGACGTATACATGGAGCCCTTTTTTGCCCGAGGTTTTCACATAGCCCGCAAGCTTGATCTCAGACAGAAGGTCCCGGAGTATCAGGGCCACAGCGGCGCAATCAAGAAGGCCGGCCTGCTCTCCCGGATCGAGATCAAAGACAATGGAATCCGGCGTCTCAGAAGAGCCGGCCCTTGCAAGAGGCACATGAAGCTCAAGGGACGCAAGGTTCTCTACCCATATGAGCGTCTCCAGATCATTGACGAGGCAGACCGTCATCCGCTCGTCCTTATGACGCGCCTCGGCTGTCTTGACCCAGGCGGGACGGTGCGCCGGACAGCGTTTCTCGAAAAAGAAATCCTTTTCCGTTCCGTCGGGGTAGCGTTTCAGGGTCAGGGCCCGGTCTTTTAAATGCGGCAGGATGAAGTCCGCCATCCGGCGGTAGTATTCAAGGACATGGGCCTTTGTGAAACCGTATGAAGGATAGAGGTCCTTATTAAGGTTCGACAAAGAGAGTCGTCTGCCGGCAGCCTCTACGATTTTTTTGTTCACCGGCGCTCTTTCACCTTGCGCATGCTCTCCTCCAGCACAGCGACCAGATCGACCACGCCTTCTTCCGCTTCTTCCTCAATCTCAGGGGCCGCCACCGTGCCCTTTTCCTTCGCCTTCTTCTCTAACAGCTTCGTGATCTTCTTCCGGCGTTCGTCGGCGTATTTGTCCGGATGGAAGTCGGCGGTCATTTCCCTGATGATTTTTTTCATGCGGGTTTTTCCCTCGGCATCGAGATTTTCTTCCTTCGGCAGGAGGTCTTCCCCGGGAAGTATTTCCCCGCTGTAGTGAAGTGTGATCAGCGTCAGCGCCCCGTCCGTGCTCTTGACCGCAACGAGATACTCGCGCTCCCGCAGAACGAACTTTGCGATACCGGCCCTGTTTGCCCGGCCCATCACCTCTACAAGCAGCCGGTAGGCCTTTTCGCCGCCTTTTGAAGGAACAAGATAATAAGGGTGATCATAATAGACCGGGTCCACCTCCCTGATGTCGATGAATTCGAGGATCTCAATAGTGCGGCTCCGTTCAGGAGATACCGATTCCAGCTCCCTGTCCGTTATCACGATGTAGTTGTCGGGGGCGATCTCATATCCCCGGACGATCTCATCCGCCGGGACTATTTTTACTTCTTTCGGACAATACATCTTTCTTGAGAGGGGGGAATAATCTTTGCCGTGGAGCATGCGAAAAGAGACACGCCCGGGGCCGACTGCCCTGACCAGCTTTACCGGTATCGCAACAAGACTGAAACTGATTGTCCCGTTCCATATTTCCTGTTGGGCCATTATATTCCTCGCAGATAAGTAAGAAGTAGGAAGTGAGAAGTAGGAAGTAAAATGAAAGCAAACATTCATTGAGCAATTTTACATCTCAATCTCACTTCTCACTTCTTACTTCTCACTTATCATGCTACCTTCTTCAGACTTGCCTCAAGGACTTGTAGAAGCTTGTCCGGCGCCGTGGGTCTCAAATGTTTCGGGCGCAGGGCCGAGATTTTTTCTCCGCGCGCTTTTTTATCGATCAGGTCCCGAAGCTTTTTCTGATGTTCGTTTTCGAATTTCCAGGGCTGAAAAGGGGCGGACAACTGCTCGATCAGGTCCCTTGCGATCTTCAGCTCTTTTTCAGACAGGGCAGACTGTTGCAGTTCGAGGGATTTTACCGCTATTACTTCATCGGCATATCTCAGGGTGCTCAGGCACAGGACCTTCCCGTTTATCTGCAAGGCCCCGAGATAGGACCGTCTCCTCATGGTCCAGGCGCAGATTCCCGACATGTTCATTTCTTTCAGCGTCGCTGCAAGCGTGTTATATCCCTCTGAGGCGGTATCCGGTCCCAGGTAGTACATGCGTTCAAGGAAGACGGGGTCGATCTGTGCGGTTTTGACGAATTCGCGGACTTCAATCACCCGGCTGTCTTGCGGAGCGGCCTGTTCGAGCTCGGACTGATCGACGAGGACATATTTTCTCTCCTCCAATTCAAAACCCCTGGCCTGTTCTTCGGGCGGCACAGGCGTTTTTTCATACGCGCAGATCATCTGCTGATGCAATTTTACGTGATCGCGCCGGTGCAGGAGATGAAACTGTATCCGGTCCTGCTGTACCGCGGTATGCAGCTTCACAGGCACAGTGACATCGCCGAACCGTATATGTCCTTTCCAGATAGCTCTTCCCGCCATAGATAATCCTCCACGCCGAAATAACTCCCCCATCCGGGGCATATTTCCCTCCACTTAAGGTAAGGGGAGGGCAGGACGGGTTATTCCTATAAGAGAAGTATCGCATAAAATATACCGCTGTCAAGGCGTGGGGTTGCTGTCAGACTTGACTATTGACATTTGGAGGCAAATCCAACTTGAAATAAATTGCATCTGATTGTAAGCTAATTCCGTTTTCGGGGGGGGACATGGCAAGGAAACGGAGGATAGAGTTTGAGGGGGCGTTGTTTCACGTAATTACCCGCGGGAACCAGAGGCAAAATATATTCAGGGATGATAACGATCGCAGGAAATATCTTGAAGTGCTTTCCGGCTATAAAAAGCAATACCATTATCGTCTTTATTCATATGTATTGATGAACAATCATGTTCATCTTCTGTTGGAGATGCAAGATGTGCCGCTTTCCAGAATACAGCAAGGGATAAATCAGCGATACACGATATATTTCAATAAAAAATATAAGACAGTCGGGCATCTTTTTCAAGGCAGGTACAAAGCAATTCTCTGTGACAGCGAGACGTATTTGCTTTCACTCGTGAAGTACATTCATTTGAATCCGGTGAGGGCAAGAGTTGTGAAGCTGCCTGAAGAGTATCGGTGGAGCAGCCACAGAAATTACAATGAAGCAAGCAAGGACGATACTGCTGATGTTGACCAGGTATTGAGAATGTTTTCGGAGGACAAGGCGCAGGCAAGGTTGCTTTATAAGAAATTCATGGGAAATGGGATTGAAGTGAAAGGAGAAGACGTTTACAGGACCGTGGACCAGAGAATACTCGGGGATGAAAAATTTGTAGAGCAAATAATGCAAATAACAGAGGAGAGAATTGAAGGAAAGAAAAAGAAACGTGAGTATGCCCTTGAAGAAATCGCGCAGGGGATAGAGGACGCTTTTGGGATAACTATCAGGCAATTAAGAGAAAAGAGCAAGGACAGACAGAAAATGATGTGTCGAAAGCTGATGAGTCTTATTGCAAATGAGTACGGATATAAAGGGTGTGAGGTTGCAGACTATCTCCGGAAGGACCCTGCAGTTGTTACGCGATATTTAAAGGCGAAAAAACTCTTGACTCGTGAAGGGGAAAAAGTTTTGCAGTTGTTAAAAGGCAAATGTCAATAAGCAAGTCTGACACCGTACCCAAACATTTTTTTCTTGACGGCACAAAGTGGTTTATGCCAAAATGCATCAGCTTTTAGCGGGCTCTGTATTCAGCAAAATTTAACTGCGGGTCGTTCCCCTGTCCGGTGTCCGTCGTCAGTGTTATTTTGATGCGGCCGAGAACATGGATACGGTTCGCGATATTCATGAATGATCAGGACTCAAAGAGGGGGCGTGTATGCTGAAGTCGTCTGTTGTCTTCAGGGCGGTATTTTCCGCCTTTCGATCTTTATTCTCCGGATTCCGTGTCCTGTGCGCAATGATGTATGTCCTGTCTTCGGGATTAGTGTTTGTCGACCCCGGGGAAGCGGGGAGCTTCGGCGCGACACTCGGTGAAGACGGGATGGTGACTTTTTCAGGCTCGGAGGGTTTTGAATGTTCATTAGAGGAGATTTATGACTTTGCGTCAATGGCGATTGTTAACCGCAAAATGGGAATACAACTTGGTGTTGTTTATTCCGGTTCGCCGACGGTCAGTGTCGGCGGCATTCCACAGTACAATCTTGCATGCGGCGCTCCTGCTTCGTATCCCTTTACGGTCGGTTATACAGGCGGTGAATGGTTTGAAAACATATACGGCGAAAAGGTATGCAGGCCGATCAGTACGGCATATGAAGCTGAGGTAACTTTGCCGGAAGGGCGGGAGATCGCCATAATTTCAAATGATCGCGTAAAAGGCATTGAGACGATAGGCATTGAGTACGACTTTCCTTATTCCTCCGCGCTGGAAGGCGGCGGCAGATTTGTTACCGTGAGTATCGGCAATAGGCCGGTTTACAGTGAGAGCGATCTTCCGGAGAGCGGCAGCATCCCGGTCTCATATGATTTTACCAACTGGAAAAGGTTTGTATTAATCAGCGCCACAGCGGGCTGCGGGGGCTACGGCAGGACCACGGAGGCCCTTGTCTATACGGAGCCCGAAGACAGTTGCTCCCTTGACGTAGGAAAGCCGGTCAACGCGGCGAGCGGCAATGTCTATTTGAGCGAGACGGACTTTAATCTCAAGGGCGTAATGCCCGAGGTTTTTACGCGATATTACGACAGCTCGGAGACCACGGCGGGAGGGTTCGGTCCGGGATGGGGGCATACTTATTCGACAAAGGTAAGTGTATTTCCGGGCAGCCGAGGAAATACATACGAAGTGATCAACCCTGACGGGCATACTGTCTACTACATAGACAACGAAGGAGACGGGGTCTACCATGTTGAATTTCCAAAAGGAGAGAAGAGCAGGCTCATCAAAAAAACAGACGGCGCCTTTGTCAGAGAGTTTTTCGACGGACGCACAGAGGAGTTTAACAGCCTCGGGCTGTTGACGGCGGTCGCAGACAGAAACGGAAACAGGACGACCCTTACAAGGGGAGACAATAACAGACTTACAGGAATTACAGACCCTTCGGGAAGAGTGATTAGTGTAATAAACGACGCCTATTCGAGGATTACTTCCATGACCCTTCCCGACGGCAAAGTCATCGGTTATTCATATGAGGCGGCCGGGCTTGACCAGGTCTCCTACCCTGATGGAAGCATGAGGGAATATGAGTACATTTATGCGCCGGGAGCGGGTTACAGACTCTCAGGCGTCAAAGATGAAAACGGTCATTACATTGAAAGGCACACTTATTACACTTCGGGCGGCAAAACAGGCAAGGCGAAAACTTCGTCGGTGGACGGCGTGAACGAATTATTGACTATAACGTATGACAGCGACACGCAATCGACGGTCACCGATTCATTAGGGCGCTCGACGACCTACACGCTCGACAAGTCGCTGGGCAAAAGCCATGCGACGAACATCTCCGGTCCGGGCTGCAAATCGTGCGGGCAGGGGGACGGTTCTTACATCTATAGTCCCGGTCTCGATGTCACGTCGAGGACCGAGGCAAACGGCAATACGACGGTAATGACTTATGATGCGGACGGCAACATGCTCTCAAGGACTGAGGCTTACGGGACGGTCGATGAGCGGACCACGACTTATACATACAACGGCTTCGGGCAGATACTGACCGAAACGCTTGATGGAATTACGACGGGATATAATTATGACGACTACGGCAACATGCTGACAAAGACAGAGGCCCTCGGCTCGGATGATGAGCGGACGACTTCGTATACTTATAACGCGTCGGGGCAGAGGCTTACAGTTACCGGACCTGACGGCGATACGGCAGCCAACACATACGACCGGTATGGAAATCTTGAAACAGTAACCAATGCGTTAAGCCGGACAATCACTTATGGATATGACCTCATCGGTAATCCTGTCTCAATGACGGACGTCAATGGGAACACGACAACCTATGAATATGACCTCAGAGACAGACTCATAAGAGAGACAAAGCCGGATGGGGGAGTAACGGTCTATGAATATGATCCCGCGGGGAACAGGACGGCCGTAATTGACGCAAACGGGAACAGGACTGAATATGTCTATGACGGCATTAACCGCCTCATTGAAATTCGTTCGGGCGAATGGCCGTCCGCCCCTGCCAACGCCGAACTTACGACTTACACGTACGATACCGAAGGCAATATGACATCGATGATCATCATGGACGGCGCCGGTAATGTGAAGACCTCGGAAACTTATGCCTACGATGATCATAACAGGCCGGTCAGGACGGCCTATCCCGACGGCTCGTATACCGAAACGGCTTATGACAACGCGGGAAATGTCCTTTCAAAGAGGAATGAAAACGGTAATGTCACACGATATGCATATGACGCCCTGAACAGGCTTGTTTCGGTCACAGACCCCGGCGGCGGGGTCGCATCATACTCTTATGACGGGAGGAACAACCTGACGCGGATTACGGACGCAAAGGGGAATGTGACGGCTTATGTTTATGACGGGCTCAACCGTCCTGTCTCTATAACGGGTCCCGATACCGGGACGACTTCCTATACATACGATGCTGATGGAAATATGCTTTCAAAGACCGGCGCGAATAATACGACAACGACCTATGCCTATGATGCGTTAAACCGGCTGACGGCGACGCAGTTTCCCGAGCCTGCGCAGGACATTGAATATTACTATGACGACCCGCTGGCCGGAAACGGAAATGGGAGGCTTACGGCGATGACGGACCCGTCGGGCGCGACGTGGTATGACTATGATAAAATGGGCAGGGTCGCGAGGGAATCGAGGCTGATAAGCGACGTGACTTATATAACGGAATATTCGTATGACCTCAATGGAAATGTCCTTGCAATGACCTATCCGTCGGGAAGGATGATCGGGTACTCTTACAACCGGCTCAACAAAGTCGCTTCGGTTGCCGATAACTATATCGGTGAGACGAGGACATTGGCTGAAGGTATCGCTTATCAGCTTTCCGGAGACATGAGATCAATGACGTACGGCAACGGAATAATCTCGACCAGGCGCTACGACGGCAGAGGTCGCCCGACGGGCCTGTTAATTCAGGGCCCCGAACTGCGGACCCTGAACTCGCTTTCTTATTCAAGGGACGATGCCGGCAATATGACTGCGCTTACGGACAACCTCAGTCCTTCAAAAAACAAGTCATACTCATACGACAACCTTCAGCGTCTTACATTCGCCGCCGGTCCATGGGGAGCGACGACTTATGCCTATGACCCTGCGGGAAACAGGACTAATGAGACCACCGGCTCGGGGAACACAACTTATGATTATATCGCGAACAAATTGACGTCCTCTTCCGGAGAAAAGGCGTCCCTTTTTAATTACGATGATAATGGAAATACAATTTCCGAACTCCAAACTCCGGACTCTGAACTCCGAACTTATGTCTACAATCATAACCAGAGGCTGACAAAGGCAATGGAAGGCAGTACGGTCCTCGGCGAATATGCTTACAATGGCAACGGGCAGAGAGTCAGGAAGTGCGCGGATAACGGAACACGATGCACGGTTTTCCATTATGACCGGCAGGGGCTGCTTATTGCCGAATCCTCAATTTCAGGGGACATAATAGCTGAGTATATTTATCTGAACGGGCAATTGCTGGCAAGGACGGGAAGCGGCACTGCCGGCGACGCGGATGGGGACGGCGCGGCGGATGTAAGCGATAACTGCAGGTATACGGCCAACCCCGACCAGAGGGACACAAACGCAGATGAGGATGACGACCTGTCTCTATCAGGCATTCAGCATTATGGCAATATCTGCGACCCCGACGTCGACAATGACGGCCTTGTCGGGATCGAGGATTATGACGTTTGGCGGGGATATTTCCGGCAGACCGCGCCCCCGGCGCCCGAGGACGCTGATTTTAACGGAAACGGACTGATCGGTCTGGATGACTACAATATCTGGCGAAAATATTACACGAAGGCCCCCGGCCCCGGGAGGGATTCTTCAGTGGAGGGGAACAGGATATACTACTACCACAACGATCACCTCGGTTCGCCGGTGCTGATGATGGACTCTGCCGGGGCAGTCGTCTGGCAGGGGGAGTTTAAACCGTTCGGAGAGCCGGTGTCCGTAACCGGGTCAATAACAAACAACCTCCGATTCCCCGGGCAGTATTATGATTCAGAGACAGGTTTGCACCAGAACTGGCACAGAGATTATGTGCCGGAGACGGGAAGGTATATGGAGGCTGATCCGATTTTGCAGCCGATGGTTTTAAAGGTAATAAAATCAGGATGCGCTAAATCAGCCGTAACATGGCGTGTGCCAATGCTCACGTCTGATCCCCAGGGCATGCTTCCGTATGCTTATACAAAAGGAAATCCCATAAACTTGATGGACCCGGCCGGACTTGTTTGTGGCTCGGGCTGGAACGATTGGTTTGTCCCTGATAAATTTCCTTCATATAATTTTACGGGATGTTGCCAGTCCCATGACGATTGCTACGGATGTAAGGGAAAAGCGCAAGGTCTATCTAAAGCTGCGTGTGATCAAAATTTCTGTTCCTGTCTACTGGAAGAATGTGAACTCCTGGATGGTGATTCAAGAAGAAGCTGCGAGGGAAATGCCAAAACATACTGTAATGCCGTACAAACCAAATTTGGAAACGACGCTTTCAATAATGCCAGAAGATGCTGCAACCGTAGAGCAAGCGGACGTTGGTAGGAGATAACTTTTGATTGGTTTTATATCTCTAATAATTGGTACTGTTGTTACATGTCTTTTATTTAACTTGCTAAAGCCATCTGAGGGCAGATTGAATTCGTTTGCTATTGTTACTTCCGCTATTGTTGTACCAATACTGTGGCATATTATTGGTTATTTTATCGATGGCCCCGAAGTTCTTATGTGGCTTCAAATAAGCTTGCCCGTAAGTTTTGTATTTAGCCTTCTTACAGCAATGATTTCAAGTTTCGTGTTTTACTTCATACGATGCGAAATCAAAAAGAGGTAAATGGATTACCGCCTCACCCGGAGGAGCGTTGATAGTCATCATGGCTTCGACAGTCCCTCCCGGAAACACCAGGTAAATGACAGGTTGTATTCTTGCCCCATAAGAGGATATGATAAAACTCTCGATGGGTCAAAAGAAGCCGCAGCCGACTGCAGACGCTGATTTCTATAAATCCCTGATCCGGACATTAATCTATGTCCTGGTCGTTTTCGGCTTTTTGCTCCACGCTGAGACCGCTTTCATAGAATCCCCCGGAGCGGCCTCGATGTCGCTCGTTCTGCTGCTGTGGAGTTTTTTGCCTTACGCGTTGATATTGCTTTTTCGAAAGTTCTTATACGGCTCCTTATGCGCCTCGGCGACGGTATTCCTGTTCGACTTTTTTCTGCATTTAGAGGTATTCGGAGACGCGGAAGTTTCCGCTTCCGCTATGAAACTGATGGGCATGCCGCTGTGGAACACCATCCTTGTTCTTCCGTTGTCTTATATTCTCGGGGCCGTGGTCGGGATGATAGTCGGCAAGAAATGAGGCCCCCGGCGCAGAGGCCCCGCCTTGGCGGCCTTGACCCGGTCTGTTTTATTATGATAGTCTTAGACGACGGCAGTAATCAGAGAAATGTATTTATTTTTAATGAAAAAGTTGTCCGCATCCTTCCCCTCAGGGTTTGCCCGCAGCGCAATGCTTCGCAGTTAGGTGGGCCGAATATCTACATGCGCCATTCTCCCATGCTGCCGCTCCAAGGAGATTTGAAATGAAACTTTTGTTGACGTCTGTTTTCAAGCCCTACGGTGTGGATGACCGGTATGGCCGCAAAGAAAATATCATGGAGCTGTATCACAATCAGATAACGAGAGAACAGGGGATATTTTCCCTGCGTTACAACCACAGGAGCTTCGGCCTGTATCTTATGGCCGAGAATATTGAGTATCCCGCCGTTGTCCTGGATTTTCCCACGATGGAACGGTTTATCAAGGAAATTAAAAAGGGATACGATTATGTCGGGATTTCCTTTATAACCCCGAACTTTCTCAAGGCCCAAAAGATGGCTGAGCTGACAAGAAAGCACAGCCCGAAGACAAAAATAATCCTCGGCGGGCACGGCACCCAGATCCCCGATATCGAAACATTGATCGACTGTGATTATGTCGCCCGAGGCGAAGGGGTCAGGTGGTTAAGACAGTTATTCAATGAGAAGGTGGACGCCCCGATAAAACACCCGATGATACCTTCCGCCGAGAACAAACGGTTTATGGGGATACCGCTTTCAGGCAAGTCGGGCATTCTTCTGTCCGGCGTGGGATGTCCCAACCGCTGCCGTTTCTGCTGTACGACCCACAACTTCAGGTTCGAGCATATTCCCTTTTACCGGACCGGCAAAGAGCTGTTTGATATTTGCGTGAGAATGGAGAAGAAATTCGGGTGCAATGATTTTTTTGTCATGGATGAAAATTTTCTCAAAAATAAACAGCGCGCGATGGAGCTCCTTGAGCTGATGAAGAAACACGACAAGACTTATTACTTCGGGATATTTTCATCCGCGGAGGCGATAATGGATTTCGGGATTGAAAATGTCTTTGAGCTGGGCGTGGGCTTCCTCTGGCTCGGCGTGGAATCGTACCTTGAGAACTACCAGAAGAACCAGGGGATAGACATGCCGAAGCTGTTCAGCGACCTGAGAAACCACGGCGTGTCGGTGCTGGCTTCCAGCATCCTGTTCCAGGAGCATCATACTAAGGAGAACATCTGGAAGGAAGTCGAATACATGAAGGCGCTCCGTCCCGACTTTGCCCAGTTCATGCAGTTAGGACCTCTACCTCAGACGGCGTTATATAAGGAATACAAGGAAAAAGGAAAACTCCGCACGGATATGCCCTATGAAGAATGGCACGGACAGCACCGGATATGGTTCGACCATCCGGAGTTTACGCGAAAAGATTCCCAGCATATCCTCAAGGAGGCGTTTCAGAGAGATTTCCATGAGCTCGGGCCCTCGATAATGAGGATGTGCGACACTTACATAACCGGCTACGAATATACACGGAAGTATCAGGACCCGTGGAAGAAGAAGAGAAATGAAAAACTGAAGCAGGATTGCAGTAATTTTTATTCGGCAATCGACATAATGAAACCGTATCTGCCGAATCAGAAAACAAAAAGGCTTGCGATGGACGTTGAAGAGAAATACAGGAGGATGTTCGGGGGGAAGACCGCGGCCCAGGCCGCGCTTACGACGCTCGGGCAAGGCTTTGCGTTCAAGGAATATCTTAAATTGAAATTTATCGGCGACGTGCGGCAGCCCTCGACATACGTGACTTCATTCCGCAAACCGCTGCTGCAGTTCCTCGCCCCTCCGCTCAGGGGCCGAAGCCTTCCTGATATGTCGTTCAATTATCTGGAGCTGAAGCTGAAAAGAAACCTGAGCACCGAGCACATGTGTCTTGAGCTCCGGGGAATAATGGACGGCATTAACTGGAAAGAGCTGCACAGAAGATTGCTGAATTATCTGAAGACGGAAAAAAAGGCGATCGGCATCGATATAACCAGAATGAGATCCATTGAAGATGACAGCCTTCATAAGCTTATGAAAAAGCTGGACGACTTCCATTCAAAGATCAGGCTGTATTATTCGGACAGGATGGAAGGCAAAGACGAGTTTATTGCGCGGTTGAAGGCAAGCTTCGAGGACATATCTTTTGTAGAATATTCAGCGGCGGTCGCGGCGGAAGGCTGATACCCGCAATCGATGTGAATATCGATCTCTTCACTGGACTAAACTCCGCCTGACTTCACCCTTGACAGACTGAACGTCCCGGTTCCTTCCCATATGCTGGAAGGGAATCCCGGATTCACCATCAAAAGACAAACCACAGAGACCACAGAGGAAAAAAACAAATATTAATCCACAGATTACACTGATTAACACAGACTGAAAGCCGTAAAGGAGAAGAAGTTCAGGGAAGACCTGTTTTACCGCCTTAGTGAATTCGTCATCGTGCTGCCGCCTCTCAGAGAGCGGCCTGAAGATATCGGCTTTTTAGCGGAGAAATTCTGCCTTGAAGCAGCCGAGGACCTGGACAAGAAGATCACTTCAATATCCCGGGATTCTCTGAACATCATAAAGAAATATTCCTGGCCCGGCAATAATATTGCATAATCCCATAGTCTTTTTCAGCCCTGCCTCAAAAAAAACCTTATAAACCGAAGCCCTTGCAGCATATGCCGAACATTTCACCGCGGCGTTTGCGCGGCGTCTGGACGGCATATGCGGGATAAGTGTGAAAGAGGCTGAGGACAATGACACGGTTATAAGGGGCAGGGCGTTAATCGCCCCCGGTAACCGGCATATGCTGCTCAAGAGGAGCGGGGCGCGGTATTACGTTGAAATAAAGAACGGTCCCCTTGTATGCCGGCATTGTCCGTCAGTTGATGTGCTGTTCCGTTCAGCGGCGAGATACGCCGGCAGGAACGCGGTCGGCGTTATCATGACAGGCATGGGAGACGACGGGGCGAGGGGCATGCTCGAACTGAAAGAGGCCGGGGCCTATAACATCGCGCAGGACGAAGCCACGTGCGTGGTATTCGGGATGCCGAATGAGGCGATAAAGCGCGGGGGGGTGGACAAGGTCCTTCCGTTAGAGAAGATTGCAGAGGAGGTAGTCAGGGTCTGCAATCAGGGCTTTGCAGGGGTGAACGGCCGTTCGCCCCTGCAGTAACGTAGCGTCGGGTTTATCCCCGACGAAAAGGCCGCCCCCAATAAATGAGGGCGCTACGTATGGTTCAAATGCTAAAACCGTATCGCTGTTCCCGCAAGGTAGGTAACATCGGTCTCGGGCTTGTTGATCCCTCCCTTGACTCCCAGGTCGATATCGAGATTTTCCGTGATGGAGTAGATTATCCCTCCCAATATGAAGGCGGGGCAGACGCGCGATGCGGGATCAGGGTTCTTTTCGGCCCCGATGTTTACAACAATTCCGAGGTCTTCGGCAACACCGATTTCTGAAGCCAATGAAGCGTGCCACAGGTCCTTTCTTTCGTCGAGCCTGTTTTCATTTCTTATATAACCGAGATTCATGTGATGTGTCCATGGACCGATTTCGTGTGAAGTGATGAGAAACATGCTGTAGGTAGTCCTGCCCGCGCCGAGCCCTTTCTTATCGTCGCCCGTGGGGAAAGTAATGCCGGGCTTCAACGCGAAACCCGACCCGTTATTTTCATAAAACGTCCATTTCAGCTCGAAGGACATATCGGACAGGCCGTTTTCGTCGGAAACGATTTCACCGTCTTCATCGACTTTGCTCCACTGATAGGGCAGGCCGAGCACTATGTCGATATTATCTCTTATTCCATACGAAAAAATGGCGGCAACCTCGCCTCCCGTCTCTTTCGCCGTTATTTCGTCCACAGTTTCCCTGTCATACGAGTATTCACTGTTTATTTCAAGCTGCATTTTCTTCTGCCCCTGCGTGCCCTTGTCATCAGTAGTAAGCGGGTGCGCGGCAAATGCCGCCGCCGCCCACAGTAATATAAGTGACGTAAAGACAACTTTTAAAAGTTTCATGTTAGTACCTCCAAACTTATCTTACCACTCCGGTATTGTTTCGAAATGCATTTCATCTATGTTATGGGGACAATTTGTTATCGGCATAATTAACATATTCTTAAGACATATCCATTTTTTATTTCGGGAATCTTTTCCGAAATTAATCCTGCTGTTAATATCCACTGTCATTCTCCTCTTTCGCAGGGGACCTGGTTTCGGGAGGGACTCCCGAAACACGCAAGGGCGACCCGCCGGGTCGCCCCTACTCTAAACTCTAAACTCCGCCGTTTGGCTTGACTATGCGCAAGGCGAAGTTATATTCTTACTTTTATGGAAAAACTGTGGGGAGGACGATTCAGGGAAAAGACGGAAAAGACGGTTGAGGACTTCACCTCCTCACTGTCATACGACGTCCGCTTGTGGAAGTACGACATCGAGGGGAGCGTCGCCCATGTGAAGATGCTCGAAAAACAGAAGATCATACCGCGAAAAGACGCCGGACGGATCCTCCGAGGACTGAAGGAAATAAAGGAAGAGATAGAAAAGGGCAGGTTTAAATTCCGCGACGACCTTGAAGATGTTCATATGAATATCGAACACGCGCTGATCAGGAAGATAGGCCCTGCCGGAGGGAAGCTCCATTCCGGAAGAAGCCGGAATGACCAGGTGGCCCTGGACCTGAGGCTGTTTCTCAGGGATGAAATCTCTGCAATTTTGGGCCTGATACGGGGCCTTCGGAAGGCCGTTGTTTCCTCGGCGCAGAGGCACATCGACATTGTGATGCCGGGCTTTACCCATCTCCAGAAGGCCCAGCCGGTCCTGCTGTCGCACCATCTCCTTGCATATTACGAGATGCTTGACCGCGACAGGGAGAGGCTTGAAGACTGTCTGAAGAGGGTGAACGTGATGCCTCTGGGCTCCGCCGCACTGGCAGGGACAACGCTGCCGATCGACAGGAATTATACGGCGCGGCTTTTGAAATTCCCCCGCATATCCGAAAACAGCATGGACGCCGTCTCCGACAGGGACTTCGCAATTGAATTTATTTCATCAGCCGCGCTCCTGATGACCCATCTGTCGAGGTTTGCGGAGGAGATGATCATATGGAACAATGACGAATTCGGATTTGTAGAATTGCCTGACGCGTTTACGACCGGTTCAAGCATTATGCCCCAGAAGAAAAACCCCGACGTCCTTGAGCTGACAAGGGGAAAGACCGGAAGGGTCTTCGGTCATCTGACGGCGCTGCTGACCGTCATGAAGGGCCTGCCCCTGGCATACAACAGGGACATGCAGGAAGATAAAGAGCCGGTATTCGACACAGTTGACACTGTTAAGTCCTGTCTCACGGTGTTGACTGATATGCTGCCGGAAATACGCTTCAATAAAGAGGCGATGGAGAAGTCGGCTGAAGGCGGGTTTCTGACGGCCACCGACCTTGCGGAATACCTCGTCAGAAAGGGGATGCCCTTCAGGGATGCCCACAGGGTTACAGGCGAAGTCGTCAGGAGCTGCATGGACGGCGGCAGGAAAATGAGCGATCTGACCCTGAAGGAATTCAGGAGTTTCTCGGACCTGATAGGGGAAGACATCGCCCGTTACATAACCGTACGGACCTCCATCGACGGCAAGAAGTCTCACGGCGGCACAGCGAAGAAAATGGTGCTGGCGCGTATTAAGAAGATCAAGGGTCCGGGGTCCGGGGGCCGGGGGCCAGGGGGCCGCAGGTGAGAAGGCCGCATTTCTTTTTTGTTTGTTTACTGTTTGCTGTTTATTGTTTACTGCTTGCTGCTTCCTGCGGCAGACGGGGGGACCCTGTGCCGATCGAACCGCGCGTTGAACAACCTGCCGGAGGGCGGGAGACTGAAGATAAAGTCCCTGATGTAGTCCGTGAGGAAAAGGTAAAGGAAGATACTGCCGCGACCACCGGAGCTTTGACCGGACTGAGAGGGATATATACGGAGAACGCCATTGTGATAACATGGGACGAGATAGACAGGCGGGATATAGCATACAGGGTCTATCGCTCCACTGGAGAGGACTTCTCGCTCGTGGGAGAGACGGTCACCCCTGCCTTTACCGACAGGGACATAAAACCGAAAAGGAAATATAAATACAGGGCGGCGGCCGTTGTCGGCGGTTCCGAAGGGCCTGCGTCAAATGAAATAACGATTGTAACGGAGATACAGTGATGAAAGAAAAGATACTGAAGGCCTTTGAAGACAGCATTTCCGTCAAGCAGCAATTTGTTCACGAGAATATCGACTCCATAGTGGAAGTGTCGAAACTGATAGCCGACTGTTTCAGCAAAGGCGGCAAACTGCTGCTTTTCGGCAACGGCGGCAGTTCCTCTGACGCCTCTCATATCGCCGGCGAATTCGTAAACAGGTTTACAAAGGACCGCCCCCCTTTCCCGGCCCTTGCCCTCAATACCGACACGGCGGTCCTGACCTCCATTTCTAATGATTACGATTTTTCCGAGATTTTCGCGAGACAGATGAAGGCGTTTGGACAGGAGGGGGACGTTGTCATCGCAATCAGCACGAGCGGGAATTCGCCCAATGTGCTGAAGGCCATCGAGGTGGCGAAGAAGAAGAAAATAAAAACAATCGCGTTTACCGGGGCCAAGGGCGACAAGCTTGCCTCCAGGGCCGATTATGTCTTTGCCGTCCCTTCCGCGGTCACTCCAAGGATACAGGAGACCCATATTACCCTCGGACATGTAATCTGCCAGACGGTGGAGGAGATACTCTTCGAGAGCCACCGGAAGAAGTAGAGGTAGCGTAGAGTGCGTGACGAATAGCACGTGCCCGCAGGCACTTCTTTTGTTTGTAAATTAGTTCAAGGAGTCAACAACGTCCCCAAAGTTCCCAGGAAGAAGTAGCGGCAGCGGTTTGTTTCTGTTTCCCCTTTTGAAAAAGGGGGATGAAGGGGGATTTTGAAATAAAGGCATTCTTCAAAAAATCTCCCCTGACCCTTGCTTAAGGCACCTACTTCCACGAGCTCATAGAACTGTCATGCCCGAGGTTCTTAATCGGGCATCCATGGGCCTGTCGAAGGGTGGATTCCCGCTTACTGACTGCGGGAATGACAGCTTCTGTAGATATTATCTGTAGATATTACATGTACCCACATAACTGTGAGCGGTTACGGGATTAGTATTCACGGGGGCTCTATCCGGCCTACAGAGTGGCAATGGAATATCCGTTGCGGGAAATGCTAATATTCATAGTTGCATATGAAAAAGCTTTTCTTATTGTCAATCATCCTTATTCTGCTGCCTGCCGTTTCATACGGGGAAGAAAATATCCTTAAATTGAGGACCGGTTTTGATCCGGGGCACACGAGGATCGTGCTGGAGGGGCCGGAGTCTTTGACGGAGCGCGCGACAGTAAACCAGAAGGAGCAGAATATCCTCGTTACGTTCCCGACTGCCGGTTTCTCCGTAGAGCCGGAGAGGGCGGCTGTCCCGTTCAGGAAGACAGGCGCCGGGCTCGTGTTTTCTCCGGGTGAGTTCAGGGGCCTGAAGGTCCTTACCCTCAGCAATCCGTCCAGACTTGTAATCGATGTGTATAAAGATGAAAGGAAGGGAAATCCCCCCTCGCTCCCCTTTGCTAAAGGGGGGACTTCAGTTCCCACTTTGGAAAAGGGGGATGAAGGGGGATTTTCCGTACAGAAACAAGAAACCCTCGCAAAGACCGGGACAATCGTGATCGACCCCGGTCACGGCGGATTTGACGCCGGTATTGTTACAGAGGGTTATGCGGAAAAAAACATTGTCCTGGATATAGCAAAAAAATTAGCCGGGCTCCTGGACAAAGGGCCGCTCAAAAGCTCTCTCACGAGGAGCGGCGATCTCTTTGTCAGTATGGGCGAGAGGGTAAAGACCGCGAAAAGCTCGGCGCCGGACATCTTCATAAGCCTTCATGTCGGAAATCACAGGGAAATGGTAATTTATATGCCGGTGGTTACGAAATCCGTACCGGAAGACATTAAGGCATACGTGTACGACAAAGGCCAGGAGGATTTCCTTAAACAGACGGTCGCCCTGCTCAATGCCGTAAAGGAGGCCGCGGAGGCTGAATTCGGCGTCGGCATGGTGAATGTAAGGCCCCTTCCTTATAGTATCCTTTCCAGGATAGATTCGGCCGCCCTTATGATCGAGCTGCCTTCATTTGAACAGGCGGACTACTCAGAAGAGTTCAGAATGAAAATCGCGAATACGCTTAACAGGGGACTTTATCTCTATGAGGAAAACGAGGCGAAGTAAAAGCAGCGGTACGTTCATTATTTTGCTGATCGCGACGTTTGCCGTCAGCGTAGGAGCGAGCTATTTTCTCATGAAGGGGAAATTTTCTTTTGAGTCGGCTTTCATCGACGAAATCGAGTCAAGGCAGGCCGATACCGCGCGCAAAGAACAGAAGAAAGACACGTCCGGGCTCTATGAGCGTCAGGAATCAGGCGTTTCGTCGCCGCTTCCCGCTGCTGAGGACGCCGTCAGGAAATATCTCAGGGACTACAAGGTGCGGCTGCTGGACCTGTACATGGACAACGCAGGGGTCGTTTATGTCGACATGGGAGATGAGCTGAAGAAAAATTTCAGGGGCGATGCTTCCGAGGAATTAAGGACATTTGCCGGTCTGTACAGGAGTATCGAAGCGGTTGTCCCGGGTTTTACCGCCCTTAAGGTGCTCATGGAAGGTCATGAGACGGAGACCATCGGCGGACATATAGACATTTCAAAGCCATTGGGGAAAGAAATTGCGGAAGATATCTGAAGACATGCCCATAGGGGTTTTTGATTCAGGGGTCGGGGGCCTCACCGTCATGAGAGAGATAATGAGGCAATTGCCCGAAGAAGACATACTTTATCTCGGAGACACGGCGAGGGTCCCCTACGGGATAAGGTCTGCCGGGACGATCATAAAATATTCCCTGGAGATGGCTGATTTCCTCGTCGGCAAAGGGATTAAACTTTTGGTTGTCGCCTGCAACACGGCGACTGCTTTTGCCCTGAATGCCATAAAAAGCAGGCTGGACATTCCCGTAGTCGGGGTAATCGAGCCGGGCGTGAAGAAAGCGATAACGACTACACGCTCAAAAAGGGTGGGAATAATAGGCACGGAGGGCACGATAAGAAGCAACTCTTATGTGCATGCCATAAACGCGCTTTACGGCAATAAACCTGTTACCATTAAAGAGCACGGTACTATACGCTATGACAGATACTTCGAGGTATGCCTGGACGACCTGATTATCTTCACAAAGGCGTGTCCGCTCTTTGTGCCCCTCGCGGAGGAGGGATGGGCCTCCAATGACGTCGCCGTCCTTACAGCGAGGCATTATCTCGAAGGGCTTAAAAAAGAGCCTATCGACACCCTCGTTCTCGGATGCACTCATTATCCCCTGTTAAAGGACGTTATCTCCGAAGTAATGGGTGACGGCATAGTCCTTATAGATTCCGCCAGGGAGACCGCCGGGGACATAAAGGAGACCCTGGTCCGGCTCGGCATAAGGCGGCTTACCGCGTCCGCGCCGCGCCGGATGTTTTACGTTACCGACGCGCCTGAAAGGTTTATAAAGGTGGGCGAGAGGTTTTTAGAACAGGATATAGAGCATATAGAAAAAATAGACGTCACAGACCGGTAAACATGCAATGGAGGATAAAGCTATGCGTCCCGACGGAAGAAGCGCCGACGAGTTAAGAAGTATCAACATCGAAACCAATTTTTTGAATACGGCTGAAGGCTCCGCGCTGATTGAGATGGGAGGGACGAAAATAATATGCGCGGCGTCTATAGAAAACAGGGTGCCGTTTTTTTTGAAGGACCAGAACAGGGGATGGGTGACGGCGGAGTATTCAATGCTGCCGCGCTCCACGTCCGTCAGGACCGTAAGGGAGTCGTCCGCAGGGCGGGTCGGGGGCAGGACCCATGAAATACAGAGGCTCATCGGCAGGGCGATGCGCTCGGTAGTGGACCTGACCGCCCTTGGAGAAAGGACCATCTGGCTTGACTGCGACGTCATCCAGGCGGACGGGGGGACGCGGACCGCCTCGGTAACCGGCGCGTTTGTGGCGCTGAAGCTCGCGATAAGATACGCCCTCGGGAAAGGGATCATCGAACGGCAGCCCGTGAATGATTATGTCGCCGCGGTGAGCGCGGGAATTGTCTCCGGAGAGCCGAGGCTCGACCTTTCCTATGTGGAGGATTCGGCCGCTGAGGTCGATATGAATATTGTCATGACCGGCGCGGGAAAATTCATCGAGGTCCAGGGCACGGCGGAGACACAGCCGTTTGACAGGACCCGCCTGCAAGCCATGCTCGAGCTTGCAGAGGACGGGATCAGGAAGATCATCGCTGTTCAGAAGGCGGCGCTGGGGGAAAAGTAACGGACCGTTAAACGTATCTTCTCAGTTACAGGTGCAGCTTATTCACCTCTTTGGAAAAGATGGGTCAGGGGAGAGGGGGAACATTGGTGAATGGGGTCACCCATTTAAAGGCTTGTTGTCAAGCAAAAAGACACCCCTTTACGTGAAAAGGAACTTTTCACGTCTTTGTTTAATTGCCGAATGTCTTCACCATTGCCGCAATTTCAATCGCTTCGGTGTCAGTTC
>JACRHD010000064.1 GCA_016234115.1 Nitrospirota bacterium
GGCACAGAGAAGAGATTTATTTATCCGCAGATTACACAGATTTCACAGATTGAAACAATATTTCTAAATACATCTGTGTTAATCAGTATAATCTGTGGATTAATATTTATTTTTTTCCTCTGTGGTCTCTGTGGTTTGTCTTTTGATGGTGAATCCGGGGAAAGGTCTCGGCGACAGACAACGGGTGATTTATTGCAATCACTCGCTGTTTATTGCTCCGGGTATCGCGCTAAGCAGGAAAAGGAAAAGGCAGGTAACGAGGAGATGATTGGCCCTTTTGTTTAGTCGATATTAACTTGTCCTCAGTTCGTCTATCAATACGTCACTGAAGTAAACACATCTGTCTTTTTTATCTTTATCAGCGATGCCGGAATCCGCGGCGGCCGCTGCGCTGATTTCCTTCTCGGTTAATATGCCCTGAAACTTGTCGTCCTCAACTACGAGCAGCGCTCCGATATTTTTCTCTCTCATCTTCCTGGCGGCCTCCTGGACCGATTCGTTCGGCCGCACAGTAATAAAGTCTTTATGCATTAACTGGCTTACTAACATGTTCGCCTCCTTTCAGGCCAATCCCTCGTTATAGGGCAATTGTAGCAGATGTATTTTGAATGTCAAGCATTCGGGAAAAGCTTTCAGCGATCAGCGGTCAGCCGTCAGCTATGACTGCACTATTTTAAGCTGATTGCCGACCGCTGATTGCTGAAAGCCTCAAGGCTTGACAAGCCATATAAAAGGTGATAGAAATGCTTATGAGCTTAAGGGAGGCGCAATGAACGAAGACATTACCAAGATGATAAAAGATCTCTACAGCAATCCTTTCTTTAAAAAAGGCTTCCTGGATTTTTTTGAAAAGATGCAGCTTGAAGGCATAGAGAGCGCCCGGAAGTTCTGGAAAACATATCCGGAAAAAGACATGTTCCCGAATGCCCCGGAGCTGTTTGAGAAATTAATCGATGTTTATCTGTTGATGGGAGTTGTGCCGCGACAGAAATACGAGGACGTCGTCAAAGAGCATGAAGAGATGAAAAAGGAAGTGAACAAGCTTGTCAAAGGGCTTAACCTCGATATGATGCTGGAGGGCGGGGCCAAGGCCCAGGAAATGTGGAAGGGCGCTATCGACAAGCAGATGGACGTGAACAAGGAAATAACAAAAAACTTTTTTGATTTTCTGAAGAAGATCAGCAATCAGAAGTAATTCCTGGTGCAGACCTGAGAGGGGTTTTCTGCAGGCCGACATACAATTCAAATCTCGGCTAAATTTATAACGTGAATCAGCAGACACGCTGGTTAATAAAAGGAGGAGGAGAAAATGGTAAAGAAGGAAAAGTTCAGAACAGACGAAGAAGAGACCCTGCAGGGCATGGGGGCCGATGCTTTTAACTTATGGATGAAATCACAGAAGGAATTCAGTGATACCTGGTTGAAGTCCCAGAGCGATTTTATTGAAAGCTGGATGTCGGCGACAAAGGACTTTCAGGTCTCATTTCTCTCGTTGATGTCCGGCGGCAAGAACGGCGAATCAAAGGAAGAGATATCCAAGCTGATGGAGTCATGGCGCGAATTCATGCACGATTCCTACAAGGTATTCAACGACGGGATCGTCAAGATGCAGGAAACATGGAAAGGCGCCTTTGACAAGCAGATGGAAATCAGCAGGGAACTTGCAAAGAAGAGTTCCGACCTTGTCAAATGGCCCACGAAGAGATAGGCTGAAACTTTAATCCGTTAAAAGCCGCAGGGGACATTGGAAAAAGCCGGAGTTTGGATTTCAGAGGGTGGAGTCTGGTATCGGCCGTTTTTCTAAACTCTTCACTCTACCCTCCGTACTCTAAAGAAAAGCCTCCGTGTCCCCTGTGGTTCATGCGTTGATCGACTGGAGGCAGATATGAACAAGGGAGCGGACGTTGTCGACTTATGGCTGAAAACCCAGAAAGAATTTATGGGGAGCTGGCTGGAGGGGACCAGGAAATTGCAGGATGTCTTAAGTGATTTCATCTCATCAGGGGAACAGGCCGCGGGCGGAAAGGGCTTTGATTTCCGGGACATCTACTCTTCATGGATGAACCCGTCCGCGAATTATTTTGCAGGACAGGCAAAGGCTGAAGATTTTAAGGTAGTTGAGGACACATTTCAAAAGCTGTTCAGCGACTCAAATGTTTACATGAAGCTTTTTAATATCTGGAAGCCTATCTTCAGCAAGATGCAGGAGAAGACGCTGAGGCCGGACTCATACTGGGACATGATGGACCCTGCAAACTATATGAAGATACTCGAGGAAGTACTGGGCTTCTGCTCTCCCGCCGCAATGGCTGAATCCTACAAACAGGCGGCGAAGATCTTCAATATAGGTGTTGATTCGGCAAAGGAATTTTCGGGCCCGTGGTCCGAGGCGTTCCGGAAGAACTGGCAGACCATGCCCGGCTTTCTCGATGGGCATTTGAGCGATTCCATCCTGAAAAATTTCCATAGTATGTTCGGCGCCTATGACGCCACCTTCGGCAAGGCCCTGAATATGCCCGCCGTGTGGAAAGACAGGGAGAAAGTCGAACTTTGCCTGAAGAGCTTCGATGATCTGTCCTCTTACCTCGAAAAAAGCATCGAATACCAGTACAGGATGTACTCGACAGGGCTGAAAGCCATGGGACGCGTCATGGAAGCGATAGTCGGCAGGACCAACGGCGAGGGAAAGATCGGCGGCTTCAGCGAGTTTCTGGATATCTGGGTACAGGAAAATGAAAAGACCTTTCATGAAATGTTCAATACGGAAGAGTTTGCGAAATTTCAGGGTGAATATCTGGATTCGGCCCTGAATGTCCGCAGGCACTACTTTAAATTGATGGAACTTCACCTGTACGATTTTCCGGTCGCGGTCCGCTCGGAAATGGACGACCTGTACAAGCAGGTTTACGAGCTGAAAAGACAGGTCAGGAGTCTTCAGAAAACCGTTAAGGACTTGCAGCCAAAGGAGGCCACAGCATGAACGCGCCCTTTTTAACCTTAGACGCCAAGGGGATAATCAGTGAGGCTGGCAATTTTACCTCAAAATTCATTAAGACCATGGAGACGCTGTCGGAGATCGAAGAGATCGACGTCGGGACCGCCCCGAAAGAACTTGTTTTCCGTGAAGACAAGATAAAGCTTTATCATTACATTCCGACAGCGGAAATAAAATGCAGTGTGCCGGTGCTGATAACCTACGCCCTTGTCAACAGGTATTATATGCTCGATCTGCAGCCCGACAGGAGCCTGATAAGGAACCTGCAGCAGCTCGGTCTGGACCTTTATATTATCGACTGGGATTATCCCACGAAGGTCGATATGTACCTGTCACTCGATGACTATATCAACGGTTATCTGAATGACTGCGTGGATTTTATACGGGAGAGCACGGGACACAGGAAGGTCAATCTGATGGGGATTTGCCAGGGCGGTACTTTTTCAACCGTCTATTCAGCCATATATCCCGGGAAGATAAAAAATCTGGTGACCCTCGTGACCCCGATTGATTTCGCCGGAAACGGGGGGCTTCTGAATCTCTGGGCCAGGTATTTCAATGCCGATACCCTTGCCGACACTTTCAAGGTCATCCCGGGAGATTTCCTCAATAACGGTTTTTTGATGATGATGCCTTTTACCCTGAACATCAGCAAGTACAAGGAGATGCTTGAATTTACCGACAGCAGGGAGAAGATGATGAATTTCCTCAGGATGGAGAAATGGATATTCGACAGCCCCGGACAGACCGGAGAATGTTACAGGCAGTTTATGAAAGATTTTTACCAGGAGAATAAACTCATTAAGGGTACTTTGAAGATCGGGGACAGGAAAGTCGACCTCAAGAATATAACCATGCCGCTTCTGAATGTCTATGCCAAGGCAGACCACCTGGTGCCCCCGAACTCTACAAAGCCGCTCAACGAACTTGTCGGCAGCAAGGACAAGGAGCTCTATGAATTCAACGGCGGGCACATAGGGGTCTTCGTAGGCTCCAGGTCACAGAAGGAACTCGCGCCTGCCATCGCGCAGTGGCTGATAAAGAGGGCGCATGAAAACGCGACTGAAAGGGCAGGCGGAAAAACCGTTGAAAAGAAAAGGGCAGGAAGAAGGAAGAAGTAGAGTTTGGCGTATGGAGTTTAGAGTTTAGCAGGTTGTGTTACTGAACTCCGGACTCTAAACTCCATACTCTGATTATCTCACCCGTTCAATCAGCGCAGCGATGCCCTGCCCGCCTCCGATGCACAGTGAGGCAAGGCCGAGATTGACGTCCCTTCTTACCATTTCATAAATCAGCGTAACAAGAATTCTTGCGCCGCTTGCGCCGACGGGATGTCCAAGGGCTATCGCCCCGCCGAGGACATTGACTTTTTCGGGGTCCAGCTTGAGATCGCGGCAGACCTGGATGGACTGGACTGCAAACGCCTCGTTTATTTCTATAAGGTCGATGTCCTTCAGAGTACAGCCGCATTTGCCCAGAAGCGTCTTGCAGGCATGCGCCGGGCCGAGTCCCATGTATGCGGGGTCAAGACCTGCGGTTGCCGATGAAACGATTTTAAAGGCCCACGCCGGCTTCAGCTCCTCCATTTTTTTCTTCGACACTACCAGTACCGCCGCGGCCCCGTCATTTATTCCCGAGGCATTGCCCGCGGTCACCGTGCCGTATTTTTTAAATGCGGGCGGCAACTTGACAAGGACCTCCGGGGTGGTGCCGAAGCGCGGGTGTTCGTCCGTGTCGAATATCTTTTCTTCCCCTTTTTGTTTTATTTGAATCGGGACTATTTCATCCTTGAATTTGCCTTCCTTAATGGACTTCTCCGTCTTCATCTGGGAAGCCGCGGCGAATTCATCCTGCTCCTTGCGGGAAATGTTGAACTTCTCAGCCACGTTTTCCGCCGTTATTCCCATATGGTAATCGTAGAATTTGTCCCATAATGCGTCGCTGATCACTGTGTCGATGACTTCGCCGTGGCCGAGACGCTGTCCCCATCTCATGTTTTTCAGGATATATGGCGCGCTTGTCATGTGCTCCATTCCCCCCGCGATGACTGAATCCGAATCTCCGGCCGCCACCTCATAGCCCGCAAGGACCACTGATTTCAGTCCCGAGCCGCAGACCTTGTTGACCGTGTATGCCGGGACATCCTCGAACAGCCCGGCCTTCAGGGCGGCCTGTCTTGCCGAGTTCTGCCCTAATCCCGACTGAATGACATTGCCCATTATGACTTCATGGACGTCATCGCTTTTAAGAGAGGCCCGCCTTATTATTTCTTTGATGACTGCAGCGCCGATATCGACCGTATTCAGAGACGCGAGCGACCCGTTGAATTTTCCAATTGCCGTCCTGACGCCGGCAACAATATAAGCATCCATGATTTGCCTCCAGTTTAATTATGTCGTACTGCTGAAATTAACTATTATGCCTTGGGCACTTGTAAATTAAAATTAAAAATTAAAAATCAAAAATAAAAATTATGGAATATATATTTTTTTAAATTAATTCCTCAATTTTGAATTTTGCATTTTGGTTTTTGATTTTTTAAATTCTCATGCCTCCGTCGACCTCGAGGACCCTGCCGGTGAAAAAATCACAGCTTATGATAAACTGAACGGCCCGCGAAATTTCCTCTCTCTCGCCCAGCCTGCCGACAGGGATATTCTGACGGATTTTGTCTAACACTTCCTGCCTGATCATCGCGCACATTTCCGTGTTTATATACCCCGGAGCAATCGCCCCCACCCTTATTCCGAATTTCGAAAGCTCCTTTGCCCATACGACGGTCATGGCATCGACTGCCGATTTGGTTGCCGAATAATTCGTCTGTCCCAAATTCCCCGCCCGGCTGATCGATGAGATATTTATGATTACCCCTTTCACTCCGTTCTTGATCATATGGTAAGCGGCCTCCCTGCCGAACAGGAACACGCCCGTAAGATTGACATCTATGACCTTCTGCCAGTTTGCGAAGGAGAATTTGGTTATCTCATCGCCCTTCTTTTTGACTAAAAGGGCGTCGGCCGTTATGCCCGCATTATTGATGACTACATCGGGAGCGCCGTATTTGCTCACGTAAGTTTCGAAAAAGGACTCCACGTCTTTTTCATTGCCGACATTCACAATGCTGCCCGGAATTCCAAATTCCCTGGTCAGATTGTCGATATGTTCCTGGTGCAAATTCAGGACGTACGGCTCGGCGCCGAGCTTCTTTAAATCTACGGCATACTGCTTGCCCAGCCCGCGCGCGCCTCCGGTGATTATTATTTTTTTTCCGGAAAATTCCATTTCAACCCCCTGCTATAAAAAGTGATGATTGTTAACATAATTTCTTAACTGCTGAAACCAATTATCTCATATTGAAAGCCCGTGTCAAGACTCTTTTATTTCTTTTTATCGCCAGGTCTTCTGAAGTGAGCGCCCCGGTTCGTGACATGCCGAAAGAAATTAATCAACCCCTTGTTGCATCTTCCGTTTAAAATCCTGTATCCTTTTTTGTTATGGAAATGCTGCCGCCTGAAGAACAGTTAAAGATAATCAAACGTGGTTCTGTTGAGATACTTGTCGAGGAAGAGCTCCTCAAGAAAATCAGGCGTTCCTTTGACACAAACACCCCCCTCATGGTGAAGGCGGGCTTTGACCCCACTGCGCCGGACATCCATCTCGGCCACACCGTGCTCCTTGAGAAGATGAGACAGTTCCAGGACCTCGGGCACGAGGTCATCCTGATAATAGGAGATCTTACCGGCATGATCGGGGACCCCACCGGGAGGTCGGAAATCAGGAAACCCCTGACAAGGGAGCAGGTGCTTGAGAATGCGGAGACCTATAAAGAGCAGGTCTTTAAAATTCTTGCCCCGGAAAAGACGCGGATCAGGTTTAACAGCGAATGGCTCGAAAAGCTGACCCCGATGGAGATCATTAAACTCCAGGCCAAACAGACGGTCGCTCGTATGCTGGAGAGGGAAGACTTCAGGCAGCGGTTTGAAAATCATACCCCGATCGGCATCCACGAATTTATCTACCCGCTGTTTCAGGGCTATGACTCCGTGGCATTAAGGGCCGACGTGGAGATCGGCGGCACGGACCAGAAATTCAACCTTTTGATGGGAAGGGAATTACAGCAGGAATACGGCCAGGAGCCGCAGGCGCTTGTGCTGATGCCTCTGCTTGAAGGCACGGACGGGGTGAAAAAAATGTCCAAGAGCCTCGGCAATTACATCGGCATTACGGAAACACCCAAGGAAATGTTCGGCAAGATAATGTCGATCAGCGATGAACTTATGCTGAAGTATTATGAACTGCTCAGCCACCTCACGATAGAAGAGCTTGCCGCGCTAAAGAAGGGGATCGAGAGCGGCGAGGCGCATCCCATGGAGGCCAAGAAGTCCCTCGCCTCCGAGATAGTCGGAAGGTTCCATGGAATCCAGGCAGGGATACAGGCGCGAGAGGAATTCGAGCACATCTTTAAAGATAAAGGTCTGCCCGAGGAAGTGCCGCTCTTCAAACTTGCCCCGGATGAAGCCGAAATATGGCTGCCGAAGATTATGAAGCTGTCGGGAATCGTCAAAAGCACGGGCGAGGCGATAAGGCTCATTAAACAGGGCGGCGTGAGTGTTGATAACGAAAAGTTCGATGACCCCGATAAAAAATTACCCGCCGGTGAATATCTGCTGAAGGTGGGCAAGAGAAGGTTTTTGAAGATAACCCGTGAGTAACGGAAAAACCCTACTTCCTGCCGAAATCGTCGTTGTAACGCACAATGTCGTCTTCTTCCAGATAACCGCCGATCTGCACCTCGATTAAATGAAGCGGTATCTTGCCGGGGTTTTCAAGGCGGTGGGGCGTGGTCTTGGCGACGTATGTAGACTGGTTTTCTTCAAGGTAAATGGTCCGGTCTCCGTTTACGATCTTTGCCGTGCCTTGCACCACGATCCAGTGTTCGCTCCGGTGATGATGCATCTGCAGGGACAGTTTCGCGCCGGGATATACGACGATGCGTTTTATCTTTGTGTTCTTGTTCTCTTCGAGGATAGTGTAAGTCCCCCAGGGACGGTATACGGTCGTATGCGACTTGCACTCCTTGCGGCCCTGTTTTTTGAGCTCCTGGACAATGGACTTGACGTTCTTGCTCTTTTCAAGGTCCGCCACAAAAACGGTATCAGGTGTTTCCACAACTACAATATTCTCGATGTCGCTTGTAACTATCAGCCTGTTGTCGCCCCTTATGAAACAGTTTTTAGTATTCCTGGGGATAACGTCGCCTTCCACTACATTATTCGCGGCGTCTTTCGGTAAAAAATCGTAAAGCGATTTCCATGACCCGATGTCGCTCCAGCCGAAATCGGAAGGCAATACGACCCCTCTTGCGGTCTTTTCCATGATCGCGTAATCGATCGATATGTCCGGCAGAGACTGATATTTGTCTAATGAAATAGAGGCCCCGTTGGACGCCATCTGCCGCATGCTCTTAAGGAGGGCGGGCTCAAACGTCCTGAATTCCTTCAGCAGCACCGAGGCCTTGAAGGCGAACATGCCGCTGTTCCAGAAAAAGTTGCCGGCAGCCACATAGCGCCGCGCGATTTTTTCATCAGGTTTTTCTACAAACCTTCTGATGGCAAAGGCCCCGTGTTTTAAACGTTTGGCGCCTTCTATATATCCATAGCCGGTCTCGGGATAATCCGGTTTGATCCCGAAGGTCACGATATAATTCATGTTTGCAAGAGAAACAGCCGCCTTGAGCATTTTCTGGAACCCGTCCGTATTCCTGATGACGTGATCAGACGGGAATATCAATATCACCGCGTCTTTTTCCGTTTTAAGGATATTGAGTATGGCCAGGAGGATTGCAGGCGCGGTGTTCCGTCCGCAAGGCTCAGTAATGACCTTGTCCCTGGCCGGAATGCCTATCTCTTCAAGATGCCGCGAGATTTCAAAGAAATGCTCATCGCCGCATATGACCCTGATTCTTGACGCTTCGAGGACCGGGCACAACCGTTTAATCGTGTCCTGGATAAGGGAATCCGTTCCAACGAGACTGACTAACTGCTTGGGATAGAGCTCCCTTGAAATCGGCCACAGCCTGGAGCCGCTTCCGCCCGCAAGCAGGACCGGGAATACTTTTAATTGCTTGTTCGGCATAATTTATTTCTGTCCCCGCGTATACTGCCCGAACGCAAGGCAGATAAGAGGTTGACAGGTCTTAAAAGATTATATTAGGTTGACGGCAGGAAGGTCAATAAAGCGTATCAGGGAATCAGCTTTCGACCTTGTTCCAGCAGTCGGAGCTCTCTATAAACGAGGTTATTATGCCTGCCAATTTTCTTTCGGATTCCGGGTCCCCTGTCTTCACGTCCAAGAGCAGTTTCTTGGGGATCTCCACTATGCACATGGTGTCTTTCTTAAGGAATTGAAATTTGTAGATAAACCTGTCGAGTATATAAAAAACCCGGAATACGATTATCGTATTGTCGATCTCCCTGATCATTGTTTCAATTATCTCATACGCAGGAACTCTGTCTTCCTGGACTCGTGGATCCATGTGTCCGTCCTCTTTATAAATTAGGTGTTATGTTTTTAAAGATGTAATTCTACTTATATTCATGCCTTTTGTCACGAAAAAAATAAGGGTATTCAATTTTTTAATTTTCAAACCTCGAACAAGCCGTTCAAACCGTTCAAGCGGTTCAAGCGGTTCAAGCTGTTCAAGCCGTTCAAGCGGTTCAAGCGGTTCAAGCGGTTCAAGCAGGCCTCGTGTCCGTCAAGGCATGTGATATACTTATTCTTAATAATTGGTCGCAAGGTGGTGTAACCTGGTCGCACGCCGGACAATACCGGTTGATCGTGAAAATGGACTTATTCATCTTTAAACTTGAAGAGCAGCTTTATGCCCTGCGCCTGGCCTCTGTTGAAAGGGTGTTTCGCATCGTCGAAATCACTGCGCTGCCGAAGGCGCCGGACGTCGTCTTCGGCGTGATAAATGTGCATGGCCGCATTGTCCCTGTAATGAATGTCCGCAAGAGGTTCGGCCTGCCGGAGCGGGGGCCCTCCCTGAGCGACCAGTTGGTCCTGGCCAGGACTTCGCGGCGTTCCGTCGCGCTCGTAGCCGAGGGAGTTCAAGGCATAATTGAGAAGAACGAAACCGACATCATCGGACGGGAGGAGATAATTCCGGGCATAGAGCATGTCGAAGGGGTGGTGAAGCTTGAAGGCGGCATGGTCTTCATACACGACCTGGACCGCTTTCTTTCGGTCGAAGAGGAAGATACTCTCGACAGGGCCATGGAGGGCATAAGGAAGCAATGATGGCTGCTCAGGTATCATTGGAACTTCTGGACCGCTTCAGCAATTATGTCTCCTCGCGCATGGGCCTCCATTTTCCCAAAGAGCGTCTGAACGACCTTGAAAGGGGAACGCGAAAGGCATGCCGTGAGTTAGGGCACGAGGACGTGGAAGAGTGCATCCGCTGGCTCATGCTGTCGCCGGTCAAAAAGTCCCACATCGAGATTTTGGCGAGCCACCTCACAGTCGGCGAGACCTATTTTTTCCGGGACAGGAAGAGCTTCGACATCCTCGAAGGGGATATCCTTTCGGGGCTCATCCGAAAGAGAGCGGCCTCCGGCAGGTATCTCAGGATATGGTCCGCGGGCTGCGCCTCGGGTGAAGAGCCTTATTCCATCGCGATCCTGCTCAGCAGGCTGATACCCGATTTCGCCGACTGGAACATAACCATCCTCGGCACCGACGTCAACCTCTCTTTTCTCAGTAAAGCTTCAAAGGGAGTATACAGCGAGTGGTCCTTTCGTGAAGTCCCCTCCTGGATTAAAGACCGTTATTTCCGGAAGACCAGGGAGGGACTTTTCGAGATACTTCCCGAAATAAGAAAGCATGTGACGTTCTCTTATCTCAATCTTGCCGAAGACGCCTATCCTTCACTCACAAACAATACCAACGCCATGGATATAATTTTTTGCCGCAACGTCCTCATGTATTTTTCACGCGACCACCAGACCGCAGTCGGGCGTAAGCTCTACCGCTGCCTTGTGGACGGAGGCTGGCTCATCGTGAGCATGGCCGAGATATCATCTGAGCTGTTTTCGCCGTTTGTTCAGGTGGACTATCAGGGGAGCACCCTCTACAGGAAAGACGTCAAAAGGGCTTTTGAATGTACTATTGCTGAAATGACGGCGCCCTGTGTAACGGTTATAGAGGAGCCTGTGGCGGAAACTCCGGAGCCCGAGACAGTCGTCCGGCAGGAAGCCCCGCGACCGGTTGAGAAAACCGCTCCACCCTGCGGGCCTTATGACGAGGCATTGGCCCTTTACAAAGGATGCTGCTATAAAGAGGCTGAGGACAAGCTCGCTCCGCTTCTAAGCGACGAAAACGAAAGTGTCCGGGCGATGGCGCTCCTGACCCATGTCTATGCCGATCAGGGGAGGCTCGATGACGCCCTCGATCTCTGCCGGAAGGCGGTCTCCCGTGACAAGCTGAATCCTCGCCTCTATTATCTCATGGCAATCATCCAGCATGAGAAGGGGCTTGCGGAAGAATCCAGGACATCGTTGAAGCGCGCACTGTATCTCGACCAGAATTTCGCATTGGCGCATTTCTCATTAGGCAATCTCGCCAGGACGCAGGGAAAAATCAGGGAATCCGAAAAACACTTCGGCAACGCCCTGTCGATCCTGAAGACCTGCCGCGAGGACGAGATCGTCCCTGAATCCGAGGGGATCACAGCCGGGAGGCTGTCGGAGATAATCAGGATGAATATGAAAAAGACGAGGTAACAATGTTATTAATTTTCAAACATCTTAAACGCCGGTTGACATCTTTAAAAGCGCAAAGGGGAGCCTGCTACAGAATTTCTATAATCGACAAACACCATTTTACATTTTTACTTCTGCGCAAATCTTGTCTTTTTCCTGTTCTTAACTCATTACTCTTAACTCTTGACTCTTTTTTAAAGGTGTCGTATAGAAATTCCTCCGCAGCCTCCCCTTTGCGCCCTGATTATGTCTTTTCTAACCTTATGAACCTTCGAACTTTTAAACCTTTGAACTCTTTCTCATTTGAACGGAGTTTCACATGAATGAAACCGGCGCAAAGAAACCGGCAGTCGACTGGGCTGAAGTGCGAAAGCGCGTGGAAGTCACGCGGTTGAAAATCGAACAGGGATGGGCCCCCGGCCTGGAAGAAAGGAAGAAAATCCTCCGGCAGCGCGCTGCTGCTCTTGCGAAGGAGCCGGAGCGGATTATTGAAGAAGAGAAGATTGAAGTTATCGAGTTTTTCTTAACTCATGAGAGATATGGAATAGAGTCTTCGTACGTGCGCGAGGTATATCCGCTGAAGGACCTGACGCCGGTGCCTTGCACCCCGCCGTTTGTCCTCGGCATTATAAATGTGCGTGGCAGGATTCTGTCGGTAACAGACCTCAAAAAATTCTTCAATCTCCCTGAGAAGGGCCTGGGCGACCTCAACAAGGTCCTTATCCTATCGTCGGATGATATGGAATTCGGTATTCTCGCTGATTCGATTGCAGGAGTAAGAACGGTACCAGTGGCAGGATTGCAGAAGAGCTTGCCGACCCTCACCGGCGTCGGCGAGGAATACCTGAAAGGGGTCGCCGGTGACGGCCTGATAGTTTTGGATGCCGGACGAATTCTTTCCGACAAGGCCATTATAGTCAATGAAGAAGTTTAATTATAAATTAAAATAATATAAAACCAGGGAGGATAATTCATGCTGCAGAATATGAGTATCAGGGCGCGCTTATTATTAGGATTTGGAATAGTCATTCTGTTTTTAATTATCGTCGGTGTTGTGGCCGTACTTAACGTCAGAAGCGCTCAGACTGTAACCGTTGATCTTTACACTCACCCTTTTACAGTGACTAATTCACTGAAGAACGCTCATACCCACATCATTAAAATGCACCGGGGCATGAAGGATGTGGTGCTGTCGGCAAATCCTGAAGAGCTCAATACAACAATTGCCGCGGTGGACGATAGCGGGAAGGAGGTTTACAGCAATCTGAAAATCGTCAGGGAACGTTATTTGGGTCCCAAGGAAGATGTCGATGAAGTGGTCAGGGAGCTCGAAGCATGGCAACCTATACAGAGGGAAGTCATAAACCTTATGAAGACGAACCAGAAGGACAGGGCGCTTTCCGTACACAAAGGAGAAGCTTCCAACAACGTCTCACGGATTGAGAGAAAAATGGACGCCGTCATAGAGTTTGCCATGAACAAGGCGGAATCATTTTATGAGGACTCGATGGAGATCGAGGAACAGACCATTCGCTTGCTTATTGTGCTTTTTATAGCGGCTGTCCTGATCGCGGTGACCGTGGCCATGCTGATCACCCGGAGCATTACCACTCCCCTGAATAAAGCGGTCGAAGTTGCCGAGAAACTGGCGTTAGGCGATATGTCGGCTGAAATTGATGCGGTCTCAAAGGATGAGACCGGGGTATTATTGAGGTCGATGGACAGGATGGTCGGGTCCCTCAAGGAGATGGCTTCAGCGGCGGACAAGATATCGAAGGGAGAGATGATAGTGAATGTCAGGCCCAGGTCTGAAAAGGATATCCTTGGAAAATCCATGCAAGACATGGTCGGGTATCTAAAAGGCATTGCGGCCATTGCGGAACGGATTGCCGGACGCGACCTGAATGTAAGGTTTAAGCCCCTCTCGGAGAAGGACCTTTTAGGGAACGCCTTCACCGGGATGATTGATAATCTCCGCGGGATGACAAAGGACCTTCAGGAGTCCGTCAATGTCCTCGCAACCTCTGCGAGTGAGATCCTTTCTTCCACTACCGAGGTCGCCTCGAGTGTTACGGAGACTGCCACGTCGGTTAGCGAGACGACTACTACGGTGGAAGAGGTAAAACAGACGGCCCAGGTTTCGAGCCAGAAGGCGCAGCATGTCTCGGACGCGGCCCAGAAGGCCGTGCAGATTTCCCATTCGGGCGGGAAGGCTGTGGACGACACGGTGGAGAAGATGGACCGCATCAGGCAGCAGATGGAGTCCGTGGCTGAAAGCATAGTACGGCTGAGCGAGCAGAGCCAGGCTATAGGAGAGATCATCGCTACTGTGAACGACCTTGCGGAGCAGTCCAACCTTTTGGCTGTAAACGCCTCGATAGAGGCCTCGAAGGCAGGCGAGCACGGGAAGGGGTTTGTTGTTGTGGCCCAGGAGATGCGCAGTCTTGCCGAACAGTCCAAGCAGGCAACCGCCCAAGTCAGGTTGATCCTTAACGAAATACAGAAGGCGACAAGCGCCGCGGTATTGGCAACCGAACAGGGCAGCAAGACCGTGGAGGAGGGAATGAAGCAGTCGGAGCTGGCAGGCGATGCTATCAAGGCCCTTGCGGCGAGCATCACGGAGGCCGCCCAGGCGGCGACTCAAATCACTGCTTCGAGCCAGCAGCAGCTTGTGGGGATGGAACAGGTCATCTCCGCGATGAACAGCATAAGACTGGCGACTGAACAAAACGTTGCCGGCACAAAGCAGACCGAGGGCGCTGCCCACAACCTCCATGAGCTGGGACAGAAACTGAAGAAACTGGTGGAGCAGTATAAGACATGAAAATGGGAATTATGCAGAGAAGACAAGCCTTGTCATTCCCGCGTTCCTTTAGCGGGAATCCAGCCCTTCGACAAGCTCAGGGTGACAAGCTTGTCATGGTGAGCCTGTCGAACCATGTACTTATCGAACCTGGATGCCCGATTAAAAACTTCGGGCATGACGCTTTTACTAATATATAAATGAATGAGATATAAATGCCAGGTAAAGACGAAGCATTTCTGAAAAGACTTTTGGCGACGTTCAGGGTCGAGGCTGCTGAGCATATTGCGGCGATATCTTCAGGTCTGATCGAGATCGAGAAATCTTCTTCCCCCGAACAACATGCGGAAGTCATCGAGAGGCTCTTCCGCGAGGCGCACAGCATGAAGGGAGCGGCGAGGACGGTGAATCTTGTTGCCATCGAGTCGCTGTGCCAGTCGCTCGAAAGCGTCCTGTCAGCGTTAAAACGGAAAGAGATAGCCCCGGCGCGGGAACTTCTCGATCTCCTTCACAGATCCGTCAATGTGATAGAAGGGCTTCTTTCCAATGTAGGAAAAGAGGACGCACCATCAGGAATGGAGATGATCAGGGACTTCGTTCGGGAGCTTGATGAGGCGGTAAAAACATCTCCCCGGCAAGAGGCCAAGGAGTCAGGCGAGAGAGTTGCGGAGCAACAGCCTGAAGCGCGGACGCCTGCTGTTTCTCCTGTGACGGCGGAGACGATGAGGGTGTCGAAACAGCGGCTCGACTCCATCCTGCTGCGGACAGAGGAGCTCCTGACAGCAAAGCAGGCGGCAGGCCAGAGGGCCTCTGAGCTGCGCGAAATCAGGGAGGTCATCTCATCTATCAGGAAGGGCTGGACAAAGAATCTGCTCGATATGCGGGCGATCGAAAGAGCGTCAAAGAAGAGAACTGCTGTTTCATCCGCCACTGATCTTCGTTTAAATAAGCTCCTAAGTTTTCTCGAATCCGGAAGTAATGATATATCAGTATTATATGATGCCGTCATCCGGTCCGGAAAGGCCGCTGAGAGCGACAACCGGTCCATCGCCGCGATGGTGGATGGTCTTTTGGATGAGGTGAAGACCGCTTCACTGCTTCCCTTCTCATACCTGCTTGAGATCATGCCCAAGATCATCAGGGACCTGTCGCGTGACAGGGGAAAGGAAGCGGAGCTTACGATCAAAGGGGGAGAAATAGAGATTGACAGGCGCGTCCTCGACGAGATCAGGGGGCCTCTTATCCATCTTGTTCGAAACAGCATAGACCACGGAATAGAGAAACCGGAAGAGAGGGCGGCTAAAAAGAAGCCCCTGGCCGGGGCCGTGAAGATCGACGTCACACTTAAAGAAGGGAAGTCGGTCGAGGTCCTCGTTTCTGATGACGGGGCCGGTATCGATACAGCGCTTATCCGGAACGCAGCTGTGAAGGCCGGGCTGCTTTCGAAGAAGGAGGCAGACACAATGGACGACCGGAAGCTGTTGCCTTTGATATTCCGCTCGGGGCTGACGACCAGCCCTATTATCACCGATATCTCGGGACGGGGTCTCGGGCTTGCGATCGTGCAGGAAAGGGTTGAGAAGCTCGGCGGCGATATATCCTGCGAGACGGCTGAGGGAAAGGGGACTATGTTTCGCATACTCTTGCCCCTCACTCTTGCCACTTTCCGGGGTGTGCATGTGCGCGTTGACGACAGACATTGTATAATTCCGTTAACAGGTCTTGACCGCACTGTGCGCGTGCGAAGGGACCAGATAAATACAGTGGAAAACAGAGAGACCATATCCGTTGAGGGCCGGGCAGTGCCGCTCGTTTCCCTCGGTACAGTCCTTGAGCTTCCACGCAAGAAAAAGGCCGGTCCGGGACCTGTTTATATGCAGGCGGCGGTATTGGGCTCAGGGGAACAAAGGATCGCCTTCCGCGTGGACGATATCGTGAGTGAGCAGGAGGTGCTGGTAAAAGACCTCGGCAGCCAGCTTGTTCGGGTCAGGAATGTCAGCGGGGCGACTGTCCTCGGCACGGGACGGGTAGTGCCTGTGCTGAACGTGTCCGATCTGCTGAAGTCCGCAGTCAGGTTATCACCCGGCGCTGAGGCGCGCATTACCGCCGAAGAGGCCCCGGCTGAGAGAAAATCCGTCCTTGTTGTCGAGGATTCGATTACTGCGAGGACGTTGCTGAAAAACATCCTTGCCGCAGCCGGTTATGACGTTCAGACCGCCGTGGACGGCGTGGACGCCTTTACTGCGCTTAAGACGGGTAAGTTCGATATTGTTATCTCGGACATCGAAATGCCGAGGATGAATGGTCTGGACCTTACGGCGAAAATCCGCTCCGACGCACAGCTTGCCGAGGTGCCCGTAGTGCTTGTGACCGCCCTCGAATCGCGTGAAGACCGTGAAAGGGGCGTTGAAGTGGGAGCGAACGCCTATATCGTCAAGAGCAGTTTTGACCAGAGTAACCTGCTTGAGGTTATAAAGAGGCTGATATGATAAAAGTACTGATCGTTGAGGATTCTCCGGTTGTCCAGGAATTTCTGGTGCACGTCCTGGGATTGGAGCCTGATATTGAAATAATCGGACGCGTAAACGACGGAGAGGAAGCCGTTGATTTCGTAAAGCGGACAAAGCCCGACGTAATTACAATGGACATCATCATGCCGAAAATGAACGGCCTCGAGGCCACACGAAGGATCATGGAGACCAATCCGGTGCCCATCGTCGTAGTCAGCGGTAATTGGGACCCGAAGGAGGTGGATACCACATTCCGTGCCATGGAGGCCGGGGCGCTCGCAATTGTGAGGAGGCCTTACGGAGCAGGGCATCCCGAGCACGAGTCCGCTGTGAAGGAAATGGTCCGGACCGTTAGGCTCATGTCAGAGGTCAAGGTCGTTCGCCGCTGGTCCCGCCCTGCATCCGTGATACAGGACATGGAGGCAGATCCTCCGGTGCCCCGTGGCGCTCATCCCGAAATCAGCGTCATTGCAATCGGAGCTTCGGCAGGCGGCCCTCCTGTGCTTCAGAAAATACTGAGCGGGCTCCCTGCGGACTTTCCCTCACCGGTGTTGATAGTGCAGCACATGGCCGAAGGTTTTCTTCCGGGGATGCTGGAATGGTTAGGCGCCACCAGTGGAATCCCTCTTCATATTGCGTCCGACGGTGTAGCCGCAATCCCGGGACAGGCCTGGTTTGCCCCTGACGGATTTCACATGGGCATCAGAAACAGCGGCAGGATATTTCTCTCGGACCGTGAACCTGAGCGCGGCGCGCGTCCTTCCGTCTCTTTTCTTTTCCGCTCTGTGGCAGAGGCGTACGGGAACAATGCCGCGGCAGTGCTGCTGACAGGCATGGGAAGTGACGGGGCCGTTGAACTGAAGCTGTTGAAAGAAAAGGGCGCAGTCACCATTGTGCAGGACAGGGAGAGCTCGGTAATTTACGGGATGCCGGGCGCCGCAAAGGAATTAGGCGCGGCATTATACGAACTCTCACCTGAAAAGATAGTTTCAGCACTTATGGACGTTACCTCGTACCGCAGGGAAAAAACTGATAATCGAAGGAGATAAAGTTAGCTTATGAGCGAGTTCGACCGGGATGAATATTTTGTAAAAGCCAACGCCCGCATTCTTGTAGTTGAAGACAGTCTTACCCAGGCCGAGCAGTTGAAGTACATCCTTGCGCGGGCCGGCTACGAGGTCTCCGTGGCAAAGAACGGCAGGGAGGCGCTTGATATCGTCGGCGGCATTAACCCGGCAATCATCATCAGCGACATTATTATGCCGGAGATGGACGGTTTCACCCTCTGCAAGTACATCAAGGCCGATCAGGCACTGAAACGCCTCCCACTTATTTTTCTTACCGCTCTTTCGGGCCCGGAGGACGTTTTGAAGGCGCTCGAATGCGGGGCCGACAACTTTATAACAAAGCCTTTCGACGAAAAATACCTTCTGACAAAAGTCCACCACATCCTTGTTAACGAAGAGCTGCGCAGGGAATCCGGAAAAGGGAAGGAACAGGAGATAATTTTTAAAGGCAGGAGATACAGCATCGCCTCCGAACCCCGGCAGATGCTTGACCTCCTTCTGTCTACGTATGAAACAGCGGTCATGAAGAACCGTGAGCTCAGGGAGATGCAGGAAAAACTTGAAACACTGAATGAGAACCTTGAAAAAAAGGTCGAGGAGCGGACCGCTGATCTGAGAAAGGAGATAGCTGAACGCTGGAGGGTGGAGGAGGAGGTGCGGAGGTTGAACGCCGAGCTTGAGCAGAGGGTGGCAAAGCGGACCGCCCAGCTTGAATTCGCCCATAAGGAGCTTGAGGCGTTCAGCTATTCCATATCCCATGACCTTCGCGCTCCGCTGAGGATCATCAACGGGTTTGCGCAGATTGTTATGAAAGACCACTGTGCAGGACTCAGCGAAGAGGCAATCAGGCTTCTTACCGCGATAGGCGGGCAGGCCAGGCATATGGACGACCTCATATCCGCGCTGCTGTCGCTTTCGAAATTAGGGCGGCAGGCGATCAAGGTTTCGGAGATCGACATGGAAAAACTCGTTAAGGGCGTCTTCGATGAGTTGAAAGGCGCGGTCACGGAAAGAGAAGTGCGGTTTACCGCCGGGCCTCTCCCCTCTGTTCATGGAGACCCTGCGCTTATCAGGCAGGTCCTTTCCAATCTCATTGCCAACGCTCTGAAGTTTACCCGTCACCGGGAGACTGCGGAGATCGAGGTAGGGGGCCGGCGTGAAGGAAACGAATCCGTCTATTATGTGAAGGACAACGGCGTGGGTTTTGATATGAAGTATGCCGGCAAACTCTTCGGCGCGTTCCAGAGGCTCCACAGCTCCAAAGAGTTTGAGGGCACGGGTATAGGGCTTTCCATCGTCCAGAGGATCATCAACCTTCACGGCGGAAGGGTATGGGCCGAGGGGGAGCGCGACAGGGGGGCGACGTTTTATTTTACACTATGATGAATATGGTTCAAAATTGCTCAATATCCGCCTTGCGGATGTTCAAAGCAGTTCAAATAACATTGAACCATTTTGAGTTATAATTGAACTACCTTTGAACTATTGTTGAATTCATGTAATTGCTGAACGGAGTGAACAATGGAAGATGAAAACCGCATAAAGGTCCTGGTGATCGAGGACAACCCCGGAGATGTCTATCTGCTTCGCGTATTGCTGTCGCAGGCGGAAAATGTTGCGGTGGATATGGAGCATGCGGACAGCCTGTCTGCCGCGCTCTCGTTTCTCTCGACAATAAAAGTCGATGTCATCCTCTCCGATCTGGGTCTGCCCGACAGCCAGGGCATCGACACGTTCCTCTCCGTGCATAAGCAGTTCCCGGACATTCCCGTAATTGTGCTTTCAGGGCTTGAGGATGAAGCGCTCGCGGTCGAGGCTGTGCGGAAGGGCGCCCAGGACTACCTCTTCAAGGGAAAAGTGGAAAGCGGCCTGCTGGTGAAAGCGCTGCGGTATTCTATAGAGCGCCAGAAGCTGATAACCGCGCTCGAAAGGAGCCTGAAGGAGATAAGGACCCTGCGGGGACTGCTCCCCATATGCGCCTGGTGTAAAAATGTCAGGGACGACAAGGGCTACTGGAAAAAAGTCGAGACTTATGTCGAGGAGCATACAGACGCCTCTTTCACCCACGGTATATGCCCCAAATGTCTCAAGAGGGTCTATCCCGACGCCTTTGAACATCTGAAAAAAGACAACCCGGACCTTCTCAAAGACGAAGGCGACGAGTAAAAAAGTCGAGACTTTCTGTTCCCAGTGTGACGTACAGAAATCCTCCGCCGGGCTTCCCTTTGTGCTTCCCAACCTGATACCCATGAAACCCCCGACTTACAAAATTGTATCTACAAAATTGTATCAAAATTACATAATTGTAGTTCCTTCCAATTTATAAATCCTTTAATTTCAAGTTGTTCAGATCTGGCACGCTTTTGGCACTATGACGGACCAAGGGAAACATTATGAGTACATTGAAGGAACAGATCCGGGAGATTGAAAAGGAAGAGATAATCAGGGCGCTCAGGGAGTGCGAGTGGATAATGGCGAGGGCGGCAAGAAGGCTCGGCATCACCGAAAGGATGATCGGATACAAGGTCAAAAAATATGAAATCAGAAAGGAGGGCGCTGAAAAGAGTCAGGAGCGGAGGGGCGACCCGTCGGGTCGCCCGTACATGTAGGGGCAGACCCCTGTGTGTCTGTCAGCCGGCGGGCTTCAGCCTGCGGAATAAAAAAATTGGAGGCAACATGAAAATCTTCAGAGTCTTTGCAGTAAAAACAGTCTTACTTTTTCTATTGGCCGGAATCGCATATGCCACTCCGTCAACTCAGATATGGATTCCGTCCACTGATATTCAGGCATTTAAGAAAGGTCATTTCGGTCTTGACAGTTACATTAAAACCGGAAGTCAGGACGGCGCAACGGAACCTACGGTTACAAACATGGGATTGACCGCCGGCGTGCTGCCTTTTGAGAAGGTCCAGATGGAGCTCGGTGTGGATTACAGGGACACGGGAGGCAACCATGATTACCCCCTGTTGTTCAACGCAAAGCTCGGGACGCCTGAAAACGCCCTGTTTCAGGGTTCTCCGGCCATAGCGGCAGGCGGATATGATTTCGGAACAAAGAGTGATATAACTAATTACAACCTGTACTACGGTCTGGCGGCAAAGACCCTCGGGCAATTAGGGAGATTTTCAGCCGGATATTATACCGGGAACAAAGACCTCCTGATTGATATAGACGGAAAGAAGGACAACCATGGGCTGCTACTGTCATGGGACAGGACGATTACGGAGATATCGGACAAGCTCTGGGCCGCGGTCGATTACCAGGGCGGCGACAATGGATATGGCGCGTTGAGCTTTGGCGCCGCGTGGAAGTTTGCCCCGAACGTCGGCGTGATATTGGGCTATGACATATACAATGAAAGCACATTCAAACCGACTGCGACCGTACAGTTGGATATAGACTTTTAAGAAAAAGGAGGAAGAAATGAAACGACTACTTGGCATTTTAATGATCATTGTTTTAGCAGGAATGGCGGGCATGTCCTTTGCGGAAGGGCCGGCGGCCCCTTCCACGGCTGCTGAGCAGGTAGCGCCGGCGCCGAAGATCGACACGGGCGACACAGCCTGGGTGCTGATCTCCACGGCCCTTGTCATGCTGATGACCCCGGGGCTTGCGCTTTTTTACGGCGGAATGGTCAGGCGCAAAAACGTATTGGGAACAATAATGCAGAGTTTTGTAGCATTGGGCGTCATTACGATAGTGTGGGTGCTCTACGGGTACAGCATGTCTTTCGGGCCGGACATCGGTCACGTCATAGGCAGTCTTGAATGGGCCGGGTTAAAGGGCGTCGGCCTTGAGCCGAACCCGGATTATGCGGCGACGATCCCGCACCAGGCCTTTATGATATTTCAGATGATGTTTGCCGTTATAACCCCGGCGCTGATTACAGGCGCATTTGCGGAAAGGTTCAAGTTCAGCACGTATCTTGTGTTCCTCATATTATGGGCGACGTTTGTATATTTCCCCCTTGCCCACTGGGTATGGGGCGTGGGCGGATGGATAAGAAACTTGGGCGCACTCGATTTCGCGGGCGGGCTGGTCGTTCATATCAGTTCAGGCGTATCGGCGCTGGCCGCGGCGATTTTCGTCGGGAAAAGAAAAGGCCTGGGAAAGGAACCCATGCTGCCGCACAACGTAACAATGACGTTTTTAGGCGCGGCATTACTCTGGTTCGGCTGGTTCGGTTTTAACGGCGGAAGCGCGGTGGCTTCAGGCGCCCTTGCAACATCTGCATTTGTGGTGACCCATATTGCGACCGCGGCTGCGGCATTGTCCTGGATGATGGCTGAATGGTCCCACAGGGGAAAACCCACAGCGTTAGGCGCTGCCTCAGGGGCTGTTGCGGGTCTTGTAGCGATTACGCCGGCCTCGGGGTTTGTCGGCCCGATCTCCTCGATAATCATCGGGCTTGTAGCAGGGGCCTTATGTTATATGGCCGTTAATCTCAAAACAAAATTAGGCTACGACGATTCGCTTGACGCAGTGGGCGTTCACGGCGTCGGCGGGACCTGGGGCGCGGTTGCAACGGGTCTGTTCGCATCAAAGGCGATTAATCCGGCAGGCAATGACGGGTTGTTCTTCGGGAACGCGTCTCTGCTGACGAGCCAGTTCATCAGCATCGGCGCCGCATGGGCATACTCCTTTGTGGTGACGCTCATTTTGTTGAAAGCTCTCGACGCGACTATGGGATTGCGGGTTGACGCGCAGTCGGAGTTTGTCGGTCTTGACCACGCGCTTCATGGAGAAAGCGGGTATACGTCTTAAAGAGTGGGTCAAGGGGCACGGGTCAAGGGCCCGACCCGGCCCCTCCCTAAAACATATAACAAGATAACGGAGGAAATTCAACATGAGAAAGATAGAGGCGATCATAAAACCCTTCAAGCTTGACGATGTCATGCGCGCCCTGAACGAGATCGGTGTGCAGGGCATGACTGTAACAGAGGTCAAAGGCTTCGGAAGGCAAAAAGGGCATACGGAATTCTACAGGGGAGCATCGTATGAAATTAATTTTGTCCCGAAGCTGAAAATCGAAGTAGTTGTCTCCGAGGAAATAACGGACCAGGCGGTGTCGATCATTGAAACGAAGGCGAAGACAGGCGAGATCGGCGACGGGAAGATATTTGTTTACCCGATAGAAAATACGGTCCGCATCAGGACCGGCGAACACGGCAAGGAGGCGGCTTAAGATCCTACAAAAATGTAGGAGCTACAAAATTGTTGTAAAAAATATTCCGAGAAACACATAAAATCAAGAGCTTTTACATGGCATAGCGCTTGCTTATTTAGCCAGGAAGATTTCAAAGGAGGCGCTATGAACATAAGATTCATCGCTATTGCGAGTAGTTTGGTTTTACTGATTTTAATGCATCCCGGCACGACATTCGCCGGCGACGTCGGGCAGGTTGACAGCGGAGATACGGCATGGATGCTGATATCAACCGCCCTTGTGATGCTCATGACCCCAGGGCTTGCACTGTTTTACGGCGGGATGGTCAGAAAGAAGAATGTGCTTGGTACGATTATGCAGAGCTTTATCGCGCTTGGAGTTGTATCGATGTTGTGGGTCTTGTACGGGTACAGCCTTTCCTTCGGCCCGGATATCGGACATCTGATAGGCAGCCTCGACTGGGCAGGGTTGAAAGGCGTAGGGCTGGTCCCGAACCCGGATTATTCGGCAACCATACCTCACCAGACCTTTATGGTTTACCAGATGATGTTTGCGGCCATAACGCCGGCCCTGATCACCGGGGCCTTTGCCGAGAGGTTTAAGTTCTCGGCATATTTAATATTCCTCGTGATGTGGAGCACGCTTGTCTATTTTCCTCTCTGCCACTGGGTGTGGGGAGTTGACGGGTGGCTTAGAAACAGGGGAGTGCTGGATTTTGCCGGAGGCATCGTCGTTCACCTCAGCTCCGGGGTGGCCGCTCTTGTTGCGGCTATAATGGTTGGAAAGAGGAAAGGTCACGGCGTTGAGCCGATGCCCCCGCATAATCTGACGATGACACTATTAGGGACTTCAATTCTCTGGTTCGGATGGTTTGGTTTCAACGGCGGAAGCGCGGTGGCTTCAGGAGCAACAGCCACATCTGCCTTTGTGGTAACGCATATCGCATCATGCGCGGCGACCATAGCATGGGTGGCGGCGGAGTGGGTGCAGCGCGGGAAGCCGACTGTTTTAGGGGCCGCAACAGGGGCCGTCGCAGGGCTTGCAACGATTACCCCGGCGTCGGGCTTTGTCAGTCCGGCGTCTGCGATAATAATAGGAATTATCGCGGGACTGGTATGCTACAAGGCCGTCAACCTGAAAAGCAAATTCGGCTACGACGACTCTCTTGACGTTGTCGGTGTGCATGGAGTCGGTGGGATAATCGGACCCCTGGCAGTGGGACTCTTTGCATCCAAAGATATAAACCCGGCGGGGCAGAACGGTTTATTCTTCGGGAACGCTTCTCTGTTCAACATACAGCTTGAGGCCGTAGTTGTCACTATTGCATTTGTGTTTGTAATGTCTTATATAATTCTGAAAGTCATTGACGCTACCATCGGTCTGAGAGTTGACGCTCAATCGGAGTTTGTAGGACTTGACCACTCGCTGCACGGCGAAAGCGGGTATATGTAGTAAAATACGAGTCATGAGTTAAGAGTTATGAGTTAGGAGCAGCAAACTTTGTTTCGAACTCCTCTCGCTTACCTCTTGACTCTTAACTCTTAACTCTAATCTGGAGGACACGTGAAAAAGATAGAGGCCATCATAAAGCCGTTCAAGCTCGACGAAGTCAAACACGGGCTTAACGAAATCGGCGTGCAGGGTATGACTGTCACCGAGGTCAAGGGGTTCGGGAGGCAGAAAGGCCATACCGAATTCTACCGCGGCCAGTCATATGACATCAATTTTGTCCAGAAGATTAAAATTGAGGTGGTCGTAACCGAGGAGATAGCGGACCAGGTCGTGTCAATCATCGAGACCCATGCCAAGACCGGGGAGATCGGAGACGGGAAGATCTTTGTCTACCCGATAGAGAACACGGTCCGCATAAGAACAGGCGAACGCGGCAAGGAAGCAGTATAGCGGCAATTTCAAAGGGAGCGACAATGGCGGTTTTAATCTGCAAAAACATAGAGACCGAGGGGCCGGGGACCATAGAGGATTATCTCAAAATAGAGAAAATCCCCTATCATATTGTAGAATTGTCATCTGGTGAGCGAATCCCGTCTGATGACGGTTTCGATACGCTTATAATGATGGGGGGGCCGATGAGTGTGAATGATAACATCCCCTATATCAGGGAAGAGGAGAAACTGGTCGGCGACTTTGCGGCAAGTAATAAAAAAATTTTAGGGATATGTCTCGGGGCGCAGATAATGGCAAAGGCGCTGGGGGCGACTGTTTTTGCCGGAAGGGAAAAGGAGATCGGCTGGCTCGACATAGAGCTCACCCATGAGGGACTGAAGGACAAATGCACGCAGGCCCTTTCACGGCATCCGGTGGTCCAGGATACCTGGAAGAAGTTCAAGGTCTTTCACTGGCACGGCGAGACATTCGATATACCGGAAGGCGCTGTCAGGCTTGCCGGTTCGGCATTATATCCGAACCAGGCCTTCAGGTTCGGCGTCAACGCATATGCCTTTCAGTTTCATATCGAGGTCGATAAAAACATTATTTATGACTGGTTCAAAAACACGCCTGAGACCTTAAACAGATTGAAAGAAGAGACTGAAAGGCTGTATGATGTCTACCACGGAAGGGCAGAGAAGTTTTACGAGGTATTTTTTAAGTTGTAGCGAAATATCTATTTACAAAATCCCCCTTCATCCCCCTTTTTCAAAGGGGGAATTATATTTCCCTCTTTGGAAAAGAGGGGCTGGGGTCCCGTTGCGCAAAGCATTGCAGCGGGAAGTGGAGATTTTCTGACTTGCAACCGAAATCTGTATAACAGATTAAACAAAAAAGGAGGTTAAGCAAATGACACCGAAAGACGTAATCAAGATGGCGCAGGAAAACAAGGCTGTAATGGCGAATTTCAAGTTCCTTGATTTCCCCGGCATCTGGCAGCACTTCGCAGTGCCCGTAGCTGAATTAAAGGAAGAGATTTTTGAGGAAGGACTCGGCTTTGACGGGTCGTCCATAAGGGGATGGCAGGCTATCCATACATCGGACATGCTGATAATCCCCGATCCAAAGACCGCCTTCATGGACCCCTTCATGAAGTATCCGACCATCAGCCTTATCTGCAACATCGTTGACCCTATCACCAAGGAATTCTACACTCGCGATCCGCGCTATATCGCCCAGAAGGCTGAGGCGTACCTGAAATCAACAGGCATCGGCGACACTGCTTATTTCGGTCCCGAGGCGGAATTCTTCATCTTTGACGGGATAAGGTTCGACCAGACGTCAAACAGCGGATATTATTTCATCGACTCCGTTGAAGGTATCTGGAATTCAGGCCGTGAGGAAAACCCGAACCTCGGATACAAGCCGAGACATAAAGAAGGATATTTCCCTGTGCCGCCAACAGACAGTCAGGTCGATATAAGGACTGAAATGGTCATGGAGATGCAGAAGTGCGGAATTTATGTAGAGAGGGAGCATCATGAAGTCGCCACAGCAGGACAGGCCGAGATCGACATGAGATTTGACTCTCTCGTCAACATGGCCGACAAGAACATGCTCTTTAAATACATTATCAAAAACGTTGCAAAGAAGCACGGCAAGACCGCAACCTTCATGCCGAAGCCTCTCTTCGGAGACAACGGCTCAGGCATGCATTGCCACCAGAGCATCTGGAAGGGAGGCAAGCCGCTTTTTGCGGGCAATGGTTACGCGGGATTAAGCGACATGGCCCTTTATTACATCGGCGGCGTATTGAAGCACGCAAAGGCGCTTGCGGCGCTTACCAACCCGACCACCAATTCATACAAGAGACTTACCCCCGGGTTTGAGGCCCCTGTCAATCTTGCATATTCCGCGAGAAACCGCTCGGCGTCAATAAGGATCCCGACTTACTCCGCGAGCCCGAAGGCAAAAAGGGTCGAGGTCAGGTTCCCGGACCCGTCATGCAATACCTATCTTGCATTTTCCGCAATGCTGATGGCAGGGCTGGACGGCATCGAGAACAAAATTCATCCCGGCGAGCCTCTTGACAAGGACATCTATGAGCTCGGGCCGGAAGAACTCGCAAACGTTCCGACAATGCCCGGAACTCTTGAAGACGCATTGAGCCACCTCGAGGCCGACCACGAGTTCCTGATGAAGGGAAATGTATTTACAGAAGACGCTATCAGGACATGGATAGAATACAAAAGGACAAGAGAAGTCGATGCGTTGAGATTGAGACCCCATCCTTACGAGTTTTTCCTGTATTTCGACATTTAAAATAAAAAAAGGGGGGCAAAGCCCCCCTTTTCATTCCGCTCCCACGACAACGTTCATTGCCGAGGCGGCGAATCTGTCATTTTCAATGCATTTTTTCAGTACATTGCCTGTACAGCAAGGGTCGCACTTCTTACATCCCATACATATTTTCTTGATTGATTCACTAAGTTCTGTCAGCGTCATTGCTTCCTCCTTATGGTCTTTATGCCGGTTAATTAAAAATTCTCGGCCCGTATCGGGCCGTTCGCAAACATTGCTTCTACGGGTTCTTCACAGTATTCAATCGTCTTCAAGTGCACTTGCCGTATTATTAGCAATGAGGATGCCAGCAATGCCGGGCCAGCCAAACCCCACGAAATAGAATGATTCTTATTTAAAATAGGGCCTTCCGGTGTTTTGAAAAGTTGACAACCATGTATGGTATTTCATACGCCGGTAGAAAAAATTTCTTCATGGAAATCCCGGCCCAGGGACAACAAAGATGCAGAAACCCGGATAAATGAATAAAATAAGATGAGGAAGGTCGAGATTGAAAAGCAGGAGACGATATAAGAGGTTTGATTGTCCGTTCGCGGTAAAGTTCAGGCCCACTTACGGCGCCAAAGATTATTTCTCCGGATCGGCCATGGACCTGTCCTGTGAGGGACTCGGCATCAGCGCTCGTGATTTCAGGTTTATTCTCTATGAAAACCTGGAGCTGGTCATCGGGCCCGATGGAGGCGGGGACACTGCTTCTGTCTTCGGGGACATTGTGTGGAAGAAACAGGAAGGAAAAGGGTGTCTGGCGGGAATCAATTTCAGGATGAAAGACAGGGGCATTCAGGAGGCGATTCTCGGAGGAATATTTGCCCGTTCAAATATCCCGGTCGATTACTTGTACTCTCCGGACCCGGATTATTCGGCTCCTGATAAGACCGGCGGACAGCCTGCCGCGTATGCTCCCGTTTCTGCCCCGAAGGGCATTTACAGGCTGGGGCTAATCAGGAAGTACGATCATAGCGGCGCAAAATGCACTGTGACCTTCAGGCTGCTGAGGGACATGGCCAGGAATGTCCGCAATGTCGCGATCGCCGGCGACTTTAATGACTGGGACCCTTCCCGGTCGTTTATGACGAGGCTTGAAAACGGGGACTTTGTAATATCGATTGAATTGGGGACTAACAGAGAGTACAGATTCAGGTATCTTATTGACGGCAAGCTTTGGGTCAATGATCCCTATGCCGACAAGTTTGTCCGCAATGGGCGCGGGACGAAAGATTCAGTTGTGATTGTATGAACTGCTTGAACCGCTTGAACGGTTTGAACAATTTCAGCCGAGATGGGCGAGATGTTTGGATCTCCTCGGGAAGGTGGATGTCCGGTAGCCTTGGCTAAGTGCTGACTGCTGATTGCTACCGGAATCCACCACCTAACCACAGAGGTCACAGAGAAGAGATTTATTTATCGCAGATTACCAGATTTCACAGATTGAAAAATTATTTCTAAATACATCTGTGTTAATCAGTGTAATCTGTGGATTAATATTTTATTTTTTTCCTCTGTGGTCTCTGTGGTCTCTGTGGTTTGTCTTTTGATGGTGAATCCGGGGCTAATTGGGGGGGGCACGTTTTTGGCTAATTATCCTGATAATGCCCGGCCGCAGGCAAAGAGGGGCTGCATGGGTCAGCGGCCCGACTGCTTACAGGTTGATAAATTGCAGATATGGCATTGACTGATTTCAATATTAAGATGGAGAATTTCAGGATGAAACATAAGGTCGCGGGACAGGAACTCCACCATGAAATATTCGGCTCTATCCTTGACAGAAGCGAAATGACCCCTTATCTCCTGTTAAGGGCCATGAATTACGGGTCCGCTTTAAGGCAGGCGACAAAAATGATGGGTAACCGGGGCTTTGATGCTTACGGCTGCGATGAGCTGGAGGCAGGCGAAAAAGAGCGGGCCACAGGGTATGTTGAACAGGCTTACCGGTATTGTCTTGATTACCTGTTACCTTTTCTAAAAGAGCAGTTGGAAAGGCTGAAGGCCCTGAATTCATCAAACCGTGTTATGTATATGGATTGTATGAAAGACGTCCGGGACATCGAGGCGACACTGCAGAGGCGCGATTTCAGGGAGATGGTATTTGAGGACCCGAGGCATCTGTTTCTGATGGCCTCTTCGCGAAAGTATCCCCGGGTCATGTACGGATACAAAGGCATAAACTTCGACGTCCCCGGGGGGTGGCAGCAGATGGCCTGTTCCGTACTGAAGGTGGCCCATTTAATAAAGTCGATTGAAGAAGACAGCCAGGACATCAACGATTGCGCCCAGCTTGGGTTGTTCCTGCAGATGCAGGGGCAATGCCTCAATGACTTATACAATTATCAGTGGCATAAGCCGGGCCGTCTCCCTGAGAGAGAACCGGCACAGAGGGCCTTTGTCAAAATATCCACTTTTTTTCTCAAGCTCAAAGAATTTGTCAATTACGACACAGAGAGAGGATGCCTGGTCTTTGACAGCGGGGACGGAGTTGAAGTGGAGCTTGTCAGGATTGAGTCAAGGCTGAAGAGCCCGGAAAGTATGTTTACAAAGTTAGGCAAGAGCCTTGAAGCGGAAGCGAACGACATCAGGGACATCCTTGCAATCACTTTTATCCTCAAGAGCAGGAACGATACGTTAAAGCTGTTTCATGCCCTGCAGAAAAGGGGCGTCATCCTGCAGGACAACACACTTTCCTCGTCCATAACACAGACGCTGTTTGACGGTCCCGAAGACATGATGGAAGCCGTAAAAAGCCTCAATATCAGTATCTGCAGGAGTGAAGGCCGGGACGCGGTCGCCGCAGAAGATGAGCTGCTCGAAAATGCGAAAAGCTTCTACAAATCCCTCAGTGTCAATACGGCCAATAACCCCCACTCGTCCTCGGGTCACAGGAAGTTCCAGTGCAAGATAAATTTTTGCGTGCCGCTTCACCGCAAGACCGGAACTAACGGGATAATGATGCCCGGGACGCCCGAGTTCGCCGGGAGACATTCGATTGATAAAATGACGGAACAGCACACGCTGTCTCTGGAACTGCGCATATCCGATGAGCAAAGCTGGCGTATGTCGGAACAGAGAGGGGATTCCCACCATGACGCCTACAAGTTCCGCCAGTTAATATCGGTAATGAACAGGATATTCAAAAACAGGTTTCATCTGCCGGAGGCGAACTTCCCTCAACTGAGGAAAGACCAGGCGAAACTCTTCTCCGAACCGGACCTATAACTGCTTTATCTCGACCGGATTACCTGAAAAATCCCTGATGAAATAAACTGTCTTCTCTTTTGTTTTTCCGGTTATGACCTCGACACCGGCAGAGGGCGCCTTTTCCATCACTTCTGAAAAATTCTCGAGCAATAACCCGATATGGCTGAAATCCGGCTGGGGCCGCCTGCATTCAGGGCAGATGAACACCTCGATCTTTACCCCCTCCTTCCCGAAGGCCAGCATCGTTACGTCCCTGTCGACAGAGAACAAGCGACCTGACAACTCTTTTGAGATCACGGCTTCCTTAAGGACGGCAAGACCCAGAAAGTCCCTGTAAAAGCGGAGGGCCTCTTCTTTGCTTTTATTGACGACACCCGCATGGTTCAGCAGCATACGTTTTTTATCCCGAAAAGCCTTTCAGCGACGCCTGCCTCTACTCTCTATTTTGCACCATCAGCCGGTGGCTGTCCCTGAACAGGACGTCTATTTTATTGAGCTGGATTACCGCTACAACGATCCCGATCCCGAATTGGGGGTGGTCTATCACCTCATCCTTTTTAAAATCGCTTTTGATGCTGTATTTCCTGGCATTGGTCATGTCCGCCCCTGCGAGCCGGGACAGATAGTCGTTATAATTTTTCTCCTGGGATTTTAATTTTCGCGTCGGCGCCTTTTCCGATGCTGCCCTGACTTTCTTTTCAGTCCGGCCGGCGCGATAATTGTGCTCTCCGTCGCAGGTATTGCATTTGACCCTTTTGGGAGAATTGCCGACCATAGCGATTATTGTGTGCCCTAAGGCAAGTTTGCATTTTGTACACCAGGCTTCGATATCTCCGCCTGCGGAATGCTTGTCAGTCATGTTTTTTTACCTTTCAAAATGGTCCTTCAGGATTTCCCATGGTTTGACGGGGCGCTACTAACGCGCCCCGGAAGGGGACCCTTCGATCCCGCAGGAACGCCTTTCCGGAAAGACCTTAATAGATTGTTATTATCAGACATCCTCTTTTTTCAACCGCTGCGCGTATTCTTCCCATTCAATGGAAAGAGAATATCTTTTCTTGTTATTGCAGGTCTTGCAAGCGGGGACAATGTTGTTCTTTACTGATTTTCCTCCCCGGATAACGGGCACGACGTGGTCCATTGTCAGCTCGTGTGACGGGGCCTCCTCACCACAGTAATAACACCTTCCCTCTGTACACTTGTCCTTCCACCACCGGGTCTTTCGCAGGTCCCGCGCCTTCTGTTTTTCCTTCTTTACATCCTGGTCCGATACCGGAGAAATAAAATAATCCATTTGATGCTATTTCTTGACGCCGGCCTCCTCCACGATCACGGCGAACTTGTAGCCGCTGCCGAAGTCTTTGTTCGTGTACAGTGTCCCCTTTGCCGTAACAACGTCACCCACTGCTACAACGTCCTGCGATGTAACAAGGATGTCATTGGTGCCCTTTGAAGAGTCACCGCTTCCGTCCTGAAGGTGTATCCAGTTCTTCCCCATGATGCCGGGTGAATATTTAACGACCTGGCCCTTGACCACAACGCCCTTCTTTTCAAGTTTGGCGCTTTTTTCATGAAGCTCGGCTACCGTGTATGCGTTTTTGCCGGGGGCCTTTTCAACCTTTGCCGGTTTGACCGCGGGTGCGTCCGCCTTTTTACCGGCCGCCGTCTTGTCGGCAGGCTTCGCATCCGGCTGCTGGATAACACCGGCCGAAAAGATTATGGAATCAAACGTACGGTCCAGTGTCTTGCTCGTAAAACTTCCCATTTCCGCTCCGGGACGGAATGATATGTTCTGCCCTACCTTCACCTTCATTTGCGGAACGGCGACCCATGTCTTCTTCCCGTCTTTCTCGACATTGACATAAGTATAACCGCCGCTGTCCAGTGCTTCGACGACTTTGCCTGAAATAGCAGACATTGTCACGGGGTCCGCACCCGGGCTGCCCTGCGGCGGCGACGCCTGTGAAAAAGCATGAACGCTGTTTGCGCCTCCCGTCAGCGCCAAAGTCAGCATGAGGACAAATAGCATTGTGGATTTCTTCATTTAAATCTCCTTTGAATTTTTTAGTCTGTAAGCAGACAATTTTCTGATATGTATATAATACTTGTTTTGGCAAAAAATATCAGGCTTCTTCCCGTCGTGGAAAAGACGGCATGGGCCGTTTGGACCCGCTTGAGCCGTTGTTCATGGACCAGTGGAAATCAGTGAAAGTTAAGTAGTACCATATTAATTAACGGTTCAAGCCGTTCAAACCGTTCAAGCCGTTCAAGCGGCTGTGTTGGAGAAGAATGATCCAGGTCAGCAACTTACATAAAGCATACGGTCGGCAGGTACTCTTTGATAACGCGGGCTTCACAATAAATCCGGGTGAAAGGGTCGGGCTTGTCGGCAGAAACGGCCACGGCAAGACTACACTTTTCAGGCTGATCTTAGGGCAGGAGCATCCGGACTCCGGCTCTATAAGCATCACCGCAGGATACAGGATAGGCCATCTTTCCCAGCACATCCGCATGACCGCGGATACAGTCCTGGATGAGACGTGTCTGAGCCTTCCGTCGTCTGTCGACGGCGTGGATGAGAGCTACAAGGCCGAGACCATCCTCATGGGTTTAGGCTTTGCCGCCGATGAGTTGGGCCTTGATCCCATGCGCTTGTCCGGGGGCTTTCAGGTGCGGTTGAACCTCGCAAAGGCCCTTGTCTCGGACCCGGACCTCCTTCTCCTTGACGAGCCCACAAATTATCTCGATATCGTATCGCTGCGCTGGCTTTCCCGGTTTTTAAGCGCCTGGAAAAAAGAGCTTGTCATTATTACGCATGACCGTTTATTTATGGACAGCGTCACCACCCATACTATGGCAATACACCGATGCAGGACAAGGAAGGCGGCCGGCCCCACGGACAATGTATATCAGCAATTGCTCCTTGAGGAAGAGGTGTATGAAAAGACGCGGACAAACGATGAGAAAAAGCGGAAAGAGACCGAGCAGTTCATAAACCGTTTCAGGGCCAAGGCGACCAAGGCGAGGGCTGTTCAATCGAGGATCAAGGCGCTTCAGAAAAAGGAACGGCTCGAAAAACTGTCCGACACAAAGGACCTTGATTTCTCATTCAGGGCTGCCCCTTTTACAGGGAAACGGCTTATGGAAGTAAAGGACCTGTCTTTCGGGTTTGAAGGCGGGGACCTGCTGATTGACGGTTTGAGCTTTTTTGTCGGGAAAGGGGACCGCATCGCCATTATAGGCAAAAACGGAAAAGGCAAGACCACTCTCCTGAACCTTCTGTCCGGTGAATTGGCCCCTGTCGGCGGCTCGGCGCGTCAGCATCAGGACCTGAAGCCGGCTTATTTCGGCCAGACGAATATAAACAGGCTGGACCCGCAGAAGACCGTAGAAGAAGAGATCATGGACGCGCACCCTGATCATAACAGGGGCGCGTCGCGAAATATCTGCGGCGTCATGATGTTTCCCGGAGACAGCGCGTTAAAGAAAATCAGCGTCCTCTCCGGCGGCGAGAAGAGCAGGGTGCTGTTAGGCAAGCTGCTCGTCGGCCCTGCCAACATGCTGATGCTTGATGAGCCTACAAACCATCTCGATATGGAGTCCGCCGAGTCCCTGCTTGAGGCGCTCGATGAATTCAGCGGCGCGGTAATCATCGTCACCCACAGCGAAATGATACTGCGGGCGATAGCGACGCGGCTCATTGTCTTTGATAACGGAAAGGCAACGCTCTTTGAAGGCGCTTACCAGGACTTCCTGGACAGGGTCGGATGGCAAAATGAAGACCTTCCGGCGCGGCCTGAAGCCGAAGCGGGCGAAGGCAGGACCGCGGACAGGAAACTCCTGCGGCGCGCCCGCGCTGAACTGATCAATGAAAAATCGAGGACGCTGGGGGCGCTTCAAAAGAGGATCGAAGAGATCGAACACGAGATTATCGGCCTTGAAGAAAAGACGGGGCAGGACAACAAGGATATTCTCGACGCCTCCGTCAAGGGCGACGGCGAGACCATCAGGAGACTCTCAAAGGACATCCACGCATCGACCTCCCGGATCGAGGCCCTTTTTAGCGAATTAGAGCGGCTGCATGCGGAGCTGGGGGGCAAGACCAGGGAGTTTGAAGAAAGGCTTAACGCGGGTATATGTCTTCAGGGATAAATAAATTCAATCCTTCGGTCGACAAGAGATTTCTGATTGTCCTGTCCGGAGTCGTATGGAGCGTTGCAGGAATTATGCTCCTGAGACTTGCTGTTAAATGGCTGTCCGGGGCGTCATCTCAACATGTCCTTCTGTCAGGGGCCGCCGGGACAATTCTGGCTTTTTCGATACACATCTTCGGTTTTTCAAAAATTGTATCCAGGAATTCAGAGCGCATCCTTTCAAAAGAAGGCCGGGTCTGCGTCTTTGCCTTTCAGCCGTGGAAAAGCTACCTGATTATCGGCGTTATGATCGGGATGGGAATGGCGCTCAGAAGCTCGCATATGCCGAGGCATTACCTTTCCGTTATATACATCGGATTCGGCGGGGCCATGGCGCTTTCAAGCCTTATATATTACCGGAATTTCTTCAGATACCTCAAGGGAATGGACAAATGAACAGCCCATGCAAGTTTCAAATAATTTCATCCGGCGACTGAATATGCACCCTCTCGTAAAACTCGCCAGGGCGGCAGTCGAACATTATGTCGCCACAGGGGAAAAAATCCCGCTTCCGGCGGACCTTGCGCCTGAAATGACGGAGAAGGCAGGCGTATTTGTCTGCATCAAGAAAAGAGGCGAGCTGCGGGGATGCCTCGGCACTTTCTCACCCTGCGCCGAAAACGTCGCGTACGAGATTATCCATAATGCCGTAAGCGCGGCTTCATGCGACCCGAGGTTCGCGCCGATTACCAGGGCCGAACTGGATGAACTCGAATTTACAGTCGATGTCTTAATGACCCCGGAGAAGGTTGCGGACAAGAAGCAGCTCGACCCGCGCAAATACGGCGTCATCGTAAAAAGCGGCGGACGCAGGGGGCTCCTGCTGCCGGACATCGAAGGGGTTGACGACGCGGATGAGCAGGTCAGGATCGCGTCCATGAAAGCGGGCATTTTCACCGGTGAGCCGGTTGAGCTTTACAGGTTTGAGGTGAAGAGGTACAAGTAAGCACTCATTAACGTCTCCACTCCCCGCTCTTCCCCCCGCGTTTTTCCATGAGCATGACGCCGGAAACGACCATGGCTTTATCCACCGCCTTGCACATGTCATAAATCGTGAGGGCGGCGACGGAAACCGCTGTCAGGGCCTCCATCTCGACCCCTGTCTGTCCGGTGCACCTGACTGTGGCCTCGATATTGACCATATTTTTTTTATGGTCCAAATCAAAATCCACTGTAACGGATGTGATGTTCAGCGGGTGGCATAACGGAATAAGCTCGTAAGTTTTTTTTGCAGCCATTATTCCGGCTATCCGCGCGGTTTCAAAGACATTCCCTTTTGTGATCTTATTGTCAGCTATAAGGCTAAGGGTTTCCTTTTTCATGGAGATCGTCCCCTTTGCAACGGCCTCCCTTCTGGTTGCCGGCTTATCGCCGACGTCAACCATGGCGGCCCTGCCTTCCCTGTCGATATGAGTGAGCTTTTTCACAGCATTTCCTCCAGTATCTCCGCCGCATCCAATACATACTTCGGGCACAAATCAAAAATGACCCTGTCCCGGTCGGCGGTCAGCTTCTTGCGGGTGCGCACATCAAAGCCCGTCAGCTCCCTGCACGACAGAGAGGCATTCCGTTTCATGAACTTCCTGATGAACTCCCTCCCTGATTCATAGGCCAGCCCATCGGCCTTTTTATCGGACGCATCGGATGTTCCGTATCTTAACCCGAGGACCATCAACGCCCCGGTCACGACGCCGCAGGTTTCACCTGTTTTGCCCATTCCCCCACCGAAGGGATTGGCAAGCCTCAATGCCGTTCCGTAATCAATTCCAAGCTTAACCCCGTAAGCCGCCAATATCGACTGCGCTCAGTTGAGGCCCTTTCTGAAAAGCAATTCCGCGTCATCGATCCCGGACATGAGGATATATTAACGTCTGGGAAATATTTTTTCTATGTTTCCCCTTTTGGAAAAGGGGGGGGAAGGGAGATTTTAAAATAAAAACGGCTCATCGTGGAAGAGTGTGGGTGATTTCAATTAACAAAAGCGTCATTCCCGCAGTCAGTTTAGCGGGAATCCAATGAATATAAATAATTTTCTTTTAAAAGAGCAGAGGATAATAAAGCTTGTTCAGGAAGATGGGCGCTTAAAGAGCGGATAAAGGCGGAAGCAATTGCTTCTTGAGGCGATGGATTCCCGATTAAAAACTTCGGGAATGACGTTGCTTACAAGCTGTGTTAACCCACACTCTTACGCGATGAGCCATAAAAACATTTGTCCGATAATCTCCCCTGCCCCCTCTTTTGCAACGAGGGGAATCAGCGCCTTATGCTAATATATCTTTCTATGAGACGAGTCGTGATTACGGGCCTCGGAGCGGTGACCCCGCTGGGCAATGACATGGAGACCGTCTGGAACAATCTGATGAAGGGAGTTTCAGGCATCGGCCCGATAACGAAGTTCGACCCCTCCGGCCTCTCAAGCAGGATCGCCGGGGAATTAAAGGATTTCTCTCCTGAACTATATCTCCATAAAAAAGAAATCCGGAGGCTCGACCCGTTTGTCCATTATGCGGTTGCGGCGGCGACAATGGCGCTGAAGGACGCGGGTCTGGTGGGTCGGGAGTCAAGAGTCATGAGTCAAGAGTTGAATCCCCCCACTTTTGCTAACGCGGGGATTAATACTAACCTCTTAACTCTTAACTCCAAACTCTTAAACTCCGCGGGAGTCGTAATCGGTTCCAGCAGGGGGGGAATAGCCAGCCTGGAGAAGGCCGTGGAAAGACACCTCATGAAAGGCGGCCCTTTTTCCGCGTACCTTATGTCCGCAAGCACAGTCAGCATGGCGGCTTCTTCAGTTTCCATGAAATTCGGCATAACAGGACCTTCTCTGGGCATTTCAACAGCGTGCGCATCGGGTACAAATGCAATCGGTGAGGCGGCAAGAATGATTCGTTGCGGCGACATTGACATTGCCATTGCCGGAGGGTCCGAGGCCCCTATTTGTAAACTGGCCGTCGGAGGATATGCGGCCTCGGGTGCGCTTTCAAAGAGGAACCACGAGCCGCAGAAAGCGAGCAGGCCTTTTGACAGGGGCAGGGACGGCTTTGTGATTTCCGAGGGCGCGGGGATTGTCGTTGTTGAGGAACTCGGGCTCGCCCTGAGGCGAGGGGCGAGGATTTACGCCGAATTAGCGGGATACGGCGCATCGTCCGACGCCTTTCATCAGACAAAGCCCGACAGCGAAGGAGAGGCCCTGGCGATGAAAAAGGCTTTAAGTGACGCGAAGGTCCATGTCGAAGACGTGGACCATATTAACGCCCATGCTACATCAACGCCTCTTGGCGACGCTGCTGAAGCGGAAGCGATCAGGAGGGTCTTCGGCGGTCATGCGCGAGACATCCCGGTAAGCTCCTGCAAGTCCATGTTGGGACATATGTTAGGGGCCGCCGGGGCAATTGAGACCGCTATCGCCTCTCTTTCAATTTACAGAGGTATGCTTGTTGCTGCTGTTAATCTTGACGACCCGGACCCGGTCTGCCGCCTTAACCATGCAACATCCGACAGGAAAGAGATTAATTATACGATTACAAATTCCTTCGGCTTCGGCGGGACCAATGCGGCGCTGGTGCTGAGGAAATATATTGAAGGGGCCGGCCCCGCATCCTGCCCCCCCTGAAATTCGTACCCGCTTGCCCCCCTCATCCTTGATTCACCATCAAGAGACAAGCCACAGAGACCACAGAGGAAAAAAATAAATATTAATCCACAGATTACACTGATTAACCCATCTTCCGCAGTTCAAAATTTGAAAGTCAATTAATCTGGCGGGTTACGCTTCAGATCAGGCGATTTTCTTCACTACATTTTCAATAATCTTGGCTCTGTTCGGCATGAGAATTTTCATCCTCTGAAGCAGTACCTTCA
>JACRHD010000069.1 GCA_016234115.1 Nitrospirota bacterium
ATTTATTTATCCGCAGATTACACAGATTTCACAGATTGAAACAATATTTCTAAATACATCTGTGTTAATCAGTATAATCTGTGGATTAATATTTATTTTTTTCCTCTGTGGTCTCTGTGGTTTGTCTCTTGATGGTGAATCGGGGAAGCAGGAGAGGCCTTGAATTTTTCCATAGGATACTGTAAGATTTTTCCGGGTTCTTATTCACTACTGATTTCGTTTTAATGTCTGCCGTGAAGATCGTGCCGAGGGAGAATTCCCATGCGCCGTCTTCACTCCCGGCAAAAGTCGTCAACGGATTAAAACGTCTGCAATCACCTCTTGAGTCGGGGGGAGAAAGGAGGAATTTTCGCAGGGCTGTTCAGCGCATTTGTAGATCGACAATAATTAAAAATGGGGGGACTTACATGAAGAAGATCAGAGATGAAAAATTATTTTCCGTCTTGGTTGCAATCTGGATTTTGATCCTGCCGTTATGGGCCGGGGCCGATACGGTGCCATGGAGCACACACCAATATAAGGCGTGGGCCTGGGGCCTGAACTACGGTGAATGGAACATTGCTTCGGGGACCCTGGCCCCTGTTTCCGCGCATGTGGACTTTAATGACTCCTATTCCTCCGGCACATTCACTGAATATGCCGAAAGCGAGATAACCGCTTCAACAATGTATGTCGGGGCGCAGTCGCACGACTATCCCGCTCATGCGTCGTCAGCCGCCGGGTTTACCGGGACCTACACGGCTTCGCTTCCCTTTTTCGTGTTTTCCTATGAGTATGATCCCGAGGGAATTGAAGGATGGATAACGGTGCAGGACGCGACTACTTCAGCGACCCTTCTTTCGCAGGCTTTTGAAGGCAGCCGGACACTCACTATTGCGACGCCTGTGCAGGATGAAATCAGGGTCGATTTCTGGCTGAGGGCCGATACCGGCGTCGATCAGTCAGGCGCTTCGGATTTACGCAGCGGCTCTCTGACCTACAGTATGTCTGTCGCTCCCGAACCTGCAGGCCCCGTCCTCTTTCTGGCCGGCGGGACAGTAGTTGTATGCGGACTTTACGTCAGAAGAGGAAAGAATTCATAACGGGGCGTCTTTTTGGCCGGAAGTGTTCTGCCGATGCGGGCCGAATGATAAGTCTGCGAGGCGTCGCGATTGGAGGCAGGTGATCAGACACCTGCCTCCTGATCGTCTTCCTTAGAAATTCGCCGGCGCCGTCGGAGCGGTAAAACCGGAGGAATAAGTCGCGAATGCCTGTAAATCCAGGACAACCGTATCATCTGTAATCATGGCGAGATTTCCGCTGCCGTCGAATCTTTTATAAGAGAAAGTGCCGGTAGCCGAGTCGCAATTGTTTACAGGGTCATACATTATGTACGATGCGACGGGGGTAAAGATTTTCGTCGCGGTGTCCTCCTCTATCTGCTGGGCCTGAATAAAGGCCTGCATCGGCAAATGGGTGTTGCCCGGCCCAGCCCAGTTACATATGAAGCCTTTAACTGTTCCGTCCGTTGCTGCGATATCGTCTCCGAAGCCGAAATAGGAATCCCCGGAGCGCACCCCTGAATTGTTTTCAAGGGTGATATTGAAGACGCGGGTATTGCCGTCCTGGGGTCCGGCCTGCCATGCGTAGGAGTAGCTTCCATCCATTGTAGAGGGGACCATGTTCGCGATGAACCTGCTGAAATTATTTCCCCATCCCGTAAGGTTTGTCTCGGATAATTTGTCGGTCGGATCGACGAGCCCGTCCGCAAAGGGGTCTCCGCCGGTCCCGCAGAAGTCGGCGTTCCTGACATCCAGAGAAAGCTGGCCGCCCGAATCCATTGAATACAGAATCGAACCCGCCCTCGTGATATCCGACGAGCCTGTGGCCGCGCAATTGCCGATGGGGTCATTGCCGTTGTAGCTGAAGGATATCCTTCCGGTGTATGTCGTCGCGGAGAGCGCCCGGTGCGTCATATCCAGTATCACGTTCATCGTCTTGGGGACTCCCCCGTCATCGTAAGTGAGATCGACGTCTACGGCATAGGAATATTCGTTGATGCCGGAGGCGTCGGAATGGGAGAGTGCGGCGCTGTTGAAGGCTATCGCCGTAACGCCCGGAGGCATTACCATTGAAGCAACCATATCGTTCATGGCGGCGGTCAGATCGGAAGAGCTGTTTGAAGGCAGCGCAATACCGTTTGCATTGGAGACGCATACCAGGTCGGCCGCCACCTGCAGTGAGCCGAAGGCGTTGGCGCTGACCTTTTTCATTTTATTGTTCAGCGTCATAGCGGAGCAGGCGGTCCCGGAGCCGTCGGTCTCAGTGGCGTTCCATAGACCCAAATCTCCCGACGGGAGCTGGCCGTCCGCCGGTTCCGCGCCTGCGTCGGCATGGCCGGTGTAGTCAACTGTCGGCCCGTAGCAATTCGTGAATGTCTCGGTAGTAAAAAACAACTGGGGATCAAAGGTGCAACTGCCGATGGATGTGCCGCTTATTATGCTGTTCAAAGTAGAGAGCTGGTCGGCCATGGAAAATCCTGAAGAGTCGGCGGCATACGCGGGAGTCGCCGGTTTCAATATGTTGATAAACGCCAGGACCCTTGAAAGAAAACCCGCGTTTGCGGACTGTTGACTTACGGATGAAGAGACGTCAAGCGGCGAGGCCACTCCAAGAGAGGTCGGATAGACGTCTGATGCGTCGGATGATCCCCCGTCCGCTCCTCCGCCTCCGCCTGCTCCTCCTCCGCTGCAGGCAGCGAGCGTCAGCGACAATATCGCCGCAAAAATCCAAACTGCTTTTCTCATGCTTCCTCCTGAATTGAAATTGTTTCTAAGGTGTGCTGCATGGTATCCTTTATCGGTATTTTGAACTGTAACTTTAACAGCCGAAAAAGGCGAAAGATTACAGTGAGATTACCGCGGGATTTCATAGAAGAACCGGGGCGGCTGGACATATGGGGCATTGAAAAGGTATACTTTCAAAGTCCTCGCCGGGCAGTTCCGGGAATAATCAGGGTCTGTTAAAATCTGTGATTGTTTGTCGTTCATCCCGACGCATTGAGGGGGAATCCCCCTGTAGGGAAGCTGAAAAACGGATACTGACTTTAATCCCGATGCGTCTGCCCGCGGTGAGAACGACAAAAAAAATAAAAAATTAAAAAAATCTTTTGACCTATTGACAAAAAAAATTCTCGCTGATAAACTTTTAAGGTTTTCCCAAGGATGATATAATCCTGTTATAAAATAACTCAATCGTAGTATTAACGGAGGAAAGTTGCCGACAGTAGCACAACTGGTAAAGAACAACAGGAAACCGATACCCAACAGGACAAAGAGCCCGGCGCTCATGAACTGTCCTCAGAGAAGGGGCGTGTGCACGAGGGTTTACACAACAACCCCGAAAAAGCCCAACTCGGCCCTGAGAAAAGTGGCAAGGGTAAGGTTGACGAATAAAATGGAAGTCACCGCTTATATCCCCGGCGTGGGTCATAATCTTCAGGAGCATTCCATTGTTCTTATAAGAGGCGGAAGGGTCAAGGACCTTCCGGGCGTGAGATATCACATCGTAAGAGGCACCCTCGACACACTTGGCGTGACCGATCGCAGACGGGGGCGGTCGAAGTACGGCGCCAAGAAACCAAAATAGCAAGAAGGTAAATACGTATGCCGAGAAGAAGAGTCGTTACAAACAGAGAGATTTTGCCGGACCCTATTTACAACAGCAAGGTCGTGAGCAAATTTATTAACGCGATTATGCAGCACGGCAAGAAGTCCGTGGCGGCAAAATTATGTTACGACGCATTTGAGGTCATCAAGTCAAAGACCGGAAATGATCCGCTGAAAGTCTTTAAAACCGCCCTGGAGAATGTAAAGCCCGTTGTCGAGGTCAAATCGAGACGCGTCGGCGGCGCTACATATCAGGTGCCTGTCGATATCAGGCCCCAGAGGAAGATGGCGCTGGCGTTCAGGTGGCTCATTAATTATTCCCTGGCAAGAGGAGAGAGGAAGATGAGTGAAAAGCTGGCCGGCGAATTGCTGGATGCTTCCAACAATACCGGCTCGTCCATCAAGAAAAAGGAAGACACCCACAAGATGGCCGAAGCGAACAAGGCATTTGCTCACTATAGATGGTAATGGTAGAGGTAGAGACAGTGTTAGACATATTATTGCAAAAAACCAGGAACATAGGCATCATGGCGCATATAGACGCCGGCAAGACGACTGCCACGGAGCGCATTCTCTATTATACGGGGGTAACGTATAAGATAGGAGAAGTCCACGAAGGCACCGCCGTCATGGACTGGATGCCGCAGGAGCAGGAGAGGGGCATCACTATCACCTCCGCCGCCACAACGTGTTTCTGGAAAGACCACAGGATTAATATCATAGATACACCCGGGCACGTTGACTTCACGATTGAAGTGGAGCGTTCCCTGAGGGTCCTTGACGGCGCGGTTGCGTTGTTTGACGCGGTCTCCGGGGTCGAACCCCAGTCGGAGACAGTCTGGAGGCAGGCTGAAAAATACAAGGTGCCGAGGATCGCATTCATAAACAAGATGGACAGGATGGGCGCGGATTTCTTTATGAGCGTCAAGTCCATGATCGACAGGCTCGGCGCAGTGCCTGTCCCGGTACAGATCCCTTACGGCAAGGAAGACTACTTCAGGGGGTGTATCGACATTGTGAACATGAAAGCATATGTGTACGATGACGAGACATTGGGCGCGAAATATGTTGAAACTGAAATACCCGAAGACCTTCTTCCTCAAGCGCTTGAATACAGGGAGAAGATGCTGGAGGCCCTTGCTGATTGCGATGAGGCGATCATGGAAAAATATTTAGCGGCAGAACAAGTAGGCCCCGACCTTATAAAAAGGGCGTTACGGAAGGGCACGGTTGATTTGAAGATTACGCCGGTACTCTGTGGTTCGGCGTTTAAGAACAAAGGGGTGCAATTGCTCCTTGATGCGGTAATTGATTACCTGCCGTGCCCGCTTGATATACCCCCGGTTGCCGGGATTGATCCGGATTCAGGCGAGGAAATTTTCAGGACCGTCTCCGACAGTGTGCCCTTTTCCGCGCTGGCCTTTAAAATAATGACGGACCCGTTTGTAGGTCAGCTTACATTCTTAAGAGTTTACTCGGGTACGATGGCCTCGGGTTCCTATATTTATAACTCGACGAAGGACGTGGTGGAGCGTATCGGCCGGCTTATGAAGATGCATGCCAACAAGAGGGAAGAGATCAAGGAAGTGAAGGCCGGAGACATTGTCGCGGCAGTCGGATTGAAGAGCACCCTCACGGGCGATACCCTTTGCGATAAAGAGCATCCGATAATACTTGAAGCCATGGAGTTCCCAGAGCCTGTTATTTCCGTTGCCATTGAGCCGAAGACAAAGGCTGACCAGGAGAAACTCTCCGTCGCGCTGGGAAAACTGGCGCAGGAAGACCCTTCCTTTAAAGTTTCATTTAACGAAGAAACCGGGCAAACTATAATATCCGGCATGGGTGAGCTTCACCTTGATATTATTGTCGACCGTCTCCTTCGGGAGTTCAAGGTCGGCGCTAATGTCGGCAAGCCCCAGGTCGCTTACAGGGAAACCATAAGGCAGAAGGCGACCGCCGAAGGAAAATACGTCAGGCAATCCGGAGGCCGTGGACAGTACGGTCACGTTTATATTAATATTGAGCCGTTAGAGCCCGGTGGGGCCAATTTTGAATTTGTAAATAAGGTCGTCGGCGGGTCTATTCCGAGAGAGTATATCTCCGCGGTTGAAAAAGGAATTAAAGAGGCGCTCGAAAACGGAGTGCTTGCGGGGTATCCGGTCGTTGACATAAAGGTCACCCTGTTCGATGGGTCCTATCATGAAGTTGATTCGTCGGAGATGGCATTCAAGATTGCCGGTTCCATGGCGTTCAAAAACGCAGCGGCCAAGGCAAAGGCCGTATTGCTGGAACCGGTCATGAGCATAGAGGTCGTGACTCCCGAGGAATATATGGGAGATGTAATCGGGGACCTGAACTCCAGGAGGGGTCGGATCCAGACGATGACCCAGAGGGCGAATGTCAGGGTCATTGCGGCGCAGGTGCCGCTTTCGTCGATGTTCGGTTATGCTACCGATATGAGGTCCAAGACGCAGGGGCGCGCTAATTACACAATGCAATTTTCCCACTATGAAGAAGTTCCCAAGAATATCGCCGAAGACATTGTGCTGAAGGTAAAGGGAGGATAAAAGGAGGACTTATGGCGAAGGCAAAATTTGAGAGAACGAAGCCGCATGTAAACGTAGGGACGATAGGGCACGTAGACCACGGCAAGACGTCGCTGACGGCGGCGATAACGAAGTATCTGGCGATGAAAGGTAAGGCGACGTAC
>JACRHD010000065.1 GCA_016234115.1 Nitrospirota bacterium
CCAACAGCAAGTCCTGCATTTGAAATCGACGCATTTGCGCCCGCATTAACTATCTGGTTTGCGTTGACGCTTAGCCCAATACCTTCCCCTATCAGCTTCTGACCGCTCAGAAGGGTAATACCGTTATTCTGGCCGGTTGCTGTACCGTTTCCAGCAAAGACAAAGATGGTGTCGTTTACGTCAGAGGCTGCGCCGGCTTGTGCAAGAGTGAGAAAGGGCGCCTGGTCGTTCCCCTGGTTTGCGCCCGCGTCATTGTTACGGACATACCAGATACGCTCAGCAAGGTTTATGGTCACGGTAACAGGTGCGCCGCCCGCTGTGTAAGTGAATGTGTCGGCCTGGTTCTGCGCACCTAACGGCGGATCGTAAGTGAAGGCGCCGGTTGCCGTATTTACGTTGACAACGCCCCCCAGCGTCGTAGCGGTGTCGGCAGCGCTTATGACGGTGTTTGCCGGGTCATTGGCCAGCACACCATTCGCGGCTGCTACCGTCATACGCGTGTTGCCGGTCCAGTTGAAGGCGTCACTAAGGGCACAAATATTCCAATTCGTTTCGCAGCCGTCGTTATATTGCCCATTGCAATCCGCATAACCGCTATTACAGGAGCCAATAGCGCAGGCCCCTCCGACGCACGCCTCCGTAGCGTTTGGCACCAAAGCACAGCTTGCGCCGCAGTTTCCACAATTATTCACGTCCGCTTTAATATCGACTTCGCAGCCGTTTTGCATATTATTATCGCAATTTTTATAATCTGAAGAATTGCAGACAAGGGCCGTACACAAACCGCTAATGCAATCGCTTGATGCATTATTCGCTGACGGGCAGACATTCCCACAACTCCCGCAATCAGAAGACGAGGCACTCAAATCCATTTCACAGCCGTTCGCCCAATTGCTGTCGCAATCGCCGTAGAGCGGATTGCAATAATAGTTGCATCCCTGCTCCGTGCATGTGCCAGCCCCGTTTTGTGTTATAGCTATAGTGGCGCATTGCCAGCCCGTATAAGTTTTAACAAGAAGTTGCCCAATCTTACAGTTTTCCCCGATCTTCGCTGCGGTTATGGAATTATCGGCTACAGTTTCCGCAGTCAAAGCCCGGAAGGCATATGGCACGGCTGTAAATTGCTGCCTCGGTGTCATCTCTCCGTCTGATTGAACCTCTATTCCAAGATAATATTGTTCGTTAAACAAAAGACTGACGGGAGTAACAGAACCGAGTATTACATTATAAATACCATCTATTACAAGAACGTTTCCCTGTGTCTCCTCCCATAATACAGCACCCTCTGCAGAAGCGTTATAAATCCTGAACGTCATCGACACTGTATCATTTACCGGGTTGCCCCCCGAGTCCGACAAGTAACCTTGATAATTCATCGTCTGCATGACAGACGCATGAGAATTAAACACCCCGACAAGTAAAAACAGAACAATGTACAAAAATACTCGTAATAAGTATTTACCGGCCGCATTTTTCATTTTGCTCTCCTTATTTATTGTAGCGAGATAATTCATAGGCACGTTAGAAAGAAAATTCCTCGTTCTATACAAAATATTCAACACACAAGGAACATCCTGAACCGTAGAAACAGTAACCCTTGTTTAAATATTCTCCAAAAGACACACATTCTATTTTTCCGCTCTCAAGAGGTGAAACTGCTTTTCATCCTTTCTCATGGATGACAGATTCAACGCCATTGGGAATATACCCGATTTTTACTGCTGTTTTGTAAGGAAAAGACGTGCGACTAAGATGCCTTAATTAAACCATACCGGCCATGGTTTCTGCCAAGAAAATTCTTCAGTTACTGAAGTTACTGTATTAAGTTGTCGGGACAAATCATAAAATAAAATCTTACTTCTTTATTCTCAATCTTCCGTCCTGAAATACACAGAATCTATTCTGTATCTTATCTGTATAATCACTCAGTATTTTCTTTACGACTTCAAGTTTCCGGTCTCCATTTGCGTCTTCAAGTCTTAGTATCAACACTCCTGAATGTTTCAATCCTGAATTGTAGACAAGCTCCCCGAAATCCTTGTCCATTGTGATGACCATGCGACCTTCATTGACCGCCAGATGTAATATCTCAGCATCGTTAGCTTTGGGATCAATATCTCTTACACTTTTTGCGTCATAGCCATTTTCAGCAAGCCATTTTTCTACCTTCCTGCTGACGCCGACGTCAACCAGAAATTTCAATCGCCGCTCCATTACTTAACAGCAAAAACCCGTTCTTCATTTACCAGCTCAGACGCATATGTAAGAACTGCCTGGATGTCCTCCTTTTCAAGCTCCGGGTAGTCATCCAGGAGGGCGTCTACCGTCACTCCCCCGGCAAGAGCCTTTAAAATCTGCTCCACAGTAATTCTTAACCCTCTGATCGTCGGCTTGCCTACCATCACTTCCGGATTAATCGAAATACGGTTTAACAAATCTTCTTTCTTCATATTAGAACCTCTCGCTTTAGATACTTTCATTCTGAACAAAGGGAAGGACCCTTAATTCAGGATAGTTAGCTGCATTAAGTTTACACCCTTTCACTTCACATGGGCAAGAGAAAATTTACAGGAGAAGTTATTACATATGAAAAATCTTACAGGCAGGAATACAGCTTCAGCCCATCTTCGGCAGCGTAATGATAAACGACGTCCCCTTCCCTATCTCGCTTCTGGCCTCGATAGTCCCTCCCTGCTCGGCTATGATCCCGTGCGCTATCGAAAGGCCGAGCCCTGTGCCTACGTTCACCGGCTTTGTTGTAAAGAAAGGGTCGAATATCTTGGGCAGGATTTCCGGGGGGACGCCGGCCCCGTTGTCGGAGATAGTTATGACTATGCTGTCGTGTCCTCTGTCATACTCTGTATTGAACTCGATCCTGCCCCTGACGCCCTTTTCGGAAATAGCATGCTCCGCATTGATAATCAGGTTGAGGACCACCTGCTGCATCTGCTGACGGTCCAGCGCCGTGTAGGGCACTTCACCGTAATTTTTTACGATCTCTATGCTGGTAGATTTGAGCCAATACTCGTGCAGCTCGATCGTTTTATCAATGATGTCGTTGATGTCCTCAGGGTTTTTGTGGGGAGGGTTCTGGCGCGAAAAGGTGAGCATGTTCTCCACGATCTTTTTGCACCGGATCGCGGACTCGTATATGTTTTTGAGGTACTTCCGGGTGGGCTCGCCCTGTTCATTCATGAGAAGCATCTCGGTATAGCCGATGATCCCGGTGAGGGGGTTGTTGATTTCATGCGCGACCCCGGACGTGAGTGTGCCTAACGAGGACAGCTTGTCCATGTGATAGATCTGGTCTTTCAGCCTTCTCGTCTCGGTGATGTCTTTCATTATATAGACCACGGCATCATGCTGGTCATGGAATATGGGGAAACAGCTTACGAGATAAAACGTATCATTTATCTTCCTCTCGACGGCCCCCCCGCACGACCTGTTTTTTTCCTCCGATACTATGCACCACTCATGGGGCTCCTTAAGGCCGAAGAGTTCATAATAGGGGGCCATGATAATGTCGGCGGGCTCTCTTCCAAACAGGTTTGCAAACGCCTTGTTCGTCCTCAGTATCCTGTAATCGCCGTCAAGGACAAAGATATAATCTTTTATCGCGTCTATTACGCTCTGCCACCACTTCTGGCTCTTCCATATCTGGTTGAAGAGGACCGCCTGCCTCTCCCTTTCAGACTGGAGCTCTTCAATCTTCTTCTGCAGGAGCGAAGGAGAATTTTTCCCTGTCACTTAGGCTCCCTTTCCTGTTCACGCTCATTTAAAATAACTATATCCACCCTTCTGTTTTTTGTCCTCCCATCGGCAGAGTCGTTAGGGGCCACGGGCCTGAATTCGGCATAACCGGTCGTCGATATCCTGCCGGGGTTGATGTTATGCCTGTCGATAAAATATTTCGCGACGTTTATGGCCCGCTGGGATGATAACTCCCAGTTGGAGGGAAATTCACTGCTGCTTATCGGCATATTATCGGTATGTCCTTCAATGCGCACCATATTGGGAAAATGCCGGACAGCCGACGCTATGCCGTCAACCAGCGGCCTCGCGTCTTCGATGAGCTGCGCCTTACCCGTCTCGAATAAAAATTTGTCCATCACGGATATCACCACTCCCCTGCCGTCTCTTCTGATCTCAATACCCCCCTTTGACCCCGAAGCAATGCTTTCGAGCTCGTTTCTCACGACCGATTCCACTTCAGTGTCCATCGGCGCGAGAATACGGACGTCCTCGATCACGGAAAAGGCCCTCCCGCCGGTTTCCGAGGCCTCGAACGCTTCCCGCATGGATTTGACGAACTTGCCGAGCTTGCCGGCGTCAACATTACTTATAGCATACATCGCCGTGAAGAAGCAAAAAAGGAGCGTCACAAAGTCCGCGTATGAAACCATCCACCGGTCGACGTTTTCGGGCTCTTCTGCATTCTTCTTCCTTTTTTCGTTCATGACTATAAACCACAGAGACACAGAGACACGGAGAAAGAAATTAAGAAGATGAGAAGATATGATGTTTAGAAAGAGGACTTAGCTTCTCAACTCCCCAACTTCATGTCTTCTCTATATCTCTCTGTGCCTCCGTGTCTCTGTGGTTGATCAATTTATTTCTTCAAAATAAACGCATTCAGATATTCCCTCAGATAAAACGGGTTCTTTCCCGACTGTATCCCCAGCGCCCCTTCTATAATTATCTCCCTGAGATATATCTCGTGTCTGAGATTGTTCATGATCTTTTTTGCGATGGGCAGGAATATCAGGTTCGCGGAACCTACTCCGTACACCGTGGCCACAAACGCAACGGCGATGCCGGAGCCGAGGTCCGCGGGGTTGCCTAAATTCTCCATTACGTGTATCAGCCCCAGCACGGCCCCGATGATGCCGATCGTGGGCGCATACCCGCCCGCGGATTCAAAGACCTTTGCCGCCGCGCCCTGCTCCGTTTCCAGTGAGCTCATCTCCTGCTCCAATGTCTTTCTGAGCAGCCTGGGGTCCGCGCCGTCGATGACGAGCCTGACCGCCCTCCTGAAAAAGGAGTATTTTACATTCTGAAGCTCTCTTTCAAGAGACAGCATCCCGCTTGTCCTGGCCTTTGTCGCCAGTTCCACGGCGTCTCTTATTATAAGATGGGCCTCCGGAAGCAGACTGTCTTCCATGAAGACCCGTCTCAGTGATGAGGCCGCGCGCGCGATGTCCTTTATTGAAAAACTCAGGAACGTGGCGCCGAGGGTGCCGCCGAACACAATAAGGGCGGCCGGGCCCTGGACGATGGAGCCGACCCTTCCGCCTTCAATAACATTTCCTCCGAGGATTGCCGTTATGCCTAACAACAATCCGATGACGCTGGCCTTATTCATTCCTGCCGCTTTCCCTCAGTCTTCTGATCGTATCCCTCTGATGGTTCAGGGTGTACTGTATGAATTCGTTCCTCACCGATTCCCCCATATTGATGTATTCAAGGGCGACCTCATACGTTTGATCGTCCAGCGCCGTGACGCGCTTTACCTCGCCGTACGCAAAGACGGCCACGGGGGGGTAAGTCGGCAGCAGCAGTTTCAACTCGATAATGTCCTTCTCCTTTACAGGCTGGGTGATCGTTAATTTAATGCCGCAGGCGCTGATGTTGACCGGCCTTTTCTCCGTGGACGAGAGACCTTCCCTTTCGAGCATCAAATGATTTATGAGGAAGTCGAGCCTGGTCTTTATTTCCTTCATCATATCGTACAGTCGCCCGCTGTCCGGAGACCCCGGGGTCTGTTGCGACCCGCCCTCTTCCGGCGCGCCGCTTACATCGATCATGGGGAAGGCCCGTGAACAGGCCGCCGTCCTTATTTTCTCCCTGTCCTTCTCATTAATAGTATGGACCGGGGTCGCCACGACCGGAATAATATCATCCACCCTGAAATAACTTCTTCTTTCACGCTCCTTATTTTTATCGCCGGCCACTTTCCCTCCCTGATTAATATTTCTTTTTCAGACCCTGCACAAGAGAGCTGTATTTCTTCATGTCCCCATCGCCTGATTTCAACCTGTCCTTCAGAACCCGGGCCTCATCGGAATTAATGAGGTTAAGCTCCTTCAGTTTTTCGATCCTGTCCGGGGAATCTACGGGCACGACCGCGCTCACCTCGGGTCCGAAGGGTTTTTCGCTTCCACGGCCCCTGTATGCTTCCCTGATCTGGCGGAGAAGCCTTTCGTTTTCCTCTCTCAAAAGCTCCAGCCTGTACGCGTTTCTGACAACGAGGAGCAGTTGCTGCATCACAAAGGGCTTTGCGATATAATCATATGCCCCCTCCCTGACGGCTTCCAGCGCCGTATCGAGAGTGCCGTACGCTGTGAGTATCACGACCGCGATCTTCGGATTTGTCTGAGCGGCCGCCCTCAGCACCTCGAGGCCGTCAGCTCCCGGCATCTTGAGGTCGGTCAGCACGAGATGCAGGTCTTCGAGCCTGAGCATCTGCATCGCCTCGAGGCCGTCGTTGGCCGTCATGACGAAATAGCCCTGTTCGGAAAGGAACCTCACTATGACGTCCCTTACCATCATATCATCGTCCGCAACCAGTATCCTGAATTCCGACTTTTCCAACTCTCTCCTTTATTTCAAAAACCGCGGGGCAAGGCTTCAGCCTTGCGAAAAAGCAACCCTAAAGGGTCGCCCTGCCTTGTCTGCCCCGTAGTTGACCGAATTCATGCCGCACATTCCGCGAGTTTGCCGTCCAGCAAACCGAGCCACTCATCTTCCCTGATCAGCAATGGATGGAGCTCATACTCGATCAGGTCCGACAGCATGATCCAGTCTCTTGTTGCGAAGGCCGAATTCATTTCCCTGAAGATGTTGATGCCGGCGTTTCCGTCGGAAACAGGGTCGGCGGGCATGCCGAATTCATCGAAATGCTTCATTCCTTCCCTGAGCTCCCCGATAAAATTCATTACGTCCTGCAGGTCCGTGACGTTCTGCAAAAGCCGTTGAAATACGTCCCCGCTTCCTTCTATCCTTAACATCCGAACGTTATCTTTGAATATCTGCGCGAGCTCCTGCACAGTGCTGCGCGCGTCCCCGATGCTGCCCTTGATTACTCTCAGGAGCTCGGTCATTTTTTCATCCTTTTTTAATTCATTCATGGTTTCCCCCTTCCGTTAATAAATTTCCCGCTGTGATCTGCGGTAATTACCTGAAATATCCTCCATTACTTCGTCACGTCCCTCCCGCGGGTTCCGGCCGGTCCGCCTCCCTGATACGCGTGCCGGACATCCGGAGACCGGTCACGGCAGGCCCTCCGGACCATGCGCCCGTTACGGCTCCGGTCAACGATTTCTGTTCCTCCATCGCTTCAAAAAAAGGGACCAGTCTTTTCATAAGCTTCAGCATATGAGTGGAAGTGAAAAGCAGCTCTTCATAAATCCGGCATGAGGCTTCAGCAAGCTCAAGCAACTCCTTGCCCTCCATCGCCTCCTTTGAATACGTAAATATCAGGACCAGCGGTCTCAAACAGGGATTGGCGTAAGCAATCAGTTCTATCCTCTCATCGACCGCTTCCACTTTCTCCCATATGTCCCTGATCTTCCTGACGTCAAAACTTACTTCAGAGGCCTCCTCGGCGATCGCCCTGACGAGACCCAGTCCTTCACCAGTCAGGGCCGCAAGCTGTTCGATCGCCCCGCCGTCCTTAATGAGCCCGTCCGCCATTTCATGACAATTCTCCAGCCCGTAGAAAGAACTTAACTCTCCGCTTATATCGCCGTATGCCGTCTCGACATTCATATCGTCCTTTGCAAATCCCGTATTCCACACTTTACTGTAGAGTATCCGGTAGAGTTCCTCTTTCTTCAACGGACGCCTTAAAAGGGGACTGTACGCGATCTGTCCGTCATTTCTGAAATGTGACTCATAGACCCGGACATTGATCCACAGTCCCTCATCGGACGCGCCCGGTCCCGGGCCCCTGCCCAGCGCCCTTTTTGCGACTTCAAAGACCGCTTCGGGTTTTATCACGTCCTTGCAGATCATATTATTGCACTGAACATGAAAATCACAGGGGACGCAGGGCAGGTCCGCCTGCACGACATGATGCCCCTCGCCGTACGGCCCGGTTTCGAGATAATGGACATTTGCGGTAAATATGTCTATGACCGCCGTGCCTACCGCTGTGGCCAGATGAAGGGGCCCCGTGTCATTGCTTATCAACAGTGAACATCTCCTGAGCAGCGCAGAGAGCTCCCCGAGGTTTGTGCCGCCTACAAAATTTAATGTCTCGAACCTGACGCCGGCTTCAAATTCCCCCGCCAGCGCCGCTTCCTCCGGAGAGCCGAAAAGGACTATCTTTGCCCCGAACTCACGGACTATCAGGTCCGCAAGCTTCGCAAAACAGGCCGAAGGCCATCTCTTGTCGCCCTTGCTCGCGCCGAGATGTATCCCTATGAGCAGGTCGTCATCCGCGACCCCTTTTCCACGCAAGAGCTCCGCAGACCGCGAAGCGTCCTCTTCCGGCGCCTGATAAAACAGTTTCCTGCTCCGGGGATAAATGCCGACCGCTTTGAGATACATATCGACGAGGTGGAACGGGTTGTATTCCCTGTTGGGCACGACGTTGAAAAAATATCTCATCCAGGGGTGTTTTATAAGTTTGTGCCCTTCCCTGTCGGCGGTAATGCCCCTTATCTCCCGGGACCTCACCATCGAGGTCAATAATGCGCTTACAGGAGAATGGGTAAAATTCAGCGTCAGGTCGTACTCCCTGCCGTTGATTTTCTCTATCAACGCTTCGAGGTATCTGAACCCCCCTGCAAGGCTGATCTTCCGCTGAGAGAGTTTGATCCTCTGGTCCTTCATGTCGAAGACAATCAGCTCGTCTATCATCGGGATGCCCCTGCATATTTCAGTAAACGAGGAATTTGCCACCAGCGTAATGCGGGCTTCAGGGTATGCTTCCTTAAGCCCGGCCATTACAGGGGTCGTCTGCAGCAGGTCCCCCATGCGCGTGAGGTTTATGATAAGTATCTCTTTCACGAAATATAAAATTTGAAATATAAAATTTGAAATCTGAAATTTTTCGTCATTTTTTCATCAGTTCATTCATCAACAAAAATACCGACTCGGCGCGCGATATCTCTCCCGCTCCTTCATATATGTCTTCTGTTATATCGGAGAGGGTTATCCTGCCCCTGTCTCTAAAACGTGAAAGATATTGCGCAAGCCCGCTGCCCTCACCGGCTTCCTCGATGAGGCCCTCCACATTTTCTCCCCCTTCGCTCCCTGTACAGAGATTGAACCCCCGGCCGGCAAGAAACTCAAACATGTCCCGCATCCGGTGCTCATATGTATGCTCCCTCAGTATCCTCTTCGCGGCCCTTTCGGCTATTATTTCTCTTTCCCCGGGGTTGTCAAGATAATATTTTATCTTCCGCCTCAGGTCCTCGATGTCATCAAATACGACGATCTCTTCCCCTGCATCGAACAACCCGTCAAGCTCCCTGCGCCTGTCCACAAGTTGAAACGCGCCGCAGGCCGCCAGCTCAAAGGTCCTCGGGTTCACGAAGTCGCCGAAGGGATTTATTCCCCTGTGATACGTTGAAGAATGGAGGTTGATATTTATCCGGGTCGCGCTGAAAATCCTCACGGTCTCTTCGGTCTCTATCCGCGCGCCCGACCTCTGGACACATTTGTCGAATGCGGCGTCACGCGGCCACCCGTCTCCCCATATCTTGAAATCGAAGTCGAGCAGTCCCCGTAAAAAATGTCTCCTGTTGAAATACCCGGCCCCCAAAAAAGATACGTCACTCCTGTAATATTTTTCTTCTTCATCCGTCAGCCGGGCCTTTTTATGAAAATCCGGGTCTGCCGCAAGGGGAAGATAATGGTAATTTTTTATCCCCGCTCCCTTCAGCTCTTCGAAGAAATCGCCTTTCTGTATCGTAAAAAAGTAATCATAATGTCCCGCTATCTTCCGCCAGTAATCCATCACCCTGAAATCCTCGACAAACCAGAAGGCGGTGGCAATACCGTATGATCTTATCTTCCGGATATATTCCTCTGTCAGAGGCGCCTGGGCAAGCGCCAATACGAGATCAGGCTTGAACGCCTCGCACCTGGCAATTACCGCTTCAGACAGAAATGCCGACAGGGAATCCATCATCCTTTTAAAACGCAGCTTGCTTTTCGCCACGTCCCTGGCAAACAGCATGGCGTCATAAAACCCGCCGTTGTCGACAAGCTCCACTTCATGACCCATTCTCTTAAGGGTGGTGGAGCAATAACGCGCGATGGGAAGAGAGCCCCCGTGGACAGGGCTGACAACGAGTATCCTTAATCCCCTGTTGATCGATTCCATCGCGTTAAACCTTGCCTGGACCGTTTCAAAATACTTGCTGCTGATACTAATTGAGGGTCCGTGGTGAAGGACCGCAAAGTTCTGTCCGTAAAATCCCCCTGTATCTCCTTTTGTCAAAGCGGGATTTTTCATGTCCGTCATCAGCCGGACCCTTGCAAGCTCCTGCTCCAGACAGACGGACCCCAACGCCGCCTTCAATATGTCCGGGCGCGGCTCAAAAACAGTTATCTCTTTGTCTGTTTCTCTGCACAACTCCGCAATGTGATAACCAAGCCCGAAACCGAAGACAACCATCGAGGATGCGGCGCTGATTTCTTTTTCATAATGTCGCACCCACGCCTCCGCTTCCTTTAAGGGATCGTAGAGGCTGTGAAGGGCGTTATTGTCGACCTTCAGCGACGGCATCCCGGTCCTGGATTCGACTATCTGCAGGTCCGTCCCTGTTTCCTGCCGGACCAGAAATTCCGCAAGTCCGGGGTCCCTTCCCCTGAGCACGGAAAGATTTTTTTCAAAAAACGTTTGCATCCTTGATGGCTATTATGCAAATTGGTTGCCAGAATATCGATAACCTGCGGGACTTAAATGGTATATGGAGGAAATATATGCTAACTTGCTGTTTTAGCAGTATTATACAACCAATTCAAAAAATGTCATCTTATTCGTGAGCAGAAAAGCAGTCAATCTGTTGACATCAAGCAGGGGTCTCGATAGCGGAAGATTTTGCCTCCGGACCCCGGGAGATATCATTCAGGACGGTCCTGATGATATCTTCAACCCGCCTGTCATAGGTATGTTTACCCAGCACTTCGTTATACCCGGCCAGGGCTATTTTTTCTCTCTCATCCTCATGCTCCAGGTAATAGCGGACCAACCCGGCAAGATCTTCCTGATTATCGTAGAGGACAAGGTGTTGTCTGTCCTTAAACAGGTCCTCCAGCCCGGAATCCCTGCCAAGCCTGTTCGTCAACAGGAGGCTCCCGGTCCCCAATGCTTCAAACACCCTCTGGTTCAGGTCATCGGCAAGGCTTCTGTTTAATACCATCTTTGACCGGGAAAAGATCAGCGACATCTCCTGGAGAAGTTTTGAATCTACAAAGACGTCAATATTCCTTCTTATCAGAAAATCCAGGAGCCTGACCCTGTCCTGGTGAAGGTACGGATGGGTGCTTCCAACAAAGCTCACGGGATATATCTTATCGGCGCTGATCTTACAGTGGATTTCCGGGTCGCAGGCGGCAGGAGACCAAAACACCTTCCGGCAGCCGGCTTCCCTGAAATGCGGGACATGCTGCCTGTTGAACATCACGAAAACATAATCATAATTAACGGCATACTGCAGTCTCGAGTTTATATCTCCCAAATGCGTGTCGCCGAAGAGCGCAACCCTCGGACAATCCAGATATTCAAGGTTGACCGGCACATTATTCACGTTTTGATCGATCCATAGAAAGAGGTCCGGCCTGAAATCAGAAGGCAATTGTCTCAGGATGTCTCTGATGTCAACTGCTCCCTGCTGTGTCACAATATCGCAGGGCCTGGTCAGGCGCGTACAGATGTCCATCCAGTGCTCGATTGAGCCCTCCCGGTAATAATAGTGGGTCTTCAGGGACCGCGTAAAATCCGACCAGAAAGAACTATCTCTCCAGGGACCGAAGGTAACGACATTGCACATTTTCCTCAGGGCTTTCTCGTAATAAAACGGAGAAGAGATCGGGGACGAAATGGAAGCCATCAGGACATTCAGTCTCCGTTTATCATTTCCCTTGACCCTTGCCCCCTGCCCCTTGCCCCTCGTCTTTATCTCTTCCGCAAGCGCAAGGGCCTCCGCCATATCAGGCCTGAAAAGGAGAACTTTGTCGATGCTGTCGGACGCGGCGCCGCAAGCCCCGAGTTTCATACAGACCCCGGCATGCCTGATGCGCATGTCGAGGTCGGCAAGGTGCATTTCGAAATGCTCCTCCATAAGGTTTTTTGCATCCGCAAATCTCTCCTCAGCGACTGCCGCGTTTATCTGCGGCTTCAGGTCATCCGGGTCCTCGCCCGTTTCCCGGACACATCCCGGGATGCCCCCTCTATTCAGCATTATCTCGAACAACGCGGCAACTTCCCGGGCCGCTGTCTCCGGGGCCATGTCCTCCAGCGGAATGATAACAATCTTTTCTCCGGACACCCCCCTTGATAAAAGCGCATCTTTTACACTTTCCGAACCGGCGACAAAGATATCGACAAATTCCCCTTCGAGCTGCCTGAGTCTCCGCGCAGTCTCTTCCTTTTTCAGGGCCGAAAATATATTCCCGCTCTCAAAGACAATTATTTTTTTTCTGAATTTCCGCCCGGCAACAGCGGCCTGAACAGTGCATAAGGCGGAACAATCCGCCGCGAAAATAATATCTTTATCAAAGAGCTCAAACTCCAGTCCCTGCAGAAAAGACGGGTTGTCCGGAGCGGACGGGAGTTTGACGACCGGCAGGTTTATATCCTCCGGACCACTGCCGGGCGCGTCGTTTGAATATACGGTAATGCTGAATCTGTCCGCAAGCAGCTCGTAGCTCCGCAGCTCGGACTTATTCAGGTCCGGACCCCTGACAATCGCAATTTCAGGCAGGCTTGCAGGGTCCTCCTTTATTTCATACTTGGGGACGTGTGGTCCGACTGCAGAGGCGGCAGGTCTGGGCTGAATATCATATTCCCTGTAATAAAGTCTTTCAGGGCGCTCGTAACCGCTTTTGGGTATTCGCGAATAAAACTGACCTTTGTGCCTGTAGCGTTCTTTATCAAGAAAGCCGTAATGGACGATATATACGTCCCAGTGTTCTATCCTGCCGTTGAAACCGGACAGTATCTCATGGATATGCCGTTCCCATTTTATTTCCGACCGGTTTCTCCATATCCGTGGAATAGCTTCATGATTATCATACTTCTTTGAATAATAGTCCTCATTGCCGACAAGATTGCACTGCCGTATCTTGTACCCTGCTATATCAGCCGGGGCGGAAGCAAGGAGATCCCTGATATTTTCTTCAACCCCCGCTGAAAACGCTTCATCCGAGTCAAGCCTTACGACCCAGTCGCCCGTGCAGTGTTCAAGGCAGACCTGTCTCTGTTTGCCGAAGTGGTTTTTCCACGGATGCTGAATCAATATAACTTTGGCGTGCGCCCTCAGTATCTCAAGCGTCCTGTCCGTGCTCCCCCCGTCCACAACCACTATCTCGTCGGCAAAAGAGCACGAGCTCAGCGCCCTCGCTATATACTTTTCCTCGTTCAGCGTTATCATGGAGACGGATATCTTCAAGCGTATCTTCCCTTCATGATCCGGACCATTGTCTCAAGCCTGTGCCTGTATGTGTGCTCCTTCAGGACCCGGTCCCGGCCTCTTTGCGCCACTGCATCTCTCTTTACGGGATTATTCAGGAAGAACTTCACTATCTCAGGTATCTCGCCTCTGTCCCTATAAACCGTAATCTCTTCGCCGGTCCGGAACAGGTCTTCGAGACCCTTCCGGCAGTCGGTCATTAAAAAGGCCCCGCATGCCGGGACGTCAAAGACCCGCTGGTTCACCGCTTCGATCATCTGGCGGCTGGTAGCGTTGAAGTTTATTTTGCACGAGCTGTAAAAGAGCGGGAGATCCTTATAGTAATTTAAAGGCGGAAGGAGTTTAAATGAGATGGGGGAATTATTCAAAAGCTGTTTCCACCCGCCGTCACCATGAATATGGACGTCAAACCCTTCAAGCATCCTGACGCACGAAAGCCGGTACAGTAATGTCGCCTTCCAGAAGACAGCGGCCTCGAAATCCATTTTTTCTTTTCCATCGAGCGTTTCAAACAGCTTCTTCCCGCTTTCGTTCATAACATCAGCAACAGAGACGTTGTTCCGGCTGAAAAGCCTTTCGGCTGCCTCCTCTGCGACCGGACGGAGGGGAGCATTCACTTTTTCCATCCATTCCTCGACAGGCGAGATCATCGAGTTGCCGACAAAACCCACATCGCACCCATAGTCCTTGACTCTCGACCCCTGCCCCCGGCCCCCTGTCCCCTGACCCTTTATTTTCATCGGCTTGAATACGTCAATATCCGTTGCAAGCGGCAGATAACTTACCGACTCAAAGCCCATCGCCTTCATGTCGCCCATATATGTCCTGTCCCACAGAAACAGGGACGTGCATGGGGAAACATTTTTATCAAACGCCTTCACAATGAGATTGGGGCTGTCTACGTACCATGAGGCGACAGGCATTTCAATGGAGCTCAAAAAAGACGTCAATACACCTTCCTCATCAAAACCGAGGTGATTCATGGTGAGGACAAAATCGGGTTTAAAATCGAGCGTCGCCGCGGTTAATCGCGAGAACAGTTCTGCGCCGCCCTTCATTAAGGAGAGTTTCGCGACATCATAACCCGCTGATCTGATTGTCCGCTCTATTTCACGAACGAGAAAATATCCGGAATCGAGCAGCAGTATTTTCCGGACGTCGCCGGTGAACTTCGGATACCTCAGGCGGTCCCAAAGCCTTACCGATATGGTCTTCTTCAACGACGCCAGCACCGGCTGATAATAATCCGGGAATGCGGAAAGAGAGGACTGAAGAGTAAAAACAGAGAGACGTTTTATCCCGTTTCTCATCCGCCGTAACGTTATTTCCCTCAGGGATTCTTCAGGAGGAAGGCCTGTTATGATTTCAATTCCGCCTTCAAGCTGAGGCCCGTGCGTTTTTGCGAGCTCACTGATTTCAGGTCTCGCTTCGACCACGATGATCTCCGCCTCAGGGAACCTGCCCGCCAGCTCCGCCACATGATAACCAAGCCCGAGGCCCAGGACGACAAGGATACCCTTGCCGTCGAATTCAAGGGCGTCTGCAAGGGTCTTTGCCTCGACCACAGGATCGTAAAGGCTGTGAAGCGTCTTGACGGAGCCGTCCCCGCAAGCCACCTTTACTGAAAAATTGCCGCTCCTGGTTTCCACCAGAGATAATTTGTCAGCCATAGAGACCATTAATCAGTTCGCCGTCAGGGCGGCCCTCATATCGCAAACAAGCCCATGCAGCCTTGCGAGGCTTGCTTCGGTCCCTTTATTTTTCATAATTGACGCTTTTTGAAGACGATCATAAGCATTCTCTACAAGGGACAGGTCCACGCCGTCGAACCGATTTCCCCCCCTGCAATTCATTATATATTCCCCCAGGATTTCGTATGCCATCTCCTCTCTCCCTGATTCGCTCCACATAGTGACAATCCTCAGCACGAGAGAGGAGTTCAACGGGTTTTTCCTCAGGCAATCATAAAGGGAATTGAGCCACTTGCCGAGCAGGTCCTCTTTGCCGGCGTCGTGCGAATAAGGCGACGAGGCGTCGAACCTTGTAAATTTCGAGATCATGTCATTGACTTCGACGCTTTTATCGGAAAGCATGGCGACCCTTTTAATTATGCTCAATACCTTCCTGATCTCCTCAACGACATCCCTGTCTTTCCCGTACAGGTAAAGGACTTTTATGTATTCATTCCTGAGATCGATGTCCAGGGGCGATATCTCCACGGCATTTTTATACAGATCCAGGCCTTCTTTTTCATGCCCAAGCATCGCCGACAGCTCCGCGGCTTCCTTCGCAATCAGGGCGCATCCCGGATTCAGCGTCCGGGCCTCAAGCAGGGCCTCAAGGGCCATATATACGTCTCCCTGTTTCCTTGCGATTTTAAAAATATAGTACAGTGTCGCCGACCTGTAGAGGTCGCGTATCTTATCGAGCGCCTTCTCCCTTTCGGTAAAAAGCAGCAATAAATTTTCATTCAACGGTCTTTGAAGGAGTGAATTGAACAGATCGAAGTCATAGGTCTGCAGGCACCAGGGGTCCAGGATTTTGTCCTTGTCTTCAAAGACCTTCAGGGCCGTCCGCAAGACCCTCGCCGCCTCATCGAGATTGCCGAGCCTGAAATGCAAAAGACCGAGATTGTAATGGGCCATTGCATACTCCGGATGGGAAGATATGACTTCTTTCAGCATTGAGATGGTCCGGTCCCATTCCTTCCCCGCTGCCTTCCCATCTTTAAATAGAAAGTTAAATGAAGACACCGCAACAGCCAGCTTCGTAACGGCCCCGGCCGACCTTTCCATGGCAACGGCCTTTTCAAACTCTTCTACTGCCAGCGCAAGGAACTTCCTCTGTTCGATATTTTTAAAACGATAACCGGCGGCGACAGATCTGAAGAACGTATAGTAGAAAACCTCTCCCCTTCTTATATGCCTTTCACTCTCCGGGAGAAGGCCGAATTTCCTGTGGCCCACACCCTTCTCTCCCGTCATTTCCCCAATGCCTTCAGCAAGCGCTGAAAACCGCCTTCCCGATGTGTAATGTCCCTTAGCTTTATTGCGGACTTTATCGGACATTTTCTGTAACACGTCTATGTCCTTCAGGAAATTTTCCGTCTGCTCCAGGAAATTGTCGTGGGTCACAGGGATGTATTCTTTTCCGGCAACAAAATGTTTTTCAACCTCCGTTCCCGTGTTCAGGCATACTGTCCCCTGCGCCCCGGCCTCGAGCGTCCGTACCGACATCAATCCTCTTCTGACGTGACTTATGACCAGTTTTGAATTTCGCAGCATGGAAATATATTCACTATAACTCCCCGCGGGTTTTCTGACAAGCACCTTATATTTGTCGGGCAGGAGGCAGAGGTCGAGTATAAAACGGGCCTTATCGGCGTACCACCTGTTCTCTATCGTTACCGTATAGGACACGTCAAATTCCCGGTCAGCCATACCCCTGGGGGATGGGTCCAAGTACTCTTCCATCACCCCCAGCGCATAATGGTTCAGGACCTTGCCTGCCCCCATTGCAAGCACAGCCTCCTCATCGAAGTCCCCTTCGATTACAACAAGATCGGCTGTTTCGATTATTGTTCTTGTCAGAGGGATGTCATAATCCCAGTCGCTTATGTAAGCGGCCACGGGGAAAGGGGCAGATTCGATCCCCCGGGGCAGAAGGTTCCATTCCGCCTGCCACAGGAGACAGAAATCAGGCGTCCAGCCATCCGGCAATGACCGGACCACTTTGCTGAAATCATCTTCCGGCCCTATCAGAATATCGACGCCCTCGTTGTAACCGAAGGTCAATATCTCATGGCCGGCTATTTCGCGAATGAAGTTCTGGACATCGCACGACACCGCGACGTAGCGGCTTTGCGCGTTGCCCTGGGCCTGTATGAGGATTCGTCCGGTCATCTTTCTTCTGCGACCCTCTCCAGACAGGAAATCCTGTCGTTCAGTTTATCCAGTTTTTCTTCATAAGGCCGGCTGAGCATATCAACCGTCTCCTTCAATGCCGCTGCCTTCCCCTTCAGGTGTCCGACCGTCCTGGTCAGATTTATTGCCTTTCTTATCTCCTCAACGGCATCTCTGTCAATTCCATACGCGTAAAGAAGAGTGATATAGTTTGTCCTGAATTCGATATCAAAGGGGAATAAATCCACGGCCTCCTTATTCAGCGAAAGCCCTTCATCTTTATAACCGAGCAGCGGCAGCAGCCCGGCCAGCTCCCTGATGACCACCCTGGAGCGGGGATAAAGATAGTAGGATGCAGTCAGGGCGTCCAATTTATTATAAATATTTCACTTTTCGGCCTCAACCAGGCTGACAAAATAATATATCGCCGCCCGATAGAGGTCCTTTATATCAGCTTCCGCCTTTCTTTCTCCCATACTCAGTGATATTATTTCTCGCAAAGATATCAGCGTTACTTATAATCAACACTCTAACTAAATGCTTAATACCTCCTTTCTCTTTATAATGCCTGATCAACAACTTATGAATTCCTGAACAGTAAAAAAATATCAATGTCTTCCCTCTTAGGAATCCGGGAAATCACTTTGAGACACCCATCTTTTGCATACCTGAGATCAGAGAGTTCAGCCTATTTAATTTTTCTTTATAGACCCTTTCGGATGCGGAGCCGGCCTTCTCAAGATAATCATAAACGTGCTTTATCGCGAGGACATGGTCTTCAGGCGTATTCCCGTTCAGATACTTCCCGGTGTATTCGTCCATGAGTTCAAAGATCCCGTCCAGCCTGCCGAGCTCGTCATAAATTTCAGCGATCCGCAATACGATGTTCAGATTGCCTGGGTCCTTTCCCAGAACGATATAAAGCTGTTCGAGCCAATTGTTGAGCAACGTCTCCCGAGACCCGTCGTAAGAATAAACGGTTTCAGTATTAAGTCTCGAAAAATTTTTCATGACGCGGCCCAGGACAACGGCCTTGCTTTTGAGAGCCGTAAATGCCCGTGTCAGCTTAAGCGCGCTCTTTATTTCTTCCAGCGTTTCCCTGTCCTTACCGAAATAATACAGCAACCGTATGTAATCGATCCTCAGGTCGATGTCCACCGGGGCCAATTGAATCGCTTTCCGGTACATCGACAGACTTTCATCGAGGTGACCGAGAAGGGCCAGCCTGCCCGCCGCAAGCGCGGTCGCTTTAGCTGATTCAGGATTAAGCTCATAAGATTCAAGGATCAGCTCGAGTGCCCGGTGAATATTCCCTTTGCTTTCCTCGATACCATACATGTAATACAGCGCCGCCGCCTGATAGATGTCTCTCATATAGCCTATCGCTTTTTCCCCTTCACCCCTGCACAGCATATGAAGGCATTTATCGAGTGAGCGGCCGATGGGGTAAGCTGTAAGGTTGTCATCAAATTCCCGGCTGTATAAACACCAGGGCTCTATAATCGCATCCTTGCTCCTCAGGACCGCCAGCGTGTTCGAGAAGGCGCTCAGCGCCTCCTCATTGTTTCCGACCCTGAGATGGGTCAGGCCCAAATTGAAATGCGCCACGGCAAAAGCGGGATAAGAAGATATAATATCATTCAACATGTCGATCGTGTCGTCCTGTAATTCCTTCATCATACTGTCCGTCACCGATACGCCGTTGAAAGATGCCGTAGCCACCGCCAGATCGGTCCTCACTTTTGCACCCGGTTCCAATGCGATTGCCCTCCTGAAGTCCTTCATGCTTCTCTCAAGGAAATCGTGTCCGGCTTTCTGAATAAAGCCGTCCTTGACTCCCCTGAAATAAAGGAAGTAATACAGCTCTCCTCTCCGTACCATCTGCTCGTGCTCCGGAATACGGCTGTATTTTCTCTCGAGCTTCCTGCCGCGGAGCGCCCTTTCAGCCAGATCTATGAGCTTGATAATGTGCGTCCGGCTTTCAAACTCTTTTTTGATCTTTGCGTGGAACCTGTCCGATATTGACTGAAGCCTGCCCTTGTCCTGAAGACAGCCGTGTACTTTTTCAAAAAAGTTGTCCTCATTTATCGGAATATATTCCTCTTCAGGCACAAAATATTTCTTAATCTGGGCCCCTGTATCCATTATTACAGTGCCCTGTGAACCGGCCTCTATTACCCGGAATGACAAGTGCCCGTCCCTGTTGTGGGACAAGGCCAGCTTCGAATTCTGAAGCGTCTGAAGGTATTGCCTGTAGTCCTGTATCCTCGGTACGATAAGCACATTGTAATTGTACTTGTCTCCCAGTTCGCACAATTTGCTGATCCATCTGAAACGGACCCGGTCCAGGGCGGGCGTACCGAACAGATTAGAGGTATAAAAAATATCATATTCCCTGTCTTTGATCTTTTTTGGGGGGAAAGGCGGGATGACTTCCCTCATTACTCCGCAATCATAAAATATCTCCACATTGTTGGCGCCGAGGGACCTTACTGTCTCCTGCGCGTATTCACCTCCGACGATCTGCAAGTCCACGGCCTCTGCATTGGTCCTGGAAATAGGGACGTCAAGGTCCCAATCCAGAGACAGATAGACCGTCGGAAAAGGCGCCTTCTCTATTCCCCTCGGAAGGAGATTCCACATCAGATTGATCATCAGGCAGTAGTCGGGCGTCCAGCCGGCAGGCAGCCGCCTGATTACATTTTCGAAATCATCATCATGATCAATCCTGATGTCCACGCCTTCGTTATAACCGAAAGTTATGATTTCATGCCCCGGTATGTCCCTGAAGTTCTCCGGATACATTGAAGCCACATCGAAGAATTTCTGCTCGCGGGCATGCCCGATACCGAGAAAAAGAATTTTTCTTGTTTTCATTTTATGTATCCCTTTTCATCAAGAACCTGCCGCATCCCCAATGGTCCTCCTGCCGTCCATATGCGACAGGCCGGGGCTCTCCCGAAAGGCTGTTTCCCCGTCCTTTCTACCCGATAGCCGTTCAAGGCACCAGGCAATATAAGCATCATCGCCGTGATGTGACAGGTAATATTTCAAATGGTTTTCTGTCTCTTCGAGCCGGTCCATCTCCCATGAAGCAATAAATATAATCTCCAGTATTACCCTGTCACCGGGGTCTGAATCCAGTGCCCGCTTAAATCTCTCAAACGCCGAATCCCTGTCGTTGCCCGTCCATTTCGATAAGCCCAGTCTGCAGATCGATCTTGCTTCTGATGAACCGATATCGAGGGCCTTCCTCAGCCAGGACAGGGCATCTTCAATTTTGCCCTTGTCGAAATTCTTAATGCCAAGGCCTGAGCATATCGTTTCATAAACATTCATGACCGCCGGGTCTTTGGGCGAGAGCCGGTATGCATATTCGACGTGCTTTATCGCCTTGTCATGCTCACCGTTCTCCCAGCACAGTACGGCAAGATTGGAATGCGCTATATCAAAATTCGGGACAAGAGCGACGGCGTTATTAAAATTCAGCTCCGCATCCCGCACCTGTCCAGATTTGTATAATTCCTCACCGAGTTTGTTGTACGCGACGGCGCTCTCGGAGTTTAACTTTACTACCACTCTGGACAGTTCATTTATTAACCCGTTTCTTCTGCCGTGTTCCGCCTTAAGAGCTTCAAGCGCCTTCCATGTGTCCGGCGTCTTCTTAAGGAAATCAAGCGTCGTGCGAATGGCTTCAACGGTCCTGTCGGATTCCGCCTCTACGGCTTTCCATTCCCGCGATAAATCAGAATGGTGAAAACGGAGCGTTGTGTCGAGAAACTTGACGTGACAGTCGCAGCAGTGCTTCATGATCCATGCTGCTATATCAAGGATGTTGGCTTCGTACGGCGGTTCTCCTGATGCAGGCAGGGGATGCATGGAAAAACAGGTGATCTCGTCCGAATCATCCACGATATGGAAATCATTATAGTCAGGGACGGCGCGCATCATATAGTCATACCCGTCAATCCCCATTCCGGACTCAGGAGCGAGCACCTCGTTCCTGACAGCGGGATTTATCATAATAGGTGAGAGATGAATACCCCTCTGAACGACCCCCTCACCGGGCACGTGCCAGTACAGGTACGCCGGCCAGTCATTCAGGAAATTCCTGTTTCCCCAAAACAGGATCTCCGAATCAGGGTGTATATGCTCCAGGGAAAGCCTGATCATTTCGCGTGAAGTTATGCCTATTGAGCCTTCATCAGCCAAATAGTAATCCTTTAATAAGGCGGGGCCGAACGTATCGAGCGTCATGCGGTATCCGCCGATTGCGATTACGCGTTTCCCGGAGGACGCGATTTTGTGCATATTGGAAATCGAACCGTTTGAAAATATCAGATCGGCAGATAAGGAAACTATCGCGGCCTGGTCGCGGGCGGCTTCCATAATGCCCCGGCCGTGACATAAGGTCATCACGTCATACCTGTTTATTTTGCCCGAGTGAAATTTGCTTACCGCGTCGTCAATGATGTGGATCTCTGTTTCCATGAGCCCGCCGAGTATCTTATAAGACCGTGATTCCCTTATTGTCAGGGCGTCTTCCGAGGTAGTAAATATTTTGTACTTGTGCCCCGTGGACCTGTCCAGGGACCTGATATTGCCTTCGGACAGTTGACTGGGCAGGCTGAGGTCTAAAAAGGTCCTCGTAAATTTGTTTCCCCAAACCGGAGTGATGAAATGAAACTTAATCGTATTAATGGTCCTTCCTTTCATAAATCCCTGTTTTTATCATCCCCGCAGTTGATTATCGCACGCCCGACCTTCCCGTCTTTCAGGTCATTCAGCGCCCTGTTGATCTCTTTAAACCCGTACTCGTGAGTGATCAGCATATCAAGGCCGAGCTTTCCTTTATGATATAAATCAACGTACACAGGGATATCATGGTCCGTATTCGTCTCACCGCCCCATGTGCCGATAATGCGCTTGCCTTTTATAAGGGCCATCGGGTCTATCGATATGTTCTCCCCCTGGGGCAAATTACCCGCAAGGACGCAAAGTCCGCCGTTGTCCCTTACCGAGGCAAAGGCCGCTTCCATCGTGTCCCTCCTGCCTGCCGCGTCGATTGCATAATCAACCCCTCGCCAGTCGGTGATATCCAGAATTCCTGCTAACGGATCGCTCTCTTTTGCATTTATAATATGGGTGGCGCCCAGCGACCGCGCTCTTTCCAGCTTATGATCAAACACATCCACGGCGATGACCGGATTTGCATTCATTACCGCAGACGCAAGAATTGCGCTCAGCCCGATCCCCCCCGCCCCGAACACCGCGACACTGCTGCCGGGCCGGACTTTTGCCGTATTCAGTATTATCCCGGCACCTGTCGGAATTGCGCATCCTAAAAGCGCGGCCTCACGAAGCGGCATGGAATCCGGAATGCGCGTGACCCTGTTCTCGCATGTGACCGTGCGCCGCATGAAGGTGCTTATCGCGCCGGAATTGACGGTCATATTTCCATTGCCGTAAACCGTAGACGGCACGTCCGCGCCGCTGCCTTTTATCCATGAAAGCACTACACGGTCGCCGGGTCTGACCTTGGTGACTCCGTCGGCCACTTCCACAACAGTGCCCGACCCTTCATGCCCCAGCGTATGCGGAAGAAACCTGTCATGTCCCCGTTTGCCCTGAATTTCGAGCAATTGACTGTGACATACCCCGCTGTACGCAATATCGACAAGCACCTGACCCGGTTTCAGCTCCGGGATCGTCAGCTCCTTGCGCACGAGCGGCTGCCCGGTCTCCACCAGCACGAACGCTTCTGTAGTCCTGTCCACTATCTTTCTCGCATTCATCTAATCTGCAATAAACCAGTAATAGTCGCCGGTATAGCCGACCTCCTTAAACAGTTTTTTCCAGTCGTCCACATGCATCATCGTCTCCGCGGTCAGGACCCACTTATAAAGATTCTCCCTTTCCTGCTCGTTGCGCCAGGCATCGATCGTTATATAACTGTTTCCCCTGCAAACGCGTTCAATATCGAGAAGCGATGCCTTGAGGCGTTCAACCGGCAAGTTGTGGATGGAATTAATGGAAACGACGAGATCGAAGCTCTTATCGGGATAAGGCAGCTTTTCAGCGCTGCCTGTCTTAAGAAATGGCTTCACGGACGGCATTGCATTGCCGATTGCATATTCGCTGATATCTATCCCGGCCACTGAGCAGTCAGGCATTAACTCAAGAAAGTCATTCAGCATGAAACCTTTCGCACACCCTATATCCAGTATCGCCGCATTTGCGGGCAGGCGGTAGTAATCCTTCATGCGCTTCGCTACCGCCTTCCACCGGCCGTCATATTTATAGCCTCCGTAGCCGCACTTGCGGTCGCCGTCAAAAAAATCTTTCCCGAACTGTTTTGCAATCCCGATTATATCCGGGGTCTTTTCTCCGGCGCGTTTGTCATAGTCACGCTTTATACCCGGATGGGTATCAAGAAAATTTATTTCACGCCCCATATTCCTTCCCGTTTAATCCCCTGTCCTCGCTAAACGCATAACAGGTCTCTCGTCTCTTTCCTGATTTTATCGAGCTCCTGCTCGCTCATCCCCCATAACTCAGCCACGCGCCTTCTTTTCTCCGGAGTGGCAAAGTTGATCCTGTCCCATTCGTAGGCCCGCAGAATGCTTACATCTTTGGCGGTCCATTCGTCCGAGCTTATCTGACTGTGTCTCCAATCAATTTTTGCGCTGCCGTTATCTCTTATTGCGCCTGCTTCAACGGCCCTTTCCCAAAGCCTTGTCCCTTTCAGCGGAACGGCCACAAATATTTTTATGTAATCCGCCCCGCAGGTCTCGGCGAAATGTACGGTGTCCCTTATTTCTTCCCACGTCTCCCCGGGGAAGCCGATTATAAAATTGGCGATGCAAAAAAGGCCTTTCTCCCTGATCTTCCCTATCCATAGTTTGGCCTTATCAAGGTCGACCGGCTTCTGAACGATTTCCCTCAGCACCCGCTTATTGCCCGACTCGATCGCGACGTTCAGCCCCACACAGCCCGATTTCACAAGGAGATCAAGTATCTCTTCGTTCAGGAGAAAAACCGCAAAGGCGCCGATGATGAATTTCACATCGACTCTTTTCTCTATCATCAGCTCAAGCAGCCGCCTGAGAAAATGCTTGTCCATGATGATGTTGTCATCATCGAATTGTATCGATTTGATGCCGTATTTCTTTTTCAGAAAAAGCATCTCATTGACCACGTCTTCAGGACTTCTCGTTCTCACTTTTCTTCCCGATATAGTCGCGACCTGGCAAAATGAACATCCGAAGGGGCATCCCCTTGTGACACTCATCCTGATATACGGATATTCAGGAGGCCTCAGCGGTCCGTGACGGGGGCCGGTGCGCAAATAGTCTTCCAGTTTGATCAGGCCATAGTCCGGCCACGGCAGTTCACTTATGTCCTTGATATATACCTGCGGGAAGGCCTTTACAGCTCCGTTGTCCCTGAAAACCACTCCTTCAGCTGGAAAATCCCCGGCGCCGTTGAGGTGCCTGATCAGGTCGCGCAGAACATACTCCCCTTCCCCCCTTATGGCGTAATCAATATCCGGATTCTTCATCACATTCTCATATTCCATGGTCACGTGTACGCCGCCTGCGATTACAACGATATCAGGATTGATTTTTTTCACTACATCGGCAGTAATGTCCAGGATATTTTTATATTCTGTGGACATGACGGAAATGCCGATGTAATCCGGCCCGTATTCCCTGACCAGTCTTTCAAATTCCCCGATTGTCATATTGTAAAAATGGGCATCCAGGATTTTCACTTCAACCTCGTCCCTGACGAGCGCCGCCAGAATACACAAGGTATAGGGATTGAGGTTCCAGGTGGTGTTGACATCAGTCTTGTGCCATCTCTGGTTGGGATATGTAAGCAACAACTTCTTGTCAGTTGAGGGCATTTTCTTTTCTCCTGTCTGGACCGAGATCATTATTTCACTGAGCCGGATGGGTCCTTTCTCGATACGTGCATGGGACAGCCGTCGCATACTGAAGGCGACCTCACAATAAAATCCCGCCTCCACTTTTCAGTCTCGGGGGCATTCCAGATTTCAGAAAATGAAGAAGATGAAATGTTGCCTAAACTCTTCAGGCCCGGATCTACTATGCGGCAGCATGGCGTGACGTGTCCATCGACGGTAATGTACGGCGACTGCCAGGGTTTGTTGCAAATACTGCCTGATGGAATAAAATGAGGGGCGGCATTCACCTTCAGGTTTCCGTATGGCTTTGCTATCTCATGGAGACGGTGTGTAAACCACGCACGCTCTTCAAGAGACAGACAGCCCTTGGGATTTCCGAGGTCGTCAAATGGCTGCATATTGACGGTGAGTTTACCAATGCTGTTTAATTCTTTAAGCAGGTCCGGCACAGATCCTATATTCATCCGGCTGATAACGGAACAAATATCGACTTTACCGGAAAAAGCCTCTATTAGTGCCCTGATTCGTTCTTTAAGCCTCTCCACATCCGTACCGGGGCGCAATTGATCGATCAGTGCAGGGTCCAGCGTGTCTACCGAGATAGTCAGAGCGGACAGCCCGGCATCAAACAGTTGTGAATAGTACTCCGGCATCCTGGCCATTGCATTTGTCGTTATGGCGACTGAGTTGAATTTGCGGGCGGAACGGGCAAAGCGGACCATTTCAGCGAGGTCCGGATGCAGGGTCGGTTCACCTATTCCGTATACTCCAAGCCAGCCGGTCGGAGGCAATGTTTCTATGATCCATTTAAAAGTTTCATAACTCATATGGCGCTTCTGCCATGTTCCTTCACTGGTTTTCACTGTGCGAAGGCATCCGGAACAGCTTAAATTACAGTAAGTGGTTATCTCGACATTTATCATTCCAAGCACAGGTTGTGTCTGAGGCGCCTGTACCGCTCCGGATTTACTTACGGTCTCAAGCCGCATGAGGGCGCTCCCGGCGTGATCGGGTTTATTTAATTTCTGGTTCAGCAGGGCATACGCGCGCAGCGCGCCGGAATTTTCGGATGTCAGGACGATGATCTGTTCGATATACGAAAGCGCCTCGGCAAACTGTCCTCGCATGGAACATGTTTCAGCCAGATTAAACAGATCATTTGTATCGTACGGATTAATTTGAAGCGCCCTGCGAAAGGAGGCGGACGACCCCTCATAATCTCCCGTTTCATAAAGAGCGATGCCTAATTGCCTGTGAAGAGATGCATCGTCGGGTATAAGCGTGACAGCCTTGCTAAGTACAGGTACCGACTCCCTGAATCTCTTGACGGCAAGCAGGGCCGATCCCAGAGCGGCATGAGCGAGGCCCATTTCCGGGAATGCGAGGACTGCGCGTTCAAATTCACGCAGGGCCGCATCTATATCTCCTCTTTGTAATGCCTCCTTCCCGGATTTCCAGAAAGTCCCGACCGCAGCTTCAATTGTGGACGTCCCTCTCGTATTTTCAGACATGTCTCTTCATCATCCCCCTGTCTTTAACCCCACGCCCATTCCGAGCAGGTAATGCGCCATCGGGTAAAAGCCGGTATGGACGATTTCATCGTTCATGGAAAAAATAAAGACATTATGGAAATACCCCGACAGGAGGTCCAGGAGCTCATCCGCGTTTTTGAGGTTGATATGGCCCGCAGCGCTGGCCGGGGTCGCGTATCTCTGCGCCTCTTTGTTCGGAGTGCCTATTATGCACACGGCATGGGGCGTCAGAGAGCTGCATATGTTTGTCATCAGGCGGTCTTCGGCTTCAGCCGGGACATGCTCTATAACATCGAGCGAATAAGCGGCGTCATATATTCCGGACAGAGGACTTTGAGTAATGTCATGGACCGCGAAGCTGCACCGCCGGACGCCTTCGGCAGACAGGCGGGCCTTTGCGTCTTCTAAAACGAGGGGTTCAAAATCGATCCCCAGCACCGACCCTACCGTCTGCAAAACCACCGTGGTCCCGAACGCATCGCCGCACCCGATTTCCACCACCGTTGACTTGCCGGCAAGCATCTTTGCGCAAAATTTATATCTCGCCAGCATAAAACCGAGGTGCCTCGGGTCACTCCTCCAGATGTGGCTTGACCATGGGCCGAGACGCACCGGTCCGTCTTCAGCGTAAGTATCTATCTGCTCCTGGTTCTGAGGCTCCTTTGTTCTGGCTGCTATCATACCCTCACCTCTTCTTTTCGAGGCCCGACACCTAAATCCGTCAGGACTTTGCTTACAATGCCTTCCGGAGTAAATCCGAGCCGCTCACAATGTTCTCTGTAAGATCCGTACTCCGTGACAAACCTGTCGGGTATGGATAAAGAGGAATACCTGACATTGCCGATGTCCGCGGTGGCGCGCAGCACATCGTCACCGAGCCCTCCGCTGCGCATATGCTCCTCTATCACCAGGACCCGTCCCGTCTTTTGCACGCTGTCGCGGACCAGTTTTGTGTCCAGGGGACGAATGGTATGGATGTATATGACTTCAGCACTCAATCCTATGTCATGCAGTTTGTCCAGCGCATCCAGCGCATTTCTAAGCTGAGGGCCTGTAGCGATAATGGTCAGATCGCTTCCGGATAAGACCTTTATCCCTTTGCCAAGTTGAATGTCCCCCGAGTCAAACCCGTATCCGTGCTGGACTCCGGGCAAACGGAACAATGTAAGCTTTTTATTCTGATATGTCTGCCGGAACAACAGATCGAACTCGGGAGGACTCCCGGGATAAATAATCTCCGTATTCTGGAGTGTCTTAAGAAGCGCAAAGTCCCCATAGCAATGATGGGTGCAGCCGAGGTTCGAATAATCAAAAGCGCTCCCGACCGTCACCAGGGTCCCGCCGAACTGCTGGTAGCAGAAATCGAGCTTGATCTGCTCGAACGCCCTTTCAATAATAAACGGCGCGATGGTGTGGGCCACAGGATGGAATCCGGTTTTCGACAGGCCCGCAGCCATGCTGATAATCGTAGGTTCACAGATGCCGATGTTGTAATATCTCCCTGGACAGGCCTCTGCAAAGGGCTGCAGCGCAAAATGACTTATATCGCCTACGAGTACTACCAGGTCCGGGTCGTCAATGCCCACATCGACCAGGGTATCCACAAACTGCTGTCTCATCGATTTTTCACTCATGCCAGCGCCTCCATGATCTTCCCGACTTCTTCTTCGTTCGGTATCCTGTGGTGCCACGGGCCGTGACCTTCGAGCATGGGCACGCCCTTGCCTTTTACAGTCCTTGCAATGATGGCGGCCGGCATTCCATGGCAGTCGAAATCGACGTTGCCCAACGCATTACATATTTCCTCTTCAGAGTGGCCGTCAATTACTGTTGTCTTCCAGCCGAAGGCGCGCCACTTGCCCGGCATGTCGTCACGCGGCATAAGCTGCGCTGCGGAGCCGTTCCAGTCCACGATTACACAGAGATTGCCTAACTGAAGATTGTTCGCGACATTCGCCGCCTCCCATATGGTCCCTTCATGACATTCCCCATCACCCACCAGGACACATACCCTGTTGCTCATTCCGCGAAGACGCAGGCCGAGCGCGATCCCTACAGCAAACGGCAGACCGTGACCCAGGGAACCGGTAGACGCCTCAGCGCCCGGGACCTTCGTGCAGTCGGGATGCTCGCCTAATATGCCTTCCTTTTTACAGAAAAGCTCCAGGTCATTTCGAGTAATTATCCCGTATCTCTCAAGCACTACATACAGGGCAAGGCAGCCGTGCCCTTTGCTTAAAACAAAATAATCCCTTCCGTCCCATTTGGGATCCCGCGGATCGTACTTCAGAAAATTTTTATATAGCGCCTGTATAATGTCGACAATCGAAAAAGCGCTTGGGATATGACCGTCCCTGCCCCTGCATACCATCTCAACAATTCTCTTCCTCAAATCTTCATTCATATTAACCGTCCTTTGAGTGTTGCGTTTTTCCCCGCGAACTAAACTGAAATCAGACAGGTCTAGTTCAAATTGCTTATTTAAAAAGCAAAACATGTGCCAAACCAGGACATTCACGGCAAGACATTGATTTCAGCATTATTTTTCATAAAATATCATGCTGTTACATCTTTCCCTCGTTCAAACGGCGCTTTCAAATGTTCCTCTCATTCAGTAACGGACCGCTCAGGACGTCAAATAATATGTAGTATTGGTTCATAATATTGACGTAAGTTGCTCGAAGGGCCGTGATTTCACTACGTAAAAAATCCCTTCCCCTGTCCCCCGTCAATAGGCACAATCGAGCCTACAAAAAATGAGGCATTCTCCGAGCAAAGAAACGCCACGGCATTCCCTATTTCATCCGGCTCGCCGAAACGTTTTATCGCCATCCGGTCTTCCAGGTATTTCCTGACATGCTCAGGCCGTTCTCTGGACGCAGTGTCCCAATAGCCGCCATCCGTAAAGACCGCTCCCGGCAATACGGCTGTCACTATGACACCATCAGAAGCAAGTACCCGTCCGATGCTTCTTGCATAGGCGGTCAGGGCGGCCTTTATTGAACAATAGGGTACCGGACCCTGATTCTCCATTGATGCAATAGACGAGATGTGAACGATTCTGCCCCATTTCCTCTCTTGCATGGCCGGCGTAAGCAGCAGGTTCAGTTCAACGGCAACTTCCAGATTGAAGCGCCAGACCCTTCTCCAGTCTTCGACTGAACAGAAGGGATCAGATATGTTCAGAGTGCCTCCCAGATTATGAACTATTATATCGACCGGACCGAAGCCGGCATTTTTCATGTCATCTACCAGCTTCGATGGAGCGCCATCGTTCACCAGGTCCAGGGCAACGCCGTAATGACCGGCCGATTTTCCGCCCATTTCCCGGACAAGCGCATCAACATCGGAGGGGGTCCTTGATACAACGGCCACACTAGCTCCCTCTCTTGCCAGGCAAGCGGCGACAGATCTGCCGAGACCGCGCCCGGCGCCGGTTACCAAAGCCCTTTTTCCTTTAATGCCGAGTTCCATATTGCAGTCCTCCAGTAAAAGACTTCGCTGATTCACATAATGTGAAATGGATATATAACGTTCCCGGGGCGCCGATCGAGCAACTTGCCTAAAATAGGCTTTACGCTGTCGACCGCAGTGATTATTACAGTAGCATCCGTAATGTCCACGAAATGGTCCGGATGGCGGATTACAACAGGCAGGTTCCAGTAATATATGCCGTCCCTCGAGGGGTCGTCATCCATGACCGCCGTGAGCATGGAGAGATCGTTCCCGAGATGATAAGAAAGAACGGACAGCATCTGGGCCGCTCCGTACCCGTAAACAGTCGTATTGCGAAACGATTCCAGCACTTCGTTTGAAGCCGACATTTGCCGGCGAAAGATATCATACCGTCTCCGGATTGCGGACATGTTAAATACTTCAGGTACATCTCCACAGCACTTCACTTCTCCGGTCCTCCTCTTCCTGAAGGCCACAAGCAGCGTTCCCCAGTTGTGATGGTTCTGCCGGTGAGAAATATACTCCCCTCCGGCTTCTTCCAATAATTTCCTGAAGGAGTGAATCGTAAAGTACTGGAGGTGCTGATGAAATACCTGGTCGAACCTCATTCTGCGCATCAGTGTCTCGAAACCCGGCACCTCGAACAGGAACAGGGCTTCATCATCCGCAGCATCGAGCAGTTTCCCCAAGACCTCTGCGGGCTCATGAATATGCTCGAGCGTATGCCTGCTCAATATCAGGTCGGGCAGGGGTTTTAGTGAGCCGAGATCAACATCCTCGATTACGTCGCCTATTACATCGATGCTCATATCGTCCCTCTGTTCCTCACGGGACGCCCATAAGGGGTCTATCCCCACACGGGCGCCGGCCTTCTCCTTCAACTGCTTCAGCAAATGTAAATCGTTGCAGCCGAGATCGAGTATGCATTTGAACCTCCTCCCGGGCGCAAGCGACTCCAGAACAGAGAGAAAGAAGTCCGTACCCTGGCGTGATGACGCGCTCGCCGAAGTCCGGAAATTATAGTTTGCTCCATAGAGGAACCCGGGATCGACCTGGTCGGCAAGCTGCGCATGCCCGCATCCGCAGCAAACAAGCAATTGCTGGTCTATCCCACCCACAGGGCCGCTCATCGGTTTGTCCGAATACTTGTCGGTCAGCGGCAGGCCGGGTAAATCTATGACCGGTTCAAGCCCGTTATCCCCGCAGACCGCGCAGCGTGAGCGCCGGGACACCACGACAGATTCAAAATCGTGCCGGTTGTTTTCAACTACGCCTGCAATACCTTTTTTCATGCTGTCTCCCTAATCATCTCGCTACGCATCCCGGAACGCCTTTCATATTCAATTCACTCATCAGCGCCAGGCCGCTTTCCAGCTCGGTAAATTTAAAACCGGTCCGCTCCCGCACCCTGACGGAATTCAGGGTATTGTTCAGGGGACGTTTCTCCGCGAAATCAAAATCGGATATCGAACACCTTTCAACCAGTTCAGCCGGGAAGCCGAAAAATCCGGCCACACGCTTCCCCATCTCGTAACGGGTAAACGAATTCACGGCGCTTAAATGAAAAACCCCGGTCATGGACCGGCCGATCAGTATCTCAAGAACAGAGGGTATGTCCTCCGCCAAAGTCGGACATATGAACTGATCGTCCGCGCACTTTACGGGTCGTGAACCTGCAAAAGATTCGATGATATTACGTATCGGAGACGTGTCGTCCTCTGCCGGGCTGTAGAGCTTGCTCATTCGCAGGACAAGGAACTCATCGCAATTGCTCATTATGAAATCTTCCACTGCCTTCTTCTGAAGTCCGTATTCGGTCGTGGGCCTGCGGACATCTTCTTCCCGATAATTGCCGCCCTCTCCATCGAAGACAAGGTCGGAGGAAAAAAATACCGGAGTGATTCCGTATTCACGCATTATACGGACAAGCCTGATCGTATCAGTCACGTTGAAGCTCCAGGTGGAGCTGCGCTCGCGTTTGCACCGGTCGATGTTGGTTATGGAGTTGCAGATAATTCCATACCTCACCAGCCCGGCTATTTCGGGAAAGAAATCAAAACAGGCGCTGTTGAGATCAAAATGAAAATCCGCGCCGCCTTTGTGAGAAGCCGAAAGCACGTCATGACCTTTACTCCTGAAGTGACTTACAATCCTCTTTCCCAGAAACCCATTGGCCCCGAAGACCAGCATCATCCGTTTTCTCCTATGAAATACACGGAAGCGTCTGTGTATATGCATCCCGTTCAGAATGGTTGCAGATATCTTTAAAGGAAAGTGGGCCGTCATATTCCGGGAAGAAGTGATAAAACATGTCCCTCGAATATTGCCGGACCGCGTCTAATTCCTCTGTGGTGATCCCGACCATGCGCGCATACTTTTCACGCTTCTCGCCGGAGGTAAAATTTATTCGGTCCCAGTCGAATGTCCTTATAATCCCCATCTCCAGTTCGCTGAATTCCGGGGTGTGGTACAAGCCGACCGTCCTCTTTATTATCCTGTTTATCTTGTCCGCGTCGTGAAGCATCTTCCCTTCAGTGACCTGCTTCATCAGCCTCGTGCCGGCCATCGGGGTAGCAATCGAAAAAATGCTGTAATCGACCTCGGGGTGGTCTTCAGCAAAACGGACGGTATCGAGGATTTCACTCCTTGTCTCGCCCGGCATCCCGACGACATACATCCCTATGATTTCCAGGCCGAGTTTCCGGCTCCACTGAATAACATCGTGATTGTGCCCGACGCTGGTCGGCTTGCGGACCACTTCTTTAAGGACACGGTCGCTGCCGGATTCCAGCGGACATATGATACGGTACATACCCGTCTCGGCCATGGCCGCAAGGGCATCATGAGTCAACGGTTTCATTGGCATGCCCTGCGCGACAAACCAGGGAAAACTGAGGTTGCGCCGCTTCAATTCATTTGTAAACTCGAGGATCTGCCCTTCGTTTTCCGCAAACAGGTCATCAAAAAAATGTATCTCCTCCATCCCTTCATTGAGCGCGGCCTCTATTTCGGTCATCACCATACTAAGGGGCTTCCTTCTGTATCTCTGCTTTTCACCCCTGAGATGAGATACGCAGCAAAACAGACATCTTTGAACACAGCCTCGGGATGTCATTATGTCGCGATACCTGCGGCTCTTCTCCGGATATCTTATCTTGCCGTATTCCGGCATTTCATAGTATCGCTGTTTTTGCTCGTCGGTTATCAGTTGATACGCCGGAAGCGGCAGCGCCCCAAGATCAACCGCCGGATAAAGAGGCGACGTATGCAGAGCGCCGTCCGGCCTGCGCGCTGCGACGCCGGCAATGGCCTCCACATCGGTCCCTGCATTCAGCGCCGAAAGGAGCTCACCTGCCGCAAAATCGACTTCTCCCTTTATGGAGTAGTCACATGCCCCGTCCTGCACGGCTTTACCGTCATTGTTTGTGGCGTGACAGCCGGTCAATACGGTAATGCATCCCGGGTTTACCTGCCGCGCCATCTGAAATACACGGCCTCCATCCCAGTCATGCGATGTAGCAAACGTAAGGATCGATTGCACCATCACTACGGCATCAGGCCTGAACTGTTTCATTTTCACGAGCAGATGCTCAAACTCTCCCGTCCTGTAAGTTCCGAGGTCCAGAAACTGAACATCAAAACCTCTTCCGAGGAGGTCCGCGGCCACAACCATCGGTTCCACGGGCGACACCAACCGGTAGGATTCGAAATCGGGCCGGTTAATATTGTCTGTGTACGCTTCGCGCCTGACTAACGGCGGTACGACTATTAAAACGGAGCTGATTTTATTTTTCCCCATTTATAATCTCCCGGTCCCTCATATTCCTCTAAGGTTTGTGTACATATTCCAGGGGTTCTTTCTGAATTTCTCCCCAGTTATTATTTATCCAGTCAACGACCCCCGATACGCCCTCATCATACGGAATATGCGGCCCCCATCCTAATTCCTTTCTTGCCTTTGAAGAATCTATTACATAAGCTGCATCCTGACCCAGCCTTTCCTCAACTATTCTTGTAGCGTCTTTAAAATCCACACCCATCTCCCCACAGATATTTTGTACGACGTCTTTTACCGCTATGCCCTCATCCGGAGACAGGTGGTATATTTCCCCTGTGCGCCCTCTCTCCATGGCGGCCAGCTCTCCTCTTGAGACATCCCTGATATGAATATACGACTTGACCGAATTGCCTCCGCCGTGGAGCTCAATGGTCTTTCCGAGTTTGATGTAAATAACCGATCTCGGGATTATCTTGAATAACTGCTGGCGTGCGCCGTATACATTTGTAGAGCGGACCATGACCAGAGGGAAATTGAAATTCTTCACGAACGTAAAGAGTGACAGATCACCCGCCGCCTTTGAGGCCGCATACGGCGTACTGGGATTATAAGGGGCGTCTTCTCTGACCCTGCCTTCACATGTCCCGTAGACTTCGGGTGAAGAGATATGCACATAACGCTTCAGGAATTTACGGTCTTTCAGCGCGTCGGCCAGAGTGGTCATGGAGACCGCGTTTGTCTGAAACCACTGCGCGGGATTCTTCCAGCTCGGGGCCACCTCGCTCTGAGCGGCGAAATTTACTACATAATCAGGTTCAAAGGAATCGATTACGCCGATCAGCCGGTCCATGTCCCTGTTTAAGTCCAATTGATAAAATTCAAAGTCCGGCTGATTGTGCCGCTTGTACGGCAGGAACAATGCGCCCTTTTCCGGCGACCGGCTGACGCCGGCCACAGAATAGCCTCCTTTTTCAAGCAGCAGATCAATAAAATCGCTGCCCGAAAAAGAGTTGCTTCCTATCACCATCACCCTTGCCTTGCCTGCCAATTACCCCTCCATCGCTAAATAAAAGCAGTTAGTAGCAAGTAGTTAGTAGTTAAGGGGTACAACCTCTGAAGATGCCCTTAACTACTAACTACTTGCTACTGTTTTATCTCTTGTCAGAACGGCCCCGTAAAGGCCTTGTCCGGCACATCCAGGGGGACATCACATTTCACTTCTACCTGTTCCACTTTCAAAGTATGTTTCCCAAACATCTCCCTGACTGTATTTACAATATGCACGGCCCTCGGATAATAATGGTTTGCCAGTGCCCAGCTTGTGGGAGTCGGGACGTCCGGGAAGGCAATGCGGGCAGGAGCGCTCTTCAGGAATTTAAAGGCCTTCTCCGCTGTCGCGGCCAATACCTCTGCTGAAAAGCCGGCCGTCCGCCATGCGCCGTCCACTGAAACCAGCCTTCCCGTCTTTTTGACTGAGCCGATAACGGTCTCTTCATCAAAAGGTTTAAGTGAGCGCAGGTCTATTATTTCGGCCTCAATGCCGTACCCGGCGAGTATCTCCGCCGCTTTAATCGCCTCAAGTGTCATATAGGAAGACGCCACGAGGGAAACATCTTTACCTTCCCTTACTACATGGGCCTTGCCCAGGGGTACCCTGTATTTTTCTTCGGGAACATATCCGGTAACGCCATGAAGCCAGCGATGTTCAATAAAGATGACGGGATTGTCGTCTTCCACCGCCGACACTAACAGACCTTTTGCGTCGTATGGAGTTGTCGGCATTACAACTTTAAGTCCCGGGATATGGGCGAACAAGGCCTGGAGGCTCTGGGAATGCTGGGGCCCCTGCCCCCAGCCGCGTCCGACCAGCAGACGTATGACCATCGGGACCTTCATTATACCGCCGAACATGTAATGCCACTTGGCCGCGTTGTTGATTATCTGGTCCAGAGACAGGAGCATGAAATCTACGCGCTGGTGCGTCATGATCGGCCGCATCCCGGCCAGGGCCGACCCTATGGCGATGCCGGTCATGCCGTTTTCCGCCACAGGCATGTCGAGGACGCGCCTGCAACCGTACTTCGCCTCAAGCCCGACAGTGGTCCCGAATACACCCTTCGGATCAGTAACTCCCAGTCCCATGATGTAGACAGAAGGATCGTCCGCCATGCACTGGTCCGTTGCTTCAAGTATCGCCTCAGAATATTTAATTTCTCTCATAATCAGTTCAGTTCTCCGGCATAGACGTCTGAGAACATGTCCTCCACTTCAGGAAACGGACTTCGCGCCGCGAATTCAACCGCTTCAGCGATCTCCCGCTGAATTTTCAGCCTGAACTCACCGGCCTGTCCCGCGCTCATGACGCCTTCTTTTATTAATTTGTTTTCAAAGGACTCTACCGGGCACCGCTTGCGCCACTCAAGGAATTCCTCTTCCTTCCTGTACCCGAGGCTGTTATCGTAATTCGGCCCGCAGTGTTCGCGCCAGCGGTAGGTATCGAATTCCAGATAGTAAGGGCCGGAGCCCCCCCTCGCATATGAGACTGCTTTTTCAGCGAGACCGTATACATCGAGGACGTTGTTGCCGTCGCCCTTTGCTCCGCTGATTCCATATGCGGCTGCGATTGCCAGGTTGTCCCTGTCCCGGGGCTGGCGGCAGGAGAGAGGCGAATAAACCGAGAAAAAATTGTTTTCACATACGAACACGACCGGCAGCTTCTTTAAGGCCGCGAAATTCAGGCTCTCCGTAAAAACGCCTTCTTCGGACGCCGCGTCACCGAAGAAAACGACCGTCACGCTGTCTTCTCCCTTCATGGAAGCGGCAAAAGATACCCCCGTTGCGACGGGGATAATGCCGCCGACAATCGGCGTGGCGCCGAGGAAATTTACCGACAGGTCGGAAAGGTGCATGGAACCGCCTTTGCCTCCGGAGCAGCCCGTGGACTTGCCGTAGATTTCGGCAAGCATTGTCTTCAGGTCGCCGCCCTTCGACAGATAATGCCCGTGTGACCTGTGGTTGCTCAGGACGAAATCATCCTTTCCCAGCCCTGCGCATATGCCGGCTGAGATGGCCTCCTGCCCGATACAGAGATGGACCGGGCAGCGCATCTGCTGTTCGTGATAAAGCTCAGCAACGGTTTCTTCAACCATCCGGACCCGGAGCATGTCGTAATATAATGAAATCAGCGTATCTCTGTTCATTCTTTTCCTCGTCTCAATCAGAGCACAGACAGCGTCATCTCCTCATCGCCTGTCTTGTCCTCTTTGTATTCAATCCTTTCGTTCAATTTTTTTACTGTTGCTATTGTCTCGTCCAGATCGACATATAACATGCAAAACTGTTCGTTCTTGCATGTCGTCGCACTGCAAGGCATTAAGGGACACTTGACTGATGATGAAATCTTGAAATACCTTCCATACGTGTAGACTTCACTGTCACTTGTTGATCCGAACAAGGCTATCACCTTCTTCTTAAAACCCAGCGCAAGATGCAGCCCGAGGCTGTCCGTCGATATTATTATTCTGTTTGAATAAATCCAGTCCATATATTCATGCAAATCATCGAAGCCCTGCTGCCATGAAACCTTATAGCCCTGTGCCGTCAACCTTTTTTCCAGTTCATGCCATTTTTCCATAGGCATGGCTTTTGTCGGCCATTTGGACCCTACCTTGTAATTAAATCCTATATCATATACTTCTTCAGTCTTAGGCTTGTAACCTATGATATATTCCTGTTCCTTCCATTCAACGTTCAGCATCTCCACAAGGACCTTCTGCCAGCAATCCGTGATCTTGTTGCCGTTCTGCTTTGAGGTTATGTAATCAATAAATTTCTGGCCGTGTTCATATGCATGGTACACGCCTTCATTACTGTCGAACCGGAACCCGTATTTCGTCCACGAATCTATCATGTCCGTCAGGGCGCAAAGTCCGGGGATCTTTTCAAGGTTTATGAGCACGTCAAACCTTTCTTTCATGAGCTGAAAAGGGACAAACTGGTCCCATACCAGAATCCTGTCGACGAGTTTATTGCCGTGAAGCAGCGGCTTCGCCTGTTCAGCAAGCAGCCAGGTAATGTGCGAATCGGGATATTTTTCTTTCAGCGCCCACAAAATACAGGTAGTCCTTACAACATCTCCCAGACTCGGAACTATTCCGATTTCAGGGTCCAGGGTCTCCGAAAAACCGATTTTAATCACGAGGATCTTTGTTTTCATAATCAAACCTCAAATAAAATTTAAATGCCTGACCGACGGTTTTTTTATTTCCCATAAAAATTCATTGACCGCATGCGGCCTGCAATTGGGGGGACAACACGCGGCGTCGAGATTGTTCTCTATATGTTTCTTTATCGCCTTTCTCTTCTTTCCGCACCATATCTCCCTGAAACTGTTCCGGTATATATTGCCGAAAACAAAATCCTCCCTGTCCCAGTAAGGGAGGCAGCTCGCTATGTCTCCCGCTGAATTCAGCGCTGAAATAAATGAGGTGCCGAAACAGCGCGCATACTTCCTTTCCCCGTATTTACCGAATGCCTCTCTCCTTGCGATGACCCTGAATTTATCGTCGGAAAGGCCTTCAGATGCATTAAGCGCCCTGTTTATTTCCGTTGCCGGCATCTTCCCGTTCATCCTGTAAGATTGCCGCATGCTCTGTTGCACGAAGGGCTTGATCGCCAGGTAATCGATGCCCGCGTCCTTCAGCGTCCTGACGGCGCCGGGGAGAAATTTTATATTCTCGGGCAGCAAAACGTATTGGGCCCCTATGTCCACCCCGAGTTTTTTTCTATGTTTGAGGTTCGCCGCCGTCTCTATGTTCTTCACCACCCTGTCGAACACCGCCGGTTTTACTCCATGGATCAGCGAGTAATTGTCCCTCGTGCCCCCGTTGAAACTGAAACGTATGAACGTCAGAAAAGGCAATATCTTTTCGGAAAGCTCTCTCTTCAGTAACTGTCCGTTGCTGAATACCCCGGCATCAATGCCGTTTTCCCATGAATGGCGTATGAAATGCTCTATGTCGGGATGCAAAAGAGGTTCGCCCTCACCTGCGAAAAGAACGCTCCTGACTCCACAGCCGGCCGCCTCTTCTATGAATTTCAGGAGACGTCCTGTTTCGAGCTTCCTGTCGGGGTAGCCTATAAAATCATACGCGCAGAATATGCACCTGTGACAGCATTTCCCCATCGGGCTTATCTCCATATACATCGGGAACGAGTCGCCTTTCTCAAGATACTCGTTTACCCTGCCCGGATGATACATGAGTTTATGACCGTCAAATATGTAGTTTTTCATTTTCCTCGTATAAGCGTCCGGGCATTGAAGACGCCGCGTCGGCTTCAGCGAGTTCCCTGACGTTTCTGATCTCCACTGTCGTATGGCCGAATATCTGGAACCTGTTCGTCTTCACCTTTACATCGCACGGGTTACAGTCTCCGTAAGACGAGCAGGCCCTGAATTTCTCTATCGAGCTTTCACTGAAATCCTCATCCAGTATATGCGCGATCGGCTCTCTCCCTTTGTACAGATCGGCATGACACCTGAAGACATACCCGCCCGGGTCCGCGATAATCTCAGTCGTTCTGCAGTCGCAGGCCTTCAGTTGATTCCCGCATACCGAGCCTTCATACTTGAACGTGCCGTGGAGGTCCGACTCCCATTCGCCCAGGAATTCCTTGGTCCTGAAATCTATCCCAAGCTTCAGGCATCTCTCCTTCACTTCGTGGATGTGGTTTATAATCGATGGATGCTCTATGCCGTAGATTCCGACCCTGAACCCAGCGTCCTGAAGCCTGTATGTCTTCCCGATCAGCTCTTCAATATCGTTTTGTCCCGGATGATAACTTACCCTTATAGAAGCATAGGGTGCCTCCCTCGTAAATCTACTGACCGGGACCTGCCGTATGAACTCTTCCGTGTCAAAAGACATGTTTGTCAGAAGGTCCATCTTGATATCTTCCCTGACTTCCCTGACAAATCTGTAAAACCCCTTGTAGAAAGTCGACTCGCCCCCCTGAATTGTCAGAGGCAAATCGTCCCTTAAGACCAGCCTGTCGGCGGCCTTTATCCATTCATCAGGTCCTAAATGCTTCCCCCTCGCCCTTTCATATCTCGACCCCCCGTTATGAAGATTTATACAGTAGGGGCATCGCAGGTTGCAGTTCAGCGTCAGAAAAAAAGCGACATAGTTATGATGTTCCAGCGGCCTAATATCTTTTGACATACGTTTCTCCTAAAAAATCCCCGGCAGTTCAGGCTGCGTCTCCCCGACAGCATTATCTTCTATAGTCCTGTTCAGACCTGTTTGATTCAGAGCAATATCTATGCCCGAATTGTTGTTTGCCAAGAAAACAGGAAGAAAACAGGAGGTTTGTATTTTTTATTAATAGCTATAGGATGTTACGAAGGGACCTATCAGGAAAATCTTTCCCTGACGCGGGTGATTTTTGCACAGTAAGGATAAGAGGCCGTCGCTTAACACAGACTTACGTCAATATTTTGACCTGATAAAAGTATTTAGAGATACAGGGGCGAACAGCAGTTCGCCCCTGAAATTCAATCACACTATCGGCGTTCCAATACCAACATTACCGGACCAATCAATGGTTAGTCGGTTGTACCTGGCAAACGTTGGCATGTACTGAGCCTGAACAATAAATTTACCATCACTTGAATGAAGCGCAGTTTGCGTAACGATAATTTACAGAGTAGCGCTCTAAGCAGAATTCCTGCTGACATCGTGCAGCCCCCACTTTTTCCCGAGCCTGATCAGGTCGGACAGGAATTTCAGATAGTGCGCCTTTTCGCTCTTCTTGCTTAACTCATAATGGACTATAACACTGGTCGGACAATAGACATTCCTGTAGCCGGCCTGCTGGACCCTGTAACCGATATCGGTGTCTACACAGTAATGCTCAAACTGCTCATCCACGAGGCCGATCTTTTCAAAACATTCTCTCTTCATCATCGGGAAAAAACCGTAGTCACATTCCCGCGGGACCTGAAACTCCGGGAAACCGGCAATCGACTTGCCTATGACGCGGGAATCGTCAATAAAAGGGACCTTGCCGATCCAGTCATGATATTCACTCCAGTATGAATTATGATGTCCGACCGACTGCGGAGCCCCGTCAGGATATACAACCAGCGAAACGCCCGCCCCCGCGGAGCCGTCATCGTCAATGGTAACCGCTACAGACAAATCCCAGCCCGGCATGACCTCGACGTCGTCATTCAAAAGGCACACATAATCACCCTTCGCGATGGAGAAACCCATATTGATGCACTTGTTGATCCCTGCATGGGTCTCGTTTATTATTGCGATGGTGTCGCTCTTCAGGCCTTCCTGCCGCAAATACTCTGTCGTTCCGTCACCGGAGGGATCGCCAATGACGATTATCTCTACGGGATAGAAGCTGTGGTCTCTTATACTCCTGATACACCTCTGCAAATCCTGACACCGGTTGTAGGTAGGGATAATGATAGAGAACGTATGCGGTCTTATATCTCTGAATTTCCCGGCATTAATATGCGTCAGGTTTTTGTGAGCGCTCCTGAGGAGAGGGTCGGCAAAGATCGCCCGTTTCAAAAGTCCTTCCGCTTTTTCAATGTCGCCCGCTGAAAAACTCAACACCCCGAGGTCATTGAAGACTTGCGCCCTTAACAGATTGTTGCCCGGGCCCTCGATCAGGACTTTATCATAAAGCCTTAAGGCCTCTCCCACACGGCCTCTTTCAGCCAGGGCCAGGGCCTCTTCATATGTCGCGATTACGCCCGATGAAATCTCTTCCATTCAACCTGTCTCAGCTAATCCCTCTCCCTTGACGGAGAGGGTAAGCAACTAACACTTAACTCCTGACTCATAACTCTTAACTCTTCTTACCCAAGGCTGCAAAGAGATTCAACTGACAAATACTCGGCTATGTCCTTGGCGAGGCTGCCCTTATCCACTCCGTAATATCCCCTTATCACTTCTCTTCCACCGTATTTATAGCAATACAGTTTATCGGTCGATAACCCGAGGCGCCTGACGCGGAGGGGGATGTTGTAATCATTCAGGACTTCACAGACCGCGCTTCCCAGGCCTCCCGGCAGGAAGTGCTCTTCAAGGCTTATCAGCTTCTTTACATTTCTGACTTTTTCCGCAAGGGCGTCGCCGTTTATGGGAATGTTATAAACATCTATCACGCCGGCATTGATATTTCTTCCCTCAAGATCACGCGCAAGCTCCAGGGCGGTATGTGTCATGCTCCCAGTGGAAATTATGTAACAATCATCGCTCTCCCTCAGTATGGACAACCCTTCGGTGAAATCCGAGCCTTCATGATATACATCGGGTAATATCTGCCTGTCCAGCCGGATATAATTAGTCGTCTTCAGGTGGTAAGAAATATCCGCGAAAGCGGAAGCCATGACACTGTCCGTTATACTGTGTATCTGAATTCTCGGCATGGACCTCATAATCGCGATATCCTCAATAATGTGATGCGTGGGACCCGAGTCTTCATAACCGAACCCCGCGCCGACGCCCACGATTGTGACCGGTATATCCATTATGGCGTTTTCAACCCTGATCTGCTCGAGACACCTCAGGGTTATAAAGGGAGCGATGGCATAGACAAAAACCTTCTTCCCTGCGAGGCGGAGACCCGCGGCTATGGTTATCGCGTTCTGCTCCGCGATACCGACATTGACAAATTGCGAGGGCATGTCCCTCCTGAATTTATCAAGGGCCGGCGCTCCCATGTCAGCGGATATGACCACAACTTCCGTGTCCTTTCTCGCTATCTCGTACACCCTGTTCCAAAAAGCGTCTCTCTGTGAAATATTATTCATTGCCGCAGCTCCTTTCCAGACATAATCTTGCCGTTTCGGCCTCTTCCCCTTTCGGAGAAATTCCGTGCCATACCGGGTTGTTCGTAATACATTCGACTCCCTCGCCTTTTACAGTGTCGGCGATAATCACAAGCGGCCTGTTCGCCCTCCTGGATCTCAAATTACTTAAGGAATCGACCAGGCATTCTATCGAATGCCCGTTTATCCGCAGCACGTCCCATCCAAAGGACTTCCATTTATCTTCCATAGGCTCCAGCGCGATCAGGTTTTCCGTAAAATCCGTGACGCACAGATAATTCCTGTCGACTATCGCTATGAGATTGTTTAACCTGTTATGAGCAGCAAACATCGCGGTCTCCCAGATGGAACCCTCGTAACATTCTCCGTCGCCGAGGAGTGTAAATACCAGGTAGAGGTTCCTGTTCATTTTCGCCCCCAAAGCGATGCCCGCCGCCACCCCGAAACCCTGACCCAATGAACCGGATGTTATCTCGACACCAGGCACGTCGTGCTGCAGATGGACGCCGAAGCTGCCGTCCTTTTGCGCAAACTTATTCAGTTTTTCGGGGTCGAAAAAGCCGGTATCCGCAAGGACGGTGTAAAGGGCCGGACTCGCCTGACCTTTACTGAGGATAAACCTGTCCCGTTCGTCCCAGTCCGGGTTTGCGGGGTCGTATTTCATAATTCGTCCGTGATACAGTGCGACAAGGATATCTATGCACGACAATGATGACGTCACATGACCGGTCCCCGCCCTTATGCACATCTCCAGCATTGTCTTCCTTATCTCGTTTGACTTCTTCTTAAGTTCTCCGGCCGAAACCTTCATTTTTCATCTCCTCTCTTTATTCCCTCTTCAGCATTCTTATTTAATTGTTACTGGTTCGATCAATCTCCTCCTGATTTTTATATCCAGCATCTTCTCGATATGCCTCTTTACCCGTCCTCCGAATTTATTCCCGATCATACCCTGATACTCCGGGTTGCTGTAGTATTTATAAAACGCCTCGTCCCTGAACTTCAGAACGTCCCCCGCAGGCAAGTATTTGGTCGGCAGGGGCTGCGTATCATAGCCATGCTGGGAAAACCCTCCCCAGCTTTCCGGCAGGCCCCATTTATTCCCGCAGGCGGTTTCATATAAGCCGGACCCCGGGAAGGCCATGACCGTATAGAAATTTACAAACTCGCAATTCAGGTCCATCGCCTGCTCAAGGGTCTCCCTCATAGTATCCATGTTATCCTCCGGCAGGCCGAACATATAGTTGCCGAGGACATAGATATCATGGGACTGGATCATCTGTACCGTATGTTTAACGTCTCTTCTGATATTCTTGTTGACGTCCTGCCTCACCTTTTCATTTGCAGATTCGATGCCGAGACATATCCAGTTCACCCCCGCCTTCTTCAGCTTCTTCAGCAGTGATTCCCTGATTGTATCGACCCTCCCGTAGACCCAGAAGTTCAGATCGTATCCCCTCTCCGTTATCAGGTCGCAAAACCTCTCTATCCTCGCCGGGGACAAAAGGAAGAGTTCATCGTCAAGCCTTATGTTTCTTACTCCGTATCTGTTGACGAGAGTATCGATCCAGGACATTACCCGCTCCAGGGACCAGTACCTTATACCGGGTTTTCCGAAGACCGCGTTTATGCAGCAGTAACTGCATGAATAAGGACAGCCCAGTGAAGTATTCATTGCCACATAGGGGGTCCTCACGTCCGAAAAATCATCCTTCCCGCTTTTTTCAAAATCCTGGAAGCAGTGCATATTGTGGGCCCTGTAATTTCTGATGTCGGGCAACAAATCCCACGCATAGTTCTCCAGCTCTTCATCGGGATTGTTGATAAGCTCCGCCGGAGAGGTGAAGCTGGCTCCGCCTGCGCCGCGATACCATAAGCCCTTTACGTTTTTTATATCTCCTTTACCTTTCATGCATCTCAGGAGGCCTTCAACCGTATAGGCGCCTTCCCCCTGGATTACGTAATCGACGTCCTCTTCCATGATGGTCCTTTCCGGCAATGCGGACGGATGAGTGCCTCCCATAGCTATGGGGACATCCCTGTTGTATCTTTTAATATCCGCAGCTATCCTGCCCGCGGCAGGCATAGTCTGGGTTGAAGCGGAGGGGTTATGACCATACACCATCAAAACGACCAGGCCGGGATTATAGTTGCTTAATAACCTGTTCGCCTCGTTCTCATCCCAACCCTCGACATTCACATCATAGATAGCGGTGGTATATCCCTTTCGTCTGGTATAATCCGCCAGCAGCAGCGTCCATGCCGGGGTAGCTACAGCCGTAAATTCTTTTGATAAATCCTGGTAAGTCTTTTTATGGTCTCCCGGGTGTATGAATAAAACGTCCGTTTCCATCAAACTGTTGCTCCTTGCACGCTCTTCAATGATTCGTAAAGATAATCAATCTTATCCCTGATGTCTACAGGATGGTTGCCTACAAAAAAGCCGTAATCATGGGCCGTATCGGCATTCCCTGATCCCGTGTTCTCATAATCGAAATATTCGACGACGTCGTGCCTCAGCATATTGCTGCCGGTAATGATCCGGTGCTCAATGCCGGCATTCTTCAGGACCCGCAGGACCTGTTTTCTGTTCAGTCCTGATTCTGGTCTTACAATCATTGTAAAACTGAACCATGAACTCTCCCCGACCTCCTTCTGGATGATAAACCTCCGGTCATCCTTGAAAAGCTCCTTGAAATATTCCGCGTTTTGCCTGCGTATTTTTAAAAATCCATCGAGTTTTTTCAGCTGCTCTTTTCCGACCGCCCCCTGCAGTTCGGTAGCGCGCACATTATAGCCGGGCAGGATAAAGCGGTACGCCTCGAAAAAATCATCTTCCTTTGTCCGGTATATGGGACTTTCGGGACCCTGGTCTCTCGTCCATCCATGGTTCCTTAAGGACTTGCAGAGACAATATATTTCATAATCATCCGTTAGTATCAGTCCGCCCTCAATTGTAGATATATGATGAGAATAGAACGTGCTGAAAGTGCCTATCAATCCAAAAGTCCCCGTGTATCTCCCGTTGAATTTCGCGCCCATCGATTCGCAGTTGTCTTCAAAAAGGATGATATCGTTCTCTTTGCATATCCCGGTAATTTCATCGAAGCGGCAGGGATTGCCCAGAATGCTGACTGCAACGATCATCTTTACGTCCGGAGTGACCGCCTTCTTCAGGCTCTCTATGTCATAATTTAAAGTCTCAAGGTCAATATCTACAAATTTAAGTTTCAGGCCGTATTGGTGCAATGGATAGAACGTCGTGGCCCATGACACGCACGGGACAATAACCGTATCGCCCCTTTTAAGGGGCTTCTCTTTCCTGAAAAAAAGAGAGGCCACGGCAACGAGGTTGGCGGATGAGCCTGAATTCACCATAAGCGCATATTTCCCGCCGATGTACCCGGCAAACCGCTCTTCAAATTCCCGGACATGCCTGCCCATCGTAAGCATGCCCGTATCTATCACCTCGATCATCGCGGTCCTCTCTTCAGGCCCGAAGGTCGAAGAGGTAAGGCCTAATCTTATATCTTGCGGGCCGCAATCTCCGTCAGTCCCGTCAACCACCGGTGCGGCCGGGCCCTTGATCGCCTGCAAAATACTCATGAATACCTCCCGAGAATTACATTCCTGCCAATATCTTTGCCGCCAGCCTGAATCTTTCAGGTGTTCCTATATCTATCACTTCACAATCAGTCGCGAAGCCATATACGCCCTGTTCAATTATGCCGGGCATCAACTCGTATTCGAGCGACATCTGCTTATCCGCAGGAATCCGGTCAAGTATGCCTCTGTCAAACAGATAAACGCCGGCGTTTATAAAGCCGTCTCCTCCGGATTCAGCTTTTTCGCTGAAGTCAACAACCCGGTTGTCGGCGGCTGTCTTAACAACGCCGTAATCCGGATCTTTCCTGGCAGGCGCGAGCGCGATTGAAGCCAGGCCGCTGTTTCCGAAATGGAACCCGCAAAACTCCTTCAAATTCAATTTGCAGAACGAATCGCCGTTCATTACCAGAAAGGTCCCGCTTTCTATTAATCTCTCCGCTATTTTTATGGCGCCGGCAGTGCCCGACGGCTCATTTTCCCTCGATAACAATATCTTTCTGCTGCCGTTGCGGCCTCGGTAGTATTCTTCGATGGAATCATGTTTGTATCCGGTACATAATATGAAACGTGAATACCCGTAACTGCCCGCATAACCGATGAGTAAATCCAGAAACGGTCGGCCGTTAATCTCCGCCATGGGCTTGGGACGATCATTGACAAGTGTTTCCAACCGCGTGCCCCTGCCGCCGCACAGGATCAAAACATCTGTATTTTCCGGTTCGATTACCGCCATTAGCCTCTTCACACTCCGTCAAACATTACAAAACTGCCTGTTCCTGTTCCTGACAATCCGGTATCCCTTAATCAGTTCCGCAATCCCTTTTTGCAAAGAAAAAACAGGGCGGAATCCGGTCGCCTCGATCTTCTCATTACTGACGATATAGTCCCGTTTATCCGGGTCTTCGCCCACCTTTGACTCTGCAAAGTAAAAATCCGGGACCTGTTTTTTTATCTCCTCGCATAACTCCCACTTGCTCAAATTTGCGTCGCTGAGCCCCACATTGTACGGTTCATTTTTCAATGCGCCGAAATTTCGAATGCAATGGATAAACGCCCTCGCGACATCCCGGACGTGAATGTAATTCCTCTTGAAATGCGATTCAAAAAGGATGACATATTTGTCTGTCACCGCGCGGTTTGTGAAATCATTGACCAGGAGATCAAACCTCATACGGGGGCTTATGCCGAAAACCGTAGCAAGCCGGAGAGTTATGCTGTTGCCGCTTCCCAGCAGCAAGCTCTCTATCTCGACTTTCAGCCGCCCGTAAAGCGAGATGGGGTTCAACGGGGTCTCCTCTGTGCAATAGACGCCTTTCTGTCCGATGCCGTAACCGCTGTTTGTCGTCGGAAATATAATCACCTGCTCTTTGCTTCTTAATTCATCCATCATTTTAATAGCGTCAAAATTAACAGTCTGTGCCCCGACGGTGTCGCGTGAGCACAGAGGAGCTCCGGTCAAACATGCCAGAGGCAGAATGACATCCGCTTCTTTCAGTATCTCGGATATCAGTCTCTTATCGCGGGCGTCCCCGAATAAAATTTTCAATCTTTCATCGTGACAACTGTCCAGAAGGGGCGTCTGGTTATACATGAAATTATCCACTACAACCACTTCATGTCCTTCTCCCAGCAACTCCGGAACCAGCACCGATCCAAGATATCCCGCACCGCCGGTAACCAATATTCTTAAATTATCCAATCGCCCATCCTCCTTCTTGGCTTATGTGTGTTTGCATTATGCCCGCACGTACCTGAAATGTGAACCCGATATTTTTCATCCGCCGTTGCCGGTGTAATAGATGATCTGGCTGCCCATAAAATCGAAACAGAACGGAACATGCAATAAAAACTTGAGCGCATCTTTTAATCTGTCCCTGTCCTCCGGTTTTACAAAAAATAAAATAAACCCGCCGCCGCCCGCGCCGAGTATCTTTCCACTTACCGCCCCGTTTTTCATTGCAATATCATATACGTAGTCAATATAGTTGGTCGTTACTTTATCAGAGAGGCTCTTCTTGAGCATCCAGTTTTCGTGGAGGAGTCTTCCGAAATCCAGGATGTCTCCATCACTCAGAATTCCTATTGACTCATTGACCATCTTGTACATCTCCCTGAGAACGTCCCTGTTCTTGTCCACATTCTCTATCTTGTCCTTTTCGATCTTCGAGGCCGACCTTGAAAAGCCGGTAAAAAACAGGAGCAGATGGTTCTGAAATTGCTGAACTTTCTCGCGGGTAATGGTAACGGGATTTACTTCTATTTTATTCTCTCCGGAAAAACTGATTTTGTTGATGCCGCCGAAAGAAACGGCCACCTGGTCCTGCGAACCCACATTTTCCTCGATCATTTTCTGTTCAATATGAATGGCGTCAAGGGCAAGCTGCATCTTATGAACCATTTTACCCTTCATCGCATAGAGGACATGTGTCAATCCCACTGTAAATGCAGAGCTTGATGCGAGTCCCGTCCTTGCCGGCAAGTCTCCGTCATGATGCAGTTCCAGCCCTTCTTTGACCCCCATGAACCTCAGGGTCTCCCTTATCGCGGGATGAGTGATCTCATCTATCTCATCTACCTGCTCGGCCTTTGAATATACGAATCTGTGTTTATATTCGAAGAACTGCGGAAGCAGCCTGCAGCTTATATAGCAGTATTTATCTATCGTTGTTGAGAGGACCGCGCCGCCGTTTTCCCTGTACCATGACGGGAAATCGGTTCCGCCTCCGAAGAATGAAATACGAAAAGGTGTCCTGCTGATAATCATAAGTTCCTTCGCTTCATGTTTATTTTCATGTCCGCTCTCCTCAGGCCGCTAATTCAATACCTGTTAGCTCACTACAAATTCCTCAAAAACTCATTGAACTTGTAAAATAGCATTCAGTACGTGTACGTCAACGCCATCACCAATGATCAGTCCTACAATTCCTCCACGCATATCAAAAAGGCGGCATTCATGAATATTGCCCTTTATATTCCGGCATCATGTCAAATCTCATGGAGTAACACAAGCAATATTAATGCCATAATGATCAGGCAAAAAAGACTCGGAATATATATTTAAATATCATGAAGTTAGCTAATATCTCACCCCCCTCTTTTGTCGATCATCAGGGTCAATGTCAAATTTTTGAAGGAAGTTTCAGGCAATAGAACTGTTATGATCGCTTAGTATCCTGCATTTCTTTCCATGCGCTTCTGAGTATCTCGATAACCTTTTCCACGTCTTCGATCGCCTTGATATCGTTTTTAACGTCAGCCTTGTGAAGACTGCTCAGCATGAAGTCATAAAGCTTTTTCAGGTTTCTGGATACATCTCCTCCTTCCATGTTTAATGATCTCGACAGCTCACTGACTATGGCCGATGTCTTACCGAGGTAAAGCGATTTCCCGGTTGTGTCCCCTGTTTCCAATTTCTTTCTTGCGACCCTCGTGAAGTTGGCAGCCCCGTCATAAAGCATGGCAATCGTCTTTATCCGGTCTGCCTCGCTGACTTCCGTCCTGTTATTACGTGTCAATCCTTCCATAAACATTTCCTCCTTCATTAGTTAGATTGCCTTCCCGACGCAATATGCATGCCAAAGAGAAAAGAGTGGTTTTCGTACATGTTACGGCGAAGGAGCCTAATTATATGGATGCAAACGGGAAATAAATTCCTCTCCCCAGCGATATTTTCCGTGAAACAATTGACAGTTTATAGCAGGGCCCTTTGCTTAATATTTATAAGCCTTCGTTTATCTTCCCTATTAACACCGCAGCTTCTTTGTTTTCAGGGTCAAACAATAATACCTTTCTTAATTCTTCTTCAGCGTGGTCTTTCTCCTTCATATGGAACAGCGTTTCCGCCAGCGTCACAAGGCTGTCAATGTCAGCCGGATGATAAACCAGGTATTCTCTGATGCATTGCTCGACTTCCCCGTACCGTTCCAGCTCAGACCCCATTTGGACAATCGATCTCAGGATATCTTTTCTATCAGGATCTTTCTTGAAGGTCCCGCAAACCATTCTAAATCCTTCCTCTCTTCTCCCCTCTCTCCACCATTCGGTTGCTTTGTCATACTCATCCCGAAGCGCGTTATATGCCGGTTCGCGGGACATCACTTTTTCAAAAACCGCTCTAACTTTCTCGGCAGTCTTTTGTGAATCGAATTCATCCTCCGCCCTTTTCAGCGCCTTCCCGCCCAAATACCGCCTGAGGTCTTTATCAGTTATCAGTTTCCTCATCGCCTCATAAAGAGAGATGTGGTCATTGGGCTGAACAAGGATTCCGGCGTCGCCTACTACTTCAGGAATCGACCCCGACAAGGTGGAAACAACCGGCTTGCCGCAGGCCATGCTTTCTATAAGCACCATACCGAACTGCTCCTGCCACGTCTTTGTTGAAATACTCGGTAAAACAAATATATCGGCCAGATTATGCAATCTGTACATTTCCTGATACGGATATTCTTCAATAAACGCAAACCGGTTTGATATGCCTGACTTCATTGCACTTTCCCGCACGCCGTTCAATTCAGGACCTTTTCCCACCATGAGAAACTTTAAGGGAAGGCCTTTTAATGATTTATCGTTAAGGACCTTTGCGGCTGCATGAACGAAATCATATACACCCTTCTCCCATACCATCCTTCCGATGAACAGCACCACCAGCTCCTCTTTTGCCAAGGCAATCCGTTCCCTGTCCCTGATAATGTCTTCTTTACGGGGGTTGAACGTATTCAAATCAATACCCATAGGTATCACGTCTATTTTGTCTTCAACGACCCCTTCAAGCATAAGCGCCTCTTTGGCGCGTTCAGTGACTGCGATAAAATGATCTGCTCCTTTTCTCACTGCCTCTTTTATATTTCTTGCGACCTCATGCTCTTCAAAATTAAAAGGGATATTTTCCCATTCGAGACATATTACTTTACATCCGTACTTATGCTTTGCCTGCACCGCCTGCGCTGAAAATTGGTACGTAATATCGGCCGAATAAACAAGGTCCTTGCCGGCAAGCTGTTCCTCGAGTCCGTCCATATGAAGAAGAAGGCCCTGCGAATGAAAAGGAAGCTTTACCACAGGCAGTTTGATCTGACTGATATCAAAACTGCTTTGAGTTGTTGTATATGCAGTAATGTCAAAGCTGTCAAGGAGCGGCTCATAATTCTGCATCTCCCATTTATTAAGGTTTGCGCCGCGGACAATCGCTACCTTCTTCAACCGACTGCGTTCAGACGATATCCGGGCTTTACGGGACAACCGCTCCGACTTCTCAGCCCTTATCAGGTATTGAACAACAAAGAGGTCGATTATCTCTTCTTTTTTGAGTCCCTTCAGCAACGCTCTGCCGATTGCTATCTCCCCTGAAAAACCGGCGTTATTGGCAGTAATTGTGAAAGACCTGCGATCTATATTCGGGGCCGGATATGTTATCTCAAATCCGGCGTCAATAAGATGCTTCTCATCCCCGGTCCTGTCGGCGCACCCCCGGATTTCTGTTATCTTAAACCCCGCTTCATCAAAGAGTTTCGCCATTTCCTTTTTAGTGAAAAATTTAAGATGGGTCTTATCAAGGATGCCGTATTCCCCATACGTCCAGTTTCCCTCGATCAACATATCCATAATTCTCCAATACCTGACATTGGGAATACTTGCCACAATACAGCCTGAACCGGAAAGATATTTTTCAAGTTTTTTCAGCGCCAAGAGAGGATACTTCAAATGCTCCAATATATCGGCAAGCACTATGCAGTCAAAATACCCTTGCTCAAAGTCAAGCTCTATTTCTTCAATATCACCACATATAACATTCGAAAGATTATTCCGTGCCTCGGTACACACATCGGGGTTTATCTCTATGCCCACAACTTCTTTGGCTCCTCTTTCAAGGAGTCTTCTGCAAAGAACACCTCCTCCGCAACCTACATCCAGGACCTTCATAGCATCGTCGGGTATAAGTTTCTCTACTTCTTTTCTCTCCTGACGGTAGTAATCGCCGGTATTGTTATCCATAAAAAAAATTCCCCCAGTCTCCCTCTTCCGGAAAAGCGGCACAACGATTAAACGTATTTGTACAAAGCACCTGCATATGCGAATCGCAAATACTTTGCCAGCGGCATGGCAGAAAATAATTTTAAAGGAAAATGGAATAGAAAATAAGTTAACTTCTTGTTTTTACGTAGATAATGCAGGAAAAGACTGAGAGCATTTTCAGTGCGCACTCAAATTGCTTCGCCGTCAACATTATGACGGCACCCTTTAAAACACCCTGTGACCTCCTATGACCCTGCGTGCGCCGGTTGTCTGCTCTTCATATTAGCCATCATCTCTTTCCAGCCGTCCCTGAGCGTACTGATTACTTTTTCGGCGTCCCCCAGTGCTGCAATGTCATTATTCAAATTAGCGTACAGAAGCTGTCTGAGGACGTAATCGTAGAGACTCCTCAGATTTCTCGAAATCTCTCCCCCTTTTTCCATGTCCAGCACATTTGAGAGCTCGGTAACAATCAAAGTTGCCTTACTGATGTGGGTCCCTTTTGATAATATATCCCTGTTTTCAATTTTTTTCATCGCAATTTTCAAATGATTCGATGCGCCTTCGTACAGCATCAATATGATCCTGACTCTGTCTGTAGTCGTCAGGACTGTTTTCCTGTAGCCCGCTATATCCATTAATTCGCCTCCTAAGCTGTTGTTGAAAAATTCGTCAGATAGTTTCCTACTGTATTAAAATTGCTGACCAGCATTTCAAGTGATGTAAATTTTCTCATCATATCATCTTCAGTTTTATCAAGCCTGAATTCCATTCTGGTGATGGTATCGTCGATATTTTCAATGATATCGCTTAGCCCGTCTTTCCTGAGGGTAATTGAACCATCGACCGTGCTCGTGATCTCGGTTATATAATCATAAATACTCGTCGCAACGCCGTCTGACGATTTGAAGAGATCAGCGATATCATCAATATAAGAGCCGAGTTTGCTGTCCAGGGTGGTACCGTTGACCTCAAGTTTTCCCGTTTCGCTGTCGGTCGTTATCCCTATTTGCGCAAGGAGTGTCAGATCTCCTGAAAGCCCGGACACCTCATCGGATATAATTCCCCTTAACCTGTGCTGAATGTTTCTCGCTGTGCCTTCTCCCGAAAGCACCCCGCTTATACCTGTCACGCTGTCATATGCCATATTTGTTGAAAGGAACTCTGCTATCTCATTATAAGCATCGACAAAATCATTGATCTGCTCCTTTATCGCGGAGGTATCATTGGACACGGATATATTACTTGAAACCCCGCCTTGCTTCTTGAGTGTTATGGTCATGCCTTCGATGACGTCGCTGAAGGTGTTTGAACTTCTTGTTATAGACAGGTTGTCGACTGTAAAGGCTGCGTTGGCCGCTGCCTTTGTCTGGGTGAATGTGGAAGATCTGAAGTCGGATGTGCTGCCAGTCCCGTCCAGAGTTGTGCCGGCGTCAATGGAAATAGTTTTAGTGCTGCCCGAATCGTCGCCTGTGATAATAAGACGGGAGTTCGTGCCGTCGCTCACTACCGTTGCCGTGACCCCGGGATTGCCTGTGTCGTCGTTTATAAGATTCTTCAGTCCGTCGAGTGTTGTGCCGGTTGCCACAGTAATGCTGCGCTGCGTCCCGGCATATGTATATTGAAATACCTTATTGCTTCCGCTGTTATTGATTACCGTACTGGATGATGCCACCCCGCTGTGTGCCTCTTTTTCCTCGGAAGCAAGCGTGGTCACTGATACTGAATAGTTGCCGACTGACGTAATACCGCTCGGGGTCGCGTCAAGGACCGTTTCATCGCTTACTGATGAGGTTTTCACATAAAAATTATATGAATATTTAAGCTTGTCTGCTGCGCTTTTTAAAGTTGATAATTTTGTGGAAAGTTCACTGTAGCTGCTGATCTTGTTATTATAAGAAGTCTTTTTATTTTCCAGTATCGTTATTGGCTGTCGCTGAGCCTCAATTAGCTTCCCGATTAACTCATTATAATCCACTCCCGTGCTTAATCCGCCGACCGTAAAACTTGACATCTCATACCTCCTTGTTTATCAGGAGCCCTTTTAAATCTTTTGCATGTTTTGACAGCTCAATAAGCTCTTCAGGCGGTATTTGCCGAATAATTTCCTCGGTCTTGCTGTCTATGATCTTTACCACCATGATATTCAGGTCTTTCTCAATCTCGAGTCTGAGTTCTCTGTCAAGAAATCTTGCCGCATTCTCTATCTGTTCAACCGCTTCATTTACTTGAGTGTCTTTACCTTCCTCGTCCTCTGTTTTATGGACATCAGAATCACCAGAATCTTCCGTCTTCGATCTGTCTTCATAACTGGACCCGCGATGCCGGACCTCACTTGATGTCATATTCTCCAATTCTGTTGTTTTTAATATTCCCTCAAGCATTTTTATCTCCTAACATTACAGGGGCGGGGCAAGGCTAAGTACCCCGCCCCTGAATTAAAGGCCTTAACCTAAGAGCTGGAGAGCATACTGTGGAACTACGTTTGCCTGCGCAAGGACCGAAACTCCAGCCTGCAATATTATCTGGCTCTTTGTCAGGTTCGCTGTTTCAAGAGCAAAATCAGCGTCTGCAATTCTTGAGTTCGCTGCCGAGTAGTTCTCAGCGGTAATCTCAAGGTTGGCAATGGTATTGCCGAGCCTGTTCTGGATGGCTCCCAGGTTGCCTCTTCTTGTCGAGACTAATGATATAGCGCTGTCTACCATTGTCAACATGGATTGAGCAGTTGCCGCCGAATCGATACTCGACACAGTGGCCGACGTAAGCAGAAGGGCCGAGGCATCGATATTGTCGAGAGTGGTATCACTGGCTCCGGAGTCGACCGCGATCCTGTCGTTTGAAGTATTGTTGATACCTACCTGCAGCGATATACCTGAGGAACTCAGTGAACCGTCGAGAAGGCTCAGTCCGTTGAATTCCGTAGTATCGGAAATCCTGTCGATTTCACTCTTCAGCGCCCCGAATTCATTCTGCAGGGCTGACCTGTCGGATGATGATAATGTGCCGGTAGAGGCCTGCTGCGCCAGTTCTCTCATTCTTGTAAGGATGTTGTGGACCTCATTCATGGCGCCTTCAGCGACCTGCACGACAGAAATACCGTCCTGCGCGTTTCTTACCGCCTGGTTAAGGCTTCGGGTATGCGCGGACAATTTCATTGAGATGGCGAGACCTGCGGCGTCATCCTTTGATGAGTTGACCCTCAAACCTGAGGATAATCTTTCTACTGCGGTTCCGAGTTTGCTCTGGACGTTCTTGACATTTCTCTGAGCATTCAGAGAGTAAAGATTTGTATTGACTATTAAAGCCATTTTGTCCTCCTTGATTTTTGTCTTCGGCTTTTAAACCTCCGACCATTGGTTTCCTTACCAATGCAAGCTGAAGCTTGCCGTCGTCATTATGGGTTAGGTCTTTTAGTTATTCTCTCACCTCCTTTCTCGACCATTACCTTTCATTCTCAGATTTATTATCGGCACATATTTAAAAAACTTTAGCCTTAACTGTAAAATTATTTACCAGCCCTGAAAACAGCAGAATTATGCCATTGACTGAATGCGCGAAATATTTTTTTATTGATGAACTGCTTCAGAATAAAAGGAGGATAAACTCTAACTTGTCTTCTGGAAGGCTTTATGAGAGCGTTCCAGGATTATCTGGACGCCCTTTCTGCTGCTTGCATTTATGGCGAGAGGGCCCTGGAAGTTGGCTATAACGTCTTCTCCGCTGACCCTTAAAATCACGAAGACGACTATATCATTCTCATCCTCGATTTGAAGATAGTTTTTCACCGTGCGGTCCACGTCTGTTGAATACCCTTCTATAATAATATCCGGGGAAGCAACTATAAAAGCTATATCAGGGTCATCCACGGCCTGAAGCCATTTAAGAGGAGTATCCTTATGATCAATCAGAATGAACCGTTTCAAATCCGGCAGACCCACAAGGCCGTCGGAAAAATTTATGATCTTTTCTTCATCTGCCTCTAAAACCCCGAATCTTGAAGTGCTGAATTTCACCATTTTGACCCCAGTGCTTTATTTATTTTCTCGAATTCTTCCATCGGAATATTCAGCGACATAATGTTTTCGCTCCTGATCTTTTCATAGAGTTCTTCCCTGAAAATCCTGAGATTGCCGGGCGCCTTTATTCCGAGTCTCACTGAGTTGCCTTTTATCTCGACAACGGTAATTGTAATATCGTCCCCGAGTTTTATAGATTCGTTTGACTTCCTTGTCAGTACCAGCATCCTGCCTCCTGTCGGCCGACAGATGTCGGCTATTGTAAGAAATCCATCAGCGACTGTGAGATTACGTTTGAACCAGATGCCCTCAGTGACTCAAGAGCGACTTCAATTTTTGCTATTTCGCTGATTGTACCGGCAATATCGGCATCTTCGGTATTTGAGAGCAGCATCTGCAACGTCACGTCTCTTTCATCCAGATAGTATTTCAGGTCTTCAAGTCGGCTCCATCTGGCGCCAACCTTGGCGCGAGCGTTCGCCACCTGCGCAATATCATTATCGATTGTTGTAATAAAGGCGCTTATCGTGTCTTCAGTGCTATTGCTGTCTGTAAGCACATTATACAAATTATCCAGGGTTTCAAAAAAGGATTCTCCTCCGTAACTGAATGCCTCTTCGCCGGTTATATTAACGGTCAACGTCGAGTCTCTGGCAATAAAAACGTTTATGTCGTTGGCATCTCCTTCATAGGCGAAAGTTACATCATCAAAAGGCTGCGTATCTGTTTTGTAACCTGAAAAAATATACTTATCGCCCAGTTGGGTCTGAGACAATCTCAATAATTCATCGCGCAGGCTGGCTATTTCTACAGCAATGCCTGCCCTGTTTTCGGCGGTTTGCGTCCCAGTTGAGGCCTCAACAGCAAGCTCTCGCGCTCGTGCCAGTACGTCCGCAGCCGAACCCATGATCGTGTCCGTAAGTCCGAGGTAGCTCTCCGCCTCCGATGTGTTCTTCCTGTACTGGTCTATTTCGTTTATTGATACCTTATAATCCATTGACTTTACCATTCCAAAAACATCATCCGACGGCTTATTGATTTTCTTGCCTGTAGAAAGTCTCTCAGAATACTCGTACATTTCCAGCATCCTCTCCTGCAGAGACCTTGTCAACTGGTTAAATATCGTAAAGGAAGTAATTCTCATAAATTTATTACCATTTCGAGTAATTCATCAGTTATCGTTAATATGCGCGCTCCGGCCTCATATGCCCGCTGATACCGTATGAGATTGGCTGCCTCCTCATCGAGGGAAACTCCCGATATTTCTTCTCTTTTCTTTTGCAGTTCAAAAAGCAGATTGTCATCGTATGTTAAACTGTCTGACGCCGCCTTGCTCATGATTCCCACACTTGAAACAATCCCGCTGTAATATTCATCAAACGTCGCATCATTAAGGTCTGAAATGCCATTCTGGGACAACTGGTACATCTGCAAGGCAATTGTATTGTCTCCCGGCAGGGTTTGATCGGAAGCCGCTGCAGCGACCTTCTGGGCATCCGTAACGGCCACGTTAAAATCCCCTATTACCCCTCTGAGCGGGCTAATGAAAAAACTGTCGCCCGCAACGGGAGGAGCTCCGGCATCGTCAATAACTACATCGATACCGTCAAAAGAAATAGTGCCGCCGGCCGAATATGCTTGTCCGGACACGATAGTTTCGCCCGTCGTGTGATTTACTATATCGTATGTGGAGGAATCCGTAAAATTTATATCATACTCATCAAGCGTCAGGGCGGAGGCGTCGGAAACAACGGCCGATGAGATATATGCCCCCGATGAATAATCAAGAGTATAAATCTGGAGAGGATCAAAAAAATTGTTGCCGGTCGTACCGTCAAGTCCGTAGCCCGACTCGTGCAAAATGTTCGTCTCTTTAACGAGCGAGGCAATCACTTTTCTAAGGCTTGTCAATGTATCGGATTCGATATCGTCTCTTGCGCTGATATACCCGCCCAACTGCCCGTCGTCGAACACCGATGAGACATCTACTCCATCGAAGGTCACGGTTTTATTTCCGTCCAAATCTTCTGATGTGGAAAGCTCATATGACTGTTGAGACGTTACAAGACTCCTTCCGCCAACCAGGATATTCACATAATTATTACTGTCTTCATACCAGGTATAATTTATAAGCTCGGCAAGCTCATTGAGGAGATTATCCCTCTGGTCGCGCATGTAACTTGCTCCGGTTTCGCCCTGCCCTGCTTCAGTTTGCGCCATCTTTTCACTCAGCATTGCAATCTGTGATGTTATCGAATTTACCGAATCAACAACATGTTCGATTTCATCATTAAAATTTTCAAGAGCATCCAGCACATCACGTTCCATTTGTTTGGCATTCTGCACAAGCGCATCCGCCTCCTGAAGCAGTGTAGTTCTCTGGGGCTGGCTTCCGGCGTCGGCCGATACTCCCTGCCATGCGTTAAAATAAGCCTGCATTGAGTTGGACAGTCCCAGTCCTTTTGCCTCGTTGAATATCTGCTCGACGTTGCTTAATGCCTGGTCAAGGGCATATGATCTCCCGAAACTCTGGTTCTGACCGATTATCTGAAGATGAATAAATTTATCATAATGCCTTCTGATATCCGCAATTTTTACCCCTCTTCCGACAAAATCGCCCCTTATCTGAACCGCGTTTGCCACCTCCAGAACGACCTCCTGGCGACTATATCCGGGGGTATTAATGTTTGCCATATTGTTGCTGACGACGTTGAGGGCCGTCTGACTTGCAAACAGTGCGGATTTGCCTATATCAAAAAGTCCTAAGAGGGACATCAGGTCTCCTTTGACAGAAGTACCCCCGTCTTCCGGGGAAGTTGTGTTGTAAAAGAAGTAAAAAAACTCGTTGTCGTTCTGAAGTATTTGATAGAGCGGTCCAGGAGGACGCCGTTAAACTTGTTCATTTCATCAATACGCTGCAGGAGAGAAAGCATACTTGAACGCAGCTCCGAAAATGCAGTGTCCCCCGTCTGCCTTGCCAGCTCTTCCAGGTTTACGGCAGTCGGGGCTCCCTTATCCTCGGCGAATTTCTTCATTAATCTGATGCGTTCTTCTTCAAGAAGCCTCAGACGCATGACGACAGTGTCTTTCTCTTTTGAGATTTCTTCTATCTTTCCCGCATTAATATCTACAAGATACCCTCTCTCCTTTTCAAGAAGATCGAGAAGTATCCTGTAGGCATTAATCTGTTCTTCAAGTATGCTTTTAATAGCACTGGCTGCTGTCATATTTCTTCTAATATCTTTTCCGCTATTTTTCTCGCGTCGATATTGTAGTTACCGGTGTCAATGGCTTTCTTAAGAGTATCAACCTTATCGGTCCTTATATCGGGAAGCTCGTCAATTGCGGCCTTCAGCTCGCTTATTTCCTTCGCCTTTCCCGATAGGCTGATCTTGTCTTTTCCGCCATCGGATTTTTCTACGTCCGGTTTCTTGTCAGCTCCTTTCTTATCGGTTACTTCCTGCGCCTTGTTAAATAAATCTTTCTTGTCAACCGGGTTATTTCCATCGATTCTCATCTTGAAAACCCCCTTTCGTCAGAATTTTTTATAGGATGTGTATTGTTTTTTTACACTTCCTGTGTATCTTATCGGCATGTGTTGTTTTTTCTTTAATTTTATTCTTCATGCCCGCTATCAACTACATTATCAACTATATTGGGGCTTCTTTCAAGCCAGTCTACTATGGCATCTTGAAGACCGAAGCCTCTCTCAGCCATTACCTTTGATACCTCCATATCGAACAGGCTCATGTATGAATCATTCCCCAGGCCTTTCTCTTCAGGAGAGATGCTTTCAGACGTCTTTCTCATTACCTTGACCAGTTCATAAATAAAGAACGCCTCCATCTCCTTTGCCGCTTTCCTGATTTCGGATTTGTCTGAAGTCTGCGCTCCGGGGCCTGTGTTCTGTACGCTGATCATATAATCTCCAGTTCCGCCCTTAATGCGCCCGCCGCCCTCAGGGCCTGAAGTATGGATATCAGATCGCGCGGCGTAACGCCTAATGCATTCAACGCCCTGACTACTTCACCCAGGGTAACGCCGGATACCTGGACAAGCGCACCTTCCTGTTCCTCTACTGAAATTTCTGTTCGCGGAACAGTGACCGTCTCCGCTTTTTCAGGAGCAAAAGGCAGCGGCTGAGAAACTTCAGGGGCCTCTTTGACCTCAATAGCCAGCGACCCGTGAGCGATTGCCACAGGCGATATGGTTACATTATCGCCTATGACAATAGTGCCGGTCCTTTCATTAATGACAATCCTCGCCGTCATATCCACCCTGACATCCATCAATTCGATTTTAGAAATGAGAGCAACTATATTTCCCTCATATTCGTCCGGAATCGACAGTTTTATCGATGACGAGTCGGCCGCAACGGCGTAGCCGCCGTGTAAGGCATTATTGATTTGTTCCGCGATCATGTTTGCGGTTGCAAAATCCGCTTTGTGCATAAATAACCTGATGCTGTTTCCGTTTCCAAGTGCAAACGGAGGCTCTCTCTCTATGGTCACTCCTTCCGGAATTTTTCCTGCCGCAGCGTGGTTCTTCTGCGCCTTGGAGCCTTCTCCTTCAGCGGCAAAGCCGCCTATTGAAACAGGGCCCTGGGCAAGCGCATAAACCTTGCCGTCGGGTCCCTTCAGGGGGGTAAGCAGCAGCGTGCCGCCCTGAATGCTTTTCGCATCGCCGATCGTCGAGACGAGGGCGTCAATCCGGGCGCCGGGTTTTGCAAAGGGCGGAAGTGTAGCGGTAACTATTACCGCAGCGATATTTTTCGATTTCAGGTCATTCGCATTAATAGTTATGCCCATCCTCTTCAGCATGTTGACAATGCCCTGCACGGCAGCCTGTCCTTTGTCCCCGGTGCCATCGAGGCCGACCACGATGCCGTTGCCGATCAGTTCATTGTCCCTTACCCCTTCAAAGTTTGCGATGTCCTTGATGCGTTCGGCATGAATGACAGTGACAAGTGACAAGTGACAAGTGACAAGCAAGAAAGTGACGAGCGACAAGTAACGGGTAACAAGTCTTCTGACTTCTGACTGCTGACTTCTGATTTCCGACTCCAACTCTTTATCTCTCATTTTTCCTTCATCACTTGGTTACTCGTCACTTGTCACTGTCTTCAGAACGGCCATACGTTATCAAGTATTCTGACAAGCCATCCGGGTCTCTGCTTATCCTGAATTACTCCATCCCCCACATAATAAATCTGGGCGTCCGCTATGCTGCTGCTTAACACGGTATTGCCTGCATCGATGTCATCGGGCCTCACCATCCCGGCAAGCACCAGTACCTGTTTTTCGTCATTGATCGTCATTTCTTTTCTCGCTTCAATAACGAGGTTGCCGTTAGGCATTACTTCGACAACCTTCGCCGTTATCGTTGCAACGAGTTTCCCCTCCCTGTTCGTGTCTCCCTTTCCCTTAAATTCCGATTTGCCCGTGCCGGCGACTTTTGGTTCAAATATATTCGAGCCCTTGTATAAATCCTTCAATAAAAAAGCATTATGAAGGTTGAAATCCGTATTCATGCCGAAGATATCGGACATGTCATACTCCGCGATCGAGTCCCGGCTCGTATCCGTATCCGCCTTCCCTGAGCCGGACAGATTTTCCACAATCCTTATCGTCACAAGATCATTCAGCCTTCTCGCCTTTGTGTCTTCGAATATATTTTCCGAGTCAAGCCAGAGAGAGTTTGCAGACGATGTCTTTTCTTCCTTCTCATGATAAACATATTTAGGAGGAGGCAGCGGTAGTTTCGCAGAAGGAGAGGCACAGGCATAAAACAGAATACAGAAGACAGAAGACAGGATACAGAATAAAAAGTAAAATTGAATCTTCCCTGAATCCCGGTTTCCGGCTCCCGGCTCCCGACTCCCGACTCCCGACTCCTGTCTTTTAGAGTTCCACCCTGATTGTATTTTCATCCACCAACACTCCTCTCACCTCTTTTTTTGAAGACAGATTCATTGCCTTTACCTGCGTCCCGACGTATCCCTTCTCTCTGATTTCGCCGGCTGCGGTAATGCTGAATCCCGTTCCGCTGATTAAAAGAACCACTTTACGGCCTTTCTTCACCGCCTGTGTTTTGTCCACCATGTTGTCAACGATCACCGCGTCGGCCGGGACAGACCTCTTTAAGGGTTTTCCGATAACCGTTTCATGATCTCTTACAGCGCCCTTCGGCATCCTGTTTATATCCATTTCAGACAGATATAAGTCGTCGTCCTGTAAAACGTAGCCCCTGCTGAATGGTCGCTTGCTTTTAACGACGACATCAAGGACCCTGACGTCGGCCTTTGCAATCACTTTTTGGTCGCCGTCGAATACTAAGACAAAAACGCCCTTGCCGACAGGTCCTTTTTCAACGATTATCAGGTCAGGAGCTTTGTCCGGGACATTCCCTGCAAATGAGACGTTGCTCACATCTATCCTTTCCCAGGGGTAGTTTTTTTCCAAAAAATTCCTCAGGGCGTCTTCAGGCTCCCATGAATACGCCGGTACTAAAGTAACAAGTGACAAGTGACAAGTGACAATCAGGAAAGTGACAAGTGAAGCGTGACGAGTGACAAGTCTTCTGAATGCCGACTCCCGGCTTCTGACTTCTGACTTCAAAGTGACCCGTCTTCTCTCTTTCAACCTCTTCTCCCTTCCGTTTACTGTCTACTGTTACTGTCTACTGTCTACTATCTCTTTATGGTGTTGGCCATTTGCAGCATCTCATCCGATGTTTGCACTACCTTGGAATTCAGCTCATACGCGCGCTGACTGATGATCATGTTCACCATCTCTTCCACAATATTAACGTTGCTCATTTCAAGAAATCCCTGATTGACTGTCCCAAGTCCGTCAGCCCCCGGATTCCCGGTCGTCGCCTCGCCTGACGCGCCTGTTGGGGTGAACAGGTTTTTGCCGAGGGCGCTAAGCCCGCCCGGATTAATGAACTGGGCAAGTTCTATCTGACCCAGCTCGACCGGCGTAGAGTTCCCGGCCTGCAGTACGGACACGGTGCCGTCGGAATTAATTGTAATCTGCAGGGTGTTGGAAGGGATTGTTACGGCAGGCTCCAGGGGATATCCGTCAGAATTGACTACGCGCCCTTCACTGTCGATTTTAAAAGAGCCCGAACGGGTATATGCAATTTCACCGTCCGGTTTTGTGATCTGGAAAAATCCGCTTCCCTCAATTACGAGATCGAGGTTGTTGCCGGTCGATACAAAGTCCCCCTGCTGAAACATCTTTTGCACCGCGGCAGGTTTAACGCCGAGACCGACCTGAATACCGGAAGGAAGCTCGGCCCCCTCAGCCGATGAAGCCCCGGCGGACTTTAATCCCTGATATAACAGCTCCTGAAAATCCGCCCTGCTTTTCTTGAAGCCCGTCGTGTTCACATTTGCCAGATTGTTGGAAATGACATCTATACTTAACCTCTGCGCCTCCATTCCCGTTGCGGCTATAAATAATGACCTTTGCATTTCCTTCCCTCCCGCCTCAATTTGAAATCTGAAATTTTAAATTTGAAATCTTATTTGTCATTTCCCCATCTCGTTTGTTACCTTGGACGATGCCTCATCAAACGACTGGATCATCTTCTGATAGGACTCAAATTCTCTCAACGAGGTAAGCATCTGAACTATTTCTCTCATTGTTTCGACATTCGACGCCTCCAGATATCCCTGGCTTACCGCCGACGTTATCTCTCTGCCCGCCTCATCAGTAACGAACGCGCCCCCGTTTACTTTCTGAAGTTTCTCTTTCTCGGTAAAATCAACAATCCTGAGCGCGCCGACAGATACATCATCTACGAAGACTTCTCCCGCTGCGTTGACATCTATCTTATTTCCCTGCACTGATATGGGACCGCCGCTGCCCAGCACCTTGAAATTGTCCTGCGTAGCGAGGTAGCCCGCGCTGTCAATCCTGAAATTTCCGTTTCTCGTAAATCTGCCGCCTTCGAGCGCAAAGAAGCCTTCACCGTTAATCGCGAGGTCGAGGGGGTTACCGGTCCTCAGGAGAGTCCCGCCCGAAAAATCGGTTATTACGCGCGATGTCTCCGACATTGTCCTGCCGTCTTCGACCAGAGGCGGCTTGTTGTCTACAGGTATTATATAATCCTTAAATGATATCCTCTCCTTTTTATAACCCGGAGTAGACGCATTCGCAACATTCTGGGCAAAGATGTCCAGATGCCTCTGTTTAAGAACTGCTCCGGAAAGCGCTATATATATTCCCTTATACATTTCCTGTGTCTAATGCAAACCGGATGCCAGATAAATCCGGCCGCTTCCGTTTGAACAAGCCTGCCCTATCGCCGTAAAATCTTTCACTTGTCCTGCCCTCTTTTCCGATCTCATTTATAAGTCCCTTTCAGCGAGGGGAATTTTTTTCCCTCCCGGTAAATATCTTCCCTATATCCTGACGTCTATCCTTCCTTCTTTTTCCTTCTCTGTTTCCTTGTCTTCTTCCTTGTCCTTTTTCTGTTCCCTGTCCTTGTTCTTTTTCTGGTCTTTCGGGGCCCGGCCGGCCTCCTTCTCTTTTTTTACAGGGAGTATCCCCAACATGTTACCCAACCCGTCAATTACCATCGTAGCTTACCGTTTTAAGTTACGTTCATAATCCTTATCGCGCCCATTGCAGTTTCGATTTCAGTTTGACAAGAGCCTGACTGTGGATCTGACAAACCCTCGACTCCGTGATACTCAGGACCTTCCCTATTTCCTGCATCGTAAGCTCTTCATAGTAGTAGAGAGATAAGACCAGTTTTTCCTTTTCAGGCAGACTCTCTATCAACACGGCAAGCTTTTCCTTGACGTCTTTCTCCTCAAGGACCTCAAGGGGGTTTTTTGAGGAAGGGTCGGCAATACACTCGGACAGATTCAGCTCGCTGTCATTATACTTGTTGGTCTTAAAGTCTTCTATCCTTATCGGCGAGGCGGAGACGGCGTACTGCAATATCCTGTAATATTCGTCAAGGGGCATCTTCAGACTCTTCGCCACCTCCGTATCATCGGGCATTCTGCCGTGTTTCTTTTCAAGTTTTTCACGGGCGCCGTTGATTTCATCGATCTTCTTGCGCATGGACCGCGGGATCCAAGCCGTGGCCCTTAGCTCATCGATCATCGAGCCTTTTATGCGTAATTCCGCATATGTCTTGAGTTTGACCTTGCCGGGCTCGAACCTTTGAAGCGCGTCCATCAGGCCCATAAGCCCCACACTGATCAGGTCGTCGACGGTTACGTGGGGCGGGAGTTTCCATGAGAGCCTGTATGCAGTATACTTTATATAAGGCAGAAACTCCTTGATGATCTTTTCCTTTGTCTCTTCATTCATCTCTGTCTTGTATTTCAGCATTTTGTCTTCAACAGACCTCCCAGAAAAAACTGGAGAGTCCCCTTTATATTGTTATTGGTTTCAATGGATAGTTTATGGGCAATCTGCATAATGCTCTTTGCCGCCGCGCTCTCCGGATAAATTTCGACCAGCGCCCTCTGCTGCCGCACCGCCTTTTGCAGCAGGAGGTCGTTAGGAACATGTCCCAGGTAATCAAGGGAGATACTGAGGAACTTTTCCGCGGCGATTGAAAGTCTCCTGTACACGTCCGTAGCCTCCTTCTCGTCTTTCACGTTATTGACAAGTATCTTGAAATTCTTTTCCTGGTACTTTGTAAAGAGCACTTTAATAAGGGCATACGCGTCCGTCATCGCGGTAGGCTCCGATGACGTAACAATAATGATTTCACGCGCGGCCATGCAGAAGAAGGCGACGTTCGTAGATATGCCCGAAGACGTATCAATGAGGAGATAATCCACTTCATCGTCATACGCGTCGAATTCTTCAATGAGCCTCAGCCTCTGGAATTCATCAAGCTCCGTAAGCTCCTGGATGCCGGAGCTCGCCGGCAGGATTTTTATCCCGCAGGGCCCTTCCACAATGAGATCTTTCAGGTTCTTTTCACCGTTAAAGAGATGCCTGATATTGTACTTTGTCGCCAGGTTCAGTACGACATCGATATTACTGAGCCCCAGGTCGGCGTCAAAGACCAGTACTTTCTTGTTCAGTTTCCTGAACGCTATGGCAAGGTTGGCCGTGATATTGGTTTTGCCGACACCACCCTTGCCGCTGGCCACCGCTATCGTTCTTATCGTATTTCCTCCCTCTATATTCATTATGCACTCCCCGTTTTCAGAATTAGGTTCGTCAGCTTCCTGCTATCAACAAATTCGATGTTGCCTGGAACTCTCTGTCCGGTAGTTATATACGCCACAGGTTTCCGGTACGTGCGGCAGAGATTATATATGGAGCCTAAATTGACGGCCTCGTCCGTCTTTGTGAAAGCCATGTAATCTATAGGCAGCGCGCCGTAATGCTTGTAGGTATTTATGAGAAAATCGCAGTCGCTCGACGTGCTCAGAAGGAGCTGGGTCTCGATGGACAGGCCCGTCTTGTAAATGTCCTTGAGGCCCCTTATGTATCCGTCGTCCTTTGGGTTCTGCCCCGTCGTATCAATAAGGAGTATGTCCCTGTCATTATATTTCCTTACGCTCTTTTTCAAATCCTGGGCGTCTGCGACTATTTCAAGAGGAATACCGATCATTTTTGAATAAATCCTTATCTGCTCCGCAGCTCCTATCTTGAAGGTGTCCACCCCGATAATGGCCGCTCTCCTGCCTTCCTTGACGGCCTTTGACGCGAGCTTTGCGACGGTGGTCGTCTTACCGGCCCCCGTGGGCCCTATAAGCATCACAATTCTCTTGTCGTACCTGCTGGAGAGGTTCCACGTGACGGACGAAGCGCTGTCGAAAAACTTCGACCGGCACATGTCCTCCGATATCAGCGTCTCGAGGTCCTCTATGTCCCTGGCCCTTTCCACGAGATTCAGCGCATAATCGTCCCTGATGGACCGTTCCCTGAGAAAATAAAACATCTTCTTTCTTTCCGCGGGCAGCGTCAGTTCGCCCCCGCTGTTCCTCATGGCTTCTACGCATTCCCGCAGGGTCTTAATTTCATTTTTCAGTTCCGCGAGATCGCTGCTTTGCACAGGTGAAGTCGCCGGAACATAACCTTTGCTCTCATGCTGTTCAATGTCGTAGTCGACGGCAGCCGTGATCTCCACATACGGTCTGGCCCCCTTCCTGTCTTCCGACGAGATGATGACCGCTTCTTCCCCCAGCTCCCTCTTGACGCAAGCCAGGGCTTCACCGAAAGTTTTGGCCTGATATTTTTTAATTGTCATACCGTAACATTCCCCTTATATCCAAATTTGTCGCTGATACGATTTCCGCGCTTGAAAGCACAACAATAGATGAGGATATCCTTTCCACGATCTTTCTCAGATACCTCCTGGCATTCGGCGAACAAAGGACGACCGGCTGTATCCCCCTGAACTTTCCCGAGGACAGGGCCTTTTCAATACTTTTCACCAGCCTGTTTATGATGTCGGGACTTATGGTCCCGCCCTCGGTCTGCGACAGCATTTTTTCAAAGATCGGGTCCAGAGTGAACACCGGGAGTCTGCCGTCCTCATTTGCATACTGCTTTGTAATGGTCCTCGAAAGCGCCTGCCGCACGTGCTCCGTCAGGACCTCGGGGTCTTTCATGCCCGGAGAACAATCAAGAAGCGTGTCGAAAACCGTAATGATGTCCTTTATCGGCACCCGCTCCTTCAGGAGGTTTTGAAGCACCCTCTGCACGGCCCCCAGGGTGAGGTTTGCGGGCACAAGCTCTTCCACAATCTTGGGATAGGATTTCGAGATATTGTCCATCATTTTCTGGGTCTCCCTCCTGGTAAGAAGCTCCCAGGCGTGTCCCCGTACAAGCTCTGTGATATGCGTGCCGATGACCGTGGCGTTGTCGACCACCATGTAACCGGACAACTGGGCCTTTTCCACTTCCTTCTCATCAATCCAGAAAGCTGGCAGTCCGAACGCGGGCTCCTTCGTAGGGACGCCGTCTATTTTCCCCGCTTCCCCGGACGCCACGGCAAGCCAGTTCCCCATCATGATTTCCCCTCTCGCAATCTCGACGCCGCGAATCAGAAAGCTGTACTCGTGCGGCCTGAGATTGAGGTTGTCCTTAATGTGCATGGGCGCAACAACGAAACCCAGCTCCGATGCTATCTGTCTTCTCATCGCCTTGATCTTTCCAAGCAGCTCGCCGTAAGGCTCGTCCACAAGGGGAATAAGCCCGTAGCCGATCTCAAGACCCAGAGGATCAAGTTCGAGATATGATTCCACCTTCGGTTCCTCAACCGCGGGCTGCGATGCTGCGTCTGTTTTTTCCGCTTCCGGAGGCGTCTTTGTTATTATGTATGCCATTGCGCCGGCCCCTATCGATATAAGAAAGAACGGGATGTGAGGCAGGCCCGGAACAAAACCAAGTATCATCAGAACGCCTGCGAGCGTAACAAGGGCCTTCGGATTCATCAATATCTGCTGCGTAATGTCCTTGCCAATATCGCTCTCTTTCCCGGCGCGGCTCACTATAATACCCGCGGCAGTCGACGTCAGCAGGGCCGGTATCTGCGCCACCAGGCCGTCACCGATTGTAAGTATCGTATAGGTCTTGGCGGCATCTGTGAACTGCATGTCTTTCTGGAGTATGCCGATAATCAAACCACCTATGATATTTATTGCGGTGATAAGCAGGCCCGCGACCGCGTCGCCTCTGACAAACTTACTTGCGCCGTCCATTGCGCCGTAATAATCCGCTTCCTGCGAAATAACCTCTCTTCGTCTTCTTGCTTCCTTGTCGTCTATGAGCCCCGTATTCAAGTCCGCATCTATAGCCATCTGTTTTCCGGGCATGGCATCCAGTGTAAATCTTGCGGCGACTTCCGCGATCCTGCCTGAACCTTTGGTTATAACCATAAAATTTACGATTACCAGTAACAGAAAGATCACAATTCCTACAGCGTAATCGCCGCCGACCACAAAATTGCCGAAGGACTTGATGACCTGCCCTGCGGCCTCCACTCCCTCGCTGCCTTTAAGGAGTATCAGTCTTGTCGACGCCACGTTCAGGGCAAGCCTGTAAAGCGTTGAAATAAGCAGAACTGACGGCAAAACCGAAAAATCGAGAGGTTTCTTAATATATATGGACATGATGAGGATCGTTATGGACAATGAAATTGAAAGGGTCAGCAGTATGTCGAGAATAAAAGGCGGAAGAGGAAGAATCATGACCCCGACAATCGACACCACCAGCACTGCGATAAACACATCTTCTCTTTGTTTCAGCAGCGTCAGGAAGTTCATATTTTCCCCTTAATTTTGTAAATATATGCAAGTATCCTGGCAACCGCCACATAGAGTTCTTCCGGTACGAATGTGTCGACTGCCAGCTTGAAAAGCGCTCTCGCTACAGGTTTGTCCTCAACTATCGGCACGCCGTGTTCGGCGGCGATTTCCTTTATCTTTTCCGCGACGACCCCCGCACCCTTGGCGACTATCTTTGGAGCAAACATTTTTTTGTCCTCATACCTGAGGGCAACCGCAAGATGCGTCGGGTTTGTAATTACCACAGTCGCTTTCGGCACTTCCTGCATCATGCGCGCGCGCGCCGTCTCTTTCTGAAGGCTCCTTATTCTTGACTTGATCAGCGGATCGCCTTCTATCTCCTTGTGTTCTTCCTTGACCTCGTATTTCGTCATCTTCAGGGACCGTTCGTACTGCCATCTCTCAAGCAGATAACTCACAATCGCCAGCAGCAGATAATAGAGAAAAGCGAGCCCTACCGCGCGGGCGATCATTCCGGTTGATACCTTTACCAGGGTGTTCAGCTCCATTGCCGAAAGCGCAGGGAGCGTCCTCAGGTCTTTCTTTAACACGTAATAGACGACCCAACCGCCCACGGCAAACTTGATAATGCTCTTTAATAATTCCGCTACCCCGTTGAGTGAAACAAAACTTTTCATTTTGCCGAGCGGGTTGATCCGCTGTACATCGATGGTAAAAGCTTTTATCGCCCACCCGCTCTGGGCCACGCTTGTAAATATGACCATTACACTTGAAACGACAAAGAATGGAAGGAGTACCTTTACGCACTGTAAAAGCGCTATCTTTGATACATCCGCGGGGTCAGTTCCGTACCGCATACTCAGGATACCCCCTGTGAGTGTCGACAGGCTTAAAAATACGTATTCACCGCCGAAATAAAAGACCGACAGTATTCCGCCCAGAGAAGCAATGGAGACGAGTTCCTTGTTTCGCAGTATCTGTCCCTTGTCTCTCGCCTTCTTGCGCTTTCGGGGCGTTGCCCCTTCTGTTTTTTCCTGAAAATCTTCCGCCATTCTCTTCACTCCGCAGGGACGGGTTGAAGCCCGTCCCTGCTATCAGCCGGTTTTCGCCATTGCGATAATGCGCGTCATTTCGTTTTGCAAGTCCGTAAAATTTATGTTAAGGACATATTCAAAAACCGGAATTCCCAGTATAAGGAGCAGGAACCCCAGGAAAATATTCAACGGCATTACAATAAAATATATATTCATCTGGGGCGCCACCTTGTATAAGAAACCCGTCAGGATATTGCTCAACAGCAGTCCGACGATGACAGGGGCCCCGATCTTCAAAGCGAGAACAAAAAGTTTATTGCCCAGTGACAACACTTCAGGGATGACCGGCATAATGTTCACCTGTCCCGAAGGCAGCAATTCATAACTTTTCACAAATATATATATGATTTCGTGATGAACGTCCATGACCAGAAAATACAGCATTGTCATAACTCCCATGACCTCCGAAATCTGCGTAGACTGGCCGAATTCGGGGTTAAAGACGGATGCTGCGGACAAGCCCATTGACTGGCTGATGAATTGACCCGCCAGGTTGACCGCCATAAAAATAATTCTGACCGTAAACCCCAGGGCAAAGGCAATCAGCAATTCCTTTAACACCAGCAGGAATATCGCGTCCTCGCGGATTTCGACTCTTACCACAGGCGTCAGCATGATCGCTATGAACACCGCCAGACCCAGCCTGAATTGACCCGGCAGCTCCTTGCCGCCGATGACGGGAAGAAGACTGACAAAGATGCTGCTCCTTATGAGTATGATCATAAAGTTGGTAATGTATGGAGCAAGCGCGTTAATGTTGTTTGTCGTTATGTTGTTCGGCAAAGTCATAGAGTCTCCCGCAAAAAACTCTTCTTATCCTCACAGGTCCTTATCTTTCCGGCTTCCATCTTCATATTGTCACCTAATATAATTCGGTATCTGCTGTATCAAGTTGGTCGTAAAGGCCATGAGTTTGCCTGCCATCCACGGCATGAGAAGAAAGAGACAGACAAACACCGCAAGCATCTTGGGCACGAACGTCAGCGTAAACTCCTGTATCTGTGTTATTGTCTGAAAAAAACCGACCAGTACGCCCACTACCAGTCCGACAAGAAGCGGCGGACCCGCAACAAGCATAGTGGTCTTAAACATTTCCTCCGAGATACCCCGCACAAATTCCGGCGTCATGCGAAACTCCTTACCAGTGACCCCATTATCAGGTTCCAGCCGTCAACGAGCACAAACAGGAGAAGCTTAAAAGGCAGAGATATCATGACCGGCGGGAGCATCATCATACCCATACTGAGCAGTATGCTGGAGATCACCATATCTATAACAAGAAACGGCAGGAACAGTAAAAATCCTATCTCAAACGACGTCTTCAATTCGCTTATCGCAAAGGCGGGAACGAGTACGCTTATCGACAGGTCCCGGGGATTTTCAGGAACAGGCTGTTTCGACAGACCGACAAACAGCGCGATGTCCTTCTGCCTTGTCTGCTTGAGCATAAATTCCTTCAGCGGCGGCAACGCCTCGTCCACGGCCTCTCCAAGGTCCACCTCGTCCTGCATATAAGGCGTCACGGCCTTATCGTTTATCACGTCTATCGTGGGAGACATTATATAAAATGTCAGAAACAGGGAAAGCCCGATTATGACCGGGTTCGGCGGGATGGACTGTCCGCCGAACGCATGACGCAAAAAAGACAACACCACGACGATGCGGGTGAACGATGTAAACATAATCAGCACGGCCGGCAGGAAAGAAAGAAAACTGATCACCAGGAATATCTGGATCAGGGGGTTGTCTATTTCACTGAAGTCGATAGCATGAGCGGGGGGCGCGCCCGCAAGAATAAACATTAAAAGAAAGGAGCACGTCATCGTAATTCTGGAAAGACGCCCTTTCGCGGTCCTTTTAATATTTGAAATTTGAAATTTGAAATTTGAGATTCTCATTTCCCCTCTGCCTTTATCCTCGCCCTGAAGCGTTCAAATTTGTTATGAAAGGCTTCACCCTCCGGCAATTCGAGTTCTCCCTCACCGAAGGTCTTCAGCAGCCTCATCTCGTTCGGGGTAACGCCTAATATCAGGACCTCCTTGCCCACCCTCAACGCGGCAACGCCCTTTTTGGGGCCGAACGGCTGGTAGCCGACAATGCTCATGAAACCGGTACCGGCCTGTTTCTTTTTAAAAATAAAAGCCGTTGCGACGATAAGCAGAACTACAAAAACGAGCGCCGCCGCCATCTGTACATACGCGCCTGTCATTTCAGTTGAGTCAGCCTTTCCGACGGACTTATGATGTCCGTAAGTCTGACGCCGAATTTTTCATTCACGACGACAACCTCTCCCCTTGCTATGAGCCTGTTATTTGCCAGTATCTCCATCGGTTCGCCCGCGAGTTTTTCAAGCTCGATAACAGAGCCCTGTCCAAGCTGCAAAAGCTCCTTTATCAGCATCCTTGTCCTTCCTAACTGGACGGTAATTTCAACGGGGATATCAAGAAGGAAATCTATGTCCCTTGATGTTGTCGTCGTCTGCCTGTTTTCATCTTTCAAATTTTCAAATTCGTGCTGCTGGACGTCCTGAACCATAAAGCCTCCTTTAGCGTTAATCGCCGATCGTTATTCGTTAAACGCCGGTTGTTCTTCAAGGACCGGTCAACGAACGACCTGTAACGATCAGCAAATTCTTCATCCGATAACCCCGGTCAGCTTCACCGCCTGATTTCCCCTGCTTACGCCCGGCAGTCCTTTAAATTTAGGAGAGCTTTCCACCCTGACTACCATCTCCTCCGTAACCGATTTCCCGAGATTGATTACAGTCCCGACTTCAAAATTCATGATGTCCTTGAAATAGACGGTCATTCTGCCTACATCCGCCGTCAAGTTTACATATGTCTCCATAAGCGTGTCTTTCATGACCTGGGTCCATCTCTGGTCCGTCTCGAACTTGTCGCCGTGTATGCCGGAATAGAGCTTCTCCTTTACCGGTTCGACCATCGAGTAAGGAATGCAGAAGAACATCCTTCCTGCGAAGTCCTCTATCTCAATCAGCACCTCGACATTTATGACGATCTCGGCCGGGGTGACGATAGTGACGAACTGGGGGTTGATCTCGGAGCTGAGATATTCAGGCAGCAAGGGGGATATGCCGCTCCATGCCGCGCCTAGGTCCTTTAAGGCCATTTTGACGACCTTCTGGATCACCCTCTGCTCAATCGGCGTAAAGGCCCGCCCCTCGGATTTGATGTGCTTGGCGCTTGCCCCCCCGAAGAAAAATTCGATCAGGGCAAAAACAAGAGGGGCCTCGAACACGAGCAGTGAATATCCCTTCAGCGGCTCCATCTTGAATACATTAATACTGGAAGGCACCGGAATGGTCTTTATAAAGTCGCCGAACTTAATGACCTCTACGGACTGTATGCTGATATCTATAAATTTCATAAGGAGAGAGGACACTGAGTTCCGGAACAGTCTCGCGAAGCCTTCATTTGCTATTTCGAGACCGGGCATACGTCCACGGATAATACGCTCCTGATTTGCAAAATCGTAGGCCCTGATCCCGCCTATGATTTTGTCCCGGGCGTCTTCCGTGTCTATCTCGCCCGACGCCACCCCTTTTAGCAGGGCATCGACTTCATCCTGTGAAAGTATTTTATCCGTCATTGCATTACAAACTCTGTAAAATAAAGGTTTTTAAAAGCATCTTTTTCCATGCCCATTATCTGGTTGGTCCTGAAAAGTATTTCATCTTTCAACTGAAACTTTCCCTCCGGACTCGATATCGACGTAAGAGATTTACTGCTCACAAGCGTAATAATGGTGTCCCTCAACTGAGGGACCTTTTCCTTGACGACCTCCTCCAGAGTGATTTCCGATATCTCAAACTGGATAGTCACCTTGAGGTACCTGCCGTGCTCCGATAGATTAAGCACAAAAGGGTCGAGGGCGACAATGGATGTCTTTCCGGCTTTCTGTTCTTTCTGCCCGGTATCATCGCCTCCGCCTTTGCCGGCTAATAATTTATAACCGGCAAACCCGCCCGCGCCGAGCACGAGAGACGCGGCTATGATTATGATGAGCAGCTTCTTGTTTCCCTTTTTTTTCTTTGGATCTTCCTCGGGTTTTTCAACCTGGATATCATCTTTTTCATCTGGCATTCTGCAAGCCCTCCGGGATGTTTTTCATATTATTTTTGACGTTGCCCTTAAAAATGAGATTCATAAACGCTTCATCCTCGTTTCCATTTATTATCAAATATCGTGCCTGTTCTAATCCCTTGATAAATAGCGATTTAGAAACAGCGTGAAACGTCAAAATAATGACCGTAGGGTGGATAGTTGGCTATCCTGTCCATGAATTTAAGATATTCTGTTCATCTGCCGTAAATATTACTCATGCAAATTGAGCCTGCTTAGTTAATAAGGAGAAAATTGATGACTCAGAAAGCTTGTATTAAGGAAATTGATATAGCATCCTTTGAGGAAAAGGTCTATGTCATAGCGGATGAATTACTCGGCATTCTTAAAGAGTTGTCGCGGGAAAATCAGAAGCAGATAAACTGCAAACTGATCGCCGAGAAGATGTCGCAGAGAGAGACTGTTAAAAGCGCCCTGGCCCATAACCCCGCCGCGACGTCAGACACCGATATTGTTCAGTTAAGAGAAATAGCCAACACAGTTATAGAAAAGTTCTCGGAGATGGTCCCTTCTCATATTACGGAGAACCTGAGCGTTTTTAAGGACGCTCTTGACAGGAAGGGTATCTCCGGCAATGCTACGGACTGGCTTGATTCCCCTCTCGACATTCTAAAAAAATATATAGCTTCCATTTCAGGCAGGAATAAAGAGCTTGAGGAATTTATGAAACAGACAATATCGCATCTTTCAGCTATCGAAAGACCCCTGGCCAGTGAATTGTCCTCCCAGAAGCAGAAATTTACCGAAGACAGGAAGTTCGAGGAGGATTTAAACAAATATATGAGTACGATGAAAGATGAATGCAATGCCTTCACCGACATCACCGCGATCAAAACGGCTTTCATGGGCAAGATAGAAAATATCAGCAAGGGCTTTGAAAAAAAGAGAGAAAAGGACATATTGCGTCTGAAGGAAACGGAAAAGACACTGGAAGACATGAGCAAACGGATGAACGAAGTCAAGCATGAAGCCGAGGAAATAAGAAAAAGATCTCAGGAGATTGAAATCGAAGTCTATCGCGATGCCCTCACCGGGCTTCATAACCGCAAAGCATATGATGAAAGGATGACGGAAACTCTGGCAAATGCGGAGAGGTATGATCTCATAGCGTCACTGATGGTCTGTGATATAGATTTCTTCAAAAAAATCAATGACACCTTTGGCCACAAGGTCGGGGACCTTGCTCTGAAAAAACTTGCCGACTTCCTCAGGGAGCGTCTGAGGAAAAACGATTTCATTTCAAGATACGGAGGAGAAGAATTTGTCATTATCCTCCCGCATACGGATATCAGTGGAGCGATTATAGCCGGAGAGGGCATAAGATCTTATATCGCGCGATCGGTCTTTTCATACAAAAGCCGGGAAATCCCCCTTACGATCAGTGTCGGCATCAGTTCATTTAAAAAGGGTGATACCGTCACCTCAGTATTCGAGAGGGCCGACCAGGCCCTTTATCTTGCAAAAAAATCAGGCAGAAATGCCGTAAAAACTGAAAACGATATTGTCGTCGAGCCGTCCTGAAAACTCCTGAATTACTACTTGCGGCAGCGCTGATAAGAAGCAGTATGCCTGTTGCCGCCTCTGCCGAGTCTCTTCAACCAGACCGGCAATTTACGGATCACAGACTTTCCCGGCGACCGCTAAAGTAATAATTCCCAAGTTCCGATAATTATGCATGAGAAAGCCGGGCCGTAATATATTTCAAGTTAATACTATCTTGAGGTAACAAAATGCACAAGGCAAAAATTTCAGGTCTTATCAAAAATCTCGGGCATCCCGACGCCTCCAGAAGACGGGCCGCCGCTGAGGCATTGGCTGAAGGCGATGAGAGGGCCGTCTACCCGCTGATCAGGGCGCTGAGGGACGATAATTACGGAGTGCAGGACGCCGCAATCAATTCTCTTAAGAGAATAAAACAGGAAATTACCGCGTACATGGTCCTTCCTCTTCTCAGGGAAGAGGCTTTTCTCAGGAATACCGCTTTAATGATCCTCAGAGAAATGGGACAAATTGCCGTTCCTCTTCTTCCGGTCCTTCTGAAGGACAAGGATGACGATATCAGGAAGTTCGCGGTGGATATAATTCATGATGTTCAATACTGCGATTACCCGGAGAAACTGATTGAAATGCTCACCGGCGATCCCAACCCGAATGTAAGGGCGGCTGCGGCAAAAACCCTGGGGGCGCTCAATTACAGGGAAGCGGTCCCTCATCTTGTGGCAGCGCTGAATGATGAGGAGTGGGTTCGTTTTTCCGTACTCGAAGCCCTTACCGTGCTGCGGGACGAAGGCTCCGTCGATTCCATAGTAGCCCTTATGAACAACCCCTCGGAGGCAATAAGACTCGCTGCCGTTGAGGTATTGGGCAAAATCGGCTCTTCGAAGGCTCGGGACCACCTGATGGGGCATTTCTCGAAAGCGGAGGGGTTCGAAAAAAGGGCGACCCTGACAAGCCTTGTTCAGTTGGAGACCGTCCCGTCTTCGCCCGGCACATTCGATGACCTTGTGGCCATGCTCAGAGGCGGCGATTGGGAAGACAGATTTATTGCAATTAAAGGATTATTGCTGCTGGGGGATGAGCGCGCGGTCTTTCATATGATAGATGTCGCCGGATCGATTGATTTTTCCTCTCCCGACAGAGACGAGAAAATACAGGCCGTCAGAGAAGCGGTCAGCAGCTTCGGGTGCAATGATACCCTTATTAAAATTATTGAAGATGACAGCGTGAAATACAGGGGGAAGTCCCTGGCGGTGGAAATAGCCGGAGATTTAAAATGCACTTCTGCTGTCCCGTCTCTCATAAAACTTATAAGGAGCGAATTCAGGGACCTGAGAAGGTCCAGCGCCCAGTCGCTCGGACAAATCGACGGCGAAGAAGCCAGGGAGCATCTGATAGAGGCCATCAGGGACCACGACAGCCACGTCAGGAAGTCGTCCGTGATCGCGCTCGGCAAGCTTTGTGAAATGTCGGCGTTCGAGCCCCTCATGAGACTGCTCCACAAAGAAGTCTACTACGATGTCATCGAGGAAATAATCCATGCGCTTCTTCATATCAACACCACGCTGCTCCTGTCTCGCATCGGCGAATTGGACGAGCGTATCCGCGAGACCGCCGCGAGGCATGCGTCATCGTTCAATTCGGGGGTTTCATGCTGAATATCCCACTGCCGGATTCCACCTTCAGAGATTTGAGGGACTATATATATGAAAAGAGCGGGATATATATTGCGGACACAAAAAAATATCTGATCGAAAACAGGCTCCTGAGAATTTTGCAGGAAAAAAACCTGAACAGTTTTGAAGACTATCTGAGACTCATAAAGTCCGGCTCAAACGGAAACGAGCACGCCAGGCTCTTTGACGCGGTGACGACAAATGAAACCTACTTTTTCAGGGAACCGGACCAGCTCAATATTTTTGTAAACGAAATCATGCCCCGGCTGTCGGCCCAGAAAAAGGGCTCTCAACCCGTGAGGATATGGTCCGCGGCATGCTCGACCGGAGAGGAGCCGTATACTCTTGCAATGATGCTTCTTGAAAAAGGATACGCCCGGAAGCAGTTTGAGATATCGGGCTCGGACCTGAGCGAAGCCGTATTGCAGTCCTCCAGGACCGCCTTATATAATTCATACTCCGTCAGAAACATTCCCGAACAATACCTCAGAAAATATTTTTCCGGCAACGGCCAGACATATTCCCTCGGCTCATCAGTCAAGAGTATGGTCAAATTCATGAAAATAAACCTTATAGATGATAAGAATACGGGACCGCTCCGGAATACGGACGTGATCTTCTGCAGAAACACCCTTATCTATTTCGACGTGAAGTCAAAACAGAGGGTGACCTCCAACCTCTATAATTGCCTGAATCCCGGAGGTTATCTGTTTATAGGCTCCTCGGAAAGCCTGCATAATATTACGAGGGCCTTCAGGCCGAACGTGTTGAACAGAGTAATCGCTTATCAGAAGGTGTGAAAATGAATATGCTTGAAAATAATAATTTCTGTATCGAGGTGATGTCATGAAAATTATGATCGTAGATGATTGCCTGACCACAAGGAAGCTGCTGGGTCATTACCTGAAGTCGCGGGGATATTCAGTCGTCTTCGCTGAAAACGGTCTCGACGCCCTGGAAAAGCTCGGCACGGACAGGGTAAACCTGATAATGACGGACCTGAATATGCCGTATATGGACGGCATGGAGCTGATAAAGGCGCTCAAGGCCGACCCCCAGTTGTCGGAAATCCCGGTCCTGATGGTTACGACTGAAAACGATACCGACGAGAGGAACCGGGCGTTTCATTTCGGGGTGGACGGTTATCTGGTAAAACCCGTTACCGGAGACGCGATCGCGGAAAACATTAAAAATATTTTAAGACAGATGTTTACAACGGGAGGTTAACATGCCGGATTACAAAATGAGGATTCTTGTTGTCGACGACTTCTCGACCATGAGAAGGATAGTAAAAAATCTCTTACGACAGATCGGATACGAGTATATTGAGGAAGCCGAGGACGGAGCGCAGGCATATTCGAAATTGAAAAACGGCGGGTTCGGCTTTGTCGTCAGCGACTGGAACATGCCTAACATGGACGGCCTCGACCTTGTAAAGAAAGTCAGGAGCGACCCGGAGCTGAAAGACCTGCCGATTCTCATGGTAACAGCCGAGGCTGAAAAAGAAAAGGTCATAACAGCCATACAGGCGGGGGTCAACAACTACATCGTAAAACCTTTTACAGGCGAGACCCTGAAGGAAAAAATGGACAAAATATTCGAAAGACTTCAGGCCCAGGCCAAATGTTAACTTAAAAATATCACCCGGAGATACCCTGTGAACGACGAAATGGAAGAGATAATACAGGAATTCATCACGGAGGCCGAGGAATCTCTCGACAAGATAGAGCCGCGCTTTGTGGAGCTTGAACAGAAAGGCCGGGACGCGGAGCTTCTCAATGATATATTCAGGTCCATGCACACGATCAAGGGGGCTGCCGGGTTTCTCGGTTTTCAGTTGATTGTGGACGTCGCGCACGCCGCGGAAAATATAATGAAGAAACTCAGGGACGGCGAGATTGTAGTTTCAAAGCCCATGATGGACGCCATACTTAAATCCATCGATATGCTCAGACTGCTTCTCGGACACCTGAAAGAAAAAGACGGCGTTGAAGAAGATGTCGCGCCCCTTGTGCAGAATCTGAACAGCGTCCTGAAGGCCGCCATGTCGCAAACGGCAGATGCCGCGCAGACTGAAACGCCCGGAAATACCCCTGAACAGGCCTCAGTAACGGTCCCCCCGGCCCGGGAGGCAGCAGGGCGAGAGTCCGCCGGCTTTACCGGCGCGTCCGCGCCCGAGCCACATAAAGACGCCGGGGAAAAGCTGCCGGGACCCGAAGCCGTCAAAGACGCGGGCAACGGAGCGGCCCGGACGGAGAACCCGCCTGTCTCCGCGGAGAGCGAACAGAAGCCCAACGAGATGATACAGGCGGCCAAAGATAACGTCCAGAAGGCCCAGAACTTGCGGGTCGATGTCGGCAGAATCGATAAGGTCATGGACCTCGCCGGCGAAGTGGTCCTTGTAAGAAACAGGCTCCTCAACATATCCAGCTATTTCGACATGAAATATACCGACGACCCCATGTCTGAAATACTTATGGAATCCGTCGCTTTCCTGGACCGCGTCACTTCCGATATGCAGATCGCGGTAATGAAGATGAGGATGCAGCCCATCCAGAAGATATTAAGCAAATTCCCGAGACTTGTCAGAGACATGTCCGCGACCGTAAAGAAAGATGTCGAGCTGCAGATATTCGGCGAAGGGACGGAAGTCGACAAGACCGTAATTGAAAATATCGGCGATCCGATGACTCACATATTAAGAAACTCCATCGATCACGGCCTCGAAACCGCAGAGGAAAGGACCGCAAAGGGAAAGTCCCCGAAAGGAAAGATCGTCATCAACACCTACCAGAGGGGCACGCAGATAGTTATTGAGATAACGGACGACGGCAGGGGACTGGACATAGACAGGCTGAAGAAGAAGGCCATTGACAAAGGACTTCTGACGGAGGAAGAGGCGCGCAAGATGTCCGACGAGGACGCGATGAACATCATATTCCTTCCCGGTTTCTCCACCAAGGACGTCGCGACCGAGCTCAGCGGACGGGGAGTGGGAATGGACGTCGTAAAAACAAATATATCCCTCTTGAACGGTTACGTTGAAGTATCGACCGAAAAAGACGCAGGGACTACTTTCAGACTGGTCATACCATTGACACTGGCGATAATCCAGGCCTTAATGGTAGAAGTAGACGGCGCCAAATATGCCATTCCGCTCTCGCCCATCGAAGAGACCCTTAAGGTCTCCCCGAATGACATCACCAATATTACAGGTCAAAATGTCATCGTTATACGGGACAAGATATGCCCCCTCTTTGAGCTGAGCGGCATTCTCGGGATAGGATCATCAAACGGACACGATGATGCTGATTATAAATACATCATTGTCATATCCATGGGGGACAGGAAATTCTGTGTGGCCGTGGACCGTCTTGTGGGACAGGAAGAAGTCGTGATAAAAACGCTGAACGGGCTCGATACCACATCCTCTTACGTTTTAGGCGCAACGATCACGGGCGACGGCAAGGTCGTTTTCATACTTGATGTCGCCGCTATTTCAAGGAACATGGTTGGACTTGTCAGATCTTAGAAAGGAAGAACTGTTTATGAGCTTCGATTTCCGCAACATATTCCCCTCGAATAACCGACACAGGGCGACCTTGAGAATTATACGCTATGCTTCTGTTTTCGCCGCGCTGATTATATATACGTTGACAGCCGCTTCAGGCATTCGGGACCACTCAAAAGGTCTGTCCGTCGTAATTAATGAAGACGGTTCTCGCCCGGCAGACCGCAGCGACAGGGTCCTGAAGGACAAGGACATCCAGGGGATAACAGCGCATGTCGCCGCGATTGAGACGTCTTCTGAAAGATTAAATCTTTTTATAATAAGCATGTCCATGATAGCCGCCGCTCTGCTGGTTTATGAGCTCTTTCAGGCCAGCAAGGGTATGGATTCTCTCGATGAAGTAATTGATTTCGCGCACTCAATAGCGGACTGCGACCTGACGCGGAAAGACATCGCGGTCAGGGGGCATGCAAAGTTCATGAAACTGGGCGACGCCCTGAACAACATCAAAAAGTCCATTTCCGGTTTCGTGGCCAGCGCGTCAGACACTGTAGACAAACTGACGGTATCCTCAGACAACCTTGTGGCCTCCTCCAAGATCATTTCTGAAGATACAAAGGCGCAAATCGCCAATACTGCAAGGGTGACGACCGCTGTTGAAATGATGAGCGTTGTCGTATTTGACGTAACACGCAATTCGAGCGCGGCCGCCTCCTCCGCCAAAGAGGCGTCGGAGCTTGCCCAGAAAGGCGGCGACGTCGTTGTTGAGACCATCAACGGAATGAACCGTATATCCCGGACCGTCAATGAATCAGCCGATACGATCGAGGCCCTGGGGAAGAGGTCCGAACAAATCGGGGAAATCATTAAAGTAATAAACGACATAGCAAACCAGACGAATCTCCTGGCGCTTAACGCCGCCATAGAAGCGGCGCGCGCGGGCGAGCAGGGCAGGGGTTTTGCGGTCGTCGCCGATGAAGTCAGAAAACTGGCCGAGAGAACGACCCTCGCAACCAATGAGATCTCGGAAACCATCAAAAATACCCAGCAGGAGACGATAAATGCGGTGGCGTCCATGCACTCCGTCACAAGAGAGGTCCACTCGGGCGTCGCCCTCGCAAATCAGGCCGACGCGTCGCTGAAACAGATAGTGACGTCAGTTGAAAATGTTATGGACATGGTGAACCAGATAGCCGGCGCCGCCAGGCAACAGAGCTCTACGGGAGAAAACGTGTCATCAGTCCTCCAGGAAATAGCCAATGGAAACGGCCGGACCGTGGAAGAGGCGCACAAGTATCTCGATACAACAAAAGAATTAAAGAGCATATCGCAGGAATTAAGATCACTCATTTATAACTACAGAATCAAGCCGTCAATGACGGCCATGTCGTTAAAGAAAAAAGGAGGAATCAGTGCAACAATACATCGGGTTCAATCTGAACAGGAATGAATATATGCTCCCCATACTGAAAGTCAGGGAGATCATCACCATGCCCTCCATAACCATATTACCGCAACTGCCTTCATATATACAGGGGATAACAAACCTCAGGGGCGCCGTAATCCCGATTGTAAATCTGAAAAGCCTGCTCAGCTCGGAAGATGACGGAGAGACGGGGAGGACGGTGATAGTGGTTACCGCCGGGCAAATAACCTTCGGGATAATTGTCGACGGCATAACCGGGGTAGTAAAGGTGGATGAAGCGAATATAGAGCCTCCGGACAAGATCATCAGCATTAATGCGGACCTGCTGGAAGGCGTCGCAAAACTCGACAACAGGCTGATCGTCCTGCTCAACACAAAAAAGATCCTTCCCCTGGACGACATGAGCCTGCTGGAAGAAACCATCGTCAATGTAAATGCGGCCGGCAACGGGGACACAGTGGAAGTCGTCAGGGAGATCGACACCATCGGCGGAAAAGTCACTGTCAAGGAATTACGCAACGCAAAGGATTTCTTCAACAGCAAAAGCGAGACAACCGAGGCCAAACACGCCATATTCGAGCTGATGCTGGGTTTTATGGACGCCATAGCCTCCGGCGACCATCAAAGGATGGATGAAATCACATCACAGCTCGTCAGGGCCACGGACAGCGATCTCTTCAAGGAAGTAGGCAAGATCACGAGAAGGCTCCATGATTCACTTGAAGAGTTCAAGCTGTCCGTAAACAGCGGCCTCCAGAGGATCACGGAGAATGACGTGCCCAATGCCGTCGATAATCTCCAGTTCGTCATCAGAAAGACTGAAGAGGCGGCGAATAAAACCATGGGCATCGTGGAAAGGTATTTTGAGGAATCAAATGAATTGCTTAAACACCTTGACAAAATAAAAGGACACAATGACTCGGTCGACTATCTCAGGACATTCAAGGACTCTCTGGACAATGACATGACCATGATCCTGACGGCCCAGCAGTTTCAGGACATCACGGGACAGACAATCAAAAAAGTCATCGACCTGGTGAATAATGTGGAGGTCGAGCTTCTGAGACTGATAACGAAATTCGGCGTGCTGATCAAGGCCGAGACCGAGAAGGCCGCAGTTGCGGCCGGTCTGGAGCCGGGCGCAGTAGCTGAGGCGGAAAAGACGACGGTAAAAGTCACGCAGTCGGATGTCGAATCGTTGCTGAACGAGTTCGGATTTTAATTTAAAAATCACCCATGCCCTCCCTGGAAAAGGGGAGTCGAGGGGGATTTAGATATAACAGGAGGTTACAGATGGAAAATACGCTGGTGAAGGACCATATCCTGCAACTGGTCACCTTTTCTCTTGAAAATGAGATTTATGCCGTGGACATTTTGACTGTTCAGGAGATAAACAGGATAACCGTGATAACGAAAGTCCCCAATGCCCCCGCTTGTGTCGAGGGTGTGATCAACCTCAGGGGCAAGGTCATCCCGGTAATTAATCTGAGAAAGAAGTTCGGCCTTCATACCAAAGACGTCGATGAAGCGTCAAGAATAATAATAATGGACATACTGGGAGTCACATACGGTCTCATGGTGGATTCGGTTTCGGAGGTGTTGAGGATCCCTTCGGACATCGTGGAGCCCCCGCCTCCGATGTCGTCGGGCACGTCCTGCGAGTTTGTCAGGGGAATAGCCAAACTGGAGAACAAACTCATCATACTTATTAACATAGACAAACTCATGGCACAGTCGAATTAATCCCACGGGTTGTATCGTCGTGCCGGGAAGAAGCATGATTAAAGTCTTAATTGTCGATGATTCAGCCTTCATGAGGAATACGCTCTCGAGCATGATCTCCACGGACCCGGAGATCCATGTCGTCGGGGTCGCGCGCGACGGCGCCGAGGCCGTGGAAAAAGTCGCCCTGCTGAAACCCGACATCGTGACCCTTGACGTGGAGATGCCGAAAATGAACGGCATTGAGGCGTTAAAACAGATAATGGCGAAAACCCCCGTCCCGGTCATTATGGTCAGTTCGATGACGACCGAAGGGGCCAAAATCACGCTTGACGCCCTTGATCTCGGCGCCGTCGATTTCATTCCCAAGAACCTGTCCGACCTGTCGCTCAATATCGTCAAGATCAAAGACCACCTGATAGAAAAAATAAAAAGGATAGGCAAAAGAGGGCTTCCTCTGTTCAAAAGAATACCTTCCCCGAAGCTGCTCCGGATGCCGGAGACGTCTCACAGCGCATCTCACAGGAGGATCAATATCGTGGCGATAGGTTCGTCTACGGGAGGACCCAGGGCGCTGCAGAATATACTTACCAAATTGCCGAAAGATTTTCCTGTCCCCATCCTCATCGCCCAGCATATGCCGCCGAATTTCACCAGGCCTTTCGCGGAAAGGCTCAACCAGATCAGCGCGGTCGAAGTTAAAGAAGCGGAACACGGCGAAGTAATCGGCAAGGGGGTCGTCTATATCGCCCCGGGCCGGGGGCATATGAGCATTGTGAGAAAAAGAATAACCGAGTCGGTCATATCCATATCCGAGAACAGAGGGGATTATATTTACAGGCCTTCTGTCGACGCCCTCATGCTCTCCATCGTCGAGTGTTTTTCCGGACATGTCCTCGGCGTTATCCTCACAGGGCTTGGAAACGACGGGCTGATCGGCATGAAAGAAATCAAAAACAGCGGCGGCAGGACCATCGCCGAAAGTGAAAGCACGTGCGTTGTTTACGGGATGCCGAAGGTAGTCGTAGAGTCGGGCATCGCAGACAAGGTCGTCCCCGTTGATGAAGTAGCGGGTGAGATTATCAATTCCGTTTAACCTGTAACCGCCTTTATCTTATCAACCATCTCTTCCAGCAGGAACGGCCTGCCGTCATATTTGCCGATCCTGTGTCTGAATTCGAAACCCGTCTCTGCGCGCATAAGCCTTGCAAACTGTCCTGTGGCGTTGTTCTCGATGCAGACGGCGAATTGGGCGTCCTGCAGCACAGTAAGGTAGTTGAATTTTTCCGTAGACGGAAACGGAAAAATCTCGCTGAAATAAAGCATGGCCGTGGAGAATTTAAAATTTGAAATTTGAAATTTGAAATTGTCGACGGCTTCCTTCATCACGCCGTAATTGGAGCCCCACCCGACGAGGACCACTTCGGGATTTACATCGCCGTAAAGGAGCGGAGGGGCGATTTCGTCCCGGATGAGAGGCATTTTCCTGAACAGCCTTTTATCGAGCATCCCGGTCCTTGTCTCCGCATCCTCGACAATGTGCCCTTCCTCGTCATGTTCGTCGCTGTCCGTAACAACCACGTGTCCTGCGTCTCCGGGGACGCCGAAGGGGGTCACTCCTGTTTCCGTATAAGCATGGCGTTTATACCCGGAGAGGGACCTGAAGGCGTCTCCCCTCAGCCTGTAGTCCTTATATCTGATCCTGCCCGTATCAAGACCTTCATGCGTCCACTGCGAGTCGGCAAGATGCTGGTCAAAAAGAATGATTACCGGCACCTGGTATTTTTCCGCAATATCAAATGCCTTGTTGGTGAGATAAAAAGCCTGCTCAGGGGTCCCGGGCGCAAATACGACCCGCGGGAACTCTCCATGCGCCGTGTAAAGAGCGAACTGAAGGTCGCCCTGCTCGGTCCTGGTCGGAAATCCGGTAGCAGGGGCGGGTCTTTGTCCGAGACCGATGACAATGGGTGTCTCGGTCATACCGGCAAGGGACAGCCCTTCGACCATAAGCGCAAAGCCCCCGCCTGCCGTGGCTGTCATGGCCCTCACACCGGCAAAAGAAGCGCCGAGGGCCATGTTGATCGCCGCAATCTCGTCCTCTGCCTGTTCAACGTGGATCCCGTATTCGGCTGCCTTGTCGGCGATATAATTCATGATCCCGGTGGAAGGCGTCATCGGGTAAGCGGAGTAAAACTTCAGCCCTGACGCGATGGCGCCGAGCCCGATGGCCTCTACGCCGGTCATGAGCATGCGGGGCTGCAGGGGCACTTCATGAATTGCCCCTACGGAAAATGCGCACCTCTGGCAATTCTTCACGGCAAAATCAAACCCCGCCTGCGCCGACCTGATGTTGCCGCTGATAACGTCTTCGCCTTTCTTCCCGAATGTGGCCCTGAGCATTTCATGCAAGACACCCACGTCCATTCCGAGCATCCCGAGGACCGCGCCGACAGCGACCGTATTTGCCATAATTTTTTCTTTGCCGTGTTCCATAGCCAGGGCGACAAAAGGGACGTCGAGAAATTGCGGTCCTTCAAACCCCTGCCTCAAATCGGCGGAATCGTAGATGATAATTCCTTTTTCCGTGAGTCCTTTTTCATGCCGGGCCACGCCCTCCCTGTCAAGCGCGACCACGATATCGATCCGGGCCCTTGATGACATAACGGGCCTGTCGGACAACCTTATCTGGAAAAAATTATGCCCCCCCCTGATGCGGGATTCGTAATCCTGATGGGTGAAAACGTGCAGACCTGATTTCGAAAAAATACGGGCAAGGGTGTCGCCTATCGTCTGTATCCCCTGTCCCGCTTCCCCTCCGATTTTGATCGAGTAGTCCATGGATTATTCCTTATCGAGTATCTCTCTCACCTTTCGCAAAAGCTCTGCCGGCGACGCCGGTTTCGAGATAAACTCCAGGCCCTGCGACAGAATCTTCCGTTTATAAATATATTCTTCCGGATAACCGCTTGTAAACAGGACTTTGATGTCCGGTCTTGTCTGCTTTATCTTTTCATATGCCTCCAGGCCGTTCATCCCCGGCATAATGAAATCAAACAGCAGCAGCCCGACTTCATCCCTGTTCATCATGAATTTCTCCAAAGCCTCTTCCCCGCCGGCCGCCTCTATCACCCTGTAACCCATTTCCTCAAGCACATGTCTTACAAGTGTTCTGACTATCTCCTCATCTTCCGCTACCAGCACCGTCTCCGTTCCGCCCCGTATTGTGCGGGTCTCTTCGGTGTCCGTTTCTGCGACATTGTCCGTTTTAATCGCCGGGAGATACACCTTGAAGGTCGTGCCTTTCCCCGGTTCACTGTAACAACTGATATAGCCTTTGTGCTGCTTTATTATTCCATATATTATTGAAAGACCGAGCCCAGTGCCTTTGCCTACTTCCTTCGTCGTAAAAAAGGGCTCGAATATCCTGTCGACGATTTTCTTATCAATACCCGTGCCCGTGTCCGTAACAGTCATAAGGGCATAATGGCCCTCTTCTCCGTATCCGTGCGTCCTTACGAACCCCCTGTCCAGCATGACAAGATCCGTGCTGATGCTGAAGACGCCGCCCCCCGGCATCGCGTCACGCGCGTTTGTGGCGAGGTTCATCAGCACATTCTCAATCTGGGAAGTGTCGGCCATTACGGGCAGTGCCCTGTCCGTCAGTCTTGTCCTGAATTCTATGTCCTCCCCTATTATCCTTACCAGGAATTTTTCCACTTTCCCGATGATCCAGTTCAGGTCGACGATGACCGGATTATTTATCTGTTTCCTGCTGAAGGCAAGAAGGCTCTGCGTCAGATACGACGCCCTGTCTGCGGAGGCAAGTATCTGGTCGAGATTGATCTTTAAGGGATCGTCATGTCTCATCTTCTTCTGAGTGATGCTGGCGTACCCGATAATCGCCGTAAGGATATTGTTGAAATCATGTGATATACCCGCGGCAAGCCGCCCGATCGCCTCCATCTTCTGGGCCTGGCGAAGCTGTTCTTCGAGTTTGCATCTTTCCGTGACGTTATTGATAATCTCTATTGCCGACACCACATTGCCCTCCGCATTCCTCATGGGATACGACTTCGTTTCCATATTCAAAGGGACGCCTCCTTTTTTCAGCACGTGAAGGGCGGCGTAAGGCTCTCCGGTCTCAAATGTATGTTTTACGGCGCAGTCGACTCCTAATTCATAACAGGGTCTGCCCCCCAGGCCTGAAATCTCATAGCAGGGTATTCCGATCACCCTTTCCGCCGGCAGGCCGACCATGTCGAGATATGCCCTGTTGGCGGTGATAATCCTGTACTCCGTATCGATCACGAAAAGTCCCTCGTCTATGCTCTCGAGGACGTGCTTTATCAATTCCCCGGTCTGCTTGTGTTCCGTCACATTTAATAACGACAGGATCAGGGACGATACGGCGCCGTTTTCATCCCTGACCGGGACCAGACTCCAGTCCCAGTAGCTTATGCCGCGTTCCGGATGCCTCATATATCTGAACGGTTTGGCAAAGGCCATATGAGGCTCTCCCGTCTGCGCCACCCTGCGGAATATCGCCTCGTTTTCAGCATTGGGATAAAGATCAAAATGGTTCTTGCCCGGGAAATATGAGGGCTCCTGCCCGTCGGCCAGGGCATAGGTGCGGTTGACCCTGATGAAGTTGAACTCCGGGTCGAGATAGGCCAGCATCAGGTGCGTGTGATCAAAAATTGTTTCCAGGAGATGCTGTGCTTCGCGAAACTCCTGCTCGGCATTGTCGAGCCCTGCGCCATTTTGTTCGTTGTCCGGTTCCATTGTTGATTCCACTCAGTTACATCTTACCGCACCCGGTGTAAATGTCAATTTATCATCACGCGGAACTTCCGGGGAAATGGACCGACCATCAACGGGTCCTTTACACAAACTGCTCCCTGAATTCACTCAACCACATGACATGCCTCTTTTCCTCATCTATTATCTCATTTACTATTTCCTTCTCTTTTACCATGTCCCGCAGGCCGTAATAATAAAGCAGCGTTTCCTTCTCAAACCCGAGGGCGAAACCGACGGCCTCGCCGACTGTCTCTATATGATCAAGTGAAGGAAGCGACTTGTTATTGCCTAAAAAAAACTCCGATTCGACAAGGGCCCTCAGGTATGAGGAAACCAGCTCATCATCTTCGACAAACAATTCCCCTGTTTTTTGCCGGAGATCGGAAAACCTCTTTTCATGCTGCAATTCCTTTACGGCAAGCATGTCGAAGAGCTTCTTCAAACCGGTATTCCTTTCAAATTTCCCGGCCATCCTGCTGTAAAAATCATGACCGAGTCTTTCCGTCTGGACGGCCTGTTCGATAATCTCATGCACGGCGAATTTTTCCATGGTCCCTCTCCTTGTCCAGAAATTCTCTCAGCTTCTCCGGCTCCGAAACCGGTTCGTAACATACGTCCCTGACGCACGGTATCACGCACCCCCTGTCTTCGCCATAGGCTATGGACACGTAAGGATGATAAGCAAACAGCGCCGTCTCCGCAAGCGGTCCCGTCGGAGGCGTATGCAGAGTCAAACTCAGGGAATTGAAATACGCGTCGAGCGCGCAAAAGTAATACCCCGCATGAATGCCGAGGGCCCCGGCCCTTGGGGAAAAGGCCTTCAGCGACTTTTCGGCGTACTGACGATATCCGTTGTTCCCGGTGACGCAATAAAGCTTCAACAGAAGTATTACGCACAACGCGTTTGCCGAAGGATGAGGTATGTCCTCTATCCCCTTGATCTTCATTTCGAGGACATGATCTTCACTGTCGAAGAAACCTCCCTCGTCTTTGTCCCACAGTTTTTCAATGCAAATCCCGGCAAGCTTCTCCGCGTCCTGCAGAAATGTCTTATCGCCTGTCGCCTCATAGGCCGCAATAAGCGCATCGACAAGATATGCGTAATCGTCCAGCAGGGCCTTTACCCCTCCCGCGTGACAAAGCCGGTCGCCGGAAAGCCGCAGCTTCATGATGCGCTCAAGGCTCTTCAATGCGAAGTCCCTCAGGGCAATATCTCCCAATCTCCTGTGGCCCAACAAAAAAACAGAAATCATCATACCGTTTATCGACGTGTAGAAGGTCCTGTCGATGAAGGGCGACTGTCTCCTGTTCCTTTCCGCCGTCAATTTTTCTTTTCCGCCCTTTATGATCGAGGCTATCTCCGCTGCGTCCCCGCCGGTTTTTTCCGCAATCTCCCGGGCGGTCATTGCGGGATAGAGCACCCTTTTCGACCCATCGTGGAGCATCGCGCCCGCTTCATCAATTAAATGCAGGGAAAGTATCCTGTACTCATATTCGCTGAGGCCCTTCCTGAAATCTTCATCGGTCCAGGTAAAATATCCGCCCTCATCGCCGGGGACGACGTCGGCGTCCTGGCTCGCATAAAATCCCCCTTCAGGATCGGACAGCACTGCGCGGACAAAACAAAATGTCCCCTCCGCCACTTCCCTGAAGAGCCTGTCGCCGAAGATGGAATATGCGTTTAGATAATTTCGCAGGAGCCACGCGTTATCATCCGCCATTTTTTCAAAGTGAGGGATTATCCATGACTTGTCGGTCGAGTATCTGTGAAACCCTCCTCCCAGCTGATCGTAAAAACCGCCTGAGGCCATGGCTTCGAGGGTCTTGCTTACGGCATACCCCGCCGGTCCGTCCCATGTCAGAAAATGCCGGTTCATGAGAAATTCCAGCGCTCCGGGCATAGGGAATTTAGGCGCGATCCCGAAGCCGCCGTTCTGCGGATCAAATTCGGAGAGGATGTTTGTCATTCCTTCCGCAAGCAGCGACTCGCCGATTTCGCCGGCCCTGGGATGCGGATTTTTCAGAGATGCCATGAGCTTGTCCGTGTATTGGGTTATGTCGTCCCTCTTTGTTTGATAAAGCTCAAGGACCGCCCTCAATACCTTATTAAACCCGGGCCTCCCCATCCTGTCCTCGGGCGGGAAATACGTGCCGCCGAAAAACGGTCTTCCATCGGGAGTCATAAATACGCTGAGCGGCCAGCCGCCGCCTGAGCCCATGGCGGCCACAGCCAACTGGTACCGCCGGTCTACGTCGGGTCTCTCATCGCGGTCGAGTTTTATGCTCACGAAGTTTTCATTAAGGAGCCGGGCGATATCGTCGTCAAAAAAACATTCCTCCGCCATGACATGACACCAGTGGCACCATACAGCGCCGGAGCTGAGAAACAGCGGCCTGTTTTCGCGTCTCGCCTTATCAAAGGCTTCTTCCGACCAGGGGTACCAATCGATCTTCTGATCAGCGGCATGCTTAAGATAGGGGGCACTTTCTTTGGAAAGCCTGTTCATATCAGAAAAGAGTCAAGAGTTATGAGTCATGAGTCAAGCATAAGCAGCTAAGTTCCTGACTCTTAACTCATAACTCTATAGCGTCAGAGACAAACCACGGAATCTTCGGTGCCGAATTCATTCGGGATATATTTGTCGGCGAACCAGTCATTCTCCCATTTGTTGGTGTCAATCAGGTATCTGAACCTGTATTCCCTGCTGCACGGCAAATCCAGCGTCAGCGTAAAGTCGCCGCTCTTGAGCTTCTTCATCCTGTTTTCAGTCAGGTTCCAGTTATTAAAATCTCCGACAACAGTCACCATCCTGGCGTTATGCGCGGCCTCTTTCGGCAGCCTGAACGTCACCTTGCAGAAGGCTTCGTTGGTCTTCATATACTGCTTCTTCAGGCTCTTCGGCTCCGCCTGTTTCTTTGACTTTGCCGGGGACTTTGCCGGGGACTTTGCCGGAGCGGCCTTCCTGACAGGCGAGGCTTCCACTGCGCCGTACGCAGCTTTCATTATTGCTTTCTTCATGATACCTCCCGGTATAAAAAATGTTTATTGATCATAATATTAGTATTTTTTCCATTAATTTTCCACATGTTTTTGAAAAGGACGTCAACCCTCCGTATCTGCGGGACAAATCCCCCTCTTTGAAAAAGACCAACAGTAGGCGCCTTAAGCAGGGGCGAGGGGAAATTTTCTATGAATGCGTCTTATTTCAAAATCCCCCTTCATCCCCCTTTTTCAAAGGGGGGAATACCCTTCTCTCTTCAGGAAAGTCGAGGCGCTCACGCAGGCATTTCCTTCTCTTCGAAGTTTTTTATAAACTCACCGATCTTCACGCCGAGATAAATGCATTTAATATTGTCCATGCATTCATCGGCGTCTATCTTTTCAAGGTGGGTCACGAGTTCATGAGAGTTTTTCCTGAGTTTTATATCGTACGTCTTCAGCTCCCTGTTAAAATCGATGCCCATCGATATTCCATGCCCTCCGATCTCGGGATACATTTCCATGATTTTGTCCTTCAGCGCAACGTTTGAATAACCCATTCGGTCTCCTTCTGAATTCCGGGCGACCCGCCGGGTCGCCCCTACAATGTGTTTTACGCCCAGGGCGTCCCTCCGTCTACCATGCTGTGCTCCTCCCACATAAACCAGTTGCCGGTATCCTGCAGGAAATCGTATGTGTTTGCGAAGACCTCGTAATGCTGCTCTTCTTCCATGATGAGCCTGGCAAAAAGAGTCTTCTCTTTCTTCGTTTTTGATTTCGACATCAACTTCCTGTAGAATTCGACCCCTTCTTTTTCCATGTGCATGGCTATCTTGAAGGCCTCCAGCTCATCCGTCGCGGCCCGGACCTTCGACATCATTACGTCTTTCAGTGATTCAAAAACCGTCCTTACGCTCTTAATCTGGTGAAAATCTTTGACCTGCATATCAAGTCCGTTTAAAATATTATTTACAATTTCAAGGTGTCTTTTTTCGTCCTCAGTCACGGTCTCGAACATCTTCTTGCCGGCCGGATGCCTCATCTTCTTGCCGGCTTCGGTGTAAAACCTGATAGCGTCGGTTTCCATTTTTTTAGATATCTCGATGGCATTCATATTGCTGCGCCTCCTTTAAATAAGTCTTGCCTTGCCGGAACGCCCCGCAGTTTAAGGCGGGGTCCCCCGCTCTAACGGGGTTTGTCCATATATTTTTATGAGTTTAAGTCTCAGGTCTTTAAGATAATTAATATGCTTTGTCTCCTGGGCCTCCATTTCGCTGAAAAAAACTCTTGCATTGGCGTCTTTTGATTTCAGGGAGAGCCTGTGGTAAAAATTGAAAGACTTGCCCTCTATCTCCATGGCCAGTGTCAACGCTCCTCTTTCGTCCTTGAATGTATACTTTTCAATCTTCGCCTCAAGGCCCTTTACGGGTATCGCGGCCTCCGTTAAAGGGGCCTCGGCGCTCTTTCTGAATTCCCCGAAACTCTTTATCTCCACGTCTCCCCTTATGGACTGGTATAAATACTGAATATAATCCATGTGCCTTTCTTCCCACGCTGCAAGTTCGCAGAAAGTCTTTTTCGCTTCACCGCTGTCTGATATTTCAGAAGCATTCGTGTAAAACTCCATGGTCCCCTTCTCCATCAGAAAGGCCTCGATAAGGGACTGCTGCAAATCTTCTTTACCGGTAAGCATCGAAATTATTTCTCCCTGATCTCAGTAGTTGATAGCCGGTAGTTGTGGAGGAAAGGAAGCAGGCCCCCTTATCTACTGACTACTTTCTTATTGTCATGTTCTCAAATACACATCATACAGCGCCTTTCCCGTAAAGAAATCCGCCCACGCGATCCCTATGTCGGGAAGCGTTGATTTAAAGAACCAGTCTGACGGCGGCACAGACCTCGCCGCGAATTCGGCAAGGCTGTAATGGGCCATGAACACTGTTCCATAGATAACAATTATGCCGTTAAAGAGATATCCGTATATGCATGTCTTCCTGGATGTAAAGAGCGCGGTGACTGCCACGACGTCCAGCAGTGGAAACAGAAACGAAAGAAACCTCGCCCCGTCGAATGTGACGATCTCGGGATTGATCCTGTCATGGACCATAAAATTATGGATCCTATAGTGCAGCATAAGTCCCGAAGCCGCAAGAAGGAAAAGCGCCGTCAAAAGTATTTTTTTGTTATGCATGATGAATTCTGTTCCAATGGCCACTCGCCGTCATTCCCGCAGTCCTTAAGCGGGAATCCAGACTAAAGGCACTGGATGCCCGATTAAAAACGTCGGGCATGACGGAATTCGGTCTATGTTGATCAATTGTGAATCTCAAAACGAAAACCTCGCCAAATGGCCCAAATAAAAAGTAAGGCTTATCATGATGATGTGCAGTATCCACCAGCCGGGTTTATATCTCAGGAAATGTTTGATCATGTCACCTCCACAAAAGGTTCCCGAGCGCATAAACCGTCGCGATTCCGAGAAGGTGGACTATCCACCATCCGGCCCTGAGAAATCCTATTTTCCTGTTGAAAGTCCCGAAATCCATCATCCACCTCCCTTGCAAACTTCTCATCAGAGAATGAATCTTATGCTGATTGTATCACACTAATTCGCCGTGTCAACAGGGAGAAAATTCGGGATTGTATTCAGGGAGTTTCACAGATTACCTTAGCGTCGGGGTTTATCCCCGACGAAAAGGCCGTCCCCAGTAAATCAGGGCGCTACCAGTCCGATAAAAGGATGTTAAATAAGGGATTGATATCTGGAAGGATTCCAGAAATACAATAACGGTTTGAACGCGACGCAATTTACTGCTGCTGCAAATAGACCGTGCCGTCCTGGCCGCTGCCGTAATATCCTGTTCCCCTCAGCGAATTAATATTCAAGAGAGGTAATGCAAGAGAGTCGTAGTATACAGCGACCCTTCCGCCGCCGCCGCCCACGCCGGTCCCGTTGCCTCCGCCGTTTGCGGTGATAATCCCTGTGCCGGTGATATTTGTCGCGGATATATTCACAGCGCCGCCAGAACCGTCGCCTGCGGCGCTGCCGCCGCTTTCGCCGCCGTTTGAAATGATCGCGCCGTCGAGCGTTATGCTTCCGGCCTCAATGAGTATTAACCCTCCGCCGTCGCCTCCGACAGGCCAGCCCCATGAGCCGCCGCCGCTGCCGAGATCTACAGGATCTGCAACACTGCCATATACAGGATTTGAATTGCCGCTGTAAGCGCCGCCGAGTCCGCCGTAGCTTCCGCCGGCCCCATTGCTTGAACCATAAACATTCCCCAATGTGCGCCCCTGCTCATTATATCCCCGACCGCCGATGTAGCCCCTGCCCGTCACGTCAATCCGGCCCGTTGCATCAATGCTCAGATTGCCGACAGTGAGATCAAGCCGTGATGTGAAACCGGCTGTTGCGTCATAGTGGGTCAGCATCCCGTATTCAGCAATGGTCATTGTATTTGCAATCTCTATAAAATCGCCCATTATCAGATAGCCGCCTCGCCTGAAAGTCATGTTGTCGAATTTATAAACACCTGCATATGATTTTCCGGCTCCAGCAATATTGCTGAAGTTCAAGCCGTTCTCATTCGGGGTCTTCACAATTATTGTATTCGCTGAATTGGAGAGAATTGCGAATGTCTCTGCCTGGCTGATGTCGGGATTGATCCTCAATCCCGACAATCCGCCGGGCAGCAACGCCATTAATCCATCTGTGGTAAGAGTGTCCGGTGTGACATCAACAGTTGTCCCGAAACCGATAGGCGTCAAAGGAGTGGATTCCGGTGATGCGCCGTTTGGATTTCCATTGCCGTCAACGACATTGTTATCAATATAGAGGGAACCTTCACCGCCTGTGTATTTTATATAGACCGTTCCCGCACTGGATTTCCTGTCATCATATCCTGAATAACCGCGGCCGCCAAAAGCAGTTATGTTGTAAAGATTGTTAAGATTGCTGCCCGGATCAATCAGGTCTGCATAAACAGCCACCCTGCCGCCTCCGCCGCCGACTCCATTGCCTTCGCCTCCGCCGTTGGCTGTAATAAAACCATCTCCTGACAGTAAAGACGTATTTATCAGTATCGAACCGCCCGATCCTGCACCCGCGGCAGAGCCTCCGCTGGTTGAACCGTCTGCTGAAATAATTCCGTCAGCTATAACTTCCTGGGATGCATTAACGGTAATGCGTCCTCCTCCGCTGCCTCCGGGATTCCAGCCCCATGCGCCGCCTCCGCTGCCGATATATACAGGATACTTCGGATCGCCATAAACTAAATACGCGCTGTTATTTTGATAACCCGCGCCCAGACCTCCGTAGCTTCCGCCTGCGCCGTTACTTGATCCATACACATTCCCTAATGTACGTCCCTGCTCAGAATATCCCGCGCCGCCGGTATACCCTTTACCTTTTACGTCAATTGAGCTTCCGGTATCAATCTGAACGGCCTGCGCATTAATTACGAGCCCGGCTTCAAGCGCTTTGCCGTGCGAGAGCACGGAATTACCGGTGATCAGGAGCCTGCCCGTTGTTGTTATAACTTCATCCGCAATTGCCCTTGCGGAATTTTTGATAGTGATATTGTCGAATGTATATCCGCCCGGAATTCTTGTAGTATCATTCGGTGTTGAATTGCCAAATCCGTCAATGATCAGATTGCCGAAGGTCTGTCCCGGTCGTTTTATGTAAACGGTCCCGTTGCCGCCGGGTGAACCATAATAGCCTGTGCCGCCGACCGCCCTGAAATTTTGCTCAGGGACCGTCAAATCACCGGTTAATGTAATCGAAATTCTTCCGCCGCCTGCGCCGGAACCGTTTCCATTGCCTCCGCCATTTGCGGTGATCGATCCAGTTCCGCTGAGATTTCCTGTAACAACATTCACCGTGCCGCCGGAGCCGTCGCCTGCCGCGCTGCCGTCGCTTTCACCGCCGTTTGAAATAATCGCACCGTCAAGTGTTATATTGTCCGCCCTTATGAATATCAATCCGCCGCCGTCACCGCCGATGGTCCAGCCCCATGAACCTCCGCCGCTTCCGAAGTCAACGGGATTGGTAAGGCTGCCGTAAATGCTGTTTGACACACTTCCTTCATGTCCGGCAGCAAGCCCTCCGTAGCTGCCTCCTGCTCCTCCATTAGCTCCATAAACATTCCCCAGGGTGCGTCCCTGCTCAGAATATCCCCTGCCGCCGATATAACCTCTGCCTGTTACATCGATCCTGCCTGTGGGATCAATATGAAGATTTTTCACTTTAAGGTCGAGCCATGATATAAAACTCGTGGAAATGTCATAGTGCGTCAGCATTCCATATTCTGAAATATTCATTGTGTCAGTAATCTCAAACAGATCGCCTGCCATGAGATAGCCGCCGCGCCTGAAGATCAGATTATCGTATTTGTGGTAACCGGAATATGTTTTTCCCGCGCCCGCGATATCGGAGAAGTTCGCGCCATTCTCGTTAGGCGTTGATACGGTTATCGTATTGCCGGTATTGGACTGAATGATAAAAGTCTCGCCCTGATTGATGTCGGGATTTATTCTAAGGCCCGGCAGGCTGCCCGGCAGCATTGACACAAGTCCGTCCGTAGTCAGTGTATCTGATGTAACGTCCGCTATCGTGCCGAAACCGATGGGCGTCAGAACAACCGGCTGGGCCGCGGTGCCGTTGGGGTTGCCGTTTGCGTCAACTTCATTTGAATCAATATAAAGATTTCCGTTTTCCTGATTGCCGTATTTAACATATACTGTTCCGGTAGTTGACCTTCTCTCGTCATAGTAACCACGCCCGCCGAAGGAGGTTATGTTATATAAATTATTCAGATTATTGTTTGGGTCTACATAGTCGCAATACACCGCGACCCGGCCGCCGCCGCCGCCTGTTCCATTTCCATTGCCGCCGCCGTTTGCAGCGATAAAACCATTCCCTGCAAGTTTTGAAGTATTGATAAGCACGGAGCCGCCTGAACCATCGCCTGCTGCGGAGCCTTCGCTCTCACCGCCTTTAGCGCTTATGCTGCCGTTGACTGTCACAGATTGAGAGGCATTAATTGTGATCCTTCCGCCGCCGTCTCCGCCGATAGTCCAGCCCCATGAACCGCCGCCGCTGCCGAGATATACAGGATTCTTCGGATCGCCATAGACCAGATACGCACTGTTACCTTGATACCCCGCGCCTCCGCCTCCGTAACTCCCTCCCGCTCCTCCGCCGGACCCATAAACATTGCCTAAGGTACGTCCCTGTTCAGAATATCCCCTGCCGCCGATGTTACCTCTTCCTGTTACATCGATTGAGCTGCCTTCATCAACCTGCACGGCTGCCGCATTTATCACAAGGCCGTTCTCATTGCCGTTGTTGTGGGTAAGAATGGAATTGCCGGTGACCAGCAATTTGCCGGTTATGGAAAATGGGTCATATGCAATAACACGCGCGTTGTCGCGGAGAGTTACCGAATCAAAAACATATCCGGGCGGGATTGTGAGATTTGTCCAGGGCGATGACGGGCCCTGTCCGGTAATGACCAGCTCGGCCTTGTTGGACTGTATAAACACAACTGTGCCGTTTGAGCCGTTGCCGTATTGTCCGAATCCTCCAAGGGCCTTTACATTGCCCTGATCCAGAGTTGCCATGTCAGTGTAATTAATTGCTATCCTTCCGCCCCCTGCGCCGGTGCCGTTTCCACTGCCGCCGCCGTTTGACATAATGCTGCCGGAACCGGACAGTGTTGCAGTGCTGATATTAATACCGCCGCCGCTTCCGTCACCTGCCGCGGAGCCGTCGCTTTCTCCGCCATTGCTCTTTATTGCGCCGTCCACTGTTATATTGATCGTGTTTAATTTGATCAGGCCTCCGCCGTCGCCGCCGATAGTCCATCCCCATGAGCCGCCGCCGCTGCCCAACTCCTGCGGGTCAGTGAGATAACCGTAAACACTGTTAGGTATTGCGCCGCTGTAGCTTCCGCCGACTCCTCCATAACTTCCACCTGCGCCTCCACCGGAGCCATAGACATTCCCTGCGGTACGTCCCTGCTCATAATATCCTCTGCCGCCAATGTAGCCTTTGCCCGTTACATCCAGTGAGCTTGTTCCGTCAATAGATAAACTCCATGCGGAAATATTAAGGCTGAATTCCTGAGCCGTGTCGGTATCTGAATGAGTAAGCGCCGCGCCGTTCAGCAGATCAATATTTTTAAAGCTGTGAGTTCCATTGACTGTAACCGTTGCGCCGGAGATCCGCAGGTTCTTATTGTCGAATGTGGCATCACCTTCGCCGATAACTGTCGGAGCATTTATTGTCGTCCAGACAGTGCCCGCGTTGAAGGTTGCGGTCTCAGTTGCCTTCCAGATGTCCATCATGCCGTTTTGATATATATCCTGTATCTCAGCGGCAGACAGCGAACGGCTGAAAAGGGCCACTTCATCAATACTGCCGTCAACATCGAATTCCGAACTGGAATACGTTCCTATACGAATGCTGCCGTTTACATCGGCAACAGGGTTAGGATCGTATTGCTCGCTTCCAAGCTGAACTCCATCCACATAAAGCCTGTAAACCCCATTCTCCCTTGTTACAGCAAGGGCATACCACCTGTTCGGTTCAGGAGTCCATGGTCTTACGACACCCTCGTATGGATTCCATGCAAATACAAGATTGGGGCCGTACACAGGGTGCTGCTGGAAATCAAATTCGAAGCCTCCCGACGATGAACCGGATTGCTGATAAATGAACATACTGTCTTTGACCTGATTAAGCTTTACCCATAAATTCAGAGTAAAATTATTTAATCCCAAATCCCATACTGTGCTCTCCTGAACATTCACGAAGTCCCCTGATCCGTCAAAGCTGTATGCGCTGTCCGGCAAACTGTTCCCGTCCACTGTAAGCGTTGCTCCGGTGACAGAGCCGTTGTTATTCCGTCCGCTCTCATCATTCGCATTTCCATTAAAAGGATAGTATGCAACAAGACTTATATCGGGCGCAGATTCTCTATTCCCTGCCTTATCAACGCCGACGGAATAAAATTCATAATCACCATCACCGCCCATCTTTGTTGAATCAAAAACTATTGTTCCCGTATCTCCATTTTGCGGCGAGAACTTGCCTTCAGCATTTCCTGCGTCCGCATTCGTATACCTGTTGAACGTGCCGATGCCGTTTCTGCGGAAATAAAGCTCTACATGGTCAAGGTCTTCAAGACCGGACACTACCTGATACGTTATTGTTGTCGATGCGTTTAGCCCGGGATCGTCAATTGAGGTCACGACTGTCTCAGGCGGAGTAATGTCGGCGTCGGTGATGGTAAAATCGACCGGTATCGCGGCCCGTTCATTGCCTGCTTCATCCCTTGCGTACGCCCTGACCGTTACGCCGGGCTCAGAAATACCGAAGGGGATGTCGAAGCTGAATGACGCGCTTGCAGCCTGCGCCGCCGGGGCTATCGCCTGAGAGCCTGATAAGGTCAGCGCGCCGGTCGTCTCATATCTGATCTCCGTCACCCCGACCGCGTCCGATGCTGAAATATTTATGTTGACCGTGTCGCCATAGTTGAACGGCGTCCCGTGTGCAGGCTCAGTAATCGCAATTGAAGGCGCAGTGTTATCAACAACATTCAATGTGATTGATTCAATCCCGGATGTATTGCCGCCTGTGTCTTCAGCCCGTACGTTGACGGTAATAGCGCCCCCGACTGCCGCCGCGCCCGAAACATTAAATGCAAAATTCTGCGTTGTGTCGGCAGACGCCGGGGATATCTGCTTCATATCCGAATATGAGGCCTCGCCCGACACCTCCATGAAAACCTTCGATACCCCTCCAAGCTCATCCTGCGCCCTCACTCTGACTGATACCTGTTCACCCCTTTCAACGTCCGAGCCGCCGGCAGGACTCAATATGCCGACAGTTGGAGCAGGGTCCAACGCCGTATTGACCGCGACATCAACAGACACTGCCGGTATGCCGGGACCGTATACATTTATTTGCGTGCCGCCGTCTCTTTTGGCCGTAATTACACCCGACGAGTTCACAGTCGCTGTGGCATTGTCTCCACTGATGAAAGAAATCCCACTATTGAGGACCTGCGATGTCCCGTTGCTGTAATGCCCGGTCACTATCAATTGCGCCGTCTGACCGATTGCGGCAAGCTCGACGCGCTGAGGGTCCACAGTTATACTGTCGAGGGTAACTATGTCCGCATTTACAGTCACCTGTCCCTGTAAACCGCCGTATATCACGGTAATCGCCGCTGAGCCATATGACAGGCCGACAACCTTTCCGGCAGCGCCGACAGAGGCCACTGACGGATTGTCGGAAGAGTAAGTCGATTGCGCCGTCACATTCTTCTGCGCCCCGTCCTGATAGTGCGCGGTGACCGCAAGGTTCCGTGACTGGTTGACGGCCGTAAAATTGATAACTGCCGGAGTGACCTCGATATGATCAAGGACAGGCGGAGCAGGGACCACGACCGACACAGGGGCGCTCGGGTCCGCCGATTCATTCAGATCATAAGCGACAATACTGATCGTATCGCCTGTTGAGGCCTCTATATTGATTGTAAATCCTCCCGAGCCGCCGGCGGACACGCTTACAGTCAGTCCCGTGTTCAACTCCGTAGCCCTGATCAGGGCGCCGGGGACAGATGAGCCGGTAATCGTCACTACACCGTTTTCAGGATGCGAGACGGAAATAATTGAAGGCGCGTCCGGCGGGACCCCGGGCGGGGGCTCTACAACTGAAAACTCCAGATAAGACGCCGGATCATTGATATCATTTGATATGTCGAGATTGTTTGTTGCGAGAATATACAGCTCGTGTTCGCCCGTCTCCAGTCCCGCTATATTGAGCGTGACCACATTGACGCCCGAGTACAAAGGACTGCCTGTCGGATCGTCGAGAAAATATTTGACCGATTTGACGCCCACGTCATCCGATACGGCAGACTGTATCAGGACCGGCCCGCCGGAGAGGAACTGTTGCCCGTCTTCAGCATTGGTAAAACTTACAACAGGCATATTGAGGTTCTCGGCAAGTGTGAATGTCATTATATCCTCGCCGGTCTTTGCGAGCGCGTCTGTTGCAACTGCGCGGACCACATGATCGCCGAGAGCGAGACCGAGGGTCTTGAGGCTGGATGTGTAGGGCGCAAGATACATGGTCTTAAATGGCAGCGCGTCCCCGTCGAGATAATAACCGACCTCCCTCACGCCGCCTGTCCATGCCCTGGGCGTGATGTCCACGGATATGCCGTGAAGCACGGGCTGCGCCGGGTCGTCGGGAAGGGTAATAGTCGGGTCACCGGCAGTCAGGGCCATGATGAGCGATATTGTAGTGTCGCGCCTGTTTCCTGCTCCGTCATACGCCGTTGCCAGCATCTGGTAAGAATGCCCCGGAACGAGGTTCGCCGAGTCGATTGTAAATATGAAAGGAGGGAGGTCTCCTTCAAACACCTTCTTCTGGTCTATCAGCGCATACTGAGCGCCCTCTTCATCAAGGTCTTTTATCCTGGCCTCTACCCTCGAGACGCCGCTTCCCTGATCGGCGGTATAGGCCTCCACTTTGACAAGCTGCCCCGGAAGCACATATTCAGGCGCGACAGGGGGCTCGACGGAAAGAGATATCTCAGGCGGCGTAATGTCGCCGGGACCGGTCCCGGTCGTAGTGAATGTGCTTTCCCACCGTGCTGATAATTTATTGCCTTCGAGGTCATATACGTTCTCCGTTATGACTACCGTAAACTCCTTGTTGCCGGCCAGACTTCCCACGGAAGATTGCCATATGGCGACTGTCTTTTCATTTAATTCAGTAAACCTGAGCTGTCCGGCAATGAGGTTGTCCCCGCTGTCAAAGACATTGAACGCCCCGTTTTCGCCCGTCGTGATTGAATCCTCGTTCATCAGTTCGCTGAAGAAAGCGGTCACAGGGGAATCAGGATGTATCCCGGTCTCGTTGGGCACGGGCAGCACGTACACCGCGGGGCTGCCGTCTTCAGGGACCCTGTCGGGAGGGAACTGCCCCACCATGCAGCCTATGGTCCCTACGTACACCTTGAGGTTTATGTTCTGGTCGGCGGCCCCTACACAGGACGATATCTGCCCCGTCTTAAGAGGATTGACCGTAAAGACCTCCGTTACCTGTTCTCCGGGCAGGATATGTCCGAGACTTCTCACTTCAGGTCCTTCGATGACCTCACAGACCGGCTCGCCGCCTTCATCCACGTCGCACTTAAGGAGCCAGGCATCGGCGCCCACGTCGAGTCCGAGACTCGCGTACATGGCCGCGATGTCGCCTGTGTTGGTGATTTGTACCTTCAATTCATAAGGGACATTGCTTTCAACGAAATCCGGATGGCTCACCCGCACGTCGAATGTGGGCGGTCCCTTCACCTCGACTTCCGCCATCGCGCTGCCGTTGAAGGGGATCGCCCCGTCCTCCGGGATGCCCGGGCCTGTAACGTAGCCGCCGTAGCTGACCTTTACGTCCCTGACGCCGATCTCGTCGCCGCGTATTACATACTCCTTTTCCTCCTGTCCGGGCTGGTCGCCGTCCCCGGGCAGTATGTCTCCGAATGAAATGATGCCGTCCGCAGGAGAAATACTTGAAAGTCCTCCTTCAGGGAATTCAATCGCAGCCGTTACGTCCGAGAGCGTGAAAATACCGGATGTATTCATAAGGAGCAAACGCACTGAAAAGAATTCCTTCAGGCTCTTGATATTGCCCTCGATGACTATGACTCCCGGTATCGACACATCAGGCTCACCCGGTGGGCCCGGCACGCTCGCCTCAAAGATCACGATCTCGGGCGGCGGCGGCGGATTCGGATTGCCGCCTCCATCGTCCCCGCCCTTGGGCATTTTGTATGTTTCCCATCCCTGCGGCTCGTCCACAGGCAGCGCAACAGGAACGGAGATGGCGACAGGCTTATTATCTATTGTCAGCACGATATTAAATGTGGATACATGGTAATTCTCAGGGTCGTCGAGGTCGATTACCCCGTCGGCGACAAGCTGCTCGACTTCCTGGACTGAAAGGCGCTCTGTTGTTATCTTTGATACGACCACCTGGTCGAGCGAGAGCTGCGTTATCTCAAGCAGGCGCTCCGCGGTATGGCCCGATGAATCCTCTGCCCTTACTGTTATGGTATTTACAGCGTTTTTGTTTAACGGGATATTCAGATCGAACTCTCCGCCTTCATCGGGCAGGTCCTGACTCGCCTTGCCGCCGGGGCCGGAGACGGTCACATTGATGGCGGCAAACGAAGACACGCTTCCCATGAGCATGATAAGAAGCAGGACAAATATGAAACAGAATTTATGTCTGTAATTTCCGCTCATATGGCGTTCATTTGAAATTTTCAATTCTTCCATTTAATTGCTCATTAATCCATTCACGGCGCGGCCGTAATCAATACATCGTCTCCCGCGGGCAAGGCGCCGAAAGAATAGTACCCATCGCTCTTTGAGACCGTCTCCCGCCCCGTGCCTTCTGCCGTAACAGCGGCGTCGGCGACCGGGACGCCCGTAAATTCGTCAACCACATATCCATAGACCGCGCCCGTGTCCGCTGCCGACGGATCATATGTAACGTGTACGGCGTCCGAAGAGCCGGTGTATGTCTCAGGGGTCGTGCCTCCCTCCGGAGTGCATATGGATTGCGCCCTCACCGAGATCACATTTTCCCCTTCGGGTAAAGTAACGGCCGCGGCATACTGGCCGTTGAACACATCCACTGCAATCTCCTGGCCGTTTACAATAATTGCGGCTTCGCGTATGGCCAGGTCGCTCACTGTTCCCCTGATTATCTGCTCTCCGATGTTTGTAACCATGCCGTCCACAGGCGTAACAAGGGCAACTTTCGGCGGCGAGCACGACCCCGGTATGGGGGGCGGACCATCCTCGGGTTGCGGAAAAGGAGGCGGCGGCGGTGGCGGCGGCGGCTCATCTTCATTTACAGGGGGAGGCGGCGGCGGCGGATCGCCCTCCCTCTCGCGTCTGACCGTAACGTCTTTTCTCTTTGGGACACGGGGGTCCGGAGTGACTTTTTCCTCCTCCTTCAAAGAAGGATCGAAGGTAATTTCGACAAAGGTCTGACACGGTTTAATGGAATAACTATATTCTTTGGTATTGCCGGAATGCGTAACAAACAGTCTTACGTTGCCGCTCATCCTCTCCGGCGACAGGAGGTTGAAGATAGTTACATATCCGTCTGCGTCGGTCGAAGCAGCCATCTCGAGGGTATCGATCATCGCCTTCACGCCGGCCCCGGAAAGGGGCGCTCCGTCCCCGTCCTCTATGTAAGCGGTAAGACCGAGGAACCTCTTCTGCACATTGCCGCCCGAGCTGTATACGACAGCGCCCCCGTTGTCGCTCATGTCGATATCTCCGGGATGCTCCAGCCCTCGCAGCATGGTCACGCTCTGATGCTCTCCCTCTCCGGGATGTATCAGTAAAATACGTCCCCCTGAATTGTCCGTTATGAAGAACTGCTCCCCGCCCCGGCATACAGCCAGTCCTCCGGGGACAAAAGCCAGCGGATCAGGGGAATAGAACGGTCCCGGAAAATCTCCCGGCTCCGGCGAACAGTTCGTTCCCTCGGCGACATGGCCCGTGTCGCACGGAGTGCCTTGACCTTCGGGCGGGGCCGGCCACATGTCGTCCAGAAAGTTGCTGATCACTTCCTGCCGCTCTTCGAGTATTTCCTTCCTCTTGTCGATGAGCCTGTGCGTGACCCCATCCTTTATGCCCTGTACGTAAGCCCCATCCCCGGGATACAACTCAAGCCAGCCGTCGTAGAATTCGTCGGCGTTATTCGGCTCCTTATTTTTCATGACAGTCAATATCCTTGCGAGGGCCTCTTCTTTTGAAAGACCGCTGTAGAAATAAATCTCATTCAGCACCATGGTAAAATAGCCTTCAATGCGGTTGAGATCATACAAGCCGTTTTCGATGTTATTGACCAGCGTCTTCTGCTCGGCATACGGGCCGGAAAGATTATTATAGTACTGCATCTTCCTCGCATCGACGCCCGGGTCCCCCTTGGCGATCATATTATTGATTGTCTCTTTATACCTGTCAATGAGGTTCTCCTGATTTATATATTCACTGTCCGTAAGGAAATAGACGTCGACCGGTATCCCCAGATTTACCCCCGCAAACCAGTGGGCAAAGGATTCATTTGTCGCATAGCCCTCATAATTGAGCTGTCCTCCAAGCTCATGATTGCCTCCTATATCGCTCACATACTGGTAGCTGTAGTCGGTCCCCACAAGCTCGAACAGCAATACATGCCCCATTTCATGGTAAGTGTGCGCAAACTTGCCTCCATTAAACACATCGACAGAGGCGTCAGGCGCGAGGTTCACATTCACGGAAGAGAAGAGGGATTTTATGTCCGCCAGGGATTCATTTGCATTGAGTGTTATATATCTCGTATCGATATCGCTGATCGCGTCTTTTACATCCTGTGAAAGGTAGGGGCTGGAATCCTCGAGTATCCCCGTGAGCTTGTTTATGTGATAGTATGTGTTGTTCGCCTCAGCAATCAGGGCCCCGTTGGGACCCGAATTTGCGTCGATCGTAATAGTGCCCGCATTATCTGAATGAACCGGGACCCAGTCGCTCTGCGCATATGATTGTCCGCTCTCATAAATATTGGGATGGTCCGGCCCCGTCATGGTAAAGGATATCTCGACCGTGCCGGCGGACATCGCGTCCCCGAATTCGTCAGGCAGCGTGACAATAAAATTCCCGGCCGGTGTCGTAGTGCCTGAGACGACCTTGTTGGTGCCCTTGATCCTGACCTCATAAGTCACTCCTCCGAGCGCCAGGTCGCCGGTGTACTCGCCATTGTAATTTTCTATAAATGCCTGGGCCTGCGTTTCACTCAGTCCCGTCAGTTTCGCGTACGCCTTCCTGAATGCATCGGTGTTCGTTTCTCTCACACTCGTCCCCGGCGGGGGCACGTTGGTCTTGACTTTCCCATGTAAAACCACGTCCGCCATTACGGGGGCATGCATCCATATAACGGATGCAAGGAGAATGCATAACAGCGCTTTTATCATCCCGTTCGCTCTATTCATCGTTCCCTAATTGCAGATAATCGAAAGTCGAAGTCCCGCCCCCTGAAGAATACGGGACCGTGACTATCCCTCTTGTATCCAGCATATAAATGCTGCTGCCTCCCCCCTCCAGGGAATCTCCCGCAAATTCAATGTCGAATATATCCGATACAAGGGGACTCGTAAATTTTATATATCCCTGGCCCACTCGCCTGAAGGGGTCATACGTCGCGTTGACGTCCACCGATCTCACTTCCCTGGACAGGCGCTCATAGACAAAAAGATAATCATCGGGCGACATGGCCATAGGTCCCGAGGAGACCGGGTTTGCGAACATAAGCATCTGGCTGAAATAGTTCAGGGAGCCTGTAAATTCCCTGCTGCCGTCAGGCGCGAACCTGAATATCCGTCCGCCGAATTCCGCATCGGAGGCGGCATTGTCGCAATAAAGGTTCCCGGCCGAATCTATCGCAAGCCCCTTCTGCGCCGGCGCCATGAACATCGTTGAAAAGGCCTCTACCGGCGCGGCAAGCGACGCTCCCTTGTTCTCTGCCGTCCGGACCAGCGCCTCACCCGGAAAGCTGACATATACATCGCTCGCCGCATTAACGGCGAGCGCATCGATATTGCCCATATCGGGGACAGGCCCCGCGGTATACAGGACGGGATTTGAATAGTCGCTCGTCAGGCCGTATTTCTGCATCAGGATAATCTGGTCATAGCCCGCCCCGCTCAGGGGCATGGCCCACCAGGACATCATCTGCTGCGGATCGTATCCGATCTGGGCAAGCATGTCTCTGTATGTCGAGGAATACGTCACCGTCATGGAATAAAAACCCGTTCCCGTCAGGGGCGGAGCAAGGTCGTAAATTACATAATTATCTCCGTCCGGAAAAGGCGTAAAGCCCGCCGATACCGGCCTCGGCGTCTCCATGCTGTTTTCAAAATGGAACAGGTTGTAAAAATATAACGTTGAAGAAGAATCGCTTGAGCTCGTCCTGAAGCTGATCTTCACCGCGCCGCTTTCATTCTCCGCCGAAAGGATGACAGGCGGCTCAGGGACACGGTCGGACATCCCCGTGCTCGTTATGTACGGCGATAAATCGAAAGCGGTCGAGCCTGCGATGGTCAGGGCGAGCATCGACCCCCCGATCCCGCCCGCGTTTGCGGCCCACATCATATCGGTCGTGTTGACCAGGAATTCGGACGTCCCGGTGGTCATGATAAATTCAGGCCAGGCGGCCTTTGATTCAAAAAAATTACGCCAGAAGCCCGTAAAACGCGACGGCACTGTGTCGGCCCAGGCGGAAGGCGCGATGAGATCTCCTATATATGACAGGAGACTCATGAATGAGGCAAACAGCGGACCGCCCCCTTGATCATCCGTGACGGATGCGGTCTGATACGATTTCATATAAGCGATAAAGCTCGCGGTCAGCAGGTACTTCTGAAGGGCATTCAGCCGCGTCGATGAACTGAGCATGGGGGGACCGGGCAGGACCGTATTGCCCTGATTGAATATCATCAGGACCGGATAATTGTCGGGATTCATCGGGTCGGACCATGCCGCATTGACCATCTCCTGCAGCCCGGTCATCCATTCGTAAAGCGTCAGGGGATAATTTCTTCCCTGCCACTGGAAGCTGTAGGTCATGAAAAAAAGCGTTTCGCCGAGCGTCGCCGTATTCCCCTGAAGCATATGGTCGGCGAGGTTATCGACTCCTTCGGCAGTGAGACTGATGGCCCCTTCTCCCTCTATCTGGTGGTTCATCTGGTTTCCGAATTCATCGAGGACCCCGGCGTCCGTTCCTCCGACAAGCAGGATGGAGTCGGTGATCAACTGCTTCATATCATTTCTGTTCAGGTTTGGGGCCAGACCCGCGCTGCCCCTGCCGATTACACTGAAAATCGACACCGAGGGGGGCTCGTCAGGATCAAAGACAGTGGCCCTCGATTCGATTTCTCCTATATCGATCACGCCCGTCACGGCCTCAACCGGGAGCATTATCAGTTCATGATCCGGGGCATTGATGATCAAGGTCAGGCTGCCGGCAGGAACATCGTTTAAGGTGAATGAACCGTCCGCGTTTGTGGTAGTCGTTATAGTCGTGCCCTGAATGGCTATGACGGCATTCGCAATCGGCTGGTTTGTGTCCGGATCCACGAGAATGCCTCCGATGCCGACACTGCCCGCGGTCACGTTGAACGCGACAATCGATACCGCCTGTTCGTTTCCCGTGACAACGCTGACCGGTCTGGTCCCTGTCTCCGCGCTTCCGTCAATCGTAATATTCGCGGCAGCCTCCGCAGGGCTGATAACACTAAAGGAGTTGACGGTTATTCCTTTGCCGAAATTCACCTGGCTTACCCCGCCCTGAAAATGAGTGACATAATCGCCGGATGACGCCCCGGTCAAGCCGACGTCGAGCGTTCGGCCCTGGTCCCCGGAAGCCGGGGCCAGTCCTGTCAGGAGGGAGTATTTCATCGCGGGGACCGCCTGCCCTTCCGTATTGACCCTGCCCGTGACCCTCTGCGTTGTACCGAAAGTCGGACTCTCGACCGGGTCTACCTCAAGGGACAGCTCTCCGTCGGTCCCGCCGCCCTGGACGTCATTTACGGTTATATGCGCGGACGCGGTCTGCGGCCCGCCGCCGTCATCAGCGGCAAAGGTGATATCATACTCTCCCGCCTGTTCATAATCAGGAGTAAATGTCAGGGTCCTCGTCGCCTCTACAAAAATTGCATTCTCAGGCAACGGCGCGGCAGACACACTCAGCATGTCCCCGTCAGGATCAGTTACATCAAGTGACAGCGCAAGCGCCCTGCCCTCATCAATCGGCGCAGGAGGCTCAAACCCGATTACCGGGGCATGGTTTAAATTATTTACCGAGATCGTGACCATCTCTCTGCCTTTGTATCCGAGGGGGTCTGTCGCCGTAAAGGTTATATAATGCTTGCCCTGCTGTGAATTGTCGGGCGTAAAAGTAAATGTCCCGCTCGCCTGTATACCCCCTGTCGCGGCAAAGGCCGCATTATCTATCAATGGAGACGCAGATAGTATAACCGCTGTGCCGTCCGGGTCATAAGCCGTCACTTGAAACTGAAGCATCTCCCCTTCCGTCACCTCATAATATTTATCGACGACTACAAGGGGCATCAACGGAAGCGGCGCATCTCCACCGCTGCAATCCTCATCAACTCCATTGCCGGGTATATCGTAGACGCCGGGATGAACATCCGCCCTGCCGTCATCGCAATCTCCTGCGCACGTCCTGAACCCGTCATGGTCTTCATCAAATCCTTCATCAGTCTCGCCGTCGCAGTCATTGTCCGCGCCGTCGCAGGTTTCAGCCGGGACAGGACCACAGGCCCCGCAGGCATTAAGAAGTCCCTCGTCAGTCTCGCCGTCGCAGTCATTGTCCGCGCCGTCGCAGGTTTCAGCCGGGACAGGACCACAGGCCCCGCAGGCATTAAGAAGTCCCTCGTCAGTCTGCCCGTCGCAGTCATTATCGAGGCTGTCGCAGATTTCAGCGGCCGCCCCTTCAAAAGGGTCGCAGACCTGCGTCATGCCGTCCAGACAATTACTTATAGTATGAGCGCATGCGCCAAGGCCGCACGTCGTCTGTCCCATATCTTCATCAACGCTCCCGTCACAATCGTTGTCCAGCCCGTCGCAGGTCTCTGCCGAAGGCTGGTTCGTCCCCTCGCAAACCATCTGCCCGTTTACGCATTGCTCAACTCCGGATGAACATATCCCCGGCAACCCTGTGGCGCATGCCCCTCCTCCGAGATTTTCATCTATTGAATTAATGCAGTTGTCGTCGATCCCGTTACAGACTTCCGGCGCGCCGGGATAAACAGCGGGGTCATTGTCATTACAGTCACCCTGGGCGGTTGTGAAGCCGTCATGGTCAATGTCTTCCACTACGCAGTTAGGCGCCACAATCGCGCAGCGGGATTTCGTGCAGAGAACAACGCATTTGCGGGCGTCAAGAACAGTGATCCTGCCGTTCTTGTCGATGTCCCTCGGGTCGCCCGGGCTTGCGGCAGTGTTTATAGCCGCTGTGATGACATTTATATCATTGAGATCGATATTGCAGTCAGCGTCAAGATCACAGACCCCGGCCCCCCATGAAGGCAGGATGAGGGCACAGGTCAACAAGGCCGACATAATGATCAGGAAGGTTAATCTATTTCGCATTTAGGGTTTCCCTTGGCAATGGATACGCAATTTCCCTGCCAGTATTGTAACTTCTTGTTTTCTATAAAAACATGTCTCCTGATGGACGTCTAACCTGTAAAGTCTTTACGTAAATAGAATTTACAAATATAGCATACCGGAAGATGCGGAGGCGATTTCTTCTTATAATTTATGGATATATGATGGTGAGGATTACATACAAATTAATGTCAGACATTCCGACAATAATCGTGTTTTCCTTACACGAATTCCTCACAATAATCTGTGATAAAATGTGTTACGTGGAAGAAATAATGGATAACGGAAAGATTCACGACTGCATAATCATAGGCTCGGGGCCGGGCGGGCTGCAGGCCGCGATCTATCTCGGAAGGTATAACAGGGACGTCCTTCTCATAGACAGGGGCGGGGGCAGGACGAGGCATGCAAAATTTATCCGGAACTTCCTGACGCAAAAAGAGATTTCAGGAAATGAAATAATAGAGCTCGGCATTGAACAGGCAAAGAGTTTTAATGTTCAGATAATAAAAGGCGCGGTCTCGAAGGTCCTGAAAAAGGACCATTTTGAGGTCAGCGCCGGAGACGATATTTATCTTTCAAGGTTCGTGATCGTGTCTTCCGGAGTTTATGACAACTTCCCACCCATTGAAAACGTTCATAAGTTCCTGGGCGCGGGTTTCTATACCTGCGTTGATTGTGACGGATACAATACCACCGGCAGGAAATTAGTAATTATCGGCAATTCCCTCAAGACAGTGCACCTCGCCTTCGGCATGAAGGAGATGTTCACCAAAGACATAACGGTCATCCTCTATTCCGACAAGGTCCCTGATGAATACAGGGAAGAGATGGCCGATGAGAACATACCTCTGATAATAGGACGTCCCGAGAGGATCATAGGCGACAGGAGTATAGAGGCGATTGAAATGAAAGACGGACACAGGATTGAATGCGAAGTCATCATGTCGAACTTCGGCTATAAGCTGAATGATTCATTTCTTTCCGGGTTGGACCTGAAAAGGGACGCGAAGAATTTCAAGTATGCCGTAAACGTCCATTACGAATCGTCCCTCAGCGGTCTGTATATCGTCGGCCCGCTCAACACAGGCCCCGACCAGGCCGTCGTTGCGGCTGGAGAAGGGGCGTCTGCGGCGATAGATATGAAGAAGAGATTGCTGGAGATATGAAAAGGGCAAAGGGCATAGCGCATAGGGCAAAGAGCTGAGAGCATAGTGCAAAATATTAAACTCTATGCCCGATGCGCATTGCCGCCCTTTGCCCTCTGCGCTTTGCCCTTTGCCCTGCAACAGCGTAGCGTCGGGGTTTATCCCCGTGTCGAAAAAGCCGCCCCCAATTAATGAGGGCGCTACAACAGCCGGTACGGATACGCCCTCTTTACCCACTCGCTTGTCGGGTAATGCTTTTTCAGTTTTTCATACGCGTCTTTAAGCGGCTGTGCCGTATGCGTGCTCTTGTACCCGCAGACCCCCTGCAGATACAACGCCTCGGGAGCGAAGTCGCTCTTGGGAAATTCAGTTAGCAGGTTATCGAGGTATACGAGCGCTTTGTCGACCTGGTCAGTGTTGAAACATGCCTTTGCGATCCCGAGATACAGCGATGAGATCAATTCGTCCGGCGGCAGAAAGCCCACGGTCCTGTGATGCTCCTTCCCATCCGAATCAAGTGTGACAAGGGTGGGCGTCCATTTGACGCTGAATTCATCGGACAGCGGCCTGGCGTCAAACGATACCCTCAGCGGCACGAAATGCTGCTCGATAAAATTTATTACTTTTGTATCAGGATACGTAACTGCATCCATCTGCTGACACCCTATTCAGCCGGGGTTGAAAAAATCGAGCATTACATATTTTTTCCCGGCCTTTGCCCTCGACAGGGCCTTCTTCATGTCCGTTTCCCATACAATCTTCTTCTCCATGACCGACATAATTACACCTCCGTTTTTAGGGTCAAGGGTCAGGGGGCAAAGGTCAGGGGTAAGGGTCAGGGGTAAGACCGTACCCCGAACCATGCCGCTTGATCCCACAACTAAAAGATAGTTTCGAATTTGCCGGACGGATATGATTTAAATCATATGCAGGTATCTGCCCCTTGACCCTTGCCCCCTGCCCCTTGACCCTCTTTTTGCCTTGCCCCGTGACCCCTGACCCTTTTTGTTATATAATTATTACCAATGGATGACCTGAAAAAATCCGTGTCGGAGAAGATGAAGAACCCCCAGTGGAAACTCTTCTTCGCGATAATGCTCTCGGTAATCTTTCTGTTTATCTGGGGCAGGCTCGGCAATATCAACGACCGGAAAGAAGAATTCACAATCAGCTACAGCCAGTTTCTCGAACAGCTCAAGGCCGGCAATATTCATTCCGTGACCATACAGAATCTGCAGGTAAACGGCGAGCTCGCAAAAGAGACCTCTGTTGAGCTTCCGGCGGAACAGGGACCCCGGCAGGTAAAATATTTTCAGACGTTCCTGCCGTCCTTTCAGGGAGAGGACATATTGACGGCGCTCAGGGAAAAGGGCGTACTGATAAATGTAGAGCCCCCTGAGAAGATGTCCCCTTTCTGGCAGGTGGTGATGGGGATACTGCCCTGGGTGCTGATCATAGGGATATGGTTCCTGATCATGAGGGGCGCCCAGCGCGTCCAGGGCGGCCCGGGAGGTCTTTTTTCCTTCGGCGCGAGCAAGGCCAAATTACATAACGTTGAAAAACCTCAGGTAACTTTTAAAGATGTGGCTGGGTTGGAGAACTCCAAGAAGGAACTTGAGGAAACCATAGAATTTCTCAAAAATCCCCAGAAATTCAAAAAACTCGGGGCCAAGGTCCCAAAGGGCGTGCTTCTCATCGGTCCTCCTGGCACAGGAAAGACCCTCCTGGCCCGCGCAATTGCGGGCGAGGCGGGGGTCCCTTTTTACAGCATCAGCGCATCGGAATTTATAGAGATGTTTGTAGGTGTCGGGGCCTCGCGCGTAAGGGACATGTTCAAAAAGGCGAAGGCCAATCCCCCGAGCATCATATTTATAGACGAGATCGACGCGGTCGGACGCACACGCGGCGCTGGTTTCGGCGGCGGACATGATGAAAGAGAACAGACCCTGAATCAGCTCCTGAGCGAGCTGGACGGTTTTGAGCCGCATGAAGAAGTAATTGTCATAGCCGCGACCAACAGGCCCGATGTACTGGACCCCGCTCTTCTGAGGCCGGGACGCTTTGACAGGCATGTCGTCATTGACAGGCCGGGACTAAAAGACAGAAAAGCCATACTTGAAGTGCATGTCAGAAACAAGGTGCTTGGCGATCAGGTGGATCTTGATAAATTAGCAAGGGGTACCCCCGGCACGTCAGGCGCCGACCTTGAAAATCTCGCAAACGAAGCGGCCCTCATTGCCATAAGAAAAAATAAAGAAAAAATCGATATGGGAGATTTTGAAGAAGCTCTGGATAAAATACTTATGGGGACCGTGAGGGAAGAGACCATCAGTGAACTGGAAAAGCGTATAACGGCATACCATGAGTCCGGACATGCCCTTGTCGCCCATGAACTTCCGGGTACGGACCCGATCCATAAGGTCAGTATTATCCCGAGAGGTATGGCAATGGGCGTAACACAGCTTCTGCCTGAAGAAGACAGACATTACTATCCCAAAGCATACCTGATGAACAAACTCTGCGTTGCCCTCGCAGGAAGAGTTGCCGAGAAAATCGTCTTTAATGACACAAGCACGGGGGCGCAGAATGATCTGAAGGAGGCTTCTTCCCTTGCTGAAAAGATGGTGTCTCAATGGGGCATGAGCGACAAAGTGGGGCCGGTAAATCTGGGCCGGGCCGAGGAACATCCTTTTTTAGGAAGAGAACTCGCGCTGCCTAAGCGTTACAGTGAAGATTTGGCCTGGCTCATGGACCAGGAAATACGACAATTAATAGTTGACGCCGAAGCAAGGGCAGATGAGATATTGAGGCCGAAAAGGAACCTTCTTGATAAGATCGCCGAATCCCTGCTGAAAGAAGAAGTCCTGGAGAGAGAAGATATCGAGAGGATAATAAAAGAGGCGAAATCATTGTAGGGGCGACCCGGCGGGTTGCCCCTGCGGATGGAGAGGTATCCTTGGACCATAAAAACATAATAAACGAATTCACCCTCCGCGACGACATCATCTACCTCAACCACGCCGGCGTGTCTCCCTGGCCCTGGAGGACCGCGAGGGCCGTGCAGAAATTCGCCGAAGAAAATATGTCGCAGGGCTCGCTTTATTATAACTGCTGGCTTGCCGTTGAAACGCAATTGCGCGAACAGGCCCGGACGTTAATCAACGCCCCTTCATGTGATGACGTCGCTCTTATGAAAAACACCTCGGAAGCGCTCTCCGTCGTGGCTTACGGGCTCGAATGGAAAGAGGGCGACAATATCGTCAGCAGCAATCTCGAATTCCCCTCCAACCGTATTGTCTGGGAATCCCTCTCTCAGAAGGGTGTGGATTTCCGTGAAGCCGACCTCCTCAGTTCATCGTGCGCCGAAGAAGCCCTGTTTTCAGCCGTGGATGAAAACACTCGTCTCATTACTATAAGCTCTGTGCAATATGCCACAGGCCTGAGGATGGATTTAAGCAGGATCGGGCAATTCTGCAGGAAACGCGGTATCCTTTTTTGCGTTGACGCCATCCAGAGTATCGGCGCCCTGCAATTTGACGCGCAGGAGATCAACGCGGACTTCGTCATGGCTGACGGACACAAATGGATGTTGGGTCCGGAAGGGCTCGCGCTCTTTTATTCGCGTCCCGACGCGCGCAAGCTCCTGCATCTCAACCAGTACGGCTGGCATATGGTCGAGGACGCGGGAAATTTCGACCGCAGGGACTGGAGCGTCGCCAGGACCGCGCGCCGCTTTGAGTGCGGCAGCCCCAACATGTTAGGCATACATGCCCTTAACGCGAGCCTTTCTCTTCTCCTTGAGGCCGGTATGGATTATGTGGAAAACGAGATACTGAAGAGGAGCGAATACCTCTTTGAGACTGTCCGCTCGAGGCCCGAGCTCGAGTTGATTACCCCCGATGCCGCGGGGCGCTTCGCCGGGATAGTCACCTTCAGACGGAAAGACGCCGATTCAGCGCTACTCTACAATCACCTCGTCAAAAATAACGTAGTATGCTCCCAGCGCGCCGGGGGGATTCGTCTTTCTCCGCACTTTTACACGCCATATGAACATCTGGACCGCGCGCTGGAGCTGGTCATAAAGTATCAGCAATAGCGTAAGGGCGACCCGCCGGGTCGCCCCTACATCAAGTTCACAATTTTTTCACAAATTACCATGTATAATTTTTTGTTTCGACCATGTGGCGCAATGATATCCTGAAAGGGTTATTTAATGCAAATACGATGATTGGTGCCGCAAATAGTGTTACAATAACAGCTCTTGTATAGTAATCAAAAAACTATGGCGTTCATGAATTGGAAAATAAAACTGAGATCAGGGTCGCGTCATTCCCGCAGTCTGTTTAGCGGGAATCCAGGGTCTTTTGATTGAGGAACCTGGATTCCGGCTTAAAGGCTGCCGGAATGACGTCTAAAGGAGGAGTTTATTATGATTGACGGAGGCATTACGGCAATAAATGAAAAAGTAAGACAGGAGAGCGCTTTTGTCTATAGTCTTGTTTCGGAAATCGAGAAGGTAATTGTCGGTCAGAAATATCTCATCGAGAGACTGCTTGTGGGTCTTCTGGCAAACGGGCATGTCCTGATCGAGGGGGTGCCCGGTCTTGCAAAGACATTATCGGTAAAGGTCCTGTCCGGCGCCGTCAGGACAAAATTCCAGAGGATCCAGTTTACCCCCGACCTGCTTCCCGCCGACCTTGTAGGGACGCTGGTGTATAATCCGAAAGACGGGACCTTCACTACAAAAAAGGGACCGATATTCGCAAACATTATTCTCGCAGATGAAATAAACCGCGCGCCGGCAAAGGTCCAGAGCGCCCTGCTTGAGGCAATGCAGGAAAGGCAGGTCACCATCGGGCAGGATACGTTCCCTCTCGACGAACCGTTCATGGTGCTTGCCACGCAGAACCCCATTGAACAGGAAGGCACATACCCGCTGCCCGAAGCGCAGATCGACAGGTTCATGCTAAAGATAAACATAACATATCCCTCCATTGAGGAAGAACACAAAATAATGAAGCGCATGGCGTTCACAGGTTCTAATCCGGAAGTGAGCGCGGTGATAACTCCCGGGGACATCCAGAGGGCGAGAAAGGTAGTAAACGATATCTATATGGACGAGAAGATCGAGAAATATATACTCGACATTGTCTTTGCAACGCGGGAACCCAAAAAATATAAATTGAATGATCTTGAAGGCCTGGTCCGCTTCGGCGCTTCACCGAGGGCGACGATATATCTGAACATCGCGTCAAAGGCCTACGCGTTTATTCAGGGCCGGGGATATGTCACTCCGCAGGACGTCAAATCCATAGGGCCCGACGTCCTCAGGCACAGGGTGATTGTCAGCTATGAGGCGGAGGCCGAAGAAAAGACCTCGGACGATATCATTAAGAGAATATTTGAGGAGATAGAGGTGCCGTAGGGAAATAGTAATCAGCGATCAGCAATCAGCTTTCTGAATCAATAAAGCTGACCGCTGAAAGCTGATTGCTGACGGCTTATTGTAAAATGATCCCGAAAGAGATTCTACAGCAGATCCGCAGGATACAGATAACCACCTCGCGCATGGTTACCGATGCCTTTGCAGGACATTATCACAGTGTGTTCAAAGGCAGGGGCATGGAGTTTGACGAGGTAAGGGAATATCATCCCGGCGACGACATCCGTTCCATCGACTGGAACGTCACCGCGCGCACAGGGCGTCCCTTCATAAAGAAATTTGTCGAGGAGAGAGAGCTGACCCTCATGCTGCTGCTTGACGTGTCCGGCTCTTCTTACTTCGGAACGGTAGCCAAACTCAAAAGACGCCTGTCCGCGGAGATATGTTCCCTGCTGGCCCTGTCCGCGATAAGGAACAACGACAAGGTGGGGCTGATCATATTCACCGACCGGATAGAAAAATTCGTCCCTCCCAAAAAGGGCCTCAGCCACGTCCTGAGAATAATCAGGGAGGCTCTATACCATGGGCCGGAAGGAAAGGGCACGGATATCCCCGCGGCGCTGGAATACCTGGGCAGGGTGATAAACCGCAGCTCGGTCGCCTTTGTCATCTCCGATTTCTATGCAGCGGGGTATGAAAAGGCATTGTCCATAGCCGGCAGACGTCATGACGTAATTGCGATATCAATTACCGATCCGAGGGAAACGGACCTGCCCGACATCGGCATCGTCAATCTTGAAGACGCGGAAACAGGAAGGAATTTCATGCTGGACACCTCCAGTCCTTCACTGAGATCAAAGTATCGCGCAAACGCGCTCAGGATATTTGAGGAAAGGCTGAAGATCTTCCGTTGCGCGAATATCGATCACGTCGGGATACACACAGATATGCCTTATGCGGCGGAACTGTACAGGTTTTTCAGGATGCGGGAAAGGAGGGTACGGACATAGAGCCGGACATCAGGGACATCAAAGGGCCGTTGAGCTATTACGACTGGACCTATCTATACATTTTCCTTGCGGCGCTTGCGCTGCTCATCATAATTTATCTTGTTGTCAAGGCCCTGAAAAAGAGAAAGAAGCCTGAAAACATAATCACTCCGCTGCGGCCCGCGCATGAGACGGCCCTTGAGGCGCTGAGGGACCTCATGAATAAAAACTACCTTAACGCCGGTAAGGCGCGCGAACATTATTTTGAGCTGTCGGACATTGTGAGACATTATGTCGAGGACCGCTTTCAATTGCGCGCCCCGGAGATGACCACGGAAGAATTCCTGCTCACGCTGCAGGATTCAAACACCTTGAATGTCGCGCAAAAAACCATTCTAAAGGAGTTCCTTTCTCACTGCGATATGGTGAAGTTCGCAAGGTATCTGCCTGATGAAGAAGAGACCGAAGCGAGTTATGAATCGGCGAAGAGATTTATTGAAGAGACGAAGGAATCTACAAAGAGTTGAAATCACTAAGTAGTGCAAAAGTAAAGCCACATAAGTTGTCATTCCCGCAGGCAGTAAGCGGGAATCCAGACAGGTTGAAACTGGATGCCCAATTAAGGACTTCGGGCATGACGGATGAGTCCTTAAGTGTCTCTGCTTTTGACCACTTAATAAGAGTCAGGAGTTAAGGATTAAATGCATTTTCAGGACCCGTGGATATTGATATTGCTGCCTGCGGCGGCGCTGCTGGTTTTTTTAGGCAGAAGGATTGAGGCGGTCCCCTCATTTCAGTTTTCGACGGACAAATTCGCGGACAATTTGCCGGTGACTTTCAGGATAAGGCTCCACAGGGGCCTGGTCCTCTTCAGACTGACGGCGCTCTTGCTGATAATCACAGCGCTGGCCCGTCCGCAGTCGATGCTGCAGGAGTCCTCGATAGAGACGGAAGGCGTGGACATTGTGCTGTCCGTGGATGTGTCGACTACGATGCTTGCGGAAGATTTTGACGCGGGGGTGGGCCGCAAAAGCAGGGTGGACGCGGTAAAAGACGTTGTCAGGGAATTTATCAATAACAGGCGTGACGACCGGATCGGTATCACGGCATTTGCGGCAAGGGCATACACGGTCTCTCCCCTTACACTCGATTACGGCTGGCTGCTGCAGAATGTGGAGAGGGTGAAGGTGGGCCTGATTGAAGACGGCACCGCAATCGGCTCCGGGATAAGCGCCGCCCTGAACAGGCTGAAGGACTCGCAGGCAAAGAGCAAGGTCGTAATTCTGCTGACTGACGGAAGAAATAACGCGGGCACGATATCTCCATTGACGGCGGCGGAGGCCGCGGCCGCGCTGAACATTAAGGTCTATACTATCGGCGCCGGCACAAAAGGGCTTGCCCCGTTTCCCGCAAAGGACATGTTCGGCAACAAAGTTTACCGGCAGGTAAAAGTCGATATCGACGAGGAGCTCCTTAGGCAGATAGCCGCGAAAACTCACGCAAAGTATTTCAGGGCCACGGACACAAAATCATTAAGAGATATTTACATGGAGATAAACAGGCTCGAAAAATCGCACATTGAAGAAAAGGGTTACGTCGAATACAAAGAACTGTTTCACCTGTTCCTGATACCGGGCCTGGCCCTTTTGCTCCTGGAGATTGTTTTGAACAATACTGTTTTAAGGAGGATACCGTAGAGCAAGAAAGTCCCCTCTATCAAGAGGGGATACAGGGGTGTGTTCCGTTTTGATAAAAGTATTGTTGAGAGAAAGTTCATTAAGGTTTAAAATAGCTGGGCAGTAGGACGGGGGATAAATAACAAATGCCGAAAATCTACGACAATATAGAAAATCATCTTACCAACGGATTGAATGAAACACTGGAGCTTTCACAACGCATACCGCTTCTTCCTCAAAGAGAAACAGGCCACTGAAGCCCTGGAAGCTGAAAGCGAGACCATTGCCGGACAGCTTACTGAACTGGAAGAGGAACATGGCGGTGAAGAGGGCTTTTTTGCTGAATTAGACAAGGTGAACAAGGCCAATGTGCTGAACCGGCTGAAAGAGATCAAAGGCGATGCCGACGCGAAGGAAGAAGTTAAGATTTTAAAAACCTACTTTGACCTTCTTGAACAGCAGACGGAAATTAGCAGGAAGATCAAAGAAGCGAGTGCTGAGCTGGATATAAAGCTCTTTGCAAAATATCCCACGCTTACAGAGGACGAGATTAAAATGCTGGTGGTGGATGACAAATGGATGGCAACCATCGACAGGGATATCCACACTGAAATGGACCGGATCAGCCAGAGGTTGACTCAGCGGATAAAAGAACTGGCGGAGCGGTACGAAACGCCGTTGCCGCAACAGACCGCTGAAGTCAGCGAGATGGAAAAGAAGGTCAATGTGCACCTTGAGAAGATGGGGTTTGTGTTATGAAAGGGGGACAAGATGAGTAAAGATAAAAAAGCAACAATAGATGTACGGGGCAGCTCTATTACTGTTCTTTCAAAGCAGGAAGAAGATTATATATCTCTGACCGACATGGTCCGCAATTTTGAAGGGGGCAGCGCTCTTATTGAGCAATGGCTTAAAAATAAGGATACTGTGCTTTTTCTTGGCGTATGGGAACGGTTACACAACCCGGATTTTAATTCCCCCGAATTCGAGGGAATTAAAAATGAAGCCGGTCGCAACAGTTTTTTTCTTTCAGCAAAGAAATGGATAGAAAAAACAAACGCAAAGGGACTTTTCGCAAGCGCCGGACGTTACGGCAGCACTTTTGCCCATAAAGATATAGCTTTTGAATTCGGGTCATGGCTCAGCCCTGAATTCAAACTTTACCTGCTAAAAGAGTTTCAGCGCCTGAAAGATGACGAATACCGTGGTCTTTCCTTGTCATGGAATTTAAATCGCACACTATCAAAGCTTAATTACCGTATACATACTGATGCCATCAAAGAGCATATCATCCCGGCGGTTGTTAGCAAAGCCCAGGCTGCTATAGTGTATGCTACCGAAGCGGACATGTTGAATGTTGCACTATTTGGACAGACAGCAAAAGAGTGGCGGGATGCAAATCCTGAGCTTGAAGGGAATATGCGTGAATACGCAATGATTGAGCAATTGCTGGTGCTGGCAAATATTGAAGGCATGAATGCGGAATTTATACATATGGGTCTTTTGCAAAGTGAACTGATTAAAAGATTAAATGAGATAGCAATCCGCCAGATGAAAGTCCTAACGAAAAACATCACTGTTAAAAAACTGCATCAGCAAACGGATAGAGGCGGCGGTGAGTAATATTCCGGCGGGGTTTAAACAAACTGAGGTGGGGGTGATTCCGGAGGATTGGGAGGTGAAGAAGCTGGGGGATGTTGTAAAAATTTCAAGTGGAGAAAGCCCTTCGCGATTTAAATTCACTGATGACGGGACACCTTACTTTAAGGTTGAGCAATTAAACAACGGGAATAAATATTTGATAGAGACCCCGTATCACTCGAAATTCAAAACGACCGTTCATGGTGGCAGTATCATATTTCCAAAAAGAGGGGCTTCTATTTTATTGAACAAGATACGCATCTTGGTTGAAGACTCTTTTATGGATACGAATCTCATGACACTCACATTGTCTGATGAGCTAAATAACGAGTTCTTTTATTATGCCCTCCTACATAAAGAGTTATGGAGAATTGCTGACACAAATTCTATCCCTCAGATTAATAATAAGCATATTAATCCGTTCCAAATCTCTCTTCCTCCCACCAAAGCCGAACAAACCGCCATTGCCACCGCCTTAAGCGATACCGATGCCCTGATCCAATCCCTGGAAAAACTCATTGCCAAAAAACGCAACATTAAACAGGGGGCCATGCAGGAACTGCTTAAACCCAAAGAGGGGTGGGTGATGAAGAAGTTGGGGGAGATTTTTACCTTTAGTGGAGGCTATTCAGCATCAAGAGAACAATTATCTAATGATGGATTTTGTTATCTCCATTATGGAGATATACATGGAGCTAAGAAAACTTTTATTAATGTAAAAAATGAATATACTGAAATTCCCAAACTTAAAATCTCATTAAAGAATGTATTGCCAAAATCTTTATTGAATGATGGCGATATTGTTTTTGTGGATGCTTCGGAAGACGATGAAGGCACAAGTAGACATATAGTTGTAAAAAACCCAGATGGAGTGCCCTATATTTCCGGTTTGCATACCATCGTAGCTAAGAGCAAAGATGATTCTGTTGACAACGATTATAAGCGTTATTGTTTTCAGAGCGCATATATTAAAGGTCAGTTTAAGTTTTATGCAGTTGGTACTAAAGTAAGCGGCATAAGTAAGACGAATATTGCAAAGATTGAAATTACACTTCCCTCGCACGATGAACAAGTCCGCATCTCCGCCATCTTTTCCGACATGGACGCTGAAATATCCGCACTGGAAACCAGGCTCGCCAAATACAAACAGATAAAGCAGGGGATGATGCAGGAATTGCTGACGGGGAGGACGAGGTTGATATGAGCGAAAGCGAAAGAAACAAAAGGCCGAAAGCCAACCACGGCGGGCAGTTGTCCGATCGGTCGCATCAGATTGAGCGGACGGATCAGACTGATAATGAGGCCCGCCGGATGAGAATCCGCCCAAGCGGCGGGTACCGGAAGCTGCGTTCCTTTCAGACCACCACGGTTATCTACGACGCTACTGTGTCGTTCTGCGAAAGGTTCATGGACAAGCGCTCCCGCACGGTTGACCAGATGGTGCAGGCGGCCCGGAGCGGGCGGCAGAATATTGCTGAGGGCAGCCGCGCCAATGCAACCTCTTCACAGACAGAACTGCGGCTGGTCAATGTGGCCAGGGCGAGCCTTGACGAACTTCTGCTGGACTATGAGGATTTCTTGCGCCAACGCAGCCTGCGGCAATGGAACAAAGACGATACTCAGGCGCGGGAAGTGCGGACGGTGGGGAAGCATCGGACAGACCAGTCGGATTTGTCTGGTCAGTCGGATTATGCCGCCTATTTGCGTTGGCTTGGCAGCCATGATCCTGCAGTGGTAGCAAATACAATCATCTGCCTGATCCATCAGGCTAATTATCTTTTGGATCAGCAGATAGCGGCACTGGAAAAACAGTTTGTTGAAGTTGGCGGCTACAGCGAGCAGTTGGCTGCTGCGAGGATTCAGAAAAGGCAACATGATCGGTCAGATCAGTCGAACCCGACAGATCAAAAATGTCCGCTCTGTGGGAAGCTGATGACTCTGCGAACAGCAAAGAAGGGAAAGAACCCGGGTTCCCAGTTCTGGGGCTGCACAGGGTACCCTGAGTGCAGAGGGGTGAGAAACATTGACTGACATCGGACAACCGGAACGGCTTACTCAAAACCGAATAGTGCAATTATTCAGGAATGAGTTGAATTACTCCTATCTTGGCAATTGGGAAGATCGCACGTACAACAGCAATATTGAGGAAAAACTCTTAACCACCTACCTCACAAAAAAGGGGTACAGCCCAACCCTTATTACCAAAGCACTGTATGAACTGCGGGTTACCGCCAATAACTACAACGAAAGCCTCTATACCAATAATAAAAATGTCTATAAACTCCTGCGCTATGGTGTTCAGGTAAAGGCGGAGGCAGGTGAGAATTTTGAGACTGTACATCTCATCGACCGGCAGAATCCGGAGAAGAACGACTTTGCCATAGCAGAAGAGGTCACTGTTCTTGGCAGCCGTGAAAAACGGCCTGATATTGTTCTGTATGTAAACGGCATTGCCGTCGGCGTGTTGGAACTCAAACGCAGCACTGTCTCTATCGGTGACGGGATCAGGCAGAGCATTGTCAACCAGCAGAAAGAGTTTATCGGGTCATTCTTCTCCACAGTTCAGTTTGTGCTTGCAGGAAACGACACCGAAGGATTACGCTATGGCGCCATCGGTACCCCGGAAAAGTTCTTCCTTAAATGGAAGGAAGATGTAGAGGATGTCAGTCGTTTGCAGTTGGACAAATACCTTCTGAAGATCTGCAATAAAAAGCGGCTTATTGAAATTATGTATGACTTTATGCTCTTTGACGGCGGCATAAAAAAACTGCCGAGGGCGCATCAGTACTTTGGCATCAAGGCAGCACAGGAACACATCCGCAGGCGTGAGGGCGGCATCATCTGGCACACTCAGGGGAGCGGCAAAAGTATCGTTATGGTGCTGCTGGCAAAATGGATTTTAGAGAACAACCACAAGGCCCGTGTCGTTATTATTACTGACCGTGATGAACTGGATAAACAGATCGAGCGGGTTTTTAACGAGGCAGGGGAGCCGATCAAACGTACCACCAGCGGCCATGATTTAATGACGCAATTGGCAGAGGCCAAGCCGAGACTGCTATGCTCACTGGTGCATAAGTTCGGCAATAAGGGGGTCGATAACTTTGAGGAGTTCATTAAGGAACTGGAGAGCCAGCCTACCAAAGCAGTTGGAGAACTCTTTTTGTTTGTTGATGAATGATTTGGCTCAACCTTGAACTTGCAAAAAAACCGTCCGAATGTCTGGAGTATATTGTTATGCATGAGATGGTTCACTTGTTAGAAAGAAACCACAACGACAGATTCATTTCACTAATGAATGAGTTTATGCCAAAGTGGAGATTCTATAAGGAAGAATTGAATAGAAGACCGTTGCGTCATGAAAATTGGGGTTATTAAAATAATCTGCTTTCAGCAACGGATAACAAAAACTTATGAGATTCGGTAATTTTCATGCGATAAATTTATTGTGGCTGTTTGCGGCCCTGCTCCTTTTTTATATCTGGTCCTATAAGAAAAGGCAAAGGGACATGGAGAAGTTTGCCCGTAAGGAACTCCTGAAGGAACTGACCTTCACTCTTGACGGCCGGATGCAGAAGCTGAGGGCGGTCCTCATGCTTGTTTCAATATGCATAATTATCTTGACCCTCATGAGACCTCAGTGGGGCTTTCAATGGAAAGAGATAAAGAAAAGCGGGCTCGATATCCTGATAGCCCTTGATACCTCAAAGAGCATGCTGGCGGAGGACGTAAAGCCCAACAGGCTGGAACGGTCCAAATTGGCGGTCAAGGACATGATAAAGAAATTACACGGCGACAGGGTCGGGTTGATTGCCTTCTCGGGTAATGCCTTTCTGCAATGTCCCCTGACCTCTGATTACAGCGGCTTTATGCTCTCGCTCGACGAGACAGGTGTTTACTCCATACCGAAGGGCGGCACTTCCATATCAAATGCCGTGCGGGTGGCGCTTGAAAGCTATGAAGGCGGCAAGAAGAAATATAAGGCGCTGGTCATCATAACAGACGGAGAAGACCACGAAGGCAACGCAGTCGAGTGGGCTGAAAAGGCGAAGGAACAGGGCATTAAGATATATACCGTAGGGATCGGGACAAGGGCAGGAGATCTGATCCCCATCGCCGATGAAGACGGACATATGACTTTTTTGAAAGACAGCAGCGGAAATGTGGTAAAGACTCGCCTTGATGAAGACACGCTGCAGAAAATAGCGTTGACGACCGGCGGCAGTTACGTGAAGGCCACGAACATTGAATTCGGCCTGGATTTGATTTATGATGAAAAATTGTCGAAGATGGAGCAGGGCGATATAGAAGAGAAAATGGTAAGGAAATACAACGAGAAATTCCAGATACCGCTGGCAATAGCGCTGCTGCTTCTTGGTATTGAGCTTTTTATAAGAGAGCGTAGAAAGAGTTAAGAGTTAAGTGTTATGAGTTGTGAGTTAGGGAGAAAATACCGTCATTCCCGCAGTCTGTTGAGCGGAAATCCAGAGCATTTTTACAGGCAACTGGATTCCGGCTTAAGGACTGCCGGAATGACGGCAGTAGAGATATTTTCTACCCGGACTTTTTATGCCTTGATATTTATCCTGTATATTTTTCTTCCCTCCCCTGCCCTTTCCTCGCCTGCAAAGGCCGTCAGTGAGGGAAACAGGTTTTATCATCAGGAGAAATACGATGAGGCGATAAAAAAGTATGATGAAGCAAAGTCCGAGGCGCCCGACTCGGATATCGTCAATTTCAATCTGGGCGCGGCGCTGTATAAAAAAGGCAGATACCGGGAGGCAATCGACGCGTTTACAAGGGCCGTTGTCACCAAAGATAAAAGGCTCGAAGCAAAGACCACTTATAATATTGCGAACAGCAAATATAAATCCGGCAGCCTGCGGGAAAATGACGATCCCAACAGCGCAGCAGAGCTGTACCGGGAAGCGCTCGAATATTATAATAGAACGATGGAGCTCGACAAAAGCGATAACGACGCGAAATACAACCATGACCTCGTCGAAAAGCGTCTGAAGGCCCTGCTGGAGAAATTAAAGGACCAGCCGAAACAGCAGCAGAACCAGGGCCAGGACCAAAAGGACAAACAGGAGAAGAAAGGCCCGCAGGAACAGCAGGGAGACAAAAAGCAGCAGCAATCCGAACAAAAGCAGGCTGAAGCAGGCGACAAAAACAGGGAAGCGGCACAGGAAAAAAACGCGGAGGCGGGAGAGCGCGGCTCAGCGGGTGATAAGACACAAAAGATGTCCCCCGAAGAAGCTAAGATGCTGCTTGATGCCTACAGGTCCGAAGAGGCCGGGACTGTATCCGATCGTGAAAGAAATGGCTATCGTGAAGAAGTGTCGAAGGATTGGTAGAATACATGGCGGCGCGTCCAACGCTTCATTACATATGTTTCGAGCCGTCATTCCCGCAGTCTTTAAGCGGGAAGCCATGGTTCGACAAGCTCACCATGACAAGCTTGTCACCCTGGGCCTGTCGAAGGGTGGATTCCCGATTACTACCTCGGGAATGACAGGAAAAGCTATGAACTTGATGAAAAGCATCTGGTGTTTAACAGCGGTAATCATACTTCTTGCGGGGACTGTCTTCGCCAAAGACATTTCTTTTGAGGCGTCTCTTGAAAGGAATATGATTTATCTTGGGGAAAGCGTTCAACTGAACCTGCAATTTCAGGGCACAACGGACGTCCCGGCCCCGGCGCTCCCGGCAGTGGACGGTCTTCAGTCGCGTTATGCCGGGCCTTCCACTATGATGTCCATCGTCAACGGCAGGATGTCGTCTTCGATAACGCATATCTACAGCATCGTCCCTATAAAGACCGGGAAGTTCCAGATAGGTCCACTGAAGATAGAACATGAGGGCAACACTTACAGTTCCAATGCATTTACGCTTGAAGTCCTGGACAATGCCTCCCGCGGCAGCGGTCACGCGCAGCAGCAGAGAAAGCCGGACATAAATCTCGGGGACAGGGTGTTTCTGAAAATGCAGGCGGCAAAGCTTAGGGCATATTTAAACGAAGCGGTCCCGCTGACCATAAAATTATATATAAGCAATTTGGGGGTCCGGGACATACAGTTCCCTGAATTCAATCATGATGATGTTTCCGCCGTCGATTTCGACAAACCGCTTCAATATCAGGAAGAGAAAGGCGGGACGGTTTATGATGTCGTTGAGTTCAGGACACAGTTGTTCGGCACAAAGTCCGGGGAATTCAGACTGGGCCCCGCAAAACTCAAGGCCAACGTCATTACAAGACAGAAAAGAAGGACGCCTTCGTCGCCCTTTGATGATTTTTTCAGGGATGAATTCTTCGGAGGTTACGAGGCCGCGCCGATTGAACTTTCGTCAAATGCCCTGACACTGAGCATACTGCCCTTCCCTGATAAAAAGCCCGCTGATTTCAAAGGCGCGGTCGGCGATTTCAGACTTAATGTCGAAGCCTCTCCTTCAGAAGTAAAGGTTGGCGACCCTGTCACTTTAAAAATGATCATCACGGGAAACGGTAATTTGACCTCGGTAACAAGTCCTTCTTTAAAACACTCTGAAGACTTCAAGACCTACGAGCAGCAGGGCAAACAGGAGGGCGGCAGCAAGATATTCGAGCAGGTGCTGATACCGCTGACGGCATCCGTAAACAAACTGCCGGAGATATCCTTCAGTTTCTTCAATCCCGAAAAAGGTCAGTACCAGACGCTTGTCAGGGGCGACATCCCTGTTAAAGTTACAGCGTCCGATAACAGGGAAAATGCGGCAATACTGGACGCCCCTCAACCCGGAGCACGGCCGGTGAAAAAAGAGATTTACGGCAGGGACATTATTTACATCAAGGAGTCTCCCGGAGAATTGAAGAAAAAAGGGGACTATCTTTACAGAAATATTTTCTTCATATTGTTCCAGTTAGTGCCTCTCCTGGTCCTCGCGGCCGCGTTGATACTGAAGAAACAAAAAGAGAAGATCGGCTCCGATACCGGTTATGCCCGCCGCCTCTCCGCCCCCAAAAAGGCGAAGAAGGGGATACTGGAGGCGGGGCATTTTATCAGCAGGAATATGCCTGCGGAATTTTACGATTCGGTCTTCAAAACGATCAGGGAATATTTAGGCAACCGGTTTCATGTCCCGTCCGGCGGAATAACGGCCGGCGTCGTCAATGATTTACTGAAAGGGAAAAATATCGACCCGGCGTTTCTGGGTAAATTGACGAATATATTCACGGCCTGCGACATGGCGCGATATGCCCCCACGGCCCCCGATACAATGAAGATGCAGGAGACATTGAACGAAATGAAAGAAGTGATCGATTATCTTGAAAGGCACAGGGAGTAGGGAAGAGTGCAGAAGAGCAGAAGCGCAGAAGTGTGGAAGCGGCGGGAGAGGGTAAGGATGAGGGGGTATTTTATTTTCCTTTTTCTCATGTTAATTGCCGCCTGCGCTTATGCGGACAGCGGTCATGACGCCGTCTTTAAGAAAGGCAATCAGTTTTATGAAAAGGGCGACTACGATGAGGCGATCAAGGAATATTCCAGGCTGCTTAAGCAGGGGCTTGAAAGCGGAAATTTATATTTCAATCTCGGCAACAGCTATTTCAAAAAAGGCGAACACGGCAAAGCGGTCCTGAATTATGAAAGGGCAAAGAGGCTGGTCCCGGACGACAGCGACCTGAAATCAAACTACGCCTACGCCCTGTCGAAGATAGAAAACTCCCCTCAGGGGGCGCCGCCGCCGACTGAAAAAGTGATGGGCATATTCAATAACCTGACTCTTGACGGTTTGACTGTCGTGATGTCTGTCGTTTATGCCTTGATGGTCCTGATTATTACGGCATCCATATTTATTGAGCGGGTCAGAAGATACAGGATCATCGGGATTTTTATTCTGTCATTATTATTCATCACCGGGGCCGCGGCTGTATTCAGCAGGGCGGCCGTCCTGGACAAGGAAGCCATTGTCGTCACAAAAAGCGCGGAGGCGAGATTTGAGCCGCTGGAAAACGCCACCACGCATTTCACCCTTTACGAAGGCATGAAGGTTTATGTCCTCGAATCAAAACAGGACTGGAGTAAAGTCAGGAGAGACGACGGAAAGACCGGCTGGCTCAGCAGCCGGGCCCTCGAAAAGATATAGACCGCTTGAACTGTTTAACGGCCGCCCGCCCTGCATGCAATTACTTCCGTATGACTTGATCCTCCTTATGCAGCCTGACATTAATGCCGCCTGAAGCCGGGTCCTTTCTTTTTCAATCCTCTTCTCCTGAATGTCCGTCATGATCTTCTGATACTTTTTTACCGCGATCGCTTTCAGCCTTGCTGCAATGTCATTTTTCGTTGTAAGCATCGGCTTGCCTCCTGGTGATTAATGTTTCTGATCTCTTTGGAATTTCGTCCGCAATATCATTGCCACCTATAAGTGGTTAAATCTTAATGAAGTTGGAGATCGGCAATATATACTGATGTATGGATTTTCCTTCATGCCATGACAGGAAAAGAATGGTCAAGAGAGCTGCGCACAGATTGACTTTACGCAACAGCAATAACATTTTAAAAAGAGTAGATATGGCTTTATCATTGAAGAAGGGGATTAACCAATGGAAGGAAGTGAAAACAAAGGATGGGGCTCCTACCTGCCGGAGGCTCTCACAGGCGGAGCAATTATCTTGTCCGCCCGGACCTCACAACAGTACTTCGGCGCCTCAACATGTTTTACATTGCCTCAAATATTCGGGGCCGGCAATGCGCCCCGCTTCAAAAGCCTGACAAGGTCAAGCTGCGACCCATTATTGTCCTTACCTGCAATCAAATCAGTTCTTGCCGGTAACAAGCAGGGCCATGGTCGTGAAGCCCAACACCATTCCAATAAACACACCCGTTATAAACATCAGCATTGCATCCTCCTTCTGACCGCCGGTCTTATTTGACCTCCTTATGCCGCCTGACATTCCCTTTAAGCCCGGATCATTCTTAAACTCCGGGAGGTATGATTCAAAAACATGTCGCTGCAATCCCGTATACGGAATTTTCGCGGGGTGTGAAAAGTACACTCTGTAAAAGCAATAAGTTAAAGAGCGAAAAGTCCTGACAAATAATCTCATTGCTTTGAAGATGTTTTTCAATCATGCCTCCCGGAGTTAGACATTTGTGAATAATCCCTTTTAGTCTGGCTGAAAGGCCATTTCTTGCCGCAAGCATCGACTTACTTTCCGGCCTGTGAGTACTGCCTTATCTGCAATATGGCTGCCAGGTTGGAAGTGGTTGAATCTTAATGAAACTGGAGGGTGGTAATACATATAAATGTATGCATTTCCCTTCATGACGAGACAGGGAAAAAATACAGGATCGCCCTCATCAGGAGCTCGTCAACGGCAACAGAGACCGGACACCCCTTCATAAACCGGCCATTGACACTTCACGAATTCCTGATAGACTTTAACTCTATATCCCGAAGTGCACTGAAAAAAAGAAAGAATTGGACCGGAAGGCAGGCGAGGCACAAAAAGAGCAATTACCCATAAGGAGGAATGTATGAATAGAATAAAAGTATTGTTATCAACGGCTGTTCTGCTTTTTGTGGCTGCAAGCGGCAGCGCATTCGCGTCTCATGCCTCAATAGGTACAGGCGTCGGGCATGCGGGCCCGGTGACGACCGTCTCTGCCGCAACGCTCCCGAAAGGAAGCTTCAATATCGAGGCCCTTGCTGAGTACCAGAAATTCGACACCTTTTCCGACGCGGAGCTTATCGGGTTTGCAGAGAGCGGCAGGGAGGGCATTCACAATGTCGAATATCTGTTCATTCCTTCGATAGGCATTGCGTATGGATTACAGGACTGTCCTGGGAATCAGCCTGCTTCTCTGACAGCGGAGGACGGACTAATGATGAACCGGAGGGAATTTATACTGGCAGCGACAGGGATGGCCCTGTCAGGCAGCGTATTTGCCGGGGTGGACACATTGCAGCAATCTGAGAAAATCCAAAAATCAAAGGTCTCTCTCGTAAAGACCTCGGACAGGGCATCGGGTATTCAGAAGGCCATAGGCATCCTTGGGATAAACCCTGTGAAGGGAAAGGATGTACTGCTTAAGCCGAACTTTAATACTTCGGACCCCTTCCCCGGCTCCACCCACAATGACACTCTTGTCAATTTGATACTTCGCCTGAAAGATATGGGCGCAAAAAGTATCACCGTCAGCGAAAGGAGCGGCCAGCCAGACACATCCGATGTGCTTGCGGAAAAGGGTATCTATGACATTTGTAAAAAACTTGACGTCAAACTTATAAACTTCGAGGACCTCCCTGATAATGCCTGGGTGAGAATAAAACCGGAACAAAGCCACTGGAATAAAGGGTTTGATGTCGCTGGGCCTGTCCTTGATTCAGAATGTGTTGTTACAACCTGCTGCCTGAAGACCCACGGCTACGGCGGAGTCTTCACCATGTCTCTCAAACTCTCTGTCGGAATAGCTCACAAGCGAAACATGACAGAGCTCCACTCTTCAATCAGGAGCATGAGAAAGATGATAGCAGAGATAAATCAGGCCTATAAACCGTCTCTCATATTAATGGATGCAATAGAGGCCTTTGTCGATGGAGGGCCTATGACGGGAGTCAGAAAAAAGGCTGATGTCATCCTTGCCGGAACCGACAGAATCGCGATTGACGCGGTCGGGCTTTCCATCCTGAAAGAACTCGGCAGCAATAAGGCTGTTATGGGAAAGAAGATTTTTGAACAGGAACAGATAGCCAGGGCCGTGGAACTCGGCCTCGGTGTGACGCGGCCGGAGGATATTGAGATTGTAACCGGTGATGAAGCAGGGAAGAAGTATTCGGAGAGGTTGAAGGAGATCCTGTCGGAGGGGTAATTTTTCAATTTGGCACGCAGTGCGTACCAAATTAACTATGGACGAATTATCTTTATTGTATTTTAAAGTGGGGCTCTGCCCCAAACCCCGGTTCATTTTCTTGCGCGGCCAAGAAAACAGAACCAAAAGAAGGCCGCCCCGGATTGTTTCTTAACGGGATGATTCAGGCTTGAACGCTAAATTCAAAAAACTCGCTTCGCTCAAACAATTTTTAATTCTTAACGCGTTCAGTCCTGAATCATCCCTAAAACAATCAATGGGGAAGAAAGAATAACATCAAGTTAAGATCGGCGGGGTCAGGCATCCGGTATACCTTCGTAAGCCCGTTTGTCCTGAAAACGATTTCCTGTCCGTCGGATGAAAATGAGGTTTTTTCGTCTTCAGTATGCGGGTCCATTGATTAAAGTATAGCGTATGAAGGGCATAGTGCATAGTGCATAGTGCAAAGGGCATAGTGCATAGTGCATAGGGCAAAGGACAAGGAATGGCGTAGGGGCGACCCGCCGGGTCGCCCTATAACTCGGGAAATGGTAAAATGGAAGAGAAACAGTGAAAGCCCTTGTATTCAGGAAGTCGCTTGAATTTCGTACTGATCATCCCGTTCCCATGCCGGGAAGGGATGAGGCGCTGGTCCGTGTGAAATTGGCCGGGATCTGCAATACCGACCTCGAAATCACGAAGGGATACATGGGATTTGAAGGGGTGCCCGGTCACGAGTTTGTGGGGACGGTCGAACAGTCCGGGGACAAGGCCCTTGAAGGCAAACGCGTGGTCGGAGAAATAAATATCGGCTGCGGCGAATGTTCCTTCTGTCTTGACAATCTGCAAACGCATTGCCCGGACCGCTCTGTATTGGGGATCGTAAACAGGGACGGGGCCTTTGCGGAATACATCGCGGTCCCCCTGAAGAACCTGCACGTCGTCCCGGATACAATTTCAGACGAAGAGGCTGTCTTTACGGAACCGGTCGCGGCGGCATTTGAAATCCTCGAACAGGTAAACATAAAAAGTTCGGACAAGGTCTGCGTATTAGGCGACGGGAAGCTGGGGCTGCTTGTCGGACAAGTCCTTCATGTGACGGGCTGCGATCCGGTTGTGATTGGAAGGCACAGGGAGAAACTGTCCATACTCGAAGAGATCGGGATCAGGACGGAACCGGTTTTCGCCGAAGGCCGGCCCCTAAGAGAATTCGACGTTGTTGTCGATTGCACGGGGTCTTCATCCGGCATTCAAACCGCCATTCAAATAATTAACCCGAAGGGGACCATAATCCTGAAAACCACTGTCGCGCAGAACGCCGCCTTTGACCTCAACCGGGTGGTTATAAATGAACTCACGATAATGGGTTCCCGGTGCGGTCCGTTTCCTCGCGCGCTTGAAGCCCTGGAGAAAAAGGCCTTGGAACTCAGGTCCCTGATAAGCGGAAGCTTTAAAATCGATGACGGCATCGAAGCGTTCAGGCACGCTTCCCGGAAGGGCATGATGAAGGTCCTATTGAGAATGGATTGAGTTCTATGTATATGGGAGCAGGGCGGGTCTCTGAATTCGCGGCGTAAAACTTTAGGGACGTATCCTTGACTGCCCCGCAGGCGCTTCATCCTTTGCGGCAGAGGCGCATCTGAACGGTATCGACGTCACGGCATGCGATATCCTGTACAACCAGGATGCGGACCGGTTGTTTGAAAAAGGCAGAGAGGACATACGGCGGTATTGAAGAATGCCGGCGCTTACGGCCTCAGCGAAAGTGATATGGAAGGGACAAAGATCGCGTACCCTGCCCTGACGTTCACCGACAGGATGCACATAAGTATGGACGGCCAAAATGTTGAGCTGATATATCCCGGTCCCTCACATACAAGCGGGAGCATCATGATATATCTGCCTGAAAAGAAGGTTCTGTTTGCGGGAGACATCCTGTTTACCGGGTATCATCCCTTCCTGGCTGAGGGCGATATTGAAAGCTGGACCAGGGTGCTCGATATCGTTAAGTCCATGGATGCGGACATAATCATTCCGGGGCACGGTCCTGTTTCCGGCAAAAAAGACCTGCAGGAAATGAAAGACTATCTCGTGACTTTTGACCTGAAGGCAAGGGAATTGAGCGCGCAGTCAAATGATATCGAGTATATTACGTCGGAGATCAAGAAGATGATTCCCGCGAGACCGGAAGGGGAGTTCCTTGTAAAAGGGAATATCGCGATGAAGTACCTGAAGAAATAAAAACAGGCGATGGAGGCGGATAATGAGCGAGATAAAAGTATACAACAATGAAAAGTTGTCGCTGAGACCGAATGTCCCCGGCGCGAAGATGTGGGCCGTAGGGCTGGACAGGACGATGCTCACTTATTTTGAAATGGAACCGGATACCGAATTCCCGGCGCATTCACATGAGGCGGAACAGATAACCCTGATACTAAATGGGGAGCTGACCTTCGCTTATGGAGGGAAAGCCGTTACATTGAAAGCCGGGGAAGTAATCGCCATTCCGTCAGGCGTGGCGCATTCCGCTTCTACGGGCGGCAAGCCATGCAAAGCCGTGGACGCCTGGTCGCCTGTGAGGCAGGATTTTTTATGAACCGGAATGTAGCGCCCTCATTTATTGGGGGCTGCTTTTCGTCGGGGATAAACCCCGACGCTGCTACTCATTACGGATTACTCATTACGCATTCACATGTCATGAATAATCCAGGAAGGAGGCACAGTGCAGATAACCAGGCACATTCATGCGCTTAAAATTCCCTTACGCATTCTCATCCGGACCATATCGGAACAACTCTGCAATGAGTATAATTGAGGAATACCGAAAGGAGGTTGGATTGCTATGAATGTTCTGTTGCTGGTTTCTCTTGTTCTTATAATCATCTACGCCTTTGCGATGATAAACCTAAGGTTAGGTTATAAGAAACTCCTTTGAGGAGGGATCGATCCCTCCGTGAGAGAGAAAATGATCAGGAAGCTGGAGCAGCGGGGACTCAGGATACCCGATTGGCTGAGAAAAGGCACTAAGGGCTGCCGGTAATCAGACAGCAGAAGGCCATGAAAATGGATAGAAGACCGTACGCCATGACGCTGGAAGAACTGAAGGCGGAACTCCAGCGGCTCAAAGACGACCTCTGCGATATAGAGGACATGCACTCGTTTACTTTTAATAAGACCACGGTCCATATCGAAATTGACAGGGCGCTGAGTATGCAAAGCGAATTCGAAGAAGAATGCAGGATGCTGAATGGGCGGATTGCGGAGATTGAAAAAGAACTGAAGGCAAGAGAAGCGCCGGAATAAGAGGGCGGCAAGTGGCTGCCCGGTCAGGGTCAGGGAGACCGGCATACTCATACCGGATAAGCTTCGACAATCTACTTCCCTCCTATCGCCCTCAAAATCCCGTTCAGCAGCGCGACCGGCGTCGGCGGGCAGCCGGGGATGACGGCGTCAACAGGTATGACCTTGTCTATGCCTCCCAGGGACGCGTAGGTCTCTCCGAATATGCCTCCGTTGCACCCGCAGTCTCCTACGGCCACCACGAGCTTCGGGGGCGGGGTCGCGTTATAAGTCCTGCGAAGCGCTACTTCCATGTTTACCGATACAGGCCCGGTAACGAGGAGCATGTCGGCGAATCTCGGAGAGGCGGTGAAGTGTATCCCGAACCTTTCACAGTTATAGATAGGGTTGTTTATGGCGTGAATTTCGAGCTCGCAGCCGTTGCAGGAGCCCGCATCCACCTGCCTGATCGTCAGGCTTCTGCTGAAACGCTTTCTTACGGATTCTTCCAGTTTTGACCCGATGTCCCTGATCTCCGCCTCCACTTCCGGAGGAAGGGGCTCGGTGACGATCCCTGTCCTGAATATCTGTCGTAATATCCTTATCATTTTTGATTGGTCTTATAGGCCGCATAGGACCTATTGTTCCTCATAAATCATTTCCCGAATATGATGCGTTAAAACTCTTATTGCAGACAGGGAAATCAGGCACGATGTTGCCGTGGACCGCCTGTTCGAGTCCCAGCCAGTTTACGCTGGAAGGGTCGCGGACCATGCACCTGTTGACCTCTCCCATGGGCCCCGCCTGGAGCCAGTATACGATCTCTCCGCGCCACCCCTCGACCGCTGAAAACCCGGAGGTATCGGGCGCGGGAATCACGGTTTCGGAGGTCGTCTCGCCGGAAGGCAGGCCTTCGAGAATCTCCCGGATGATCCGGATGGACTCTCTTACCTCTTCGACCCGGACCCAGGCCCTGGCGTGCACGTCGCCTGAAATCAGGACCGGCGCCTTTACATTGAGCCTGTCGTATGGAGGAAAGGGGTTTTGGGTCCGACAGTCGAGGTTGAGCCCGCTGCCCCTTGCGACTATGCCGACCACGCAGAGCTGTCTCGCCTTGTCCGGTATGAGTATGCCGGTCTCCCTTACCCTGTCCTCGAGGGACGAATTTTCATCGTAGATGACCACAAGGCGCTCAAATTCCTTCAATAGAGCGTCCATTTCAGCCAATATCGATCCCGTGCCTTCAGTATCAATGTCGGCCGAAACGCCGCCCGGTATGGTCCGGTCCATGATAAACCTGTGACCGAACAGCTTATGGTTTGTACGGAGAAGCATTTCCTTCAGTCTCATCATCTGGTACAGCATCAATGCGAAGGCGGCGTCATTACATATCGCGCCTATGTCGCCAAGGTGGTTGGCTATGCGCTCTCTTTCAAGGAAGAGCGCCCTCAGCCACTGCGCCCTCGGGGGGACAGCGCATCCGGTCATGGATTCCAGCGCCATGCAATAAGCGAGACTGTGCGCCACGGTCGTATCTCCCGATACCCGGCCCGCAAGCCTCGCGCCGTCGTGCCATGACAATGATTCAAACCTTTTTTCTATTCCCTTGTGGACATATCCCAGTCTCTCCTCAAGATTGATAATGTCCTCCCCGACCGCCTGGAAACGGAAATGTCCCGGCTCGATGATGCCCGCATGGACAGGGCCCACGGGAATTTCATACACGCCTTCCCCCGCCGCCCTGATCCATTTGTAACGGCCGTCCACGCGGGCCATTTTCTTTGAAGCGTCGAAGGACTTCCTGAGAGGCCATGCGTCTTCGGGCCAATCTTCAAATTTTATCCAGGGCCTCGTGTCGGAATGCCCGACAGGGACCACGCCCATAAGGCTCTTCATCTGCCGCTCAAAACGGCTGGCGGGCACGAATTTATCGGAAATGCTCGGGAATATCGGATCGTCGGCCGGGAGGGCCGTCTTTACAATCAGGTATTCGGGTCCCCACCTGTAACAGGCGAATACCCCGAAGCCCCTGCCGAAGGGCGTTTCATCAGTGGCCCATTCGGCAACAAGCAGGGCGTGGACCTTCTTCATCGCCCTGGCGGCGTCCGCGAATTTCCCCCTCGGCGCCGTGCAATAATCCACGGACCCCGGATAATTGCGTCCCTCAAATGTCGCGTCCGTCCCGAGTGATGATATTATCGCGCTCTTCAATATGCTCATTTCAATAACTCCACGGCGGTGTGAAACCATTTATTCAGAAAGTCCGGCATATAAATGCCTAAAACAAGGACCAGCGCCATATGCAGCAGGACAGGCACATGCGCCGCCTTCATCGGCTTCTGATATGAAGGGACGTCTCCGGCCACCATGGACTGCACCCTCCTGAAAAGGGCTGCGAAGGCCACGGCAAGACCTAATAAAAGAAACGGCGTCAGGAGAGGGGCGTCTTTCATGGTCGCGGTCAATATCAGGAATTCACTCGTGAAGATCCCGAACGGCGGCATCCCGACAATCGCCATCACGCCTAACATCAGGCCCCATCCCACCAGCGGGTTGCCCCTGAAAAGTCCCCTGATCCTGTCCATCTCCTGAGTGCGGTGCATCTGCGATGCGTGCCCCACGGTAAAGAATATGGACGACTTCGCCAGACTGTGCACAAGCATGTGAAGCAGCGCCCCGAACGTGGCCACCGGCCCTCCAAGCCCGAAGGCAAAGGTCGCGATCCCCATATGCTCTATGGACGAATATGAGAACATCCTTTTTATGTCTTTCTGCCTGAGGAGCGAAAACGCGGCGACCAGTATCGACAGCAGCCCGAACCCCATCATTATATTGCCCGCGTGGTGCGTGCCCGTAGCGCCGTCGACAAGGACCTTGCATCTTACGAGGGCGTAAAGCGCTATATTAAGAAGGAGTCCCGAAAGCACCGCGGAGATCGGGGTCGGTCCTTCGCTGTGAGCGTCGGGGAGCCAGTTATGCAGGGGGACAAGTCCTACTTTCGTGCCGTATCCGACCATGAGGAAAACGAAGGCCAACGAAAGCACGGTAGGTTCGAGCTCCGGGCTTATCCGGCTGAGGTTGGTCCAGAGAAGGGCCTCTCCCCCTTCGCCCAATACCTTTTCAGCGGCAAAATAGAGGAGCACCGTCCCGAACAGCGCCTGCGCGATGCCTACGCCGCAGAGGATGAAATATTTCCATGCCGCCTCTATCGCGGTCGGCGTGCGGTAAAGTGAAACGAGAAGGACCGTAGACAGGGTCGCTAATTCCATCGCAATCCACAACACGCCCACGTTGTTTGTCAGAAGGCACAGGAGCATGGCGAATATGAAGAGCTGGAACATGGCGTGATAGAAACGCATCCGGATATGGCCGACACGCCCGTGCTCCCTCTCCTTGCGCATGTACCTTCTGCTGAAAACGGCGGTCGTCATGGAAACAAAGGAAGTGAGGACGGAAAGGTAGACGTTGAAGGCGTCGACGAAGAAAAATTTCCCTCCGGCAAGCATCGGCCCCTCCATATAAACCTGCACCGCGAGCCCGGCCCCCGCCGCGAACGTCGCGGCCGACCCCATGATATTTATTTCAGGCGCAAACTTCCTGTCCCCCACAAACGCGAGAATAACGGAGGCGACAAGCGGCACCAATAATAAAACAAGCAACATTATGACTTCTCCATCTTTTTGATAGTAACAAGTGACAAGTAACGAGTGACAAGTGAGGCATCACCTGTTACTTGTAACTTGTTACTCGTCACTGTCTTTTCAGTCCTCCTCCTTCAGCCTCGCCATCTTCTCCACATCCAGGCTGTCAAAGGTAGTGTGTATATGAAAGAAAAATATCCCGAATATAAAGGCCGCGATCAGGATGTCTAACGCGACGCCTAATTCCACCACAAGCGGCATCCCGTACGTCGCGCTGGTAGCGGCAAAGAAAAGGCCGTTCTCCATCGCAAGGAAACCTATTATCTGTGTAACGGCATGCTTCCTCGTTATCATCATCAGCAGCCCGATCATGACGGTGGCGAGGGCGACCGCAAGCGTGGACCGGGTCACAAGGGTTGAAAGCTCCCTGACCGGCGCCATCAGATGGTATGAAAATATGACCAGGGCTATCCCGATCAGCATCGTCATGGGAATATTTACAACCGTCTCGACCTCCTTATGGACCTTGAGCCTCTGAATGAGCACATGAAGAATGTAGGGCAGGAGAATGACTTTAAGGGTCAGCGTAAGGACAGAGGATATGTAAAGGTGATGCCGGTCAGCCACAAAACCGACGATAGCCGTATTCAGGGAAAGAAAAAGCCCCTGCCATGCAAACAGGTGCACGAGTCCGTACATCCTCCTCTGGACGAGCATTCCGAACGCCGTAAGCAGCACCAGGGCCGCTAAAAAACTGTTTATCTGTGAAGCAATGTTTATGTTCATAATTAACTCCTACATCAATTAATTCACAAATCAGTCGTCATGCCCGAAGTTCTTTATCGGGCATCCATCCGGCTCCAACTTCTGGATTCCCGCTTACAGACTGCGGGAATGACTGCTGACGTGGTTTTATTCATAAGCTCCTTAATATCATTTCTCATTCCAAAATAAAAAACGACAGCATCCCCAACGTCGCCAGCAAAAAGGCGGAACCCAGGAATTCCGTCAGGCGGAATATCCGCATCTTCGCCAGTCCAGTCTCTATCAGCACGAGTCCCGCTCCCGCGGCGCCCAGCTTCAGCATCATTATGAGAAACGAGGCCGGAACAAACCCGATATCTCCAGCCGAGGCAATCCCCCATGGAGCGAAGGTAGCGATGCCCAAGGAGGCAAAAAGAAACAGCTTCATCATCCCGGCCCATTCAATAAGCGCAAGGTGTCTTCCTGAATATTCAAGTATCATCGCCTCGTGTATCATTGTAAGTTCAAGATGAGTGGCCGGATTATCGACCGGTATCCTCCCGGTCTCCGCAAGCGCGATCAGGACAAAGGCAATCATGGCAAAAGCGAGTGACGGCCTGAAGAGAGAGTGGCCGCTGTAAATAACGTGCACCATCTGCGACAGGGAAGTCGATTTGCTCGCCAGAGAGACCGTGAAGATCGCCATGAGCATCGCGGGCTCCGCCAGCGAAGCGATCGTCATTTCGCGGCTCGACCCCATCCCGCCGAAGGCCGTGCCTATGTCCATCCCCGCAAGCGCCGTAAAAAAGCGCGCTATCGCAAACAGCGCCACGATGACAATTACATCGGCCGTAGACGCTATCGGCAGATCTATGGACAGCATCGGGATGACCCCTCCGGCCAACACCGCGGTGCCGAAGACGAGATACGGGGTAAAGCGGAATATCCACGACGCGTTGTCGGCCAAAACCACGTCCTTTGAAAACAGCTTCATAATGTCCCTGTAAGGCTGTAAAAGCCCGGGGGAGGTCCGCCCCTGCGTCCAGCATTTCATCATACGCACCCATCCGGTAAGGGCGGGGGAGACGCCTAAAAGGATCGCGATCTGCAGGAGCTCTATTATGAAAGGATACGTCTTCATCTTGAAAACACCAGGAGCACTATTATTGTTATAAAAGAGTATATGAGATAAGCCTGTATGCGCCCCTGCTGCAGCCGCCCTACCCTGCGCGACAGATAGAAGCTGACTTCGACGACGGGTTTATAAAGCCACCCCCAGAACCGGTCTCTTACGCGAAGATAGTAATTTATTTTTTTTGGAAAAAACGGATGGGCCGCGCGCGGTATAAGTTTGACCTGTTCCTTGATATTGAAGAGAAAGCCGAATATCCTGCGAATCGGCATTGAAAAAGACGTGGCGTTATATTGCATCCTCTGGTTGATCTTCTCAAAGCCGCAGTCCCAGATCGGCGCCCTGTGGATAGCGCCGGGTTTGACGTGAAGGACAAGATAAGCGGCGACCACGACAAACAGTATTCCCAAGAAAACTATCGTTCCTGAATACGAGGCCCTCTCCGGGGCAATAGGCGTCAGCCACATCCAACTGTATGCGCCCGTGGACACCCTGAGTTTCGAGCCTGTCAGTTGTTCTGAAATTATGTCCATCCAGTCAATTACGACGGTAGGCAAGACGCCTAAAAGAAAACATGTAGCCGCCGCCAGGACCATTCCAAGGCGCATCGGGAAGTCCGCTTCCCGTACGCGGGGAGTATGATGGCCCCTCCAATGTCCCAGGAAAGTGACCCCGAAGGCCTTTACAAAGCAGGCCGCGGCAAGAGCGCCCGTCAGCGCCAGAAGGGCGGCGCCTAAGGGGACCAATAATTTCAGCAACTGGTTAGGCAGGGCCGGCGATAACAGGAAAGCCTGGAAAGTAAGCCACTCCGACACAAACCCGTTGAAGGGAGGCAGCGCGGATATGGAGACGCAGCCGATGAGGAAAAGCGCCGCGGTCCAGGGCATGCGGTGTATGAGCCCGCCCATCTCTTCCATATTGCGCTCGTGCGTGGCGTGGAGCACCGCGCCTGCCCCCATAAAAAGCAGGCCCTTGAACATGGCATGGTTCAGGGTATGATAAAGCCCCGCAATAAGGCCGAGGGCCGCAAGCAGCGGCATGTGATATGAAGTGAATATCATGGAAAGGCCGATGCCTATGAGGATAATGCCGATATTTTCGACCGAATGATACGCAAGGAGCCTCTTCAGGTCATGCTGCATAAGGGCATAGAGGACGCCCATAACAGCGGACACGAGGCCGAGTATCAGCACGATGGCCCCCCACCACCACGGAAAGTCCCCGATGAGGTCGAATGTCACGCGGACAATGCCGTAGATGGCCGTCTTCAGCATCACGCCGCTCATAAGGGCCGACACATTCGACGGCGCGACCGGATGGGCCTCCGGCAGCCAGACGTGCAGGGGCACGACCCCGGCCTTTGCCGCGAACCCGAAAAACGCGAGAAGGAAAGCGGCGGTCGCCCATTGAACGGGAAGCTGCGCCTGCCGCATGGCGTCAAACGTATAGCCGCTGAAATTCTCAAAATCTCCGGCAAGCCCCGCCATGACCCCGAAGGACAGAAGTATCGCGATGGCCCCCACATGCGCAACTACTATGTAGAGGAACGCGGCCCTCCTGTTTTCTATGTGCTCGTCCTCAAACATTACAAGGAAGTATGAAGCGGCCGCCATGACTTCCCAGGAAACTAAAAAAAATAACGCGTCATCCGCCAGGACCACCATCAGCATGCCGGCGATGAAAAGGCAATAACATATGACAAGGCTCGTCACGGGCCTTCTCCCCAAATATCCCTTGATATAACCTATAGAGTACAGCGATACAAAGAGGGACAGGAGGCTTATGACCGTGATGAAGTACCCGGCAAGGGGGTCGATCCTCATATGAAAAGGCAGGGCGGGCAACCCGATCTCCAGTATTATCTTTTCGGTGGTCCCGCCGCCCACGGCCCATACTCCGCCGATAACGCCCAGCAATGAAGCGACCGACGTTAGAGTGAAGGACGTATTGATTAAGAAGCGCTGGCTGCCCTTTATAAGGGGCGTCAGAAGGACAGTCAGAAAAAGCAGCAGGACGGAGGATGAGAGCAGCCACATAGGAGTAACAATCACTTTACCATCCTCCCGAGAATCTCTTTTTTCATGAACGCAATGTCCCTTCCATCTGATATTTCACCCGGACCTGAAAAGATATAGCTGGAGTTTATCACTTTCCGTAGGTGCAGTAAAGAAATTGCTTCAGCGGAAAGGAAACAGACAACGCCTGCGAAGAAAAAGCTTTCCGTATCCATTTCAGAAAAAAACGTTTTAGTATAAATCAGACCGGAAAAATAAATAAAGGGGTGGAAAGAAAAATGGTAACCCTTCGTGAAGGGTGGGAGTTACCCTCTCTTTATAGATAGTGCAACGTTAATTCCGCCATTGAAAAGGGGGTGAAGGGAGATTTTGCAATAAAAATATTCATCAATAAATTTCCCCTCGCCCCCTTTTTCAAGGGGGGATCATTGGTAACATTACCCGTAACTGAGAAGGCTTACCCGGACGTCTTTAATTCAATTCTATCTCCTCACCCCTTTTAGCGAAATTATTTCCCGTTTATGTTATATTGTACCGGGGAACGGCTGGAGTTGATTGTCAATTCCAATTTTTGGATTTCAATTTTTTTAGATTTCAATTTTTATCAGGGGGACATGTGTCCGCTTATTTGAAAGGAGGGTGTTTTATGAGCAAGATTTATGAACTGCTGTGGAAGAAGTCCGAAGACAAAGGCAAGGCGCAGTGGGAGAAGGTCGGGGTATTACTTGAAAAAGAAGACGGAAAGAAGTCCCTGAAGCTCGACCTCATTCCGGCATACGGCTGGGACGGATGGCTTGTAGCGGCGGAAAGGAAATCGAAGGAGACGCCGTATTAAGACAGGGTTCAAGGGTTCAAGGGTTCGAGGGTTCGAGTGTAACAAACCTTGATCCCTTGGACCCTGACCCCTAAACCCTTTCTTTTTAAAGGTCGCCATGCTTTCAAAGATTCTCAGCGCAACATTGATCGGCATCGACGCGCATCCTGTGGAGGTCGAGGTCGATGTTACTGCCAGAGGACTTCCCCATTTCTCCACGGTCGGACTGCCTGACGCCGCGGTCAGGGAGAGCAAGGAGCGCGTGCGCGCGGCCCTGAAGAATACGGGGTTCAATTTCCCCTTAAAACAGATAACCGTAAACCTCGCCCCCGCGGACCTGAAGAAGGAAGGCTCCGCGTTCGACCTGCCTATAGCGATGGGCATAACCGTGGCGGAAGGCATTATCGAACCTGATGTGATCGCGGGTTATCTCATCTCCGGCGAGCTTTCATTAGATGGAAGAATCAAACCGGTAAAAGGCGCGCTGTCTATGGCGATCAGGGCGCGGGGGGACGGAATGAAGGGGCTTATCCTTCCTGAGGAAAATGCGAATGAGGCGTCTTTCGTAGACGGAATTCCCGTATACGGCTTTAATAATCTGCCTGAGCTGATCGAATTCTTCAGGGGAGAGAGCGAAAAGGAAGCGACACGCGCGGACATACCCGCTGTGATGAAAGAGAATTCCGCTTACCCTGACGACTTCTCCGACGTCAAGGGCCAGGAGCACGTCAAGCGGGCCATCGAGGTCGCTGCGGCGGGCAGTCACAATTTCCTGATGATCGGGCCCCCTGGTTCGGGAAAGACGATGATTGCAAAGAGGATCCCTTCGATACTGCCGGACATGACATTTGAAGAGGCCCTTCAGACCACAAGGATCCACAGCGTAGTGGGCATTCTCAGGTCAGGACAGTCCTTCATCGCCACCCGCCCGTTCCGCTCGCCGCATCACACGCTGTCGGACGTAGCGATGGTCGGCGGGGGCCAGTTCCCGAAACCGGGCGAAGTCAGCCTCGCCCACAACGGCGTGCTTTTTTTAGATGAATTGCCTGAATTCAAGAGAAACGTCCTTGAAGTACTGAGACAGCCGCTCGAAGACGGAAACGTGACCATATCGAGGGCGCTCAGTTCAATTACTTACCCTGCCTCGATAATGCTCGTGTGCGCCATGAACCCCTGCCCGTGCGGCTACAACGGGGACGCCCGGCATCAGTGCTCATGCTCTCCGTCGCAGATACACCGTTACAGGCAGAGGGTCTCCGGTCCTCTTTTAGACAGGATCGACATTCACGTCGAAGTCCCTGCCGTTCCATACAAGGACCTATCGAACGAATATTGCGGGGAAACCTCGAAAACAATCCGCGAGAGGATCCAGGGCGCAAGGCAGATGCAGGTTGAAAGGTTCAGAAAAGACGGCATCTACTCAAATTCCAAGATGCGCTCCAAGCATATAAAAAGATACTGCGTCCTCGGTCCGGACGCGCAGGGGATTATCGAAGCGGCCATGCACAGGCTGGGCCTGTCCGCACGGGCGTACACGAGGATTTTGAAAGTAGGCCGAACGATTGCCGATCTTGCGCAATCGGAGCATATTGAAGCGGAACACATCTCTGAAGCGATACAGTACAGGACCCTGGACAGGAGCTGAAAGTGCAGGATGGTCAGAATTATATTCCACCTTATGGTATTGACATGAGTATAACCCGATGTTATCCTTTCTATATGAAAACAGCGATATCGATACCGGATGAGCTTTTTAAAGAAGTGGAGAAATTCGCAAAAGAGCATCAATATTCCAGGAGCGAAGTGTTCGTTACGGCCGTGAAGGAATTTCTGAACAGGTTGAAGTCAAGACAGATGTTGACGCTCCTGAACGAGGTTTACAGTGAGGTCGAGACTTCTGAAGATGCCGCTTTGAGAAAGAAAGCTTTAAAACATTATAAGAAGAAAGTATTGAAGGAAACCTACTAATTTCAATGACCATAAGACAGGGCGACATTTTCTGGGTTGACTTCGGGAGTCCAAAAGGCTCAGAACCAGGATACAGACACCCGCATGTAATAATACAAAATAACGTCTTTAATGCGAGCAAGATAAATACCGTTGTTGTTTGCGCTCTGACATCAAATCTGAAATGGGCAAAGTCTCCGGGGAATGTCCTGCTTAAAAAAGGGGAAGGCAATATCCCCAAAGACAGTGTGGTGAACATATCTCAGATAGCGACAGTGGACAAGTCGTTCCTCGGGGACAAAATCGGGACGTTGCCGCCTGCAAAAACGAAACAGATTATAGATGGGGTTAAACTTCTGATAAAGCCGATAGAAGTTTAAGGGTTGTCCAGACAGCTTTCAGGCGGCTCCTTTTTCCTGCTTTACCCGCTCATGCAACCATATCTTTATAAGCGCTCCTCTGTCAACACCAATCGTCTGGCGTATTTCATCTATCTCGTGCACAAGCGATTCGGCAATATCCAGCGTGATTCTTACCTTTTTCCCGCCGCGTAAAATTGTCGCTTTTGACATATCGATCAGCTCATGGATATCCTCACCCTTGTCAAAGCGCTTATCAAATTCCGCTGTATCTTTAGCCGGTTTTTTCTTTTTCATATAATTCCATCTCCTTTTTCCTCGAACGTCTTACCGGCATCACCTCTTAAGGTATAAATAGCCGTCCAGAGTTTCCCTTGAAGCTTTCCAGCGAGCTTACCGATTCAGGTAAGCAATATCACCGGCCCGGTGGTCAACAGTAAAATTGAATCCGCTGAGTGAACTCCCTGCATCTATATCACATGCGCTCCACGTGGAGAATGATGCCCTCACATAAAAAAGATTTGTCCCGTATGTTCTAACCCCAAGCCATTCCTGTCACTGTATAATCTGTTACTGTTATTCCCGGGCCATAGGACGGCTGAAGATTTATCCATCCTATATTCTCACATAGCAATGTTGCGAGCAGTCATTGCCGGGGTCAATGTTTGCGGCGGAGGCAGGGAAAGAGTCAAAAAAGATGACGACAGCAAATATTAATATACTTGCTGTCTTTGTCCATCCGAGCTTTTTATGTTCAGATATGTATTTCATATCGCCTTTGCTTTTGTTTCACATTCAAAGAACACTAAAAAACAGGTAAGGTCCAGGACATTCGGAAAATAATTAATGACTCACATTACCAAATTAATACGCATCATGGCTCTGTCCACCCCTGACACACCACGCCGTGAAGTGGGAAGCGAACTTTAATTCGGTTCTCACGCTGCCTTCACTCCATAAGCGCACGTACCACGCTTTGCTGGTATCGTCAACGCTAGTAGTAGCCGACCAAAAATAATTATTCACTACGCCATCAAACGGATGCCCAATCGGCAACACGTTTTCCGAATTCTCAACAAGGCTTAACAATTGTTCAATAGTCGGGAGATGCCATCCTTTCCGGCCCCCGAATCCTGCCGAAGTACAAACACCAATAGCCATTCCCCAATTAGACATTGAATATAGCGGTCGCTTCGCCCATACAAGCCCGGTCTCTCTATCAAGCACTGCTTCATTATTAAAATCGGCCAGTACCTGAAAGCGCGGACAGTTTCCAACATCACAGGGCAACTTCTTGCTCCACGATCCTATCTCTTCCAGCCGTCGCATCACCGGCGCAGGCGATCCCGACGGTTCCAAGTCGCTTGCGTTAAGCATCACCGGCAGAGACAGCATGACTGCGACAAATGCAATGATTGCTCCTTTTAAAATTGATCTTCTTTTCTTCCTCATCTTTCTACCTCCTCATGATAGAATTCTGGTTTTAATAAAATGAATGTTAAAATCAAAAAGCAATTAGAACAATCATCCCGAACAGAAATGGACACACAGTTTCCATCTGTTTCAGAATGATCTTATTTATGAAAAACCGGACGAGCCGGATTCGGATTTATTTAAAAGAAAAATATAATGTCAGGCGCTGATAATACTAAGAGACAATGAAAATATCTGCAAAATTTATACCATTCGACGTATTTATTTTTTAATAAAGAATTCACGACGTTATGTCTTTACAGGGAATCCCCGAAATCTTGCATGTCACAGATAATCACTGTGCAGCCCGGCACAGTGCACAGTGGGCAAGTATCAAATTTTTCAGAAAAGACAGCATTTACTCCAAGTCCAGGGCGGAAAACATCTCCGAAGCCATACAGTACAGGACACTGGACAGGAGTTGTTAGCGCCCTGTGTGGCTTAAACCGTTTAAACTGCTTGAACTACTTGAACGGTAACGGCTCAAGCGGCTGGAACGGTTCAAGCGGTTGAAACAGTTTAATTGGAACGGTTAACGAGGTATGATAAAATGACTTTGACCGTGAAATAATACATTCCCCGGTAATAAGAACATAAACTTTCAGAAGACAAATCAGTAAGCATGTTTAAAAAAATACTGCTCATATTCACCGCCGCCGTTGCGGTAATTGCAATTGCTTTTACCGTATTTGTTAAAACCTACGTAACGCCGGAAAGGGTCAAAGCCTTTCTCGTCCCCTATGCCGAGCAGGCATTGAACCGTAAGGTAAGTGTCGGCGAAGTAAACATAAGCCTGTTTAAGGGCATTGACGTAAAAGACTTCGCGATAAAGGAGGCGGACGAAAAGGCCGATTTTGTCAGGTGCAAAAGTGTCGTTCTGAAATTTAAATTACTGCCGCTTCTTACCAAAAAGGTGGTTGTCGATGAATTGAAGTTGATGTCTCCGGAAGTCAGGATTATACGCGATGACAAAGGCACATTCAACTTTGAGGGAATCGGCAGGAAGGAAGAACCACAGGCCTTACCGGAGAAAGGACCTTCCGCTGAAACAAAAGGCCTTCCCGTTTCACTGCTTGTCAACAATGTGTCGGTCCGGGATTCGAGGTTTTACCTTACCGATTCAACAAGAAAGCTTCCTGATGTTAAGGGCTCAATCGACCTGGAAGCCAACATCAAAAGCTCAGACGGGACGGAGCTGAATTCAAGCGGAGATCTGACCCTGAAACTCGATGAGATTGATTTGCATAAGCCTTCAAAGAAACCGCTTGGGAATATCATAGCGGCCCTGAAATATGCGGTCCAATTAAACCTTGAGGCAGGCAATGTCCGCATTGACAGGGCCGACCTGCAAATTCAGGGGATACCCGCTTCAATTACGGGAGACCTGAATAATTACAAGAAGGAGCCTGAGGTCGATATCGCTGTTTCCATACCGAAACTGAAAATCGAGGACGTCCGGAAGGGGCTTTCATCCTTCGCGGGCATGAAAGGGCTGGCGCTCTCAGGCTTTATTGCGGCCGAGGTAAAGGTCACGGGTATGCCGAAGAAGCTGGATACGATGAAGGCAAACGGCTTCATATCTCTGGATAAGACCGGCATAGCATACAACAGTATTAATACGACCCTGGACGGGAACATCAAATTCAGCGATCAATTGATTAATGTGGATTTGAAAGGGACGGTCGGGAAAAACACGGCAGAGCTGAAAGGCTCTGTCAGCGATATCTTTAAGACCCCTGACATAAGACTTAATCTCTATTCGAAACAGCTCTTCCTTGAGGAGTTGTTTCCCGCCCGGAAACCCGCAGGCAAAGGCGCTCCGGCAAAAGAAGTCCGGCCCCCTTCCCCTCCGGCATCAAGTAAGACTGCCAAAGAAGCGGAGCCCATGAATCTGAAGCTGAAGGCTGAAGGAGAGGTGAAGATCGGCTCCGCAAAGTATAAGGGCATGTCCATGAGCGATTTTTACGCGAAGTATCTGCTTAAGGACAATAAGTTTGAGATTGTAAAATTGACCGCCTCAGCCGGAAGAGGCGGCCTGAACGTGCAGAGTATTGTCGACCTTTCAAAACGGGGATACACTTACTCCCTCTCAGCCGCCGTTAATTCAGTGCACGCTGAAGAGCTTGTAAATGCCTTTTTCCCCAAGGCTAAAGATACCGTCTTCGGGACCATTTCTTCCAACCTGAAATTAAACGGCGCGGGCACACTGCCCGAAAATATCAGGAGGAACCTTGTCGGCGAAGGGGATTTCAATATAAAGGACGGCAAGATCACAGGAGCGAAGGTAACGGACAACCTGTCGAAGTTTCTCAACATTCCCGAATTAAAGACCATAGACCTGAGGCAGGCAAACGGGACGGTGAAAATAAATAGCGGTGTCGCCCGTCTTGACAGCGTCTTCACATCTGATGATATTGCAATGAATCCCGCGGGCAATATCGGGCTCGATGAGACCCTGGACCTCGCGTTTGACCTGAAGCTTTCTCCTCGCCTGTCGCAAAAGGCAATGGGCTCGGGTGTTTCAAGATATATTAAAGATGAAGCGGGCTGGGGCAATATCCCGCTGAAGGTTTCCGGCACTTTCTCAAATCCCTCATACAATGTCGATATCGGAAAGGCTGGCAAGCGGGCGATTGAAAAAGAGGTCGGCAGGGCGCTTGATAAACTATTCAAAAAAGATAAAGCTACGGACGGCGATAAGACCTCGCCGGAGAAGAAGGCTGTTGAGGATTTATTGAAAGAGATATTTAAATAGCCTTTCAGGAAATATCAACGGCAAGCCTGCCGCCTGCTGTCAGCGGCAGTACCTTCTCGATAGTAAAATGCACAAGATACTTGGGCCCCTTTGCCCTGTCCTGCTCAGGGGTAAGGTTCCCCATGGTCATCTTCGCTATAAGCGGAGAATCCGTCTCTTCCTTTATCTTCTTCAGATGAAGTCTCAGGCCGGTATATCCGGGCCCGCTTTCGCGGGGCCGTCGGGATCGCTGTAAAGAGGCGGTGGAAGAAGGACCGCGCCGTAACCGCATTCGGCTATGGCCCGCGCCTGGTCGGCGACCTCGGCATATCGCCAGTTGAAGGCATGAAGGATTACGTCACGCATAGTCTTAAGAATTGTTATTTCAAAGGCAACAGTATTTTTTTATCGGGATAATGTTCCTTATTTTTTGTAGCGATTTTGTGTCCTCTTACTACGGCAGTCGCGTTGATAAGACAGTCAATAGAAGTCAGAGTAATGCCCTCTTTTCTGTACCGCCTGTAAATCTCCCCTGCTTTTTCGGCGATTTCAATTGTCATGGGTTCAATAATGCATGCATTGACGAAATTCCCGGTATCTTCTGTTTCATTGTCTCTCATCCCTGCATAAAGTTCATATACTGAAAGAATACTCAGGTATGCCGTATTGCCGTCCCAAAGGGCCGGCATCAGCTCATTGGCATACTGAATACCCCGCAAGTAGTCAATGGCAACATCAGTATCAACGATTACGGTCCGCATAACGCCGCTTGTCCTCTTTTCTCATGTCCTTAACAATTTCTGCGCTGCTTTTGTCACGCTTTTCCCACTTGCCGAAGCTGGACATCGCCTTTTCAACTTTCTTCCTTCTAAGATACTCTGTAAGCGCTTCCGCGACTACTGAACTGAAATTGTCCGATAGTTTTCTGGCTTCGTTATATATATCATCAGGGATGTTAACTGAAGTTTTTACCGACATAAGTATTCATCTCCTTCAGGGTAGTTCTTGGTAGTATTATAAGGTATTACTAAATAGTATGCAAACATAAACCTGCTCTTTAAAGCCTCTGCAGGAACTTTGGGGACGTTGTTGACTCCTTGAACTAATTCACAAACTAAAGATTACTTGTCTGCCCGTTGATTATCCGTCATCAACTCTACTAATATTATTAACAGGGCTCAATCATAAGGGGACATGGAAAATGCCGAGACAAGCACGTCTTGATGCACCGGGGACATTGCATCATATAATCATAAGAGGCATTGAACGCCGCAGGATTGTGGATGACAGGAATGATCGGGCGAATTTTCTGGATCGGCTTGAAAGAGTAGTAACCGAGACAAAAACATCGATTTATGCATGGGCATTGATGACAAACCATGCTCACTTTCTTCTACGCAGCGGACCGAAAGGCCTGGCGAAATTCATGCGGCAATTCCTGACCGGATACGCAATATCCTATAACAGACGACACCGAAGGCATGGTCATGTGTTTCAGAACCGCTATAAGTCCATTGTTTGCGATGAAAACAAATATTTTACAGAACTGGTTCGTTACATTCATCTGAACCCTCTGAGGGCCGGGGTAGTTAAAACGCTTGCCGAACTTGACGGATATCGGTATAGCGGGCACAGTGTATTGGTAAGCAACGTAAAGAATAACTGGCAGGAACGCGATTATGTATTGAACTGGTTTGGGGACAAGGAATGTGAGGCAATAAGAGCGTACCGTGAATATGTTGAAGGAGCCCTTGAGGAAGGAAACCGGCCTGAACTGGTCGGCGGCGGGCTGATACGGTCGCTCGGGGGCTGGTCTGAAGTATTGTCGATGCGTAGAAGGGGGGAGCGAAAACTGACAGATGAACGTATACTGGGAAGCGGCGATTTTGTCCTGGGTATTCTTGAGGAAGCAGAACATGATATCACTAAGAACAATTTCAGCGTCATAGATAAGAAGAAAAAAATAAATGCGGTCATTAAACGCATATGCAGCGAAAAAGGTGTAAGTGTCAGTGAATTGCGGTCCGGCGGAAGAAGGGAAGCAATTTCCGGCGCAAGAAATCAGATAACATTCAGATTGATAAAAGAACACGGCATTTCTTTTGCGGAAGTCGCCCGTAACGTTGGTGTATCAACATCTGCTATATTCAGGATAATGAAGAAGTGCGGGAGTTAGTTCAAGAAGTCAACAACGTCCCTAAAGTTCCGCGATCCTGTAAAAAGACGAATTAGCCGATATTATCTTCAAGCCTGTATCCAGCACCACAAGGGGTTCACGTATCGTTTCAACAATATTCCCGGCGTATTTCCGGGCTTCTTCAACTGCGTCCTCCGTCAACTTGCGTGCCTTGACATTGCGGGTTTCTGCCGTTTCTATTTCAGCAACCCGTCCACGCAATTCTGCCAACTCATTTAAAAGTTGCTCTTTTGATTTCTCTTCATCCTGCATATCGGATTTCTAAATTTGACGGAAATCTTGCCCAAGGCCGTAATTTGCGACGATGTCGATATAATGATTATCAATTGCCGCATACATTATGTACCATTCTATCAGATAACGTTTCTGAAGACTATAATAACAACTGATCAAATATTAATAAGAGACCCCTTGCCTTCATAATTATTGCTTCCATCTGTTACAATTTACTACCTACGATGAGATACGTCATCTTCATCATTGCGGCTTACATCACGGGTATTCTCGCTGCCGTCCCGGCAGGCCCGGTCCAGATTGAAGTCGTCAGGAGGACGATAAACGGGCACCTTCGTTCATCGCTTATGGTGATTCTCGGGGCGCTGATCGCCGATATAGCATACGGCATTATCGCCTTTTTCGGCATAGCCCCGTTTCTTGAAGACGAAAAGATGATGGCTATATTCAGCACCGCGGGGGCCGCGCTTCTCATCTTTTTAGGCATTGCCGTTATCCGCCACAGCTCAGCGGACCAGGCTTCAAAGAAAAACTCGAAATTTCACAGGGGGAAAAGATGGGGGTTGATCGGCGGGTTTTCCCTGTCCGCGGCAAATCCGATGATGGTCCTGTGGTGGCTCATCGGCGTAAGGATATTCAAGGACATAAAGCTGATCGACGATTTCAGCCCAGACATCGCGGTGACCTTTCTTGCGGCAGGAGGCTTCGGGCTTGCCTCTTATCTGCTCATCCTGTCTTTTTTTCTCTACTGGGCAAAACATTTTATTTCAGATACGACTATTAAACGGATAAATCTTGTCTCCGGCGTCATCCTGCTGTCGATTGCGGCCTACTTCATCTATTCTTCATGCCGGTATTTTTTCAAGGCGTAAGGGCGGCCCGGCGTGCCGCCCCTGCAGAATGCCCCCCTCATCCAAAATCCACCACCTAACCACAGAGGTCACAGAGAAAAGATTTATTTATCCGCAGATTACACAGATTTCACAAATTAAAAAAATATTTCTAAATACATCTGTGTTAATCAGTGTAATCTGTGGATTAATATTTTTTTCCTCTGTGGTCTCTGTGGCCTGTCTTTTGATGGTGAATCAAGGTCATGTTGCAATATTCTCGGTTGAGCATGTAAAATCTATCCATGAAAAAATTCCTTCTCCCGTTGCTGCTGATAATATCGGTCATCTCCGGCTGCGGCAAGGAGAAGGTGAAGCCTTCAGCCGACTCTCTCCTGACGGCGGAGGCCGTCAACAGGATAGAAGTCATAAGAAGCGCGTATCAGGGAAAAGACTCCCCGGCGCTGAAGAACATGACAGAGGAAAAGCTTGCCGACGAGATTTTCAGGGGCCTGAATTTCGAAAAGGCGGAATTATTGTTCACGCCGAAGTTTGTAAGAATAACCGGTGAATTTATATTCGTAAGCCTCAACTGGCGGGGCGTATGGCAGACCGTAAAAAGCAGGAGTCTTGAAAACAGGGGCACTGCTGATTTAGTATTACAGAGAGAGAATTTGAAATTAACAAGGATCGAAGGTGATAATCCGTTTGTTGTCCCTGCGGAAAAGTAGGAAGTAAGAAGTAAGAAGTGAGAAGTAAAGAAGAGGAACTGAAGATGTTTTTTGTTTTCACTTCCTACTTCCCACTTCTTACTTCTCACTTTTATGTTGCCGAAGTGGCGGAACTGGCAGACGCGCTAGGTTCAGGGTCTAGTGGTGGAAACGCCGTGGGGGTTCAAATCCCCCCTTCGGCACCAATTAATACCACCTCCATCCGTGGGGTAGGCCTACACATTTTACTAAAAAGTAAATTGTGCAATACCCATGTCTAAGACCTAAGCCGCCCCCAATAAATGAGGGCGCTACGAGACACATCCGGCTTTATTCCTCTTTCTCGATAAAGCTCAGAAGATATTCCTTAAACTTGCTCGGCAGGAGCCACCGTATTCCAAGCTTCTCCGCCCATTTGATGGCCCCGAGGTCTACAGTGACGAGGAGGGCGTCGAGTTCTTTTGCAAGAAGGATGAGATCGACGTCCTCTTTGCTGTCGATTATGCCGTCCCGCAATGCCTCCCTGTAGTTTTTCCTCATGCCCTGGATGACTTCCTGCTCTTCGCTCTTCCCGGCGGTCCTGACCGCCTTCTCGGCGATCCTCAACCCTTTATTGACACGGTCTCTTATGTCTTCAATGAGCTCATAAAGGAAGAACGCAGGACAGGTCATCTCGTGTTTGCCCGGCGATTTCTGGCGCAGGACCGCCAATAAGGCCCCGGGGATTTCCTTCTCGTTTACAAAATTCAGGAGCTCCCTGAAAATCGAAGAAGGCATGTAGAATTCGAGCGCAGGGATTTGGCGGGCAATATCGAGAAACTCATTTATTGCTTCAGTAGGAGTATTTCCAAAGTCGCCTCGGACTTCCGGATTTACAAAAAGGCTGGTATCAAGAACTACTCTGTCTTTTCTTTGGCTTGCAGATTTCATGGGTATTCAGAATAAAGGTGTTCCAGCTCTTGCACGACGCGCATCTCCCTGCCCAGTCTTTGGAGGAATAGCCGCAGCCTGAGCAGCAAAACGGGACAAGGAGCGGTTTATCAGCCTTGAGGGCCTTCCTGAATTCCTCAGCGGCCCTTTCATGCTGGGAGCGCCTCTGGTAAATGCTTCCCAAAAGGATGTGGAAATCCGGAAAGTCATAAGCGCTCATGTCCAGCGTGCTGATGGTCTCATACGCGTAATCTATCATTTCCAGCCGGTAATAAAGTTTTGCGAGGAAGAACTGGAGCTTCACTTCCCTCGGCTCTTTCTGGATCGCCTTCTGGTAGAGGTCTATGATCGTACCCGGCTCTCCCATTGTTATAAAAAAGTCCTCCAGGCGCACCAGAAGCACCAGTGAGGAAGTCGCTTCAAACCCCTTCATCAGGACGTCCTGCGCCTCATCGGTATTGCCGTCCTTGAGATATGCCTCGGCAAGCGCAATATACGCCGGCGTAAAGTCCTTGTCCGATTTTATGACGGACCTCAGGGTCTTCACCGCCTTGTCGGTATTGTTTGTTTCGAGGTAGCGGCATCCGAGCTCATACTTGTAACCGAGGAATTTTTTCTGCTCCTCCTTCTCTTCCTCGTCGGGGAGGTCGCATTTGAGGATTTTATGCTGGACCTCAAGGACGTCTTCCCACTTCCTGTCCTTCTCATATATGTCCCGCTTCTTCTGGAGGATTTCGGGGTTTTCATCATCGATGTCGAGGATGGTGTCAAGATATTTCAGGGACTCCTTCCATTTGTGCTGGGCCTCGAAGATCTTTTCGAGAGACAGCAGCACCTCGACGCTCCCCGGCCTTATCTCCTTTGCCATCGTATAAAATTCCTTTGCCATCGCATAATCGCCTTCGTTAAAGGCGATGTCCCCCAGCCTCAGGAGCGCGTTCTCGTGCGAGGGGTCCTCTTTGATAACGCGGTCAAAAAGGTCCCGGGCCTCCTCATATCTGCAGGCAAAAAAGGCGTCAAGTCCCCTTGCGTACGATTCCTGTATCTTCAGGTCTTTCTTCTGGCGGCGGGTGAACTGCCAGTTGCTTAAAAAACGGCGCGCGTCCCGGATGGAAAAGATAATGAACATGGCCAGGATGCCCGTTGCGGTGGATATGAGTATCAGGCCGATTACGGGGACCTCATACATTACATCGTTCCAGACCGTCAGGTTGACGGTGTCTTTGTTGAAAAATGCGAGGACGCCCACAACAAGGAGAAAAAGTATAATCAGGAAGACTGAAAATTTTGCCATGCTGTTACCTCTTCCTTTCTATCTCTATTCTCGGCGCGTCTATCCAGAGCTTTTCCAGTTCATAATACGCCCTTGTTTCCTCATCAAAAATATGGATGACTATATCGCCGTAGTCTATCAGGACCCAGCGGGCTGAGCCCATCCCTTCCCTGCCGGAGGGAAAGATTTTGGTCTTTGAATACTTTTCCTCTATAGCTTCCGCTATCGCCCTTATTTGCGCCGGGTTGTCGCCGGAACAGATCACAAAATAATCTGCAATGGTTGAAAGGTCTTTTAATTCGAGGATAACAGTGTCTCTGGCTTTCTTTTCAAGAGCTGCTTCAGCCGCCATGACAGCTTTTTTCTTGATGGTGCTAATTAAAGTCTCCCCTGTTTTTTGTAGGGGCTACCCGCCGGGTCGCCCGGACAAGGGCGCTTCACCGAATCGCCCCTACCACGTTTATACAATTTATGTGAAATTATATAGGATTCCACTGAATCAGGCAAGAGGTATTTTATTTTCCTGCCCGATACGATCATGTTCCTGATATTCGACGCCGAGATATCAAGCGCCGTAACTCTGCACAGAAAGCCCTTCCGGCTTTCCGAAATGTCAAAAGAAAAAACGTTTTTCATTCCCGCATCGATCTCATGCAATGTCTTTCGGGAGACCCGCTTGAGATACGGAGACGACGCGAGGCCGGAAAAGGTGTGGCCCGGTCTTGATATAACTACGAAATGCGCGAGGTCGACAAGCCTGCCGGGCTGCTTCCAGTGAGGAAGGTCCAGGAAGGCGTCTATCCCGAGAATGAAAAACAGCTCGCTGCCGGCGTGTTTCTCTCTCAGTTTCTCCACCGTATCGACCGTAAATGATTTACCCCGGGACCTGACCTCCACGTCGGAGATTTCAAAATGAGGATTGCCGGCTATCGCTTCTTTTACCATATTGAAACGGTGCGCGGCCCTTGCCATATCCGGTTTTTCAAAAGGTGTTTTGCCAGCAGGGATAAAAAGTATTTTGTCGAGAGACAGCATCGCGCGGACTTCTTCAGCCGTCCTGAGATGTCCATAGTGTATCGGGTTGAATGTGCCGCCGTAGATGCCTATTCGCATAATACATTGAAGTATACAGAAGAATGGTTTTTTTCAGCAATACTGAAAAGCCACAAAGCGTCATCATCCCTCACCTTGTCGGAAACCAGGGAAAAGAGAATATCTTTAGCGATGGTCGTAACGCATTTTTTGAACCATTAAATAACGCTGGGTAAGCCAAACAACAACATCGACATCGGCTCAGGCGCGACGGCGAAATGCCTCTATCGGCTGGGAATCCCGCCGGCAGCGGCCGGGATATCTTTCGCGCTACTTGACCTTATCAATAAACGACCTGGCAACTTTGAAGGCCGCCTTCACAACGTCCACATGCCTCAGATCGCCCCTGTAATAACCTGATATGTGAAGTTCTCCATAAAGGGCCTCAAAGTCCCTGGAGAGTTTGCCGTTATGCGAGGTTAAATACTTCTTCAGCATAGCCCTATAGCCTTCAACAGACTTAGGCAGGTTCTTTTGAACGACGCCTCGTTTCAACAGATATTCGTCGATGGCTTTCAGGATTGCAAGGTAAGCTGTGCCGCATGCCTGTTGAACATATTTGACATCGGAATACCTGCTGTCTTCGATTGGAGATTTTTTCAGCAGTTCCTTTGCATTTTCAAAATATCTTACCGCTTCTCTTTTTTGCGTCATGTTTTTGTCCCCCCCCTTTTTTTGTTCATATATTATATCATGCTCACACCCTCAACTGCCCGCTGCCGAAGACGATAAACTTCGTGCACGTAAGCTCCTCAAGCCCCATGGGGCCGCGCGCGTGTATCTTGTCGGTGGAGATGCCCATCTCGGCGCCGAGGCCGAACTGGAAGCCGTCGCTCAATCTCGTCGACGCGTTTACGAATACGGAGGCGGAATCCACCTCGCGCAGAAACCTCATGGCCTTGCCGTAATCTTTTGTGACGATTGAATCCGTATGGGCGGAACCGTATTTCGCGATATGGTCCATCGCCTCATCCATGTCCCTCACTATCTTTATGTTCAGTATCTTATCGAGATATTCATTGTAATAGTCTTCTTCCCTGACCGCCTCAAGGGATTTATCGGTCTTCCTCGTCATCGGACATCCCTTCAACAAGACCTTCCCGTCTTTAAATCTCTTAATCATCTGAGGGAGAAATTTCTTCGCTATCTTCCCGTCCACAAGCATGGTCTCCATTGCGTTACAGGTGCCGGGGCGCTGGACCTTTGCGTTAAAGCAAATATCTTCAGCCATTTTAAAATCAGCGTCACGGTCCACAAACACGTGGCATACGCCCTTGTAATGTTTAAGCACGGGGATGCGGGAATTCTCGGTGACGGCCCTGATGAGCCCTTCGCCTCCCCTTGGGATAACGAGGTCGATGGTCCCTTCGAGCTTCAACATCTCCATCACCGCCTCCCTTTCCGGGGTATTGATGAACGTCACCACTCCCTCATGAATGCCTTCCGCTTTCGCAATACTCCTTAAAATGTTCACTATGGCAAGATTGGAATTTATGGCCTCGGAGCCGCCCCGCAGTATGACGGCGTTGCCGGCCTTCAGGCACAGTCCCGTAGCGTCCGCGGTCACATTCGGTCTCGATTCATAGATTATTGCGATAACGCCTATGGGCACGCGCATCCTGCCGACCTCCATCCCGTTCGGCCTCCTCCACATCTTTACGATTTCACCCACAGGGTCGGGCAGCGCGGCTATTTCAATAAGCCCGTTTGCCATGTCTTCAATCCTCCGCGTCGTCAGGGTAAGCCTGTCGATCATGGCCTTTGACAGTCCTTTTTTCCGGGCGGCGGCGATATCTTTGTTGTTCTCTCTCTGCAGCTCCTTCGTCTTCTTCTTCAAGGCCCCGGCCATTTTTATTAGGGCGGCATTTTTCCGTCCGGACGAAACCTTCGCAATCGACCTCGCGCCTTCCTTCGCTTCGAGTGCCTTTTTTAAGACAAATGATTTTATATCCATGATAACCTCCTGTTATTATTTACGTTACTATTGTAGCGTGCATAAATCTCTTAACACTGAAACTCTTGCACAATGTCATTCCCGAGGTGGTAATCGGGAATCCACCCTTCGACAGGCTCAGGGTGACACTTTTAGCTTGTCATGGTGAGCTTGTCGAACCATGGATTCCCGCCTAAGGACTGCGGGAATGACGGCTCAGTACACTCGAAACAGATGTTAAGAAGATCGGAGTATTTTAGCACATGAAATTATATTTTAATAATTAAAGAAACTCCGGATTATGCCGTAATAGTATCAGGTTCACTTAATAAAAAACAGAAAATGCGGGAAGCCAATCCATCAGATAAAAATCTGATATAATACATATCATGTCGATTTTAGCCAAACATATTACGGCGCAGAAGATCGCATATTTCTCTATGGAGATAGGACTGCGCGATGAGATCCCGACCTATTCCGGCGGTCTGGGAGTGTTGGCCGGAGATACTGTAAAGTCCGCCTCGGACCTGAATCTCCCTTTCGTTGCCGTGACGCTGATCTGCCGTAAAGGATATTTCCGCCAGGAAATCGACGGCGAGGGGCAGCAGATAGAGCATCCCGTTGAATGGGAGCCGTCTAAAATCCTGGATAAGGCGTCCGAAAAGGTCTCTCTCGTCATGGAAGGCCGGACGGTCTTTGTGGGGGCCTGGGTATATTTTGTAAAAAGCCCTCGCAACGGACTCGGCGTCCCTGTAATCTATCTTGATACGGACCTGCCCGAAAACAGTCCGGAAGACAGGACACTGACGGACAGTCTTTACGGGGGTGATGACGCTTACCGCCTGAAGCAGGAGGCGCTTTTAGGCATAGGCGGGGTCAGGATGCTCAACAGGATGGGCTTTAAGATAAAAAAATATCATATGAATGAGGGCCATGCTTCTTTTTTGACCCTTGAGCTGCTCCATAAATTTAAAAAAGACATAGAATCGGTCTGGGACGAATCCCAGATATGGGACACTGAGTCCGTAAAAGACCTGTGCGTGTTCACGACGCATACCCCTGTTGAAGCGGGACACGACAAATTTTCATATGACCTCTACAACAAGGTGCTTGGAAACTATTTCCCGGAAAAGATCCTCAAGAAACTTGCCGGAGACCAAAAGGTCAATATGACGTTTCTCGGTTTTAACCTGAGCGACTATGTCAACGGGGTAGCGAAGAAACACGGAGAGGTGTCGCAGTCCATGTTTCCCGGTTATATAATCAACGCGATAACAAACGGGGTGCACTCGTATACGTGGACCTGTGACAGCATGAAGAGGGTGTTCGATAAATACCTCCCGGGCTGGGCCAACGAACCTGAGATATTCGTGAGGGTGGGGGCAATCCCCGATGAGGAGCTGTGGGAGGCCCATATGGAGGCCAAGAGAAAACTTATCGACTATGTCAATTCCGTTTCGGATGCCGGTATGGACTATGATACCCTTACACTGGGCTTCGCGCGCAGGGCGACCGCCTATAAAAGGGCGGACCTCCTGTTCACTGATATAAAGAGGCTTGAAAAAATCGGCGGCGGCAAGGTCCAGATAATCTACGCGGGTAAGGCCCATCCCAGAGACACTGTCGGCAAACAACTGATTGAAAGAATCATCTCCTACTCACGGCAGATGAAGGGAAAAATCAGGATTGTGTTCCTCCAGAATTATAATATGGAGACAGCTTTAAAGCTCGTCTCAGGCGTCGATATATGGCTGAACACACCCCTCAGACCGCTCGAAGCGTCGGGAACGAGCGGAATGAAGGCGGCGCACAACGGGGTGATGAATTTCAGCGTCCTTGACGGCTGGTGGATCGAAGGGCACATCGAGGGCTTTACCGGCTGGTCCATAGGCCCGGCCCCGACGGAGATCAGGCCCGACAATAATATGAACAGGATAGACGTCGAGGACCTTTATAATAAACTTGAGAAGGTAATAATCCCTCTTTATTATACCGACCGCAAACAGTGGATACGCATGATGCAGAATGCCATCGGCAAAAACGCCTACTACTTCAACAGCCACAGAATGATGCGCAGGTACGTCACCGAGGCGTATATCAGGTAGTAAGGGCGAGGTCACCTCGCCCCTACACCTCTAACCCTGTTCCAGAGACTTGATCTTCTTGTGAAACGCCAGCGCCGCTTCCCGCAGTTTTTCCTTCGACTGGTCCCCTTCCTCGATCAGGGTGATGAATGTCATCAGCTCCGAATCAATGTGCCTGACCACGTCTTCTCTGTAATTATGCAGCCTTTCAAGCTCGCTCAGGATCTTGTTGACTTCGTTTATGAACGACCTGATATAAAGGTCGTCGTTCTTTCTTACGCCCAGTCTTCTCTTGTATTCACCGGCGATGATCAGCCTTATCTCGGTCTTTAATCGCTGAAACGGCCCGATCAATCGGTGTGAAAACAGCATGGTCAATGCCACTACGATGACGACATATCCCAGCATCACAATTATGAACAGCAGAGTGCCGTGCCCGATTTTCTCTCCCAACTCTTTTGCCAGATACGTGAAGAAAGCGGTAACAAGCAGGGACCAGAGGATTATCAGCGCTATCGAGATGCGGAGGTCTCTGGATACAAAATATTTCTGTCTGATTTTCTTGTTCGACATTCGACTATTGTAGCAGTTTTATCCGGGATTGTGAATCGCGGGAGACGTACAGAATCCACCACCTGACCACAGAGGGCACAGAGAATGGATTTATTTATCCGCAGATTACACAGATTTCACAGATTGAATAATTATTTCTAAATACATCTGTGTTAATCAGTGTAATCTGTGGATTAATATTTATTCGCCGCATCAGACTTTCTCATGGGTAGCCCCAACATATTGTGTCAGAAGGACCTGAATTTTAGTATTGGATCGGTCGGTGGTTTCGGGAATAAATCCAGACCGCCGCAGTGAAAGTAGATAGCGGTTCGATAATGATAACGA
>JACRHD010000066.1 GCA_016234115.1 Nitrospirota bacterium
CTTGAGGGCGGGTTTCAAACCCGCCCCTACATCTTGAATGTTCCTGTATTAATAAAACCGCCTGCCTAACACCCCCTCTCACTCATGAAGTTAGAAAGTCGGAAGTGAGAAGTGAGAAGTCGGGAAAAAAGTCTTTGCCTCACCTCTTAACTCATAACTCTTGACTCTTAACTCTTTCTATCCGCCTTCCGCATGTTTATGCAGCTTAATCTCAACTTTTTCACTCAAGCCTTCATAATAGGCCCTCAGAATCTTAAGGACTTCCGGCCTGCTGAATTTGTCGGAGACTTCCTCGCCTTCGGACAGCATCTTTCTCAGTTTCGTTCCGCTGAGCATCAGCCTGTCTTCCTTGCCGTGAGGACAGGTCTTCATGGAAGCCATTCCATCACATTTGTGACACCAGAATGTATGGTCTATCTTCAGCGGCTTGGTCTCAAGCGCGCCTGCGGGAATCTCATCAAATATCTTGTGAGCGTCGAACGGGCCGTAGTAGTCGCCGACACCTGCATGGTCGCGGCCCACGATGAGATGACTGCAGCCGTAGTTCTGCCTGAAAAGCGCGTGCAGGAGGGCCTCCCTCGGACCCGCGTATCTCATATCGAGAGGATATCCGCCGACCAGGACTGTGTCTTTCACGAAATATTTGGAGATAAGGACGTCAATCGCGTTCTGTCTTACGTCAGCCGGAATGTCGCCTGCTTTTAATTTTCCCAAAAGCATGTGGATGAAGGCGCCGTCGCAGATTTCAATGGCGATTTTTGTGAGGTATTCGTGGGAGCGGTGCATCGGGTTACGGGTCTGGAATGCCGCGACCGTGGCCCAGCCTTTCTCAGTAAAGAACTTCCTCGATTCAGCCGGAGTCATGTAGATGCCGGGATATTCTTCAGGAAATTTTCCCTGGCTCAGGACCTTCACCGGGCCCGCGAGATTGATCTCGGCCTGCGCCATTACCTTTGCGACGCCGGGATGCTCGGTATCGGTCGTCCAGAACACCTTCTTGCATTCATGCTCTTTGTCGATGGTGTATTTCTCTTTTACCGTCATAAGTCCCATTATCTCGCCGCTGTCCTCATCGGTAAGGGCCACGTCCTCGCCGATCTTGATGCTGTCGGCCTGACCCTTTGTGGTTGAAAGGGTGATGGGAATGGGCCAGAAGGTCCCGTCCGCCATTGTGTAATTGTCGCAGACCCCCTTCCAGTCGGCAGACCCCATGAAGCCTTCAAGCGGGGTAAACCCGCCGATGCCTAACATGATGAGATCGCCTGTCTCCCTCGAGGTCATCTTGACCTGTGTGAGGGTCTTCGCCTTTGCCTTTGCTTCTTCCAGCGCCTTGCCTTCGAGAAGAAGGGGTTTAAGTTTCTTCTCTTTGCCGTGTGGATTAACTAATGCCATTTCTTCCTCCTTAATTTTTTTTCAATCAACGTGCTGTATTTTATGATCCGAGCATTGCGCAGATCTTACCGAAAATCTCATCTATGCTGCCGACGCCTTTTACGGACTTGAGGATGCCTTTCCTGCCGTAATAATCGATAAGGGGCGCGGTCGCTTTTTCATATACGTCGAGCCTGTTCTTGATGGTCGCTTCCTTATCATCGTCCCGCTGGAAAAGTTCCCCGCTGCATTTATCGCATACGCCGTCCTTCTTTGACGGAGAAAAGTAAATATTATACATTTGCTGACAACTCTTGCAAGTGCGCCTGCCTGTAAGCCTCTTCATCAGGTCATCCTTGTCCACATCGACACTCAGGGCGACATCAAGGGGCGCCTTCATATCAGTCAACACGTTATCGAGTGTCTCAGCCTGGGCAGTGTTGCGCGGGAAGCCGTCAAGGATATACCCTTTCTTGCAATCATCCTGCGCTATCCTTTCCTTGACGAGTCCGATAACAATTGCATCAGAGACAAGCCCTCCCTTGTCCATAATTATCTTTGCTTCTTTCCCGAGGGGCGTTCCGTCGGCAACGGCCTTTCTCAGGATATCGCCGGTTGAAATCTGGGGGATGCCGTACTTCTCAATGAGTTTCTTCGCCTGCGTCCCCTTACCTGCTCCGGGGGCTCCTAACAATACAAGTCTCATGCGTCTCTCCTTTTCATAACAGAAAGATAAGGTACCAGTTTTTCTTCAATGAAAGATGTGAAGAATATATAAAAGGGTATTATTCCGTAAAAATGCAAGAATCCTTAAAGTAACGAGTATCTATGATATGGAAGACCTTGGGGCAAGTCAATATAAAAATTCAAATTAATTTATAATTTTTGCTTATTTGTACGGCGGGCCCAGGAAATTGATTAAAAATCAGATGGTTTGCAGGTGTAGGGGTGATTCGGTGAATCGCCCATCCGGGCGACCCGCCGGGTCGCCCCTACTTCATGATCTCGTCTAATACGCTCTCGATCTGCTTCAGGGTCATCATTCCCTTTTCAAAGAGTATCTCCCCGATAAGCTTGTGAGGTCTCGTGACGGAGGAATTATCATTTGACATCTGCACGTCAAGGGCTTCCATGACCTGTGAGTACGTTACAAAGCCCTTCTCTATCGCAATCCGGCCGAAAAGGTGGGCATACTTTTCGGCAAGGGCGCTCTCGCTTACATGGTCCATATTTTTTAATTCATCCGCTCCATCCGGTGTACTAAATAAAAAAGCGCATTCCCCGTAGCGCTTATACATTTTTTATCACATTTCCGATGACCTGTCAATGTAGGGGCGCACCTGCGTCTTCTATAGATGTAATCATGTTCCCGGCATGCCTTTCAGGGCTGGTATGCTTCTGCTGTCCAGGGCAGACACACAGGTCTGCCCCTACTCCACTATATCAAGCTTGATGCTCAGCTCCCTGAGCTGCTTCGGGTCTACTTCTGAAGGGGCGTTGCTGAGGGGACATACGGCCTTCTGTGTCTTGGGGAAGGAGATCACGTCCCTTATAGAGGAGGCGCCTGCCATGATCATCACAAGCCTGTCGAGGCCAAGGGCTATCCCTCCATGCGGCGGCGCGCCAAATTCCAGGGCCTCGAGGAGGAAGCCGAATTTCACGGATGCGTCCTCCGGGCTGATGTTCAGGAGCTGGAACATCCGGTCCTGGACTTCCTTTTTATAAATACGGATGCTGCCACCGCCGATCTCATAACCGTTGAGCACGATATCATAGGCCTGCGCCCGCAGTGAAGAGAGTTTGGAGTTTGGAGTTCGGAGTTCGGAGAGAGGCACGGAAAGAAAGCCCTCCAGGTCCTCTTCCATCGGGCTCGTAAACGGATGGTGCATGGCCTCGTATCTCTTTTCTTCCTCATTCCATTGAAAAAGCGGGAAGTCCGTTATCCATGCGAACGCGTAAACCCCGTCCTTTATCAGATCAAGTCTTCGGCCCATCTCGTTCCTGAGCCTTGAGAGGCAGTCATTGGCAACCTTCACGCTGTCCGCTACAAAAAGGAGGAGGTCGCCCTCTTTTGCTTCGAGCCTTTCAGCAAGGGCCTTCAACGCCTGTTCCGGGAAGAACTTCGCTATCGGGGATTCGAAGCCGTTTTTTATCTTTATCCACGCGAGTCCTTTTGCGCCGAAAGACCGGACTTCCTTTGTGAGGTCGTCAAGCTCTTTTCTCGAATAGACTGCGAGGCCTTTTGCGTTGAGGCCCTTTACGATGCCTCCCCTTGAGAGGGTGTCCAAAAATACCTTGAACGACGAATCCTTGACAATGTCGCTGACGTCTTTGAGCTCAAGCGCAAATCTCATATCAGGCTTGTCGCAGCCGAACCTCTCCATCGCTTCGTAATAAGTCAGCCTCTGAAAAGGGGTCTGCAGGTCCACTCCGGCGGCGTCCGCGAAGACCTTTCTTATCATACCTTCCGTGACGGCGATAATGTCCTCCCTGCCGGCAAAGGACATCTCCATATCGACCTGTGTGAATTCAGGCTGTCTGTCGGCCCTGAGGTCCTCGTCGCGGAAGCATTTGACTATCTGATAATACCTGTCCATTCCGGACACCATGAGTATCTGTTTGAACAACTGAGGAGATTGAGGGAGCGCGAAGAAATGCCCTGGGTTCGTCCTGCTGGGCACGAGGTAATCCCTCGCGCCTTCGGGCGTGCTCTTTGTGAGCATCGGGGTCTCTATTTCGATAAATCCCTGTGAATCGAGATACGCGCGTATGCCCTTTACGGCCTTATGCCTGGTGATCAGGTTTTTCTGGATGACCGGCCTTCTGAGATCGAGATACCGGTGCTTGTACCTGAGGGACTCGGAGGCGTCTGTTTCGTCTTCAATCATGAACGGGAGCGGCCTGCATTCATTGAGGATCTTCAGCTCCTTTGCGATAATCTCGATTTGACCGGTGGGGATGGAGGGATTGACCGTGCCTTCAGGTCTCTTCCTCACTTCTCCGGCTACCTGGATTACAAATTCATTCCTCACCCTGTGGGCAAGCGCGTGGATATCCGAACTGATTTCAGGATTGAATACTACCTGCACAATGCCGCTCCTGTCGCGGAGGTCGATAAATATCACCCCCCCGTGGTCGCGCCACTTGTTGGCCCAGCCCGCAATATTTAAAGTCGAGCCGATGTCCTGTTCGTTTATCTCACCGCAATATTTGTCCCTTAGCATATATTTTCTCTCATACTGAATTTCATCTGAAAATCCCCCTTCATCCCCCTTTTTCAAAGGGGGAATCAATGCTCCCCCTCCTTGGCAAAGACCAACAGTAGGTGCCTTAAGCAGGGGTCAGGGGAGATTTTATGTAGAATTTCCTATTGCGTCCTTCCTACGTCCTTTTTTAATTTCTTTATCTCCTCAGGCGTTAAATGCCGGAATGTTCCGGGTTCAAGCCTCCCAAGAGAAAGCCCGTTGATCCTGGTCCTCTTCAGCTTTATCACCGGATGCCCGACCCTTTCAAGCATCCTCCTGACCTGCCTTTTTTTGCCTTCATAGATCGTCATTTCAATCCATGAATTGGCTTCCGTCTCTTTCACCTTTTTAACCTTCGCAGGCGCCGTCAGTCCGTCCTCGAGCCTGATCCCTTTTTCCAGCCTGGCCTTGTCCTTGTCTTCGAGAAAACCGTCAACCTTCACAAGATATGTCTTCGGGACCTTTTTGGCCGGGTGGAGTATAGCGTGCGCCATGTCTCCGTCATTGGTAAGGACGAGGAGTCCCTCGGAATTATAGTCGAGCCTTCCCACAGGAAACACGTGCGCCTTCACGCCCTTGAGGAAATCCTTCACGGTCGCCCGCCCCTCGGAATCCGACATGGTTGTAAGGCACTTGTCCGGCTTGTTAAACATCAGGTAGACCTTTTGTTCCGCTGTATGTATAAGCTTGCCCCTGACCTTGATGTGGTCTCTCTCAAGGTCGGCCTTCATGCCGAGAACTGCGCGAGTGCCGTTTACAGTGACCATTCCCTCAAGAATCATGTCCTCCGCTTTCCTCCGGGAGGCTATGCCGCATTTCGCTAAAATTTTCTGTATCCGTTCTTCCATAATAAGTTAATTACCGAGGATAAAAAAGATTTTTAGCCACAGATTGACGCGGATATACACAGATTTAAAACATGTATTCGTGAAACTCATTGTTGAAAAAAATCCGTGTGAATCCGTGGCTAATGCCTCTTAATGGTTCACCCTGAAAACCATTAATGTTATCACAAACCCTGAAAAACAAAAAGGGCTGACCCATTTTTTCGGGACAGCCCCTGAAATGCACCTCTTATTTTCCTGTGAACTCTGCGGCGATTATTTAGTACTTCTTCTCGCTCTTCTCGCCTTCACAGACCTCTTTTATCTGGTCTTTAACCAGCTTGCCGTCTTCCCATACCCTTTCCTGCACCTTGTGGCACTTTGTCCTGGCGTCATAATCCAGCGGATATGCCTCGACTACTCCGCGGCCGTCAGCCGTCCTGTACTCCACAGGCTTGTTCTGCTGCACCGCCTCCTGGGTGGCCTGCATGGATACTTCCGTCAGAGTGGCCCCCGCGATAGCTCCCAGAACCGCGCCGATCACGCCCCCTCGCCAGGGATTTTTACTGTCAAGAAGCGCGCCGGCAACACCGCCTACCGCCCCTCCGACTCCCGCGCCCCTGGCATGATACTGCGTACAGCCCGCGGCGATCCACAGCAGGGACAAGGCCAACAGCAGAGAAATAAGTTTTTTCATGATGCCCTCCTTTGATTGTTAATTGCTCAGTTGCAGCATATTCCCCCTTTGAAAAAGGGGGATGCAGGGGGATTTTGAAATAACAATATTCAGCAAAAAATCTCCCTTCCCCCCTCTTTGCCAAAGAGGGGATTTATGCGCTGTTTAGCTTTTATATAACACGTTTTGTCCGACTGCGCAAGCGTCCTTGCCTTGGCCCGGCTTATTCATAAACTCCGGGAGGTATGATTGAAAAACATGTTGCAGCAATCCCTTGGCCGGAATTTTCGCGTGCTGTAAAAAGTACATTCTGTAAAGGCAATAACTTAGGTTCTTCAGGCTTTTCCTGTGAAAAAGCATATATTAACCGTCATTCCCGAAGTTTTAATCGGGAATCCAGCTCCTTAAGAAGCAATTGCTTCCGCCTTTCCGCTCTTTAAGCGCCCATCTTCTTGAACAAACTTTATTATCATCTACTCTTTTAAAAGAAAATCATTTATATCCACTGGATTCCCGCTTACTGACTGCGGGAATGACGGTGCTTACCCGCACAATTCCCGGAAGAACCATAACTTAACTGGCGAAAAGTCCTTACAAATAATCTCATTGCTTTGAAGATGTTTTTAAATCATGCCTCCCGAAGTGCGATATTTGTGAATTATCCGGGCTGAACTGTTCGTAGATTTTAGCATGATAAATGTGAAATTCTTATGAAGGATTTGCGGGGCTGCCAGGTTTCACCCGGCAGGCACAGGGCGTGCCCCTACGCCAAACTCTTGACTCCTGACTCCGCCGCTACTCCCATTCAATAGTGCTCGGCGGCTTTGAGCTGATATCGAAAACGACCCTGTTGATGCCCTTGACCTCGTTTATGATCCTGTTGGATATAATGCCTAAAATGTCGTATGGGAGCCTGGCCCAGTCGGCGGTCATGCCGTCAACGCTCTTGACCGCGCGTATGGCGACTACATTTTCGTATGTCCTCTCGTCCCCCATCACGCCGACGGTCTTTATGGGGAGAAGGACGGCAAACGCCTGCCAGAGCTCATGATAAAGTCCCGCTTTCTTTATCTCATCGAGCACTATCGTGTCCGCTTTTCTGAGGATATCGGCCCTGCCCTGAGTGACTTCATCTATGATTCGGATTGCCAGCCCCGGCCCGGGAAATGGGTGCCGGTTGATGACCTCGTCCGGCATGCCGAGCTCCCTTCCGAGGACCCTGACCTCATCCTTGAAGAGCTCCCTCAGCGGTTCGACGAGCTTCAGTTTCATATTCTTCAGCAGTCCGCCGACATTGTGATGGCTTTTTATCATGGCGGACGGGCCTTTGAACGATATGCTTTCGATGACGTCGGGATATAATGTGCCCTGGGCGAGATACTCCGCGCCCTTTATCTTTTTCGCCTCTTCCTGAAATACATGTATAAATTCATTGCCGATGATCTTTCTCTTCTTCTCGGGATCAGCGACGCCCTTGAGCTTCTTTAGAAATCTTTGCGCGGCGTCCACGCAGACGATGTTCATACGAAAGTGTTTTTTCAGCATGCCTTCAACCTTCAGGGCCTCGCCTTCCCTCAAAACACCGTTGTCGACAAATATGCAGGTAAGCTGCCTGCCTATCGCTTTATTAATAAGCACGGCGGTCACAGCGGAATCAACGCCGCCGCTTATGGCGCAAACGACCTTGTCCCTGCCCACCTTCTCCCTTATGTCCCTTGTCGTGGTCTCTATAAAGGACTGCATGGTCCATTTGGGTCTGCACTTACAAATGTTGAATACGAAGTTCTTCAGTATCTTTGTCCCGTTGTCCGTATGGGCCACCTCGGGGTGAAACTGGAGGGCGTAGAATTTCCTGCCCCTGTCCGCCATGGCCGCAACCGGCGAGTTGTCCGTATGCGCGATGGGGGTGAATCCTTTGGGTTGTCTGACGATTTTATCGCCGTGGGACATCCAAACGATAGTGACAAGTGACGAGTGACGAGTGACGAGTTTATTGAGTTTTGAATTTTGAATATTGAATTTTCCATCCCTTGCCCCTTGCCCCTGGACCCTGGACCCTTGCCCCTTGACCCTTGACCCTATTTTTTGAAGTAAATCCGTATCGTCATCAATGATTAATTCCGCCCGCCCGTATTCCCTCTTTGCCGATTTTGCAACTTTCCCGCCTAACATATGGGCCATGAGCTGCATGCCGTAGCATATGCCTAACACAGGGATACCGAGGTTGAAAATCTCTTTATCAGGAAGGGGCGCGTCGTTATCATAAACGCTCGAAGGCCCGCCGGATAGTATTATCCCCTTCGGGGCGAATTCCCTTATCCTGTCGATGGTGACGTTATAGGGTAAAATTTCCGAATAAACCTTCTGCTCCCTCACCCTCCTTGCGATAAGCTGGGTGTACTGGGAGCCGAAGTCGAGCACGAGTATTTTTTCAGTAAAGTGCATATTCTTTTTTGAATCTTGAATTTTGAGTTTCTTAGTTATCGGCCAATTAGTATACTAAAGTCGGCAGAAATATTTCAGGAGAGGAGAGGCAACCTGCTTCTATCTTAATAATGCGCTGCAAATATCCCGGCGGCAACGGCGGAATAGCTGAGGGTCAATATCACATAGTGGAAGACCTGGAGTATGGAGAATATCTTCTTAGTGTCGAGCTCTTCGCCCGTGGGCTTTGCGAATATTTGTTTGAAGAGTATTTTTTCGAGGCCGAACAAGAGGGACGCATAAAAAGTCCAGACTGATATCATTATCCATGAACCGACGCTCATACCCTTTACCTTTATAAGATAGGCCCCTGAAAGCCCGGCAAGTATGACCATTATCTTTGCGATCTTCACGAAGCGATGCTCGGTCCCCTGGAACATCATGACCTGCTCAAGTGAACTGTTAGCCCGCTGTATCATGGGGAAGGTAATCATCGTAACGAATGATACCCCGCCGATCCAGATAATGACGGAAAGGACGTGAATTGTTAAGGCTATTACATATAGCATATCCGATTCTCCTCTACCTCTCTGTATTTCGGGAATCCTTCCCGAAACGCGAAACGGTTCGACAGGCTCACCATGACAAGCTTGTCGCCTGAGTTTGTTGAAGGGCTGGATTCCCGCTCAACAGACTGCGGGAATGACGTAACTCTTAACTCCGAACTCTCAACTCTGAACTCCATCACATCCTCTCCGGGGCAGAGACGCCGAGCATATTTAATCCTTCTTTCAGCACAATCTGCACTGCCCTGCAAAGGGACAATCTCGCGTTTGCAAGGTCGGCGTCATCCGATATCACCCGGTGCTTATTGTAATAGGAGTGGAACATGCCGGCAAGCTCCTGCAGGTAGTAAGTTATCCTGTGAGGCTCAAGGGAAAGCGCCGCCCCTTCAAACACCATCGGATACTGAAGGAGCTTTTTGATGAGGGACAGTTCCTCATTTTCTGTTAAGAGGTCGAGGCGCCGCCTCGTGTCTTTGTCGTCCCCTTGCCACATGCCCCTTGCCCCATGCCCCCTTTTTTCCGCCGCCTGCCTGAATATGCTCGATATCCGCGCAAACGCATATTGCACATAGAACACGGGGTTTTCAGCGGACTGCTCTTTTGCCACCTCTATGTCGAATTCGAGCTGGCTGTCGGCGCGGCGAGTGAGGAAGATGAATTTCGTGATATCAGCGCCGACCTCATCGACCACCTCGCGCAAAGTAACGAATTCTCCCGCCCTCTTCGACATCTGGACCGGCTCGCCGTGTCTGAGGAGGCTTACCATCTGGATCAGGATGACCCTGAATTTGTCCCTGGGCAGGCCAAAGGCCTCAAGCGCGGACTTTATCCTCGGTATGTAACCGTGATGGTCCGCTCCCCATATATTGATGATCGTGTCGAACCCCCTGTCGAGCTTGTCTTTGTGATAGGCGATATCGGGCGCGAAATAAGTGAACTCTCCGTCCTTTTTTACTACGACCCTGTCCTTGTCGTCTCCGAACCGGCTCGACTCAAACCACCGTGCCCCGTCTTTTTCATAAATGAGGTTTTTCTGCTGAAGCGAGGCCAACGCCTCCCGGACCTTTCCCTTTTCATATAGCTCTTTTTCACTCTGCCACCTGTCGAAGACGACGCCGAAATCCTTCAGGTCTTCTTCGAGATCCGCAAGCATCCTCTTGTAGGAGTAATCGATGAAAAACTCCCCGCATTCTTCAAAAGACTTGTTGAGATATTCTTCGCCGGCGCTTTTTACAATTTCCTCCGCAATGGGTTCCACATAGTCGCCCTTGTAGCCGTCTTCGGGCAGGGGCGCGTCATAGCCCATCAGTTGAAGGTAACGGGCAAAGACCGATTCCCCCAAAAGCCTGACTTGCAACCCGGCGTCATTGATGTAAAACTCCCTCTGCACATCAAAGCCGGCGGCCTTCAGTATTCTGCACAACGCATTGCCCACGGCAGCGCCCCTTCCGTGTCCCACGTGCAGGGGACCCGTAGGATTGGCGCTCACGAACTCGACCTGGACCCTGCTGCCCTTCCCGATATCACTCCTGAGGGATGAATGCTCTTCCCTTAAAAGCCGTTCAAGTCCGGCATGGAGAAATTCTTTTTTGAGTTTAAAGTTGATGAATCCCGCGCCTGCTATTTCAATTTCGTCGAAGATATCAGCGCCCGCAATTCCTTTTATTTCAGCAACGATCTCATCAGCAATTTTTTTCGGGGGCCTTTTAAGTGCCTTTGCCAGCCTCATCGCAATCGTTGTCGCGAAGTCCCCCATCGCTTCATTCTTCGGGACTTCAATATCGATATCAGGCAGGCTTTCAAGTCCCCATTTTTCCTGAAGGCTTTTCAGGGCTTTTTGAATTATGCCGACGGTTTCCTGTTTCACGATAAATAAGTTTAAGGATACTAAGAAGGCAAGTCAACTTTTGCTGATGGAGGCACTGTCTATTTTTGTGTTTCGGGAGTCCCTCCCGAAACCGGTCCGGTATTCAACGGGCAGGGCTCGTGATAGTAGGGATAGATTTCGGGAAGGATTCCCGAAATACAAAACTCAAAACCCTCTCAGTATGAAATCAATGCACGTATCCCGGTCGGCCAGCGAATCAAATACAACATCCGCATCAGTCTTCAGCAGGTCTTCCCGTGAATAAGGGCCGGTTGCCACGGCTATGCATCTCGCTCCGTGGACTTTTGCGCATCTGACGTCCCTCGGGGTGTCCCCGACCACGATACAATCTTCAAATCTGAACGGCAGGCCTCTGGCCGCGAATTTCTCCACCGCGATGGGCAGCAGATAATCCCTGTCCTCATGGTCGCTGCCGAAGGCCCCGTCGACAAAATATTCATTCAGACCGAACGGGCCGAGTTTGATCCTCGCCCCGTCCTCGAGGTTGCCGGTCAGCAGGCCGACAGGCATATTCAGCTCGGACAATTTCCGAAGGATTTCTTTTATCCCGGGCTTCAGACTTTTCAGAGGAGTCTTTATCTCTTCGCGAAGGTACTGAATATACATATCCTTCATCTTCTCAACATTGCCGTCCATATTGGGAAAGCCGTGTGTGCCGAGACCATCCCTGATAATCTGCAAGTCCGTCCTCCCCGCCATCGCTATGCCGTTAAATGCGTCCGCAATGCCGAAAAGTTTGTGAAAGGCCCTTTCAAGCGCCCTTACCCCGGCGCCTCCGGTAGATATCAGCGTCCCGTCTATATCAAAGAGAACCAGTTTCTTCATTGTCCTATTATACTAATTATTCTAAAAACGGAAATCAGCCACTGATTTGCGCGGATTGACACAGATATTTTCAATAGTTTTTTATGTATCCGTGATCATCCGAGTAAATCCGTGGCTGAAGGCGTGGCTGATTTGACTTTACCACCGACTATATGTTAAAAAATATGTCTATTTCTGGAACGGAGGCATGTCATGTACGCAATAATTGAAACAGGCGGGAAACAGTACAGGGTTTCCCAGGGCGATATTCTGAATGTCGAGAAGCTTGAAGAAAGCGGCCCGGTGACCTTTGATAAGGTGCTTGTAATCTCTGACGGTGATAAAATATCGGTAGGACAACCGTATCTCGCATCGGCAAAGGTTACCGCTGATGTCGTGGGCACAGGCAAAGGAAAGAAAGTGCTCGTGTTCAAGATGAAGCCGAGAAAGAACTTTCGGAAGATCAGGGGGCACAGGCAGCCCTATACGTCGGTCAAGATTACGGGAATTCAGGCGTAATAAATATTTTTTGGAGGATACAGGAAATGGCTCATAAGAAAGGCGTCGGAAGCACAAGGAATGGCCGTGACAGCCATTCACAGCGTTTGGGAGTAAAGGTGTTCGGCGGTCAGCTCGCAAAGGCCGGTAATGTCCTCGTCAGACAGAGGGGCACTAAATTTCATCCGGGTCATAATGTTGGCAAAGGAAGCGATGATACGCTTTTCGCTACGGCTGCCGGTATTGTGAAATTCGAGCGCAAGGGAAAAGACAGGCAGAAGATCAGCGTCTATCCGGTGGCAGCGAGCGCATAGAGACATAAATATTTCAGGACTATTGAAGGCGGATACTATCCGCCTTTTTTGTTTTATTCTCACTGGACAGTGTAAACAATAAAACCGCCGTCATTCCCGCGGTCCTTAAGCGGGAATCCATGGTTCGACAGGCCCACCATGACAAGCGTGTCACTCTGAGCCTGTCGAAGGGTGGATTCCCGATAAAAAACTTCGGGAATGACGAAGTGAACCTGTGTCTCAATGTTCCTGAACATATGCTCAAATCCCGGAAGAGCCGGAAATTATAACCATTACCCATGCAATTCATAGATCAGGTAAAAGTTTACGTAAAGGCCGGAGACGGCGGCAGAGGCTGTGTAAGCTTCCGAAGGGAGAAGTACGTTCCGAAAGGGGGACCTGACGGAGGAGACGGCGGCAGGGGCGGGCACGTTATTTTTAAACCTTCAAGGGAGCTTAATACCCTTCTGGATATTAAATACCAGCAGCAATACGCGGCCCAGAGAGGCGAGCATGGAATGGGCAAGAACATGCACGGTAAAAACGGAAAAGACCTCATCATCCCGGTTCCGTTAGGCACACTGATCAAGGAATTTGAATCCGGCGAGGTCCTTTGCGACCTGACGGACGAAGGGCAGGAGTTTGTCGCTGCAAAGGCAGGCAGGGGCGGGCTCGGCAATTCTCATTTCAAGACGGCGACAAGACAGGCGCCGAAGTTCGCGCAACCCGGCGAGCACGGCGAAGAAAAGACCCTGACGCTGGAGTTGAAACTCCTCGCGGACGTCGGCCTGATAGGGCTGCCCAACGCGGGCAAATCGACATTGATATCCGTAATGTCCGCGGCGAGACCAAAGATCGCAGATTATCCCTTTACAACACTTATTCCCAACCTCGGCGTCGTCAAGTACGGAGACTTCAGGAGCTATGTAATCGCCGATATCCCCGGACTGATAGAAGGCGCCCATAGAGGCGCAGGCCTCGGGTTCCAGTTCCTGCGCCACGTGGAGCGGACCTCCATTCTCCTTCATCTCGTTGACATATCGGAGATGAAGGAAGGCGACCCTGTGGAGAATTTTGAAAAGATCAATAAGGAGCTGGAGCTTTACAGCCCCGAGCTGATGAAGAAGCCGCTGACAGTGGTGGGAACAAAACTCGATATAAAGGGCAACGGGGAAAGACTTGACAGACTTGCCGGTTATTGTAAAGATAGAGGCTATGATTTTTTCCCCATTTGCGCCGTGACCGGGGACGGGATAAAAGAGTTGATGATTTATCTCGGGACAAAGGTGGAGGAGTATAAGAAGAGTTAAGAGTTAAGAGTTAAGAGTTATGAGTTAAGAGTTATGAGTCAAGAGTTAAGAGTTATGAGTCGGCTTGCAGATTACTCACTCGTTACCCGTCACTCGTCACTCGTTACTGCCTTATGAAACGCCTTGTCATTAAAATAGGCAGCAACATCCTCGCCTCGGCTGAGCAGGGGCTGAATACGGAGCGCCTGCATGCGCTGACAAGGGACATCTCCGAAGTCGCCGGCAAAGGCTATAATGTCGTGGTCGTATCTTCCGGGGCTGTTGCGGCAGGGCTTAAAAAGCTCGGGCTGAAGGAAAAGCCGAAAGACATAAAGCTCAAGCAGGCTGCTGCGGCCATCGGTCAGTCCAGCCTGATGTGGGCGTATGAACAGAACTTTGCCGGTTTCCATAAAAAAGTCGCCCAGGTGCTGCTGACAAAGGACGACATATCCAACCGTCAGAGATATATCAATGCGAAGAATACCCTGTTCACCCTTTTGAGTTATGACGTCATTCCGATAATCAATGAGAACGACCCTGTGGCGGTCGACGAAATCAAGTTCGGCGACAACGATATGCTGGCAGCGCTTGTGGCGGGTCTTGTCGAGGCCGATATGTTTGTCATCCTTTCAGACGTTGACGGACTTTATTCTAAGAATCCCGCCCATAAAGATGCCGGGCTCATAGGGTGTGTCGATGAGATTACGCCTGATATCGAGAAGATGGCCGGAGGAGTCGGAAGCGCGGTCGGCACAGGCGGGATGTATTCAAAGATACTTGCGGCAAAACAGGCGACCGGACACGGAATCCCGGTAATAATAATGAACGGAAAGAGAAGCGGGCTTCTCACAAGGTTAATCCGGGGTGAATCCGTGGGGACCTGTTTTAAGCCGAAGAGCAGGAGGCTTTCCCTGAAGAAGGGATGGATTGCCTACGGCGTAAAGTCGAAAGGCGCTGTTTATATCGACGACGGCGCGGTGAACGCGTTATTGACCAAGGGCAAAAGCCTTCTCCCTTCGGGCATCATAAAAATAGAGGGCCACTTCGACGTCGGAGATTATGTGAGCTGCATGAATAAAGAGGGCAGGAAAATCGCCAAGGGACTGACCAACTATTCCGCAAAAGACCTCGAACGGATCAGGGGGAAAAAGACCTCCGAAATAGAGAAGGTATTGGGGTATAAATATTCGGACGAAGTAATTCACCGGAACAACCTGGTATTGGTATAGGGCGGGAGAGGGGAGCCTGTTCCAAAATTTCTATAATCGACAAACACCATCTTACATTTTTGCTTCTGCTCTTTGCCCTAAGCCCTTTGCGCTATGCCCTATCCCCCAGCCGTTAAGTTATAATTTCCTTATGGACATCGCGAAAAAACTGGAGCAGACGCCTTCTTCCCCTGGTATTTACATCCTGAAGGGCGCAAAGGAGAAAGTGCTCTATGTGGGAAAGGCGATAAACCTCAAGAACAGGCTGAGGTCGTATTTTCAGAAGTCCGCTTCCCTGGACGCGCGAAAAACGAAGATGGTGCAGGAGGTCGGGGACTTTGAATATGTCGTCACAAAAAATGAGCTTGAAGCGCTGGCCCTTGAGGCGAATTTCATAAAGAAAGAAAAACCTCCATACAATATAATCCTGAGGGATGACAAGAATTATCCATACCTGAAACTCGGCATCAATGAAGACTGGCCGGGGCTCGAAGTGGTCAGGAGGGTCCGGAAAGACGGCGCCCTGTATTTCGGTCCCTACATACCCGCGGGAGGTATGTGGGAGATGATGAAATTTATCCGGCGTAATTTCCCCATAAGGATGTGCAGGTATAATCTCGATAAACCCTTCAGGCCGTGCGTGCAGCATCAGATGGGAAGGTGCCCGGCCCCCTGCGCAGAGTCGTTCAGAAATTCAGACGGCAAGGAAAGGTACGCGGAGATCGTCAATGAGGTAAGATCATTTATACTGGGAGAAAAGAAGGAGCTCCTTGCCAGCCTGCGCAACCGTATGCAAAGGCTCTCCGATGAACAGCAGTTTGAAGAGGCCGCAGTAATAAGGGACCGGCTGCAGGCGCTTGAGCGGGCGTGGGAATCGCAGCGTGTAAGGGCCCCGGAGCTCGGAGATGCGGACGTTATCGGTCTGTACAGGGAAGGGGCGGATGCGTCGGTGTTCATGCTGTTTGTCAGAAACGGCATGGTCATCGGGCAAAAAGACTTCTTCCTGAAAAAGGCCGGGGACATGGGCAACAGGGAACTGATAGAGGGCTTCATAGAGCAGTTTTATTCAAAAGAGATGCCGCTTCCCTCCGCCATACTGCTTCCTTTAAAGATTAAGCTGTCGACCCAGCAGGAATGGCTGAGCGGGAAAAAGGGAGACGCTGTTCGTATTTACTTTCCGAAAAATGAATCAGAGGGCAGCTTAGTGAAGATGGCGAATGACAATGCATATTACTCGTTCAGCAGGCATAAAGAGACGAGGACCGATGATGTGCTGTTAAAGATAAAGGACCTTCTGTGCCTCGGCATGGTCCCCAAAAGGATCGGGGCCATTGACGTATCGAACATATCCGGGTCCGAGGCTGTCGGCGCGCTGGTCGTTTATGAAGACGGGAAATTCGTGAAAGACAACTACAGGTTATTCAAGATAAAGACGGTCGAGGGGATTGACGATTTCGCGATGATCGGGGAAACGGCAGGCAGGTATCTGAAGAATATTTCAGGCGATGAAGACAAACTTCCCCGGCTATTGCTCATCGACGGAGGAAGAGGACAGCTTGAGTCCGCATTGAAGGCCATGAAGCCTTTTGATCTCCCGATTGAAGTGGCCGGGATTGCAAAGGCTAAAGACCGGAGAGAAAAGACCTCCGGCGTACGCACGGATATGGACAGGATTTATCTCCCCGGCAAAAGGGCGCCTGTCTACCTGGAGCCTTTTCTTGAAACAACCCACCTGCTGCAGAAGATACGCGACGAGGTGCACCGCTTTGCCGTCGGTTATCATAAGAAGCTCCGCTCAAAGAGGACGCTCGAATCGCCGCTTGAGAAGATCAAGGGAATCGGCAAGACGAGAAGGCTCGCGCTCCTGAAACATTTCGGCAGTCTCGATGGAATAAGGAAGGCGTCGGCGGAGGAGATAGCGGCGCTGAAGGGGATGAACAGGAAGGTGGCCGCGTTGATTAAGGAATCGCTGGGAGAGTTATCCCCCTCTTTGGAAAAGAGGGGTTAGGGGAGATTGATTTTTGGGCTGAAAAAAGAGTCACTTTGGTATAAAATGTGTAATGGTTTTTATTCCAAAGCGGACTTTTGAATCTCCGGGCGATTAAGTGGATAAACAACAAAAGCTTTTCTACTTAAACAATCAAAATCTCTTTTCCAATAACTATCTCGAACACCGCTTGCCTGAGACTGATCTGTGGAAGGGGCAGAGGGACAGGGCATCTGCTGCTTTTGAGTTGATCAGGAAGGCATATGCATCAATCAAAGTCTCAAAACTCGGCCCCGGAGAAGAGGCGGAGCTTGAGAATAAGTTTATCCAGCCTGTGCTTTCGGCGCTTGGATTTACTTATCACGTGCAGCCGGTTACGCAAAGAGGCGCGAAAAAGAAGAGACCGGATTATGCATTATTTAAAGATACTGAATCCTACAAGACCGCCAGAAAATCAAAAGATGATCCCGATAAATTCTTTTCACAGAGCTTGACTATTCTCGAAGCAAAATACTGGGGCCGACGGCTCAACGACAGCGACCGAAAAGATATTCTCGACAGCCGCGACCCGACTGCGCAGACCGTCAAGTATCTCGATTCGGTGAATTATAATACAGATGGGAAAATCAACTGGGCAATTCTCACTAACGGCAGGCTCTGGCGTTTGTTCTATTACAGGGCTGCTTCACGTTCCGGGAATTTCTTTGAGGTAGACCTTGAAGAAATAATCACAAGTGGAAACATGGAGAAGTTCCTCCACTTCTATCTCTTTTTCTCAAGAGACGCCTTTATCCCTGATCCAGTCACTGGAAAGACATGGCTCGACTTTCATCTGCAAGGCACGGAGGAGTACGCCGCAAGGGTCAGCTCTAAGCTCAAAGAGTTAATCTTCGACCGCGTGTTTGAGGGGCTTGCGTCAGGGTTTGTTCACTATGGAAGGAATGAACTTTCAATAACGTCCGAGACAGAGGAAAGCAGGCGGGACATCTTTAAAGGCTGTCTCACAATCCTTTACCGGATGCTTTTCATCCTCTATGCGGAAAGCAGGAATCTCCTCCCCGTTGAGGAAGGCGGCTATGAAAAGGTCAGCCTCCTCAGGCTCAAGAAAGACATATACAACGACCTCAAGACTGCGGGCGTCGGGAAGATGAGCAAGCGGTCATACACATACTGGGCGCGGCTTGAGAGTCTCTTTGACATAATCGCAAAAGGCGATCCGGCGTTGAACGTCCCGATATACAACGGCGGATTGTTCGACACGCCGAAGGGCGGATTTCTTTCAATGCACAAGATACCCGATCCGTTTCTTGCCGATGCGATTGAGCAATTGACCATTGACCACGAAGGAGATTACAAGCCCGGCGCAATCCCGTTCATCGACTATTCATCGCTCAACGTACGCCATCTCGGTGACATTTACGAGGGGATTCTCGAATTCCACATTCAAGTTGCGGATGTCGGGATTGTCGAGGTCAGGGAGAAAGGCAAATCCTTCTGGAAGAAAGCGTCTGACGTAAAGACGGGCGCAAAGACGTTCAGCAGGAAGGCGGCGGGCGAGGTCTATATTGAAAACTCCAAACACGAGCGCAAGGCGACAGGCTCATACTACACGCCGCATTACATTGTCGAATACATCGTGAAGAACACGGTCGGCCCCGTGCTTGAAGAAAAGCTGTATGCCGCATTGGGATTGCTTGCACAGCTTGAAGACGTGAAGAAGGCAAAAAACAGGCAGCGGTCAACAACCGGGATTCAGGGTTATAACATGAAAATCAGGGAGCTTGAAGATGCGCTGTTTGACGCCATGTTTGACGTCAAGGCGCTGGACCCTGCAATTGGAAGCGGGCATTTTCTTGTCCACACCGTTGACTTCATTTCTGATAAGATCGTCGCCTTTCTTGCGGACTTCCCGGAAAATCCCGTCATCAAAAAGATCGAAGAGCTTAAACAGCAGATCATTGATGAAATAAAACATCAGGGCGTGAAGATAGACGAAGGCAAACTCACCGAGGTCAACCTCATCAAGAGGATGGTCATGAAGAAATGCATCTACGGCGTAGACCTCAATGATATGGCGGTGGAGCTTGCAAAGCTGTCGCTGTGGCTTGACTCCTTTACCCTCGGTGCTCCGCTGTCGTTCCTCGATCATCATTTGAAGTGCGGGAACAGCTTGATAGGTATATTCGACATTTCGGGCGTGATTGCCCAAGGGTCGGAGATGTACGGGAAAGTGCAGAGGGCGCTTGCATTCATGCTGCAAGTGTCCGAACTTACAGATGCGACAATCACTGAGGCAAAAAAGAGTTATGAGCTTTTTAGCAGAGGGAAAGAGAATATCGAGCCGATCAGGAGAAGGTTTGACGCTTCAACTGCAAAGTATTTTATGGACAGCGGTTGGATCCCTCAAATAGAACAGCTTGCTTACACCCTCAACTTTGAAGGCGCATATCCTGAGGTGGTTGAAAACTGCAAGAAGGCTTTGCGCATTGCAAAAGAAAAGGGCTTCTTCCACTGGAAGATAGAGTTCCCGGAGGTGTTTTACACCGAGAGAGGGGAGAAGGAAACCCCTGGATTCGACTGCGTCATCGGCAATCCGCCGTATGGATTATTATCTGAAAAAACTTACATCAAAAGTATTTTTACTGCGACATCTAAAAACTATGATGCTTATTCCGCGTTTATTGAACAAGGACAGCGACTTTTGAAAGCCAATGGGCTTCACAGTTATATCGCGCCTGTGTCGTGGCAAACAGGCTCGTTGTTTGGATCGCTGAGAGGCGGGCTGTTAGAACAAAATAAATTTATTTCGATAATCAATTTGCCGTTTGACGTATTCAAGGATGCATATATTGACACCGGGGTATTTGTGCTTCAGAAACAACTCCATGAAAAAGCAGATAGTTCGGTAGCCGTATATGAGTTTCCAAAGAGCTCCAAAATAGACAGCCTGAATTCTTTTAACTATCAGATAATCCATCAACACCAATGGCTTCATAGCGAGCAAAAGAAAATTATTCTGAATGCGAAGGCTGTTTCTCTGATTTCGAAACTTTCTGATGCGGACCTGCCCCATTTAGGTACTTTAACGGAATCAGTGCGAGGAATATTAGCTAAATCTAAAGATATCACGTTATCAAATATACAAGGGATGCAGCCATTCTTTGACGGTGAAATGTTTAGATACGAAATGACACAACCGAACAAGTTTATACTTTATGGCGACAATCTGATTGAATCCCCTGCGTCATTTGATTTCTTTACCGGACAAAGAGTTCTTGTAAGGAGACTTGTAAGCAGACAAGATAGACTGATGGCTAACGCCGTCGCTGAAACTTTCGTGAATAAAAAGGACATCTATATTTTCAAATCAATAGTCCATCTCTCTCCTTATTATCTTTCAGCATTATTAAACTCAAAATTGCTTTCATATATTTATCTAAGCAGTGACGTGGTTGCTCAGAAAGATGATTTTAGACAAACTACTTTGGAAGGGCTGAGGAATCTCCCCATTCCCAAAATCTCCTTCACCACTCCCGAAAAGGAGCGGAAGGAACGGGTTGCGGGGGCGATTGAGTTGTATGAAAAATATGTGTTAGAGTTAGGTAAAGGCGGATACGATGAAAAAACAGAAGCTTCACCAGAACATAATCGAGCAGTGGGTGTCTCTCTCCCCGGAGGAGAAAAGGAAGAAATATCTGGAAAGCATTCCGGAACAGGTAAGCGCCTCCATGGCGTTCGAGGGCGAGCACGTAAGCCTGAAGATGCTGAAAGAATATCTGAAGAGTGACATATGCAGGTAAAGATTCATCCTCATGCAAGAGAAAGGCTTGTCGAACGTGGCGCAACTGAACAGGAGGTTATAGCGACAGTTGAAAATGGGGAGACCTTCCCTGTAAAGTTCGGACGTACTGGATTCAGGAGAAACTTTTACTTTAACGGAACATGGCGAGGCAAGCATTATCCGACCAAGCAGGTTGAAGCATATGCTGTTAAAGAAAAAGAAGAATGGGTTGTCATTACAGTGATAACCAGATATTTTTAAGAGGAGGGCAAGACAATGAAACTAACATATGACCCCCGATACAACATAGCTTATTTAAGACTTCATGAAAAGACCGGTGAAGTTGAGACAATAAAAGTAAGCGATGAAATCAATATCGACATAGCGCCTGACGGATCTATTTATGGTATTGAACTACTGAATGCAAATGACCAACTCAGGAAACAAGACGAGGGGAAGCTTCTTGTAGTTAATGAATCTACAGGCGAAAAAGCAGAAGTGGTGCTCTCAGATAAATAATTTTCAAAAGAAATGAAAGATATTCTCCACTGGGTCAGCAACGAGCTCTCTGAAGACCGCACGGACACCGTCCATGACTTCCTCGCCCATCTTGCCGAACAGATGATTGAATTGAATAAGCAGAAGAACGAGGAGATCACAGGTTTCCTCAAATGGCTTGAGCGTGAGATCGGCGCAGATATCGACGACTTAACAAATAAGACCGCTATCAAAGAATATCATGAGCATGACTTCAATCATTTCCTTGAAGTCCTCAAGAAAAACAGAAACAAACTTTCCATAGACCCCTCAGACAGGAAGAAGCAGGAACTTCTTGAGAATCATTTCACAAAAAGCATATCGGTTCTTGAGCCGGCAAAAGTTAAAATCAAAGTAACCGACAATTTAATAGATGAGATTGTGTTTAAATTATACGGGTTAACGGATGAGGAGATTGCGATTGTGGAGGGAAAGAAATGAGCCATAAACCGTCATCTTCCTTTTAACCTAAAATCCTACGCCCTCAAAAATTCCTTGAATTCAATCCGGCTAATTGATAGCATTACTATAAATCACTGAGAGACTCCTTCAGCATGATCAACGAAAAGGCATTAAAGGCATATCTAAAAAAAGAATTCCCCGATGCCGTCCGGGTGGATATTCGTAAGCTTGGCGAAGGGGTGCAGGGCGCGGGTTTTCTCATTGAGGTGCAATCGCCCGGAGGGGTCAGGGAATATGTCGTCAAAGGGCTTTTCCCGGAAGGATTAGAGCATGACTATCCGGCAGACAGGGCGGGGGTGTTTTTGCTTGATCTTGATGAATTCAAAAACCTGCCCAAGCATGTGAAGGCGCTTGACGTGCTTGCGGAGATGCCGGACGGCTCTATAAAATCCATCGGCGGCGGCAGGGAATATTACCTCCTGATGGAAAGGGCGGAAGGCAGGCACTATTTTCATGACCTGGCGGCCTTCTCTGAAAAGGAAAGACTCGATGATACGGACATCGCGAAAATAAAAGCGATGACGTCCTATCTTGCCGGGTTACATTCGGTCAAAAAAGAATCAAGGCATCTTTACTGGAGAAAGATAAGGGACACCATCGGACACGGTGAATGCCTGATGGGTGTATTTGACACGTACCCTGACGGGACAATTCTCTATGAGGAAATGGCGGAGATAGAAAAAAAATGTGTGGACTGGCGGGTGAAGTTAAAGCACAAGGTCAAAAGGCTTTGCAGGATACACGGGGATTTTCATCCGGGGAATATATGGTTCAGAGAAGAGGGGAAAGGAGCGGAAAAGCACCGAACTCTAAACTCTAAACTCCAAACTCCGGACTTCATTCTCCTTGACCGCAGTCGCGGCCCGTGGGGGGAGGCGGCGGATGACATAACGGCGCTGACCATCAACTATATCTTCTTCTCGATCAACCATTACGGCAAGGTCCAGGGACCTTATCTCGAAGCGCTGCAATTGTTCTATAATGAGTACATTAATGAAACGGGCGACAGGGAGGTCATGGAGGTTGTTGCGCCTTTTTATGCCTTCAGGGGCGCGGTCGTGGCGGACCCTGTTTTTTACCCTGAGGTAACGCCGGAGAACAGAAAAAAGATTTTTAATTTTATGCATGGTGTTCTGGATGACGAATCGTTTAGAATTGATAGGGTGAATGAATATATAAATAACAGGGTATAGGGATCGAGGGTCCCAGGGTTCAAGTAGGGGCGGGTTTTAAACCCGCCCTTCATTGCCCATTGAATCCGTTTTATAAAACTATGACTATCGAGCAACTCAGAAAAATCGGCAAACGTCTGAGGACGGAGGTCCTCTCCCATCTGAAAGATCTGCGCAAAGAGGATTCTTTCGGCAGGGGCGCGAGCGGAGACATAACAAACCCGATCGATAAGAAAGCTGAAGACATTGTAATTGAAGAGATTGAAAAACTCAGAGAGCCTGTAACGCTTGTGTCTGAAGAGTGCGGGATCAGGGACATCAACGGAGGCGGGCTGAAATTATTACTGGACCCTATTGACGGCAGCAGGAACGCGCTGAGCGGCATTCCCTTATTTTCTACATCGATAGCCGTTGTAGACGGGGAGACAATAAGTGACACTTTGATCGGGTATGTTATTAACCTGATAAGCGGTGACGAGTATTGGGCATTGAAGGGACAGGGCAGTTATCTGAATGCGGCCAGGGTGACCACGCAGCAGGATGATGCCCTGATGGTCATTGCTTATGAGGCCCAGACCCCGAAAGTGGATATGCCTGCGATCATCCCCCTGCTGTCATTGTTCCGGAGGGCGCGCTGCTTTGGGTCAACCGCGCTCGACATGGCGTTTCTCTCTCAGGGAGCCGTCAGCATGTTTGTGACGCCGGCACTCTCAAGAAGTTTTGACTTTGTTGCAGGATACCTGCTGGTTAAAGAAGCAGGAGGCATTGTTACCGACCTCAGCGGCAATGGGATAGAGGACCTTGAAGTGGGATTGAAAAGGATAACGCCCCTGCTCGCCTCCGCAAACGAGTCTCTGCACAGGAGGGCTCTGCAGGTTTTGCTTAAGAATTCACAAATAAAGAAACATTAGCTGTAAAGCGACAAGTAACGAGTAACAAGTGACAGGTAATAAAATACAGGCACTCGTTACTTGTTACTTGTTACCAGTTACTTTTTTTGATGGTGCTTTTTTGCTTTATATATGGTAAGCTTAATTCAACTTTTAAAGTTGAAAAAGCCTCGTGGCTTTAAAGGCCGGGAGGCTTAATATTTTTGTGAGGAGAGATTAGAAAATGGGAAAAAAACTTTACGTAGGCAACATTTCGTTCCAGGCGACAGAAGATGATCTGAAAGAAAAATTCTCAACCGCCGGCGAAGTGGAATCAGTCAAGATCATAACCGATGCGTACTCCGGTCAGGCGAAGGGTTTCGGTTTTATCGAAATGGCGTCCGAAGAAGACGCGAAGAAGGCCATCGCTGAAATCAACGGTACGTCATTTATGGACAGGGTAATCGTTGTAAATGAGGCGCGGCCGCAGGCTCCGAGAGAAAAAAGAGGTGGTTTCGGAGGCGGTAGGGGCGGCGGTGGCGGCGGTAATTATGACAGAGGTGGTTATGGCGGCGGTGGCGGCAGAGGTGGAAAAGGCGGCAGAAGGTAAGCAGTTATTGCAGGTCGCCGGAAAAAGCTGAAGAAGAACCCCTGCCCGGATTGTAATTTTTGCCAGTGGTGCAGCGACGAACGCTGCGCCATGTGCAGGTGGCCGGGGTGCAAGCGGAAGATAAAGAAGAAAAAACCGCATAAGCCGCTTTTTCTGAAGTATTAGTCTCTGCTGTAAAAGTAACGAGAATCGAAACTCGTAATGCGTGATGAGTGGAATTTTTTCACCTGTTGCTCATTACGAGTTTTTTTTGTGATGATGCGTGAAAAGTCGTGACTAATACCTTTTCTACTTCTCTATCTTCACCGCGCAGGCCTTGTATTCCGGCGTGCCGGTGATCGGGTCCCTGTGTTCCGAGGTCAATATGTTGGACAGCGTCATCCTGTGATGGAATGTGAGGAACACGTTGCCCGGCTGCGAGCGGTCGGTCACTTTCACTTTTACGTCTATTCCGCCCCTCTTTGATGAGACTTTCACCATGTCGCCGTTTTTAATGTTCAGCGCAGTTGCATCTTCCCGGCTTATTTCCAGCAACTCCTCAGGGACCAGTTCCATAATCCCCGGGACTCTCCCCGTCATCGAGCCGTTATTGTAGTGTTCGCGTATCCTTCCCGTGATGAGCACGAACGGATAGTCCCTGTCCGCGACCTCGCCTGAACCCTTATGGTCAAGGGACATGAACTTTGCCAGGCCTCCGGGCCTTGAGAATAAATCCGTGTAAAGCGTTGACGTGCCGGGGTGATCTGTTGTAGGACAGGGCCATTGTATCCCCTGCTTTGCAATACGGTTATAGTTGATGCCGCCGTATATCGGCACTAAGCTTGCGATCTCATCCATTATGTAGGAGGGGTGATTATAATGCATCGGGTAACCCATCAATGTCGAAAGCTTGCATATGACCTCCCACTCTGCCATTCCGGCAAGGGGCTCTATCGCCTTTCTTACGCGCTGCACCCTCCGCTCGCCGTTTGTGAAGGTCCCGTCTTTTTCAGCGAAGCTTGCGCCCGGAAGTATCACATGGGCAAACCGCGTTGTCTCCGTATGGAATATGTCCTGCACCACAAGGAACTCAACGGATTCAAGCGCCTTCCAGACATGGTGAAGGTCCGGGTCGGTCTGGGCCGGGTCTTCTCCCAAAATGAAGAGTCCCTTGAAATTTCCCCTGCGGCACTCGTCAAGCATCTCAACGGATTTCAGTCCGGGCTTGTCCTTGATTTTCACGCCCCAGGCCTTTTCAAATTTTTCACGCGACTTCGCGTCAGTCACAGACTGATATCCCGGAAGCGTTGCCGGCAGCGGTCCCAGGTCGGACGCCCCCTGCACATTGTTCTGTCCCCTGAGGGCCATAATGCCTGTTGAAGGTCTTCCGATCTGCCCGCAGATCAGCGCGAGATTGGCTATCGCCATTGCGTTTTCAGTGCCTGTCTGGTGCTCGGTCACGCCGAGGCCGTAAACGATCATCGACTTTTCGGCCTGTGCATATAAACGGGCGGCTTCGATGATCTTCTCTTTCGCCACTCCCGTAAGCTTTTCGACACGGTCAAGGTCATACTCCGCGACCTTGGCCTTGAACTCCTCGAACCCTTCCGCCCTTTTTGAGATAAACTCCCTGTTCTCCCATCCGTTTTGAAGTATTACATTGGCAAGCCCGTTCATCATGGCGATATTGCTTCCCGGCTTGAGGTTCAGCCAGACGTCGGCGCGTCTCGCCATCCAGGTCTTTCGGGGATCGCCTACTATGAGTTTCGCGCCCCTGCGCAGCGCTTTTTTAAGCCATAAGGAAATTATCGGATGGCCTTCCGTGGGGTTGGAGCCGAACAGAAAGAGTGTGTCGATGTCCGGCATCTGTGATAATGAATTTGTGGCAGCTCCCGCTCCGAGGCTTGTTGCCAGACCGGCAACAGTCGGGGCGTGTCAGACACGCGCGCAATTGTCTATATTATTGGAGCCGATCGCGCATCTGACCCACTTTGACATCAGGTAATTTTCTTCATTTGTGCATCTTGAAGATGAAAAGCCCCCGACCTTTTCCGGGCCGTGCTTTTCGATCAGCTCTTTAAATTTATTTGCAATAAGCCCGAGCGCTTCGTCCCATGTCGCTTCATGAAACGTCGAGCCTTTTCTGATGAGCGGAGTAGTTATCCTTTCAGGGCTGTGAATGAAATCATATCCGTACCGTCCCTTTATGCAGAGGTTCCCCTGGTTTACCGGCGCGTCATAGTCCGAGGTCACTTTTATGACCTTGTTGTTCCTGACATTCAAAAAGAAATTGCAGCCCGTCCCGCAATAGGAGCAGGTGGTCTTCACCTTCGTCATCTCGTATGAACGTCCCTTGCCCCTTCCTTTCCTGTCGGTCAGCGCGCCGGTCGGGCACGTGGAGACGCACTGCCCGCAGAATTCACAGTTGTCCAGGGAGCGGGGTTTTCTGAAGGCGGTGTCGGGCATTGAATTAAAGCCCCTGCCGACGAGGTCTATTGTCCCGGCCATTACGATTTCGTTGCATATCCTTACGCACCTTCCGCAGAGAATGCATTTGTTGGGCTCATATGTTATAAAGGGGTTGTCCTCCCGAATCGGCAGGTCCCATGCCTCGCCCTCGAACCTCTTGCCGTCCACTCCGTATTCATACGCAAGGTCCTGAAGGTCGCAGTCGCCTGTCTTTTCACACCTCATGCAATCATTGGGATGGTTTGAAAGTATCAGGGAAAGGAGGTTCTTGCGGACCCGGGTGATCGTATCATTGTCAGTATGGACTTCCATGTTCGGCGTAACAGGGGTAGTGCATGACGGCAGGGGCCTGTTTATGCCCTTCACTTCCACAATGCATAAGCGGCATCCCCCATAAGGCTCAAGACGGGGATCGTTGCACAGTGTAGGAATCCGTATCCCGGCTTTCTGAGCGGCCTGAAGGATAGTGTCGTCCTTTTCACAGGAGACTTCTGTTCCGTTTATCGTTATTTTCAGTTGTTTGTCGGTCAAGACTTACCTCCCAATAAAGACACTTCAATAGACTGTCATGCCCGAGGTTCTCAATCGGGCATCCAGTTGCTTCTACTGTCTGGATTCCCGCTTACTGACTGCGGGAATGACGCTGCTACGTTCTATTTCTTTACTCCCATACATAATCCACCAGCTTCATGAACTTGTCATTCATCTCGCGTAATATTTCGACGATGGCAATAGTCATTTCACTCACAATCTTGTATGCGGTCTGCGGGGCTTCCGCCAGGAGCCTGTCCATGTCCGCCTTGGACAGAATGAACACCTTGGTGTCTTCCAGAGCTTCTACCGAGGCGGAATGCGCGCGGCCGTCCAATATCGAAAGCTCGCCGAAAAAATTGTTCGCCTTCAGAACCGCAAGTATTTGTCTGGTCCCATCCTTGGTCCTCCTCGTGACCCTTACCCTGCCGTAATCGATTATCTGGAGTCCCTGTTCCGGGCTGTCTTTTTCCCATACTACCGTCCCTTTCGGGTAGAATGATTCTTTCAGTGTGGTTGATATCTTTAAGAGCTCTTCCTGGGTAAAATCTTTAAATAGTATAATTTCCTTTAAACGCCTCGTGCTGACCATACTTCTCCCGTAATGATTACCTTGATTGATTACATTATTGAATTAAACGGGCATGCCTCAAAACATGCGCCGCACTTCACACACTTTGATTTATCTATTTCCGCCTTTTTCTTGGGCTCCCATTTAATGGCCCCGGACGGACAAACCCTGAAGCACTTGCCGCACATCTTGCACACCTCCGCGTTCACTACATACCGGCGCAGAGCCTTGCAGACACTTGCGGGACAGACGCCGTCTTTGATGTGGGCCTCATATTCGTCCCTGAAAAATTTTATGGTTGAAAGGACCGGGTTGGGCGCCGACTGGCCGAGACCGCATAACGAAGAAAGTTTTATATCGGCGCCGATCTCAAGGAGGAGTTCAATATCTCCTTCCCTGCCCTTGCCTTCGGTTATCCTCGTCAGGATCTCCAACATCCTCTTGGTGCCGATCCTGCAGGGAACGCACTTGCCGCAGGATTCGTGCTGGGTGAAAGAGAGGAAGAACTTCGACATATCGACCATACAGGTGGCGTCGTCCATGACGACCATGCCGCCTGAACCCATCATTGAGCCGATGCTGATGAGGGACTCGTAATCCACGGGCATGTCGATGTGCGAAGCCGGGATGCAGCCCCCTGACGGCCCACCGGTCTGCACGGCCTTGAACTTGCGGTTCCTCTCCATCCCGCCGCCGATGTCGTAGATGATCTCTTTCACCGAGATGCCCATGGGCACTTCGATGAGACCTGAATTCTTTATCTTCCCTGTCAGCGCAAAGACCTTGGTCCCTTTGCTCTTCTCGGTCCCGATAGACGAATACCATTTGGCGCCGTTTGTGATAATAGACGGGAGGTTTGAGAGCGTCTCGACATTATTTATAACCGTGGGCTTGCCCCATAAGCCTTTGTTTACGGGGAACGGCGGTTTGGAGCGGGGCATGCCGCGCTTTCCTTCAATCGAGGCGATGAGCGCGGTTTCCTCACCGCAGATGAATGCGCCTGCGCCCTGTTTGATTTTGATATCGAAGTCAAATCCGGTCTTGAAAATGTTTTTTCCCAATAGACCCCTTTCAGTCGCCTGACTGATGGCAATCTCCAGTCGCTCGATCGCAAGAGGATATTCAGCTCGTATGTAAATATACCCGTGGTTCGATCCGATAGCATACCCCCCGATGATCATGCCTTCGAGCACGGAGTGCGGGTTGCCTTCAATTACGGACCTGTCCATGAAGGCCCCGGGGTCGCCTTCATCGGCATTGCAGATAATATACCTCGGGGTCCCTTTCGCCATGCTGCAGAGCTCCCATTTAAGACCGGTGAGAAACCCCGCTCCGCCCCTTCCGCGAAGGCCCGAGGCCTTGACCTCTTCGATTACTTCAAAGGGTGTCAGGGAGAGGGCCTTCCTGGCGCCTTCGTACCCCCCGATGCCGGTATATGCGTCTATGTCTTCAGGGTCTATCTGCCCGCACTGCTTGAGGAGGATTTTGGTCTGTTTGTCGTGGAAGGTATGATAGTCGGGACCGACCAGCCATTCAGTAACAGGGTTGCCCCCGATGATATGCTCGTTTATAATGCGGCTGACCATGTCCGGCTTTATGAACTGATAGGTTGAGAGGTCCCCGTCACTGATTACATCTACAAGGACGTCTTTTGCGCAAAAGCCCCGGCAGCCGGTCTTGTTGACGCATTTTTTCTCAATGCAAGGCGGCAGGCCGTGACTCTTCAACTCGGAGTAAAACTCATCGATGACTTCCTGACTCCCTGCGGCAAGTCCGCCGGTGCCGACGCACACCCTGACGGTCAGGTCTTTCGGGATCCGCGCATTTGCTTTCTTCGGTTTGCCTTTAGTTTTAGATTCGGTTTTCTTCTTTTCCGCCATATTAATAATTTTCCTGTGGCCGCTATTTATTTTTCTCGAAATCCTTCAGTGCCCTTGAAGCCTTCTCGGGAGACATATTCCCGTGGATCTTTTTATTAATTATGAGCACCGGCGCGATACTGCAGGCGCCGACACAGGCTATTTTTTCAAGAGTGAACTGGCTGTCATAGGTTGTGTCTTCACCTTCGGCAATTGCGAGGTCGGCCCGTATCCTGTTGATCATCGGCTCCGCGCCTTTTACATGACACGCGGTGCCGCAGCAGGCCGTGATAATATTCTTGCCTCGCGGCTTTAAATAGAACTGGGCATAGAATGTCGCGACGCCGAAGAAGTTGCTCGCCGGGATGTTCAGTTTCTCGGAGAACCAGAACACTGTGTCCTCCGGGATATACCCATATGCTTCCTGAACGTCCTGAAGTATGGATATCACACTGCCTTTTTCCAGGTAGTATTTATCAAGAATTTTCCTGCATGCTTTCTCAATCATCCAACCCACCTCTCAGGGAATAAAGCGGAGTTTCTTGTATCCACAAAAACGTTTAGTTGTAACTCGGGCGAGCCGCTATTCTATAAAAAAAAGAAAAATAAGTCAAAGGGCGGGGTAAGCCTTCAGTTACGAGTTATTACACACCCCTGCACCCCTCTCGAGAGGGGAGTAAAGACAAAGTCCCCTCCTGGGAGGGGTAAGGGGTGGGTCTCTTTAGGAACGTATATCTATCCCGTAAATGAATGCTTACAGGGCGGGATGTTGTGTCGGTATTCTTAACTATGTCGGATTTTCTTACTCTTTGATGGAGAATGCAGTTTGAGATATAACTATTTATATTCTAAGAGTTCTTTATCTGCGGCATGGCTGGATTAAGAGGTTCTTTTATAAACAAATGTAGAAATTCTTTACAGAAAAATAAAAAAACACGGGGCTCGAATACACAGTATTACATTATTTCAAGCAGTTAAATGATAGGGCACAGAACTTGCAACGTTACCTCAGAACCTGAAAATTCGGGATAACAGACTTGAAAGGAAGGTGGAATTTGTTAGTCATGAAAAACAGTTCAAAATTTAAGGAGGTGAAGTTAATGAAAAAAATTACACAATTTGGTGTGATTTTTCTCGCCATTTGCGCCCTGGCGAGCACGGCTTTCGCAATAGCTTTTGATGAGGTCCCCTTAGGAAAGACTGACCCGGTTATCGACGGCGTCGGTTTCTGGGCCGGGGACCCGGCAGCGATTAATGACACGATAACAGATGACTCATGGTCTTCCGGCAACGCGTATCTGATGAGTGGGTATGATGACGGCACCGGCCTGAGCCCGGCCTCCTATGATTCTTTCATCGGGGTAAGCGCGCCTGTTGCTACGCTCTTCGGCGATGTGTCTCTTGATATTTTGTCGGAGTATCAGTTGCCGGGTGGAACTACGCTCTGGTTGCAGGGCGTGCTCGGAGGGGCGTTGGTTGAAGGCATATCTCTGACGCTTCCCGATGTTGATAACGACTACCACAGCTTGTCGCTTGCCTTTGCGTCCGGGGCCGACACTCTTTACATCTATGATGATCTCGACAGCTTTGGTTTCGGCGAGGCTTTCCACATCGACAACTTTGGAAGCAATCCCTATGTGCCTGTTACGCCGCCGCCGGTACCCGAACCGTCTACGTTTTTGCTCTTGGCAGCCGGTTTGTTAGGCGCCGGATACTTAAAGACAAAGAAGAAGTTTTAGACGTCCTGACGATTGATCGTGGCAGTATTCAAGTTTAAAGTCCCTCCCCCATTCACGGGGGAGGGATAACCATTAATGAAGGGGGGAGACGCGAAAATGAAACACAAATTTGTAGCAACGTACAGGAAGCATTTGTTTCTGCTTGTTTTTCTTATGTCCTTCTGTTTGTTTCTGGTCCAGCCCGTCCTGGCTGATCCGCTTGTCGTGAGAGTTCAGCCAAGCGGCGAGGCCTTCTCCAATGCCTATGTTATATCAGGCGAGGCAAGGACGTATTTCGGCAATGTTGAAGGGGGTACACCTCCTTATAGCGCCAGATGGGAACTCAGCAACGGTACTGATACCGGTTTTGCCGGCGTCGGCGACCCGAGGTATATTCCCATTGACGGACAGGCCTTCGGCAGCGCCGGAGATCACTGGGCCAGACTGACGGTGACTGACGCGGACGGCGCTTCCAGCTCCGCAACTATCGGGCTGAAAGTCATTGCCGCTGCCGACGATACAATGAACCGCCGGAAGAATTCGGCAATCGACAGGGGCCTCAGGTATCTTTACCAGTCTGAAATTCTTACGGCTTCCGGCAGTTACTGGCCGGGCAGCGGAGAACCTGTTGCAAGCACAGGCATGGCCCTGATCGCCCTGGAAAACCACGGACACAATCTGCAGTCGCCGGACAGCGACATCTATAAAAAATCCGCGCAGCAGGGCGTCCAGTATCTTCTGAACAACGCTTATAATGTCCCGCTCGCGGACCAGGTCTGCATAGGCAACCCCGAGGCCAATGACGGCGATGCCGACAACGACGGGATAGGGGTGATTTTTACGCCACTCGGCAATAACGGCCAATATTGGGATGAAATGTATATAGACCCGATAGCCATGCTGGCCCTGGTAAATAGCTGCGATGAGGCATTTGCCAGGACCTTAACGGCAGACACTACGTCAGGAGACGTTAACGGCATGACTTTGTGGGACATCATTGTAGACGCCAAGGACTTTCTTGCTTATTCGCAGAATGACAACCAGTCGTCGTCAGGCAGCGGGTACTTTAGTTGCGAAGGTATGGACAGTAGCATGTGGGGAAACATATCGGGGTTGACCCTAAATGGTGTCGGCGCTGATATGTGGGTTGATTCTTCCTGGTACTATGATTACAGCGACGACTGGAACAGTTACGCACAGGTTTATCTGACAGGTCCCGTAGTATCAGATTTCTATGCTTTTAAATATAACCCGGAAGAACTGCCGTGTCCGGGAGACTTTGAGGTAGACTGGGGAGACGGCAGCCCGGTTGAGACCTTCCATACAGAAGTCGATTGTACGCAGTGGCCGTGGATTGATGTGTACGGTGCACTCCATACATATCCCGGAGCGGGCGATTACACGATCTCTGTTTCATATGAAGGGACCTTTTTCGCTGCAATGACTGTTACTGCTACAGAAGCATCCTCTTTTACATGCCCCGGTGCTTTTGAGTTGGACTGGGGTGACGGAACAAGCACAAGCATCGAGGGCTGGGATGATTGTCCGGATTATACCTGGACAGACGGCCTCTCCCACTCATATGCTGAAGGAGGGACATACACGGTATCGGCCTATCACGACGGCGTCTTTATCTGTTCTTCGGATGTTACCGTTGCCGGGACTTCCGGCGCGTGTGAAAATGTGCCTGGAAACGGCTGGCGCTATGAGAGGAACTATCCCGACAGCGACAACTCCGTTACCCAATGGCCTGTCCTTGCGTTACAGGAAGCGCGCGACCGCTGGGGCATAAATCTCAACCCGAATGTCAATACCGAGCTTGATCATTGGCTCCTCTACAGTCAGAATGCCAACGGTGGATTCGGCTATACCGGCGGCGAGGATTATAACTGGCTCAACTTCCCCAAGACAGGCGCGGGGCTGATCATGCTCAAGTATCTCGGACAAACGCCGGCAGAGCCGCGTGTCTCCAATGCCTTGAGCTTCCTCGATTTGAACTGGGACTGGGAAAACCTCGGACACATGTACGGCATGTACGGCTTCTATAAAGGCATGAAGCTTCTGGGCCTTGCAGACCTGGACGGCAGGGCGTGGGAAGATATCTACACCGAGTATCTTGTCGCCAATCAGTGGGCGTCGAATGCATGGGGTGACAATGGATACTGGTTTGACCAGAATTTTTCGACCTATACAGCGCTGGCCATCCTCGCACCCGCGGTTGCGGGACTGCCGCCTGTGGCTGACGCCGGAGGTCCGTATCCTGACGTAAATGCCGGCCAGACCGTGCAACTCGACGGCAGCGGCTCATACCATCAGGATTCCGCAAGAAGCATTGTGAAGTATGAATGGGATTTCAACTCATCAAACGGACTGTGGTGGGACACCAAACCTGCCCCTGACGCAGGTGAAGGCGCCGTGGGCATGGCTGCCGACGCCTCTTATCCTGATGCGGGCAGCGACCAGACATATACCGTAACTCTGCGTGTAACAGATGACGGCGCGCCTGTCCAGACGGACACTGATACAGCGGCCGTAAATGTGACGTCAGGCGAAGTCGCGCCTGTTGCGCTCACCAACGGCCCATGGACCGGATTGCCGAATGACGTAATCACGTTTGACGGCTCCGCGTCTCATGATCCGAATTCCTGCACAACGGCCGGTGACCCGTCCTGTTTAGGCGATTCAATTGTGTTATACGAATGGGACCTCGACGGCGACGGCAATTTCAATGAGCCCGGCGACGACGGCACGCCTGTAACTCCGGGTGATTACAGTGTAGTGACAAAGAGCTTCCCTGAGCCGATTTCACTCTCGGCGGTATTGAGGGTAACAGATGAATACGGCAAACAGGGCGTATCCGCCGCCGCATACAACATCATCTCTATTGCCATTGTCTACGGTCAGGAGTACAGTACCTGTTTCAAGGTAAAAATTGATCGCTTCAATGAACGCCATGGCATATCGGTCATATTCCAGAACCTCGGCAACGGCGACGCGGAGAATCTGGTGATGACGCTGATGCAGACGCCTACGAACCTCTCGATACTCAAATCTGTCGTGAATATCGGCAGCCTCGGGGCAGGTGACTCGGAAACATCCGACTGTGATCCGGTGGCCAAGACCGCGGAAGTCGAGTTAAAGTTCGACAGACGCGTTGTCCCGACGGGCTCATGGCTCTGGAAGGCGGAATTCGACTTTAACGGCAAGCATTATGTCGTAAACAACATTCCACCGCTCGCGCCATAGGCGCAGGCAGTGTCAATGTCTGAGACGCTGTAAACGGGAGGAGGGGGTATTATGAAATATCCCCTCCTTTCCACTTCATCTTCTTCTTATGGATCCTGTTTGACCAAAACAGTGGAAATCAACTTCATGGTCCTTTTCTCATGTTAATGAAACGAGGTTTGTCGCATTGCCAACAGCGCCGAAACTCCATATAATAAACAGAAACAAATATCACTAACCAACAGGAAAGAGAGAAATGCAGTATGAAAAAGAACAGGAGCCTGTATTTTTTCCTTTGCGCGTTATTCTGCATTCCGATTGTTATTAATAATGCATTCGCGCAGAATCTGCCTTCGGAAAAAGCGCCGGAGCAAAATGGTCCGCAGGAAAAGCCCCCTGCCGTAAGTGTCCCTCTGCAAAGGCCCTTTGAGCCTAAGGCCCCGCAGGCGCAGGGACAAGCGGCGATAAACATCGAGAAGGCCGCGCCGGGTATTTTCCGCATCGGCGAAATTACCATAAACAAGAAAATAGGGTCCGTTTCGTTTCCTGCCCGGATCAACATGGACAAGGGACTCCTGGAATATCTTATAGTCAATAAGGGGGGCAAAACTCACGAAAGTCTCTTGAGGACGGATGTGACGCCTTATGATCTTCAGATCGCTTTTTTGCTCATCGGGTTTGAGGGTTCGGACCGTCCCCTTAAGGGGCAGGGAGACCCTGAAAGGCCTAAGGGCGAACCTGTGGAAATAACAATCGCCTTCAATGATAAAGAAGACAGGACCGTACAGGTAAAAGGCGAGGATTGGATCATCATAAAAAATAAGGATGAACAGAGGAACGTAGAGAAACTGGATTATGTTTTCACAGGCTCTATGGTCTATAACGGGCAATTTCTCGCCCAGAGCAGCGGGTCCATTGCCGCCCTGTACCACGACCCGGCCGCCTTGATCGACAATTCCTCAACAGGCGGGGAAAGCGATGATATATGGTTTGTCAAGGAAGGGGCCGTCCCCGCTGTGGGGACACCCGTCAAGGTAAATATAAAGGCGATAGGCACACGGGCAAAAGGTCCCGGAAGGGGCATCTTCAAAAAGGAGGCTCAATGAAACTGCTGGCCGGATTACTTCTGATTATGCTGACATGCCTGCCGCTCCCGCTCAATTCGTACGCCGGGAATACGGTAAGCTCGTCAACGACGGACGTCTCTCTTAAAAATGAGGTCGAAAGCGCTATCGGCAAAGGACTTACGTGGCTTGCCGCCCGGCAGAACCCGGAGGGGTGGTGGTCTCAGCAGGAGCATCCCGCATTAACGGCCCTTGCGTTAATGTCGTTTCAGGGAGACCCTACGGGTTTTTATAAGAAGAAATATGCGGACCGGATCAATAAAGGATATGATTTTCTAAGGACTGCCGTGAAGCCGGACGGCTCCATTTATATCAAGGACGTTTACGTCAATTACAACACCGCCGTATGCAACACCGCGTTTGTAGTGGCCGGGCGTCCTGAATTCGAGCCGATCATAAAGAACGCCCGCGACTACCTCATCGGCAGCCAGCATGACGAAGGGGAGGCCGGCATGGCCGATTCACCATATGACGGCGGCATCGGCTATGGACGCACCGACAGAAACCCTGACCTTTCCAATACGGTCCTGGCCCTGGAATCCATCTACTACAGCCGTTACCTGAAGGGGGAGGAAGACGCAGACCTCAACTGGGAGGCCGCTATAAAGTTCATAACCCGCACCCAGCACCTGCCCGGATATAATGACGAGAAATGGGCCAGCGATGACCCGTACAATAAGGGAGGCTTCGCATATTTCCCCGGAAACAGCAGGGCCGGAGACATGACGCTTCCCGACGGCAAGGTGGTCCCACGGGCCTACGGCAGCATGAGCTACGCGGGTCTTCTGAGTTACATATACGCCCAGATGGACAGAAACGATCCCCGGGTAAAGGCAGTCTACGAATGGCTGGGCCGGAACTTTTCCGTCGATGAGAACCCCGGCGCCGGAGAGAGAGGACAGGACGGCCTTTACTATTACTATCATACTATGGCAAAGGGACTTTCCCTTTACGGCGCGGACAACATAAAACTTGCCGACGGCAGGATGGTCAACTGGCGTGAGGCGCTTGCAAAGAAATTGATGAACCTGCAAAACAGCGAGGGTTTCTGGGTAAATGAAAAGAGCGCCCGCTGGATGGAGAAGGACCCCGTGCTGGTGACGGCCTATTCTCTGCTGGCGCTGGAGATGGTGTGGAGAGGGATGTAACATGACGATCTCAAATTTCAGATTTCAAATTTCAGATTCACCGCAACCAAAATGAAAATAATTCAACAGCAGTTCACGGTGAGCTATTCATACCCCGTCATTTTCACCCGCGACGTCTTCGGCGTCCCTAATCGCGCCCTTTCGGATATTTTGCCGTCCTCCGGCCAGCAGAAGAACAGGGTGCTTGTTGTGATCGATTCCAGGGTATTCGACGCGACCCCCGGGTTGATAGAGAAGATCGAGAAATATGCCAGCCGTAACGGCGGCGTGATGGAATTTATCACTTCCCCCGTCATCATAAAAGGCGGGGAAGAATGCAAGAAGGACCACTCCGAAGTGGAGAAGATCCACGCTCTTATAGAAAAGAACCACATGTGCCGGCATTCTTTTGTGCTGGCCCTCGGAGGGGGGGCGGTGCTTGATGTGGCCGGCTATGCCGCGGCGACCGCCCACAGGGGCCTCCGCCTCATCCGCGTGCCGACCACGACGCTCGCTCAAAATGACGCGGGGGTCGGCGTAAAAAACGGGATCAACGCATTCGGCAGGAAGAATTTCATCGGCGCCTTTGCGCCGCCTTACGCGATCATCAATGATTTCGATTTTCTTAAAACGCTCCCGGCAAGGACCCTTCGGGCCGGGCTTGCGGAGGCGGTGAAAGTCGCCCTTATAAAGGACAGGGACTTTTTTGATTTCCTGTATAACGAGAGACGCAGGCTTTCCACGTTTGTCCCTGAAGTCATGGAGCGGGCCATCATCAGGTGCGCGGAGCTGCATATCGAGCACATTGGCACAAGCGGAGACCCCTTTGAATTCGGTTCTTCGCGGCCGCTTGATTTCGGCCACTGGTCGGCCCATAAGATTGAAGAGCTGACGGAAGGCGAGGTCCAGCACGGCGAAGCGGTGGCGATGGGGATCGCCCTTGATTCGCTATACTCCCGCTGCTGCGGACTCATCAGCGAGATCGATTTGCACAGGATATTCTCGACGCTGGAGGAGATAGGGTTCGATCTTTATCACTGGGCCCTCAGTTGGATAGACATAAAGGGCGCTATCCGGGAATTTCAGGAGCATATCGGGGGCGAACTCACCCTCCCCCTTCTGAAGGGAATCGGCGACAAGATCGAGACGCGGGAAATAGATTCTAATTTGTTTAAGCAGTGTGTTAATATCCTTGCTGAGAGGAGCAAAGGAAAGGAGAGCAAAAATGTCCATGGAGATCTCCCCGATGTCGGCCGTGCAGGCGCTGGAAACCTACTTCCTTGACAATCGCGCAAGGCTGCTTGAAATAGCCTCGTTTCTCGACCGCATCGACAGGTACAAGGAATCCTCGGCGGCGAAAGACGACTTCCGCTACAAGTCTTTCATAAAAGCGCTCAGGCTCGTCATTGAGTGCGGAAAAGACAGGACCCAGAATGTTCAGCTCCTGTTCAGCGATTTATCGGCGGGGCCGATTGAAAATGCTGCCGGACTGAAGGCGCACGGGGCCTGGGAAGGGGCCTTCCGTGAAGGCAATTGATCCTCATATCCACATGGTCTCAAGGACCACGGATGATTACCTTGCCCTTGCGATAAACGGGATACATACTATTACCGAACCTGCTTTCTGGCCGGGATTCGACCGCAAAGGCGTAGACGGTTTTCACGACTATTTCCACCATCTCACCGTTGTGGAGCCGGCGCGCGCCGCGAGGTTCAGGATACGGCATTACTGCTGGATAGGCCTTAACTCCAAGGAGTCCGAAAACCCGGAATTAGCTGAAGAAGTGTTGAAAATAATCCCCCAATACCTCGACAGGCCCACAGTGCTGGGACTCGGAGAGATAGGTCTGAACAAGAACAGCCTTAACGAGATAAAGGCGCTGGAAAGGCAGCTTGGTATCGCCGCGGAAAGAAATGATATGATTCTGGTCCATACCCCCCACCTCGAGGACAAGCTCAAAGGCACACGCATAATCATGGACATGATCCTGAGCGACAAACGCCTCAGTCCTTCCCGCGTGCTTATAGACCACGCTGAAGAGCACACCATCGGGGAGATAAAAGACAACGGTTTCTGGTTCGGCCTTACACTTTATCCGAACTCAAAGGGCAGTCCCGAGCGCGCGGTCGATGCCGTAGAGGTATTCGGCCCGGACAATATCTGCATCAACTCATCCGCCGACTGGAGCGTCAGCGATCCCCTGGCGACTGTGAAATGCGCGAATGAAATGAGAAGAAGGGGGCATCCCGAGGCGACAATCCATAAGGTGTTTTACGAAAACCCGAAGGCCTTTCTGGGCCAATCCCCGAAATTCAGGGCGGAATGATCACCTACTGCACGAACATCCATCCCGGTGAAAGCTGGGATGAGGTGCTGGCGAATCTGAACACCTGTTTACCCGAAGTGAAAAAGGCCGTTTCGCCGGACCGGTCCTTCCCCGTAGGCATGAGGCTCTCAAATCACGCTTCACGGGAAATATCCGAAGAGGCCTCGTCGCGGTTTAAGGACTGGTGTCAACAGCATGATTATTACGTTTCCACAATAAACGGTTTCCCGTTCGGGACCTTCCATTCCTTAACCGTAAAAGAAAATGTATACCTGCCTGACTGGCGGCATCCGGAGCGTGCTGAATACACAAAAAGACTGGCGCGTCTGCTGGACGCGTGGATGCCTCCGGGCAGGACGGGGTCGATTTCCACTGTGCCCATCGGCTTCAGGAGACACACCGGACGCGGGGACTACGGTCTGATCAGAAATAACCTTACAGGCACGCTTGAGTATCTTGACGGTCTGAAGCAGAGGAGCGGCAAAGAGATTATTCTCTCCCTCGAGCCGGAGCCCGGGTGTCTCCTTGAGACGGCGGCGGACGTGGTGGAATTTTTTGAGGAGATGAGGTTCCCGGATGAGCTGAGTAGCGCAATCGGCGTCTGTTATGACTGCTGTCATCACGCAGTTGAATTTGAAGGGCCGCTTGAATCCCTCGCCCGGCTCTCCGACTGCGGTATAAAGATCGGCAAGCTGCAGGTATCGGCCGCCCTGAGTATTTTACACCGGCAGCGCGGGGCGCTGGATAAGTTTACCGAGCCGCGCTATCTGCACCAGGTGGTCATTAGGCGACGGGACGGCGCGCTGGCGCGTTACGACGATCTGCCGGAGGCGTTAAGTGATTACAATAGTGAGACGGATGACGAGTGGCGCGTTCATTTTCATGTGCCCGTTTTTTTTGAAGGGACGGACACGTACGCGACAACTAAAAGCTTTACGGAAAAGGTCATCTCAATAATCGATAAAGACATACTGCTTGAAGTCGAGACATATACCTATGATGTTCTGCCGCAGGAGCTGCGGATGAGGACGGTCACTGAGTTAATAATCCGGGAGATACAATGGGTGCAGGAGCAGCTCAAAGCGCAGAGAGCATAGGGCAAAGCGTTAAAGCAAAGCAGAAGAGAAGGCAGCGAACAAAATGCTAAGGGCAGAAGGCGCAAAGTATGGAACAGCTAAAACGATATGCGCTTTGCGCTATGCCCCATGCACTATGCGCTATGCGATTCTTATATGAAACGTACTGTCGTCCTTAACGTCGTCGGGCTTACCCGCTCTCTAATCGGAGGGCAAACGCCGAATTTACGGGCGCTGCTGTCAAACAGCGTAAACATAAAAGCGATCACCCCGGCCGTCACCTGCTCAATGCAGTCGACTTACCTGACGGGAAGGCCCCCTTCGGAGCACGGCATAGTCGGCAACGGGTGGTACTTCCGCGACCTCTCGGAGGTCCTGTTCTGGAGGCAGTCGAACCGCCTCGTGCAGTCCGAAAAGATCTGGCATGTTGCAAAGCGGCGCGACCCTTCATTCACCTGCGCGAACAATTTCTGGTGGTACAACATGGCGACCGACGCCGATTACGCGGTGACGCCGAGACCGCTGTATTGCGCCGACGGCAGGAAACTCCCTGACTGCTATTCCATTCCGGCGGATTTGCGAGACAGGTTTAACCGGGAGTTCGGCCTGTTTCCGCTTTTCCAGTTCTGGGGGCCTGCGACTTCCATCGTTTCCAGCGAATGGATCGGCAAGGCCGCAATGGCCGTTGAGGAAATGTATAAACCGGCCCTGAACCTTGTATATCTTCCGCACCTCGACTATGCGCTTCAGAAGGAGGGTCCCGACGGCGATATAGAAAAGGACCTCGCTGAAATCGACGCCCTCTGCGGCAGGCTCATCGGCTTCTTCCGGGACAGGGGATGCAGGGTGGTCGTGCTTTCGGAATACGGCATCACCGCGGTAAAAAATGCAATCCACCCAAACAGGATACTGAGGGACGCCGGATATCTTTCTCTTAAGGTCGATCTCGGCAGGGAATACATGGATTTCGGGACTTGCCGCGCCTTTGCGGTCTCGGACCACCAGGTTGCGCACATTTATATCAGGAAGAAAGAAGACATCCCGGCAGTGAAGGCGCTGTTCGGTAAGGCGCCGGGCGTGGAGAGTGTTTTGGATGAAGAAGGGAAAAGGCAATACGGTCTCGCTCACGAGAGGGCGGGAGAGCTGGTCCTCATCTCAAACAGCGACGCCTGGTTCACTTACTATTACTGGGCGGATGACGCAAAGGCCCCGGATTACGCAAGGACCGTAAACATCCATGCAAAGCCGGGTTACGACCCGTGCGAATTGTTCATAGACCCTGCCGTTTCATTTCCAAAAATGAAGATAGGGTGGACGCTGCTGAAAAAAATTTTAGGTTTCCGGTACCTGATGGACGTAATCCCCCTCGATGCCGCGCTGGTCAAAGGCTCTCACGGCAGGGTGACTGATAACGACGATGAAGGGCCTTTATTCATGACAACGGAACCGAAGTTTGTTAATTCACAAACCGTAAAGGCGCGGGAAGTCTTTGAGCTCCTCCTAAATCATGTTTTCAACGATTAAGAATTATCTCGAACTCTGCCGGATCGGCAATCTCCCGACTGTGTGGACGAACGTTCTTGCGGCGATGATCCTTGCCGGGCCGGGATTTTCCATCCATGACTTTCCGGCGCTCTCTTTTCCATGTCGCTTTTTTATTCAGGCGGCATGTCTCTTAATGACGTCTTCGACGCGGAAGGCGACAGGACAAAAAAGCCTTTCCGGCCGATTCCCTCCGGGCGGATTTCCGGCAGAAGCGCCTTTCGGTTTACAATCATACTTTTTGCGGGCGCGTTATCGCTTCTCGTATTTGTTCCCCATCGTGAGGCCGTCCTCGCCGGTATTACTCTTCTGACCCTGATTATTATTTATGATAAGTACCACAAGCCCAATCCTCTGAGTGTTATCCTTATGGCGGCGTGCAGGTTGATGGTCTTTGCAGTCGCTTCGATAGCAGTTACGGGGACGGTGGGAAAATTTGCGGCAACAGCGGGTCTTATTCAGTTTGCATATGTGCTTGTCGTCAGCATTGCTGCAAGGCGCGAAGTCGCCGGAGAGGCCCCTGACTCTGCTTCCGCAATTCCCTTCATGATCGCCGGTATTTCTCTACTGGACGGCATTGTCATGGCAGTCCTCGAGTCGCCCGGATGGCTTGCGGCGGGAGTCGCCGGATTTGTACTGACATTGGCGGGGCAAAAATATTTCAGGGGAGATTGAAGAAGTAACGAGTGACAAGTAACAAGGGACAGGTAATTTTGGGGTGTATCTTTGTGCCGGAAAGAAACCCACCCCCCCTACCCCTCCCAGGAGGGGACCTTGTCTTTAGTCCCCTCTTGAGAGGGGTGCAGGGGTGTGTTATAACTTGTAACTGAATGGATACCACGTAACATGTTACTCGTTGCTTGTCACTAATGACCGGAGTGTTGTTCGATGAGTAAAAGACCCAAAAAGCCGCATATCCCGGCAGACAGAAGAGAGACCATCCGGCAGGGCATCACGGCGGCCCTGAAAGGGAACACTCTCTCGGCAAAGGAGCTGTCGGGGGCCCTCAGGGTCTCTGAAAAAGAAATATATGAGCACCTCAGCCATATTCAGAAGACCGTCCATAAGAGCGATTATGTCATGGTCATTACGCCGGCCGAATGCAGGAAGTGCGGCTTTGTCTTTGAAAAAAGGGAAAAGCTGCAAAAGCCCGGCAGGTGTCCCATATGCCGGAGTGAATCGATAGAAGAGCCGCTGTTTGGGATTGCATCTAAGACTGCAGACAGCCACTGATTTACGCAGATCGACACGGATTTTATGAATGTTCCTGCAGCTCGGGAATCCTTCCTAAAACAAAAAGTAACATATAAGTTTTTTCCAATCCGTGATTATCCGTGTTCATCCGTGGCCGAATGCCTCTTTGCAGTATTAAAGTTTCCCTCCGAAAAGCCGATAAAAGCAACTATCAAACTAAAATTTGGATGATAATTGTCGCCCATGGTGGGCGTCAATTGCGTCCCATTTCTGTTAAGGAGGTAGACATATGAACAGAAAATTCGTGAGAACAATTTACGCAATGCTTGTCCTCTTTGCTGTAGCGGCATTGGCGGCCTGCGGCGGTGGCGGCGGCGGCGGCGGAAGCAGCAGCAGCGGCGCGGCTACTGCGCTGACGGTAGCAGAGCAGGTCAGCATTGTCGACGCCCAGCAGTCGCCCAGCAGGGTACAGGCGCTGAAGATAGGGAAACTCTATCTGGCCCCTTCGGACATTCCTGCCAACTCGGATTATTATAACGACCACCAGGAAGTTTATGTACATGAGCGGTCGGCGGAGGCCTTCGAGCTCGTTAATGAAATTCTGTGCGCCATTGCGCAGTCCAAGTACGATGAGATGCTGAACGCGGGAGATTATAAGGCGCAGATAGACATGAACCTTTGCAGCAGCGGCGGTGACGACGCCGGCAGCGCAGGCGAAAGTTCGCAGAACCAGTCCTCCGGCTCTACTGCTCCGGATTACGAGATGTGGACCGTGAATTCCTCGAGGGCCGACGCAGACTCACCCCATATTGTCAAAGTCTGGATTCATGAAGAGGGTGATGAGTTTGAGCCGGCAATGCTGATTACGGCAAAGGCCACTATCACGGAAGGCGTGAGCGACACGAACCCCTTCGGGTTGTTTACGATTAACTTCTCGGGTCACCCCGAGTCGGACACGAGCGAAACAATGTTTAAAGGGTACCTTAAGACGGAAGTGGAATCAGGTCAGATATTGTTGAAACTGGCTGAGCAGGGTTACGGAGATTTCGCTTACAGCGAGCAGGCAGTGCTGAACAGGTCGGCGGACGGTTCGACCGGTTCCGGCAGCGCATCCATAACGGAAAGCTTTGACGGCGCTCCCCATACAAAGAACTTCGATATGGCGTATGATTCGTCAAACTTTCTGAGATCTGACGGCGCGGACTCGATGTGCTTTGACAGGACAAATTTTGAAGAAACCGCGTGGAGATACGGGCTTTACGATTCCAGCGGAAGTCGGGTGACCAGGAACTCGGGGTTCAACATCAAGATAGGCGACGCGTACGGATGGATCGGCTATTACGGCTTATGGTTCCCCGATAGCGTGACATTAAGCGACGGCGATACTGTTTATAAAGTCGAATACGGCGAGGGTGGAGAAACAGCGACACCCTACACAGTCGTTGCAAAGGGCGGCAGGCTCAAGAAGCATACAAGGAACACGAATACACTTGGAGGCATCAAGAATATACCGCTTGACATGTGGACGGACGGCGGCGGTTTCCACGTTAAGTGGAACGGCTCTGCTTTCGTTAAATTCGCACAGCAGAATCCTGCAACTTATATGTGGGAAGATATTGCGGAAGTGCCGTTAGACTTGACCGCCCTCCCCTGGGGAGACCTGAATTTCTGGTCCCAGTCCCTTGGAGGGGAAGTACGGATAAAACTGGACGGCTGCGTCTGGAACGAGTTCACCTTCGATTGCTCTGATCCGGGTCCGTCAAATGCCACGGAAGTGATATTTTTCAAGGAAGATGTTGTCTTCCCCGGCGACTCGGTGCCGGCCGCTTTTACATGCTATGACAACTGCCCGAAATATTCGGTGGACGTAGGCGGAATCAAGCCTTCGGACTCGAATTATTCCTATGGGGAAGAGCATGCCTATACTTTTGATTCATCATCAAGCGATATGATTCTCAAGGAGAGCGGTAACTCTTTGATATGGGCTGATGACGGCAGCGGTCAAAACCAGTGGGGAGCAATGAGCGGCCCCCTGTTTGAAGCCTCGGAAGCAAATCTTGCCCTGTTGGCATGTGATGACTGGAATGCAAACGGCATAGCGGACGACGGCACATGCGGATGGAAGGCATGGAGTGAATTAAGCGAGTACTATACATGGGAAACCGGCGGGAATTCGTGGAACCAGTTTACTGCGCTGAAGGACTCGGGCGGGAGCGTCCTGGAATTCCAGGCCCCGCTGCAGGTGCAATATGTCCACTCAGCCGAGGCGGGAGCCCCGGATTTCAAGTACGACGGCACGACCTTCTATCTTGAATACAGCGGCTTCGGAAACCTGTGGGGCATCCCCGGCGCTTGCGTCGATATGGATACCGGAGAGGCCACAAGCTGCGGCCCGGATACGAGATGGGTGCCGGAGTTCGGGATTGCGGACGGCTCGGACGTCTATGACGGGACCAATTACTATCTCGTAAAGGCGCTCGAGAAGGAGCAGAGGATGACCAGCGTAGACGTGAGTAATTGTTCGTCGTTGACGCTTACTACGTACGATCTGCCGTCAATCGATCTATGGGAAGACCCTGATATCGGAAGTGAACCGGCGGTAACAAACGCGCCCGCGGTAATAGGCGGAGTGGTCCAGTAACAAGAGCAGCTCAGCGATGAGCTGTAAGCTATAAGCTTTCAGGAAACCCCCATCCCCATCTGTAATCGGGGGATGGGGGGTTCTTTTGGCAGTGAGAAACAGACTATGCGGTTTTTGATATTTTCAATCTTGCTCCTCTTTTTAAACGCCGCCTGCGCAGGCACGGAGATGAAAACTGAAGACGCCGCCGCAGTACGCGTATTCGACGGGACCTCTCTTAAAGAAATCCCCCCGCCGGCCGGTAAATTAACCGAGGCGCACGGGATAACGCCGGGACTTTACGGCGCGCTTTTTTTCTCGAAGAAGGGTTTTTATCCAGAGACGGTAATTTTCAGGGTCGATGATAAACTGGCTGAAGTTGACAAGGTCTTTCTCCAGCCGCTGAAAGACGCGGGCATGGGCGTCCTGACAGGAGTCGTATTTAAGCCCGTGACAGGAGGCAAGCTCAGAGAACACAATGGCATCTTTCATACATATAAAGGTGAGAAGATAGTCCTGATCAAAGATGATATTCCCCTAACAATAGCGACGGACGACGCAGGGACATTTTCGGTTGAGCTTTCACCGGGTGATTATGATGTCGTATTTAACAATGAAAATGCCGGCAGGGCGCATATCACGAGGGGAGAAACAACAATCATAAACATACAAAAGGGAATGGTGCTGAAGGATTGACACAATTAATTTCCAAGCATCGTAAATTACGGATAACATCTTTACGGGCGCAAGGGGGGGCCTGCCCTGTGTACGTCTTTGCTGTAGGGGCGACCCGGCGGGTCGCCCCTACGCCGTACGCCGTACTTTTTTCCTTGCCCCCTGTCTTTCAACGGAGTTCGACATGACTGCAAGCAAAAAGATTCTCACTTTTATAATTACGTTAGCTGTTGTATCTTGCCTGCGCGTCGCAGCTTCATCTGCTTCAGAAGACAGCATCGTTCTTTTACAGAGGGCATTAGAGCGGGGAGAGATGGATTATCAGACTGCTCTTAATTATAAGCTTGACGCAATCTTTAATAAGAAAAAACTCCCGAAGGCGTACCAGTCCGATGTGCCGCTTAAATCAGCAACCGGCGTAATCCACGAGGCCGTTCAGAACGGGCATCTCCTTTACAGGGACAATCAATATATCCTGTCGAGACCGACTGAGGGGGCCGACGAAGATTACTACGGCATAGGCGTAGCGGTTTGGTCGTATGACAGTCCCGGGGGGCACTTCAAGATCCATTATACGGAAGATAATACAAACGGCGACGCAGTTTATGACTCGGACGGAAATCAGGGCACTGTTCCTCAGTATGTCACCGACCTTGTCGGGTATCTTGAAAATTCATGGGACCAGATTGTGACCGGCATGAGTTATACTGAGCCGCCCCCGGACGGCGCGGCAGGGGGGGACGGCAGGCTGGATGTATACTTGATGGACATGAGCTCCTATGGGTATACAAATACGGGCGACGTATATATTGCCATAGAGAACGATTTCGCCGGCTTTCCTGAAAATCTCGACCCCGATCAGAGACAGGGGGACCAGAAGGTAACAGCGGCCCATGAGTTCTTCCATACGTCCCAGCTTGAGTACACCACTAATTTTACTGCGAACCTCTGGTGGATGGAGGCGGCAGCGGTATGGGTCGAAGACATCGTTTATCCTGAGGTAAAAGATTACCTTAATTACGTCGGCTTCAAATATGATGACGCCAACGACAACGGACAATGGGACAACGGCGAGACATGGTATAAAATAGACGGCGTGACAGAGGGGGGCGCCTCCGGGAGACCGGCCAGATGGTTCGACTTTACCTCATACCCATTGAATTCCACGGACAATACACACGAATACGGAACAAGCATATTCGCGCGATATCTTGCGGGCTCATATGGAAACGGCGTAATATCATCCATTTGGGAGAGGATAGGAAATGGAGACACCGCGCTTTCAGCGATATCCAATGAGCTCTTGTCGCGGGGGACGACCTTAAGCGCGACTTTTAGCCTGTTTCAGGCCGCAAATTACAGGAGGGATTATTCCGACGGCGATTATTACCCGCTTATTATGCATGAGGCGACGCGTGCGTCGTATCCCTGGAGTATCTCGGGAACGGTCGATCACCTGTCTTCCCGCTTTTATGCCTTCAAGCCTGACGGGACCTCATCGACGTTGACCCTGCTGTTTACTGACATGAACTCAGGCAGCCTCGCGGTCAAACTTGTATTAACCAGGACCTCAGGCGGATATGATGAACAGGACATAGCCCTGGACAGTTCTTCCACGCAATATCAGGTAAACGGCTTCGGCGCGGACTCGACATATTCGAAAGTTGTTGCGATAATCATTAATGCGTCATCCTCCCTGGACGGGCAGGCATACGAAATATCGTCGGATATTGGAGGGACTCTTAGTGACGATGGAGGAGGGGGAGGAGGAGGAGGCTGTTTTATTGCAACTGCCGCATACGGCAGCTACCTTGCGGAGGAGGTGCGGGTCTTAAGAAAGTTCAGGGACACCCGCCTTTTGACAAATTCCGCGGGCAAGATGTTTGTACGCTATTATTATGAATTTTCGCCTCCTGTTGCGGATTATATCAGCAGGCACGCGGCCCTGAGGACTGCTGCAAGATTCATGCTTACTCCCGTAGTTTTCGCGGTCAAATATCCTTCGTGCTCCCTGATATTCGCGGGCCTTCTATTGCTTGTTTTATTCTGCAGGAAGCATTCAACCACAGATAACTGCCTATAGAACATCCTTCCTGTCTTCTTATCTTCTGTCTTCGCAATAACATTTTCTATTTGAATTCCTCAGTCGTCCTGTTTATAATAGAAGCATATAATTTTTGAGGGCATAGGTAACGGGACACGCAAATGACCTCTGAAATGATGACCGGCCTCCTGCATTTTGCAATACGAGTAAGTGGTCCGTCGAAAGCAATTAGTCCCTTTACGGGTCACAGTTTCCGGACACGGTTTATTGCATGACGACAGTAATTAATTTAAATTTTCTGAATTTCTTCAGGCTGAGGGTAAATAACAACATCACCCTGAATAACGACGCCAGGTCATATAACCAGTACCTGGATAACAGAAGGCAATATTATTCCTCCGAACAAGACGGCTTCAGTGACGTCATCGATATAACACCCTATAGTCCTGCTATAGTTGATAATCGTGACAATACAGGTTCTCTCTCGCGGGAGACGGAGAAGAGACATTATTTTACCAATCCCGCGAAAGTCGAAAACACATATAATCATAAAGGGAAGACCGTTCAACTTGTAGACTCAAAAGGTTTGTTAATCGATTCATATGCCTGATTCTCTTTGAAGGACATGCCTGGATAAGAATAAAAAGCCCCGCCGGGATAAGCGCGGGGCTTTTTATATATCAAAATATTGGTATTAACTACTGTGCAGGAGGAGCAGGCTGCTGTTGTGCCTCGCCCTGTCCCGGCGCAGCCGGCTTTTCCTGAACGGGTCCCGCCGGCGCTCCCGGCATTGGAGACTGCGATTCTCTTGCAGGAACTGAAGAGACAACCGACCCTCTTTTTACGGACAGGACCGCAAGAGTAAGAGAAGTCAGCATGAACAGAATCGCGGCAATGGTTGTGGCCTTGCTCAGCGCCGTGGCCGCGCCCCTGCTTCCAAACAGGGTCTGGCTTGAGCCTCCAAAGGCGGCGCCCATTTCAGCGCCTTTGCTGCTCTGGATTAAAATAATAAAAATCAGGAAAAGACAAACTATTAAGTGAAGTATGACGACAAGTGTATACATTTCAAATCTGAAAACCTCCTCAGGATATTTTATAAATTCTTAAACTTTATTCAGGTAAGCAGTTACTTCCTCGCTCCAAGGACAAGCTGCGCGAAGCTGTCGGGTTTGAGGCTTGCGCCGCCTACCAGTCCGCCGTCAACTTCAGGCTCCGACATAAGGGACACGACATTTTCCGGCGTAACGCTGCCGCCGTAAAGTATCCTGATCGCATCGGCGCCTTCCTTGTTTTTCCTCAGCCAGCCTCTTATAAAGGCATGCGCTTCGTTGGCCTGCTCTTTTGTGGCGGTCTTGCCGGTCCCGATTGCCCAAACAGGCTCATATGCAATTGTCATCCCGTCGAGAGATACGTCTTTCAGGGAGCCTGAAAGCTGTTTTTCCAGCACGTCAAACGTCTTGTTGTCTTCCCTCTCCTTCAGTGTCTCGCCGATGCAGAGGATTACCTCAAGCCCGTTCTTTCTTGCGGTCTTGATTTTCCGGTTTACAATTTCATCTGTTTCAAGGAAATACTGTCTCCTCTCCGAATGCCCGATGATTACGTTTGTGCATCCGGCAGACAGCAGCATTGCCGGAGAAATTTCACCTGTAAAAGCCCCTTTTTCCTCATAAAAAACATTTTGTGCACAGAGTTTTATCCCGGTTCCTTTGAGCAACCCGGCAGCCGCGCTCAAGGAAGTGAATGGAGGGGCGATCAGGATGTCAACGTCATTTATACCTTTGACCAATGGAAGAAAGGCTTTGATAAAGTCCACGGTCTCCTCAATACCTTTATTCATCTTCCAGTTTGCCGAAATAAATGGTTTTCGCATAGAGAATACTTTAGATGAATATGCGACTTAAAGTCAAGGATGACGCCGGCATAAGTTGCGTATTATATTATTGATCTGAATAATATAACCACGAGTTCGCCATGAACATTCAATCATATGTCAGGCATATTGAAAAACTGGATAAAAGGTTCCTGTGGCACCCGTTTACCCAGATGAAGGATTGGGATGAAGGGTCCCCTGTCATAATAACCGGGGGGCGCGGGTCTTTTCTGAAAGATATTAACGGGATATGGTATATAGATGGGGTGTCGTCTCTCTGGGTGACGGTCCATGGACACGGCAGAAAAGAGATAAATGACGCGATCAAAGAACAGGTCGATAAAGTCAGCCATTCCACACTACTTGGTCTCACCCACCCTCCGGCCGCGTTGCTGGCGGAAAAACTGGTGAAGCTCGTTAACTCGTCACTCGTCACTCGTCACTCGTCACTGTCAAAGGTCTTCTATTCCGACAACGGCTCAACATCGGTTGAGATAGGCCTTAAAATGGCTTTTCAGTACTGGCGGCTGAAAGGTATCAAAGGCAAAAAGACCTTCCTGTCTCTCGAAAATGCATATCACGGCGACACAATCGGGGCCGTAAGCGTCGGGGGGATAGATATCTTCCATAAGATATTTTCCCCGCTTCTTTTTAAAGCATATAAAGCCCCCGCACCGTATTGTTATCGCTGCGGCCTTGATAGAAGATATCCCTCCTGTAAGCTCCTCTGTCTGCGGGAAATGGAAAAAATTATGCAAAAGCGTCACGGCGAGATAGCCGCCCTGATAATCGAGCCCGTCGTGCAGGGGGCAGGAGGTATGATCACGGCCCCTGAAGGTTATTTGAAAGGGGCCAGGAAACTGTGCAGCAAATACGGTATCCTGATGATCGCCGATGAGGTGGCGACGGGATTCGGAAGGACCGGTAAGATGTTTGCCTGCGAACACGAGGGAGTGGTCCCGGACATCCTCTGTCTTGCCAAGGGAATAACCGGGGGGTATCTGCCGCTTGCTGCGACAATTACCAGTGAGGAAATATTCAGCGCGTTCATAGGAGAATTCAGGGAGCTGAAGACTTTTTTTCATGGGCATACATATACGGGCAACCAGCTTGCATGCGCTGCCGCCCTTTGCAGTCTTGAGATATTTAAAAAAGAAAAAACACTGAAGCATATGCAGCGTAAGATCGAATTCCTCGGCAAGGCGCTGGACAGGATAAGGGACTTTCCCCACGTCGGCGAAGCGAGGCAGAGAGGGTTTATGGTCGGAATCGAGCTTGTGAAAGACAGGAACACAAAAGAGCCTTATCCGTTTGAACACAAAACGGGCTGGAAGGTCTGTTGCAGGGCAAGAGAAAAGGGCCTTCTCATCCGTCCGCTGGGAGACGTTATTGTGCTGATGCCGCCGCTCAGTGTATCTTACAGTGAATTAAAAAGCCTCATGCGGATAACCGCAGAGGCTATTAAGGAAGTTACCGGATAACAGGGAATCTTTAATTCAGTCTTCTTTCTATAAACTCTTCAAGATACTGGACCAGCTTCGGGTTGTTTACCGAAACTATGTAGAAATCATCACCTGAATTCTGCTTATAGTAAGAAAGAAAGTCCCTGTATAATGTCCTCTTTGGCGTGACGAAGATCATGAAACTGTACATTCTAACTCCTCTCTTCCTGTTCCTGTTTCCTGTCTTCTTTATCGGAATGCCGGAAGAAAAGCTTTAGGATTTCATTTATGGAAACCCCGGAAGGCGCGGAGAATTAATACTGTGTCAGTCTGCTGTCTCCGGGAAGCGCGGATATTCTACAAAGAAGGGTGTAAAATGCTAAAATAATTCGGCCTGAATTTTATCGGGCCGTCATAACGTATGAATATAATCCATTTTTACAGAACCCCTGTCCTGTCAGAGGACAAGAAGAGTGCCCTTCTGTCAGTCGTGAGGCAGAGGGCGTTTGCCGGCGTTGCGGACATCAGGACCGAGTACTGCTTTAATATAGAGACGGCGTCCCGGCTTTCACATGATGAGATGCGGGTCCTCCGCTGGCTGCTTTCCGAGACATTTGAGCAGGAGAAATTTTCTGACAGAAGTTTCTTTACTCCGGACTCTGAATCCCGAACTCTGTTAGAGGTCGGTCCAAGGATGAATTTTACCACCGCCTGGTCGACAAATGCCGTCGCTGTCTGCGGGGCCTGCGGGCTTGACAAGATAACAAGGATTGAACGCTCACGCAGGTATGAGTTTACTTTTACAGAAGATACTTCCCATGAACATACGAATGATTTTTACTCGTCACTCGTCACTCGTCACTCGTCACTTCTTTTCGACCGTATGACAGAATGCCCGTATTCGGGTCCGCTTGAAACATTTGAGACAGGAATAAAGCCTGAACCTGTTTTCACCCTGCCGTTGATTGAAGGCGGTCCGGATGTCCTGCGAAAGCTCAACCGCGAGATGGGGCTTGGCTTTGATGACTGGGACATAGATTATTACTATAATCTGTTCGTCCGCGACATCGGCAGGAACCCTACCAATGTGGAATGCTTTGACCTGAGCCAGTCGAACAGCGAGCACTCACGCCACTGGTTTTTCAAGGGCAAACTCGTCATTGATGATATAGAAATGCCCCTGAATCTTATCGAGATCGTCAAACATCCACTCGATCTGAACCGGAACAACAGTGTGATCGCATTTTGTGACAATTCATCCTCAATAAGAGGATATAATGTACAGACGATAATTCCGGAAAACCCTTCAGCCCCTTCGCGGTTTAATAAGGCCGGCCTTCAATATGATGTTATTTTTACTGCTGAAACACACAATTTTCCAAGCGGCGTCGCGCCGTTTCCAGGCGCTGAAACCGGCACCGGAGGGAGGATCCGCGATGTACAGGCCACAGGCAGAGGCGGACTGGTAATAGCTGGCACGGCTGCATACTGTGTAGGCAATCTTTTAATCCCCGATTATGAACTGCCGTGGGAGGACAGGTCCTTTCATTATCCCTCCAATCTGGCTTCTCCGCTTGAGATCGAAATCCAGGCGTCCAACGGCGCCTCCGACTACGGCAACAAATTCGGCGAACCTGTTATACAGGGGTTTACCCGATCATTCGGCATGAGATTGCCAAACGGAGAACGCTATGAATGGATTAAACCGATTATGTTTACCGGCGGCATAGGGCAAATGGATGCGCGCCACGTTGAAAAAGGCGGGCCGCGGAAAGGAATGCTCGTAGTAAAGATCGGCGGGCCTGCATACCGGATAGGGATCGGCGGAGGCGCCGCCTCGAGCATGATTCAGGGTGAAAATATCGCCGAGCTCGATTTTAACGCCGTCCAGCGTGGCGATGCGGAGATGGAGCAGAAGATGAACAGGGTCCTGCGGGCCTGCGTTGAAATGGGAGACGCCAATCCGGTTATCAGCATTCATGACCAGGGGGCGGGGGGGAACTGTAATGTTGTAAAAGAGATTATTTATCCTGCCGGGGCGAAGATAGAGGTCAGAAAAATACAGCTCGGCGACAAGACCCTTTCAGTCCTTGAAATATGGGGCGCTGAATATCAGGAACAAAATGCGCTGCTGTTAACGCTGGAGGGCGTCGGGCTTTTTGAAACGATGTGCGCTCGGGAAAAAGTCCCATTTGCGGTAATCGGCAACATAACCGGCGATGGTTATATTGTTTTGTATGATGAAACCGATGGGAGTACGCCCGTTAACCTTTCGCTGAAGAAGATTTTGGGCGATATGCCGCAGAAGACATTTTATCTGAATCGTATTCCAATGAAACCTGAACCCTTGCTTCTGCCGGACAATATCACTGTAAGAGAAGCGCTTGAAAGAGTGCTGCGTCTGGTATCGGTCGGCTCGAAGAGATTCCTTACGAACAAGGTTGACCGGAGCGTTACAGGTCTTATCGCACGGCAGCAGTGTGCAGGGCCTCTGCAGCTCACGGTTTCGGACGTTGCAGTGATCGCGCAGAGTCATTTCAGTCTGACAGGGGCCGCGATTTCCGTGGGAGAACAGCCCATAAAAACCCTGCTTGATCCCGCGGCTATGGCCCGAATGAGTCTTGGTGAAGCATTAACAAACATAGTTTGGGCGAGGATCAGCTCCCTTGAAGACATCAAATGCTCCGGCAACTGGATGTGGGCCGCCAAGCTTCCGGGGGAAGGCGCAAAGCTCTATGACGCGGCGGTGGCCCTGGGCGACATTTTGACCAGACTCGGTATCGCCATCGACGGAGGGAAGGACAGCCTCTCAATGGCTGCCCAGGTAAAGGATGAATCCGGCAAGACGGAAACCGTTAAATCTCCCGGCACTCTCGTTGTCTCCGCTTATGCTACATGCCCCGACATAACAAAAGTAATTACTCCTGATATAAAACAGCCGGGCAAAAGTAAACTTATATATATCGACCTTGGAAACGGGAGAAGCCGCCTCGGCGGAAGCGCCCTGGCGCAGGTGTACAATCAGATCGGAAGCGACTCTCCCGATGTTGACGATACGGGTTTGCTTAGGCGCTCTTTCAACGCAGTGCAGCGGCTTATTGACGGGGATTTAATCCTTGCCGGCCATGACAGGAGCGATGGCGGCTTAATAACTGCACTGCTTGAAATGGCTTTTTCAGGGAATTGCGGAATAGAGATAGAGTTCAGAGTTCAGAGTTCAGAGTTCAGAGTAAAAGATAAAATAGCGCTCCTGTTCTCGGAAGAATTGGGAATGGTAATAGAATACCTACCTGAAAGGGAAGGAGAAATTATTTCGGTGCTTAATAATTTTGAGGTCCCTTGTCAAATACTGGGCAGAAGCTTAGAAGAAAAAAGGATCAAACTTGAACTCCAAACTCCAAACTCTGAACTCCAAACTTTGCTCGACGAAGACATGAGGGTCTTGCGGGGCATATGGGAGGAGACGAGTTATCAACTGGAGCGTTTTCAGGTCGGTCCTTCATGCGCGGTGGAAGAGAAGGAAAACATATATGACAGAAAAGGCCCTGAATTTATGCTGACCTTTACTCCTGCAGACACGCCGCTACATTTGCTTGAAAGCAGTGCAAAACCGAAAGTTGCCGTAATCCGCGAAGAGGGCAGTAACAGCGACAGGGAAATGACGTCGGCATTCTATCATGCCGGGTTTGAACCGTGGGACGTGACAATGACGGATTTTATGGAGGGCAAGGTCAGGTCCGGAGATTTCAGAGGAATGGCATTTGTCGGCGGTTTCAGCTATGCGGACGTATTGGATTCCGCAAAGGGCTGGGCAGGCGTAATACGCTTCAATAAAGGGATATGGGATGAGTTTCAGGATTTCTATAATAGACGGGATACCTTCAGCCTCGGCGTGTGCAACGGATGCCAGCTTATGGCTCTGCTTGGATGGGTACCATGGCAGGGGATCGATAATACGAAACAGCCGAGGTTCATTCATAACTCATCCGGACGCTTTGAATCACGCTTCTCAACGGTAAAAATTTTGCCGAGCCCTTCAATTATGCTGAAAGGTATGGAAGGCTCTGTAACAGGTATATGGGTTGCGCATGGCGAAGGAAGGGCTTATTTTCCTGATAATGACATGCTGGAAAAAATAGAAAAAGATGACCTTGCCCCGGTGCGTTACGTAGACGACAAGAGCGAGATCAGCATGAAATATCCATTCAATCCGAATGGTTCCGCACTCGGCATTGCCGCCCTGTGTTCTCCTGACGGAAGACATCTTGCCATAATGCCTCATCCCGAGAGGACATTTCTAAAATGGCAGTGGCCATGGATGCCTGAGAAATGGCGGCAGGATATCAAGACATCGCCATGGCTGAAGATGTTTCAAAATGCCAGGCAATGGTGCGGGTAAACAGGAAGCAGATTGGCGCAGATATTGGGCGGCAAGTCGTATCAGGTGATCAACCGGTCGAGTCCGAATTTTGAATTGAAGCCGTTAAGAAATATTTAATGGAAATGTTATACTATGACTGCCAGATTTAAATCTACTTTAATGAATAAACCACAACAGGTAAATATAACAAGTTCCAACTCTTCACTACCGTCTTCCGACAAGTTCCACGATGAATGCGGGGTTTTTGGCATTTATGGACACAGAGAGGCCGCAAACCTGACCTATCTCGGGCTTCATGCCCTTCAACACAGGGGACAGGAAGGCGCGGGCATATGCACTTCAGATGGAAGGCAGCTTTATGTTGAAAAATCAATGGGACTTGTTACCGATATCTTCACCGAAAAGAGGTTGAAACGTCTGCCGGGAGAGATCGCCATAGGCCATAACCGCTACTCCACGGCAGGCTCAAGCTCGCTGAAGAATGTCCAGCCTCTTATGGTGAATTTTTCCCTCGGATCGCTTGCAATCGCACATAACGGCAATCTCGTAAATGCTTTGGAATTAAGAAACGAACTTGAGGCAAAAGGAGCGATATTTCAGTCAACGTCAGACAGCGAAGTGATTGTCCACCTGATTGCAAATTCACGGGCAGGGGGACTTTACGAACGACTCATTGAGGCAGCCAAGGCCGTCTCCGGCGCATTCAGTCTCCTTTTAATGACTGAACATGAGCTTATAGCAGTTCGGGACCCCTATGGCTTCAGACCTCTGAGCATCGGCAGATATGACGGGGCATACGTCGTTGCTTCCGAAACATGCGCGTTCGACCTGATAGGCGCAAAATATGTGAGAGATGTTGAGCCGGGAGAGATGGTAATTATCAATGAAAATGGGATTAATTCCATGAAGCCGCTGCATTCCCCGAGACTTGCCCATTGCATCTTCGAATTTATATATTTTTCCAGACCCGACAGCAATATATTTGACAACATCAATGTTGACGCTGTAAGAAAAGAGCTGGGCCGTCAGCTTGCAAGGGAAAGTCATATTGACGCCGATGTCGTCATTCCCGTGCCTGATTCAGGGGTCCCTTCCGCTCTCGGGTACGCAGTGGAGAGTGGAGTACCCTTTGACTTCGGATTAATAAGAAATCACTATGTGGGCAGGACGTTTATTGAACCGCAGCAGTCGATACGCCATTTTGGGGTGAAGATAAAATTGAATCCTGTTCGGAAGCTTCTTGAAGGCAAACGTGTTTTAGTGATTGATGATTCCATTGTGAGGGGAACTACCAGCAAAAAGATTGTAAAGATGATAAGGGAAGGCGGGGGAGCCAAAGAAGTGCATATGAGGATAAGCTCTCCGCCGACTATCGGGCCCTGTTTCTACGGCATTGACACGCCTACCAGAAAGGAACTGATAGCGTCAACGCACACGGTTGACGAGATCAGAAAGTATATTACAGCCGATACATTGCAGTATTTAAGTCTTGAAGGGCTGTTGAAAGTAGTGCCGAATCCTGAAAGATTCTGCACGGCGTGCTTTGACGATAACTACCCGCTTCTGACGCGTCAGGAAAAAATCGAGCAGATGGAGCTTTTTCTGTCGGGCTCTTAGAAGTTTTTATTGTTATTGCAGTCTATATTAAAGGTGTCTCCGGCTACTCTCATACCGTCTACCCCTGTTGCTATCGCATGAAAGCACGGTGTCTGTGCAACACCGTTAATATCCTGATTCGCCACAATTCTGTAGGCAAAGTTCGTTCCGGCGCCTGGTTGAAAACCGGGGATAACAGCCTGGATCGCAGCAATATTGGCATCACGAATTGCCGCAGCAGACCCTGCCGCCCCGGCGCTCACCGTGTAAGCTGCATTCTCAGAAAAGAACTGCTCTTCCAAAAGCCGCAGGGCCTCAAGATTTGTATACGCTTCTGCCCTTGATGCGTTTCTCTGCTGTCCGACATAGGCAGGAATGGCGATAGCTGCGAGAATGCCGATGATTGCAAGAACTATGATTAATTCACTTAGAGTAAATCCGTTGTTTTTTTTCATATCATGACCCTATTAAACAGTTGTTGGATGAAGAATAAAAAGGCCCAGATAATGATCTGGGCCTTTTTTAGACAGCCAAGTTTAATCGGCGCTTATCATCTTATAGTAGATAACATTGGGAATGTTATCGCAAGCTGTAATCGAGATTTGGTTTGCTGTCTGTCCTACCGTGATCGCGCCATTATTTGCACATGCTCCCGGTGCGGGATCCACGGCAGCGGCAGCAACCCATAACGGATTAACATTATTCCAGGGTGAATTCTCAGTGCCGGCAAGGTTTCGTGCGGCAACATATTGGGCTGCCACAATTCCAGGAAGTGCATCGTTTCGAAGATCTCCACTTGCCAGACTTGACATCCCGTCCCAGTTTGTATCGCATTCATAAAGCAAGGCACCCGGTCCGGTCTTAAGTGATGATGTAAGCCATGCTGCGATATCAGAACTTGCCGCCTCGGAAGCCCTTATTGTGCCACCTTGTCTACCTCTTTCCTGCATACCGATATATCCCGGAATCGCGATAGCTGCCAGAATGCCGATGATGGCGACAACTACCAGCAATTCAATTAAGGTAAAACCTTTCTGTTCTCTGAGATTGTTTATTACTTTATGCATTTACTTCCTCCTTAAAGTTTATTTCGGGTCATATGACCTGGTTTACTGAAGGTAACCACCTTTTTTACTGCTTAGATCACCACCTCCTCTTATTGAGACTGAACAGTTACCTGCTTTGTATTGAAGGTAAATGCATTTTCTATACCACTTGTCAACTTCCCAATAAAGTCAATACTTGCAAGGAGTTATGTGTCTGCTGATTATGAATAAGCATAAATAATTTAAACAATATGTCGCAACTGACGTTATTTGTCAGTTCCCGGGCTGCATTTGATATTGACAATAATTGCTTTTTTAATTAATTTAACTCCGATGAGTGGCCGATCTATCAAAACAAAACTGTACATTCTGTTTACAATAATGGCGGTTATTTTTCAAGGAAATGAAGGCTTAGCATCTCATGAACCTGCAGACATCGTTGATATTTCTGACCAACCGACATACGGAGATGCCCTGATTACAGGTTCTATCGGTGAGCCGAGCGTTCTTATGCCCATGCTCGCCGGGGACAGCGCTTCTCATGATGTTGCCGGGTTGATCTTTAACGGCCTTGTGAAATATGACACGGATCTCGGTGTAATCGGGGACCTTGCGGAATCATGGGATATTTCACCGGATGGGCTGATAATTACATTTCATCTGAAAAAAAATGTGAAATGGACCGACGGCGTCGAGTTCACTGCGGATGATGTTATGTTCGGGTATAAAACAATCATTGATGATAAAACCCCCACGCCGTATAAGGAAGATTATCTCCAGGTCAAAAAAGCCGAGGTCCTCGACAGATATACTTTCAGAGTAACTTATGGGAAACCCTTTGCTCCCTCGCTTACGACATGGGGCAATTTAGTTGTTCTGCCCAAACATCTGCTCGAAGGGAAAGATATAACAAAAAGTGATCTGACAAGAAAGCCGGTGGGTATGGGGCCGTACTTTTTAAATAAGTGGACTTCGGGACAGGAGGTTGTTCTGGATTCAAACAAGACATATTTTGAAGGAAGACCTTATATAGATAGATACATCTACAAAATAATCCCTGACTCGGCGACAATGTTTCTTGAACTGCAGGCCGGCGGGATCGACATGATGGGATTGACCCCGATTCAGTATACAAAGCAGACGGATACGGATTTTTTCAGGAACAATTTTCAGAGATACCGTTACCCGCAGTTTTCTTATACTTATATGGGATTTAATCTGAAGCATCCCTGGTTTAAAGATAAACGCGTGAGGCAGGCCATAGCGCATTCAATAGATAAAAGCGAGATCGTTGACGTGGTTCTGTTCGGACTCGGAAGCCCTTCCACCGGGCCGTATGTCCCTAATACCTGGCCATACAATCCTGATGTCAGGAAGTACGCATATGATCTGAAGACGGCGAGACATCTTCTTGCAGAAGCTGGATGGGTAGATACGGACGGAGATGGAATCCTTGAGAAGGACGGAAGATCGTTTGAATTTACTATCCTGACCAATCAGGGCAACAACCTAAGAATTAATACGGCGACTATTATTCAGTGGCGACTTGCCAAGATAGGAATAAAAGTAAATGTGAGGGCGGTTGAATGGAGCACATTTATTAATGAATTTGTGGATAAAAGACGTTTTGAGGTTGTGATACTCGGATGGAGCATTGGTATAGATCCTGATCAATTTGACATATGGCATTCAAGTAAAACGAAAGAAAAGGAATTTAATTTTGTCAGCTACAGCAATGCCGCAGTAGATGACCTGCTGGAAAAGGGCAGGAGGACATTCAACATTGAGGAAAGGAAAAAGGCTTACTTCAGGATACAGGAAATACTTGCTGAGGAGCTGCCTTATATTTTTTTGTATGTCCCGGACGCAACGCCTGTCGTGCATTCGAGGATTAAAGGCATAAAACCCACGACAATCGGAATAAGCTATAATCTTTACAAGTGGTATGTGCCTAAGGGCCTGCAGAAACACAGGATAGAACAATGAAGGTCATATGTTAACTTATCTTGTCAAACGGCTTCTTGAAATGATCCCGACCCTGCTCGGCATTACTCTTATCTCTTTTTTCATAATCCATCTTGCGCCCGGCAAGCCTACCGATGTTCTTGCGGAGCTGAACCCCAAGATTACCCCTGAAGCCAGAGAAAAACTTGAAAAATACTACGGCCTCGACAAACCGATAATAGTCCAGTACGGCATGTGGGTGAAAAGGGTCGTCGGGTTTGATTTCGGCGAATCTTTTTCAACCGACAGGAGGCCTGTTATGGAAAAAATATGGGACACAAAACAGCCTCTTCTTGAGAGACGTCTGTTTATTACATTCATGCTCAATCTGCTCTCCATGTTTATTATCCTCATGATAGCGATACCGTTGGGTATTTCTTCCGCCACACACCAATACTCACTTTTTGACAAGATTACGACTCTTGTTGTATTTACGGGGTTCGCCATGCCGGCATTCTGGTTTGCATTGCTTCTGATGCTTTTTTTCGGCATACATCTGCACTGGCTTCCTATATCCGGACTCAAGTCTGTGAATTATGAATCACTTCCTCTCGCCGGGCAAATATGGGACAGGGTCAGACACCTTATTCTTCCTATCTTCGTCTCGGCTTTTACCGGCCTTGCAGCAGACTCAAGGTATATGAGAAGCAGCATGCTTGAGGTCCTCAGGCAGGACTATATTACGGCGGCCCGGGCAAAAGGGTTGCCTGAAAGAACGGTCATATATAAGCATGCCCTCAAGAACGCCTTGCTGCCGATCATTACAATAATGGGACTTTCCGTTCCGGGATTAATCGGAGGGAGCGTCATATTCGAAAACATCTTCGGCATACCTGGGATGGGGCAATTATTTTATGCGGGCGTTATGCAGAGGGATTATCCTCTGGTTATGGGCATACTGACAGTAGGCGCAATATTGACGTTGACAGGCAACCTTCTGGCCGATATCGGTTACATGATTGCGGACCCGCGGATAAGGGCAAGGTGAAGATATGAGCGCTTCGGGGGGAATATTCTGGAAAAGGTTTAAACGAAACAGGCTTGCCTTATGGGGCGGAATTGTTGTAATCGTCCTTTTCCTGATTGCGATATTTGCGGATATCCTTTCTCCGTTTGAACCTGATGCAATCGACAGAAGGCATATTCTCGAACCGCCGACAAGTTTGCACCCCCTGGGGACCGACGACCTCGGAAGAGACGTGCTTTCAAGAATGATATTCGGAAGCAGGATATCGCTTTCAGTGGGCTTTGTTGCGGTCGGCATAGCCTCAGTTATCGGCATGATTTTCGGGGCGTTGGCGGGCTATTACGGCGGCTGGCCGGACAGGATAATCATGCGGTTCATTGATATCATGCTTTCAATTCCAACCTTTTTTCTCATCCTTGCGGTAATTGCCTTTATCGGGCCGAGTATATGGAATATTATGATTGTTATAGGAGTAACGTCGTGGATGGGAATTGCCCGTCTGGTGAGAGCAGAGTTTCTATCGCTCAAGGAGAGGGAGTTTGTACTTGCTGCACAGGCCATCGGGGCCGGCGACCTGAGAATAATTTTCGGGCACATTATGGTCAACAGCATGGCCCCGGTTTTTGTCTCAGCCATTCTCGGCGTGGCAAGCGCTATCCTTGTTGAATCAGCTCTCAGCTTCCTCGGCATAGGTATTCAGCCGCCGATTCCGAGCTGGGGTAATATTCTCACAATAGGCAAGGACAACCTCGAAATTGCTTGGTGGCTTTCGATTTTTCCCGGTATCGCGATTTTAGTAACCGGGCTTAGTTACTATCTTGTCGGCGAAGGTTTGAGGGATGCGCTTGACCCCCGCTTGCGCAGCGGGAGTAAATAACCCGGGGGCGGTTTTTTTCGCCCATCTGCTGAAACTACAGGCACTTGTAAAAGAAAAAAATCTTGTGTTATGATTACTGGTTGACCAAAACCTAATAAATCTTATATATTAACAGTTCCTAATATACGGGTTTTGGAATTAAAGTTAAATGACGCTTCAGCGGAACCTGAAAAGAGGGCTCCGGTTAAGTGTATTTTTGCGTTTGGATGAGACAGTGATTGGGACGCCGATGTAGCTCAGTTGGCAGAGCATCTGATTTGTAATCAGAGGGTCGGGGGTTCAAATCCCTTCATCGGCTCCAGAAAAGACAGTGACAAGTGACGGGTAACGAGTGACGGGAAAAAACTCGTTACTCGTTACTGATTACTCGTCACTGCAGTTAGGAGAGGTTCCCGAGCGGCCAAAGGGAGCAGACTGTAAATCTGCCGGCGAAGCCTACGGAGGTTCGAATCCTCCCCTCTCCACCAGTGATTTCGCGCCGTGAAATCGCAATTTGAGATTTGAAATTTCAAATTTGAAATTTTCAGGAGTGCGGGAGTAGCTCAGTGGTAGAGCGTCAGCCTTCCAAGCTGAGGGTCGCGGGTTCGAATCCCGTTTCCCGCTCCATGTTTTGAATTTGAGATTTCAAATTTGAAATTATAAAGGCGCCCATGTAGCTCAGTCGGCAGAGCACATCCTTGGTAAGGATGAGGTCACCGGTTCGATCCCGGTCATGGGCTTGGTAAAATATGTTAATCATTAATCGTTATTTGTTGATTGCACCAAATAACGCGGGGTGACTTTTTTATAGCGAATAACATATAACATATAATTAATTTATTTATAACGAATGACGAAAAACGGGAGGACTTATGGCGAAGGCAAAATTTGAGAGAACGAAGCCGCATGTAAACGTAGGGACGATAGGGCACGTAGACCACGGCAAGACGTCGCTGACGGCGGCGATAACGAAGTATCTGGCGATGAAAGGTAAGGCGACGTAC
>JACRHD010000067.1 GCA_016234115.1 Nitrospirota bacterium
CCCTGTTTTCAAGGGGGGTTTTCTTCACTACATGCGCTTTTTAGAACAGTTACGATTACAAATCGCGGTTTGATGCGGGGTTACTGAACAACATATTTTATTCTTGCCGAATTTTGATCTCAAACTGCGGAAGGTGGGTTAGGTCAGGCGGGATGGCCGGTTGACAGCAAAAGAAAGAAAAATGTAACATTACACGTCAGACAATTTCTCGCAGTGATGATTGATAATTTTTGGCAGAAACCATGTCGGGACTTTGTCGGGACTCATGCTGAAAAATAGTCAAAAATGGACTATTTTCAGTAACCCAGAAACCATATAATTCAATTGATTCGCAGGATTTGATAGGTTTTGGGAGCAGGATGCCGGAGGTTCGAATCCTCTCGCACCGACCAAAATTCCTCCCGATTGTTCTTGGTCCGTGAGGAAGTATGGCTTTATGATCTCTCGACCTTTTTTGCCTTTGCGAGGACGTCCGACGCCATTTTCTTTCTGTAGTCCCTGAGAACGCCCGCGACAAGGGGGTCTTTTATAGCCAATATCTGCGCAGCGAATATAGCGGCGTTTTTTGCGCCTGCAGTGCCTATCGCCATTGCCGCGACCGGGATGCCCGGCGGCATCTGAACTGTTGAATAAAGGGCGTCGATGCCGTGAAGAGGAGACGAATCTACCGGCACTCCGATTACAGGCAGCAGCGTATGAGAGGCAATCACCCCGGCAAGGTGCGCGGCCCCTCCGGCGCCGGCGATTATCACTTCAACGCCTTCCTTTTCGGCGTTCTTTACAAGCCTCACCGTCCTCTCGGGGGTCCTGTGCGCAGAGGAAACCGTCATCTCAAAAGAGATATTAAACTGCTCAAGGATTTTCCCGGCCTCCTGCATGACCGGAAGATCGGAATCACTTCCCATGACGATCAAAACTTTCGGTTTCATGTATATCTCCTGAATAAGTAGTTAGTAGCAAGTAGTTAGTAGTTAGGGGGGAAATAGGAACTGACAAACCTCCTTTCCCTTAACTACTAACTACCAGCTACTTGCTACTGTTTTTTGATTGCTTTATCCGCAATGTCCTTTCTGAAATGCATCCCGTCAAAATAGACCTTCTCTACGGCCTTGTATGCATTCTCTTTGGCGGCGCGGATATCTTTTCCGAGGGCGGTCACCCCGAGGACCCTTCCGCCGTTGGTGACAATATTGCCTTTATACATCCCTGTTCCGGCATGAAAGATCACGGTGTCCTTCCTGCCTCTGAATTCTTCGAGACCTGTAATGACCTGGCCTTTTTCGTAGATGCCGGGGTATCCCTTTGAAGAAACGACCACACACACGGCGGCGTCATTCTTCCATGACACTTTAACGCTGTCAAGCTTCCCGTCCGCGGTCGCCTTCAGTATATCGGAAAGATCGCTGTCGAGTCTCATCATCACCGGCTGCGTCTCGGGGTCCCCGAACCGGCAATTGAATTCGAGCACATATGGTTTCCCGTCGCAGATCATGAGTCCCGCGTAGATTACTCCCCGGTAATTAATCCTCTCCCTCGAAAGTCCCTTTATCATGGGGTCTATAACGGTCTTCATTATGGTTGTATGCAGCTTCTCCGTTATTACCGGGGCCGGGCTGTACGCCCCCATGCCGCCGGTATTCGGCCCTTTGTCCTCATCGAAAATTGTCTTATGGTCCTGCGTCGTCGCAAGGGGGACGACAGTTTTGCCGTCAGTCAGGACCATGAAGGACGCCTCTTCCCCTTTCAGGCACTGCTCCACGACAACCCTTTCACCCGCGCTGCCGAAGGCCTTTTCCTTCATGATTAATTTAAGGGCCTCAACCGCCTCGTCCGCGGTTTCACAAACGAAAACCCCTTTGCCCGCAGCGAGACCGTCCGCCTTGACCACAACGGGCGCTCCTTTGAGCCTGATATATTCTTCAGCATGGAGATAAGAGGTAAACATCCTGTATTCAGCGGTCGGGAGGCCGTACTTGAGCATGAACTCCTTCGAAAATACCTTACTGCCCTCAAGTCGCGCCCCTGATTTGTCAGGACCGAAAATGCTTCTTTCTTCTTTCACAAAGGCATCGACTATCCCCATTGTAAGCGGGACCTCCGGGCCGACGACCGTCAGGTCGATCCCTTCATATTTCGCAAAGTTCAGCAGCGAATCGATGTCGTCAGCCTTGATGTCGAGACATTCCGCAATTCCCGCGATACCCGCGTTCCCCGGCGCGCAGAACACCTTGTCAACCTTCGGGCTCTGACCGAGCTTCCACACAAGGGCGTGCTCCCTGCCCCCGCTTCCTATAACAAGCACTTTCAAATAAACCTCCCTAACCCGTACAAGCCGGGCACTGAAAAAACATTGAACCGCAAAGACGCAAAGGACGCTAAGATTCTTTGATATAAACAAATATTAATCAGTCATTCTTTGCGCTCTTCGCGCCTTTGCGGTAAATTCTTTTCATTCGTTCCTTACTGCCTTTCTAATGTTTAAAATGCCTCATGCCGGTAAACACCATCGCCATGTTGTATTCATCCGCAGCGGCGATAACGTCTTTGTCCTTTATCGAGCCGCCGGGCTGAATCACTGCCGTGGCCCCGGCTTTCGCTATTACGTCGATGCCGTCTCTGGCCGGGAAAAAGGCGTCGGAACCTACAACCGACCCCTTCAGAGATATATTGAAATTGGCCGCCTTCATCTCAGCCAATTTCGCGGAATCCACCCTGCTCGTCTGGCCGGCGCCGATACCGAGGGCCTTGTCCTTTGACGTATATATAATCGCGTTCGACTTCATGTGCTTGCATATCTTCCATGCGAACTCCAGTCCGGCGAGTTCATCGTCGGTCGGCTTTCTCTTTGTGACCACCTGCAGGGACTTAAAGTCTTCTATCATCCCCCTGTCCTTTTCCTGGACAAGCAGCCCGCCCTGGATCTTTCTGATGTCAAAGCCCGTGTGGTTTTGTGTTATATCCAGCGCAAGCAGCCTGATATTGGGTTTTTCGCCGAGGAGTTTCAGCGCCTCCGGATCGAATCCGGGCGCGATGATAATCTCGACAAAGAGCTTAAGCATCTCTCGCGCGGCCGCCGCGTTAACGTCCCTGTTCAATGCGATGACCCCGCCGAATGCGGATATGGGGTCCGCTTCAAAGGCCTTCACATACGCGGACTCGATAGCGTCTGCCACAGCGACGCCGCAGGGGGTATTGTGTTTGATGATCGCCGCCGCAGGTCTGTTGAATTCCTTGACAAGATCAATGGCCGCGGATGAATCGAGATAATTGTTGTAGGACATCTCCTTTCCCTGGAGTATCTTTGCGTCGACGAGAGACAGGCCGTTATAAAGCGGCTCCTTATAGAGGGCGGCCTTCTGGTGGGGGTTTTCCCCGTATCTCAGCTCGCTGATCTTGAGATAGCTCTGGTTCATGTACTGCTGAAATTCATCCTCCGCCCTTCCGTATCTCTGGAGATAGTTGGAAATCAGGGTATCATAACGGGCAGTGTGAGAGAATACCTTCCTGGCAAGATAGAACTTGGTGTCATAACCCGCCTCTCCGCCCTGCGTCCTGAGCTCCTCGAGAATTTTCCCGTAATCGGCGGGGTCCACAAGGACTATCACGTCCCTGAAATTCTTTGACGCCGCCCTCAGCATCGTGGGACCGCCTATATCGATATTCTCCACGGCTTCATCGAACTCCACATTTTGTTTCGACACGGTCTGCTCAAAGGGATAGAGGTTGACCACCACCATATCTATCGACTTGATCTGGTTGGCCTTTACGTCCCTTTCGTCCTGGGGGTTGTCCCTTCTCCAGAGCAGGCCCCCATGGATTTTAGGATGAAGGGTCTTGAGCCTGCCGCCTAACATCTCGGGAAAGCCGGTATAGTCGGACACGTCCTTTACACGGATGCCGGCGTCCTTCAGGGCCTTGGCCGTGCCGCCCGTGGAGATTATCTCTATCTTGAGACTGCTCAGTCCCTTAGCAAATTCAACTATGCCTGTCTTGTCTGAAACGCTTATCAGCGCCCTTTCAACCTTTGCCATATTGCCTCCAACTTAAAAATTTGAAATTTGAAATTTGAGATTTGAAATTTTCAGAGATATCCTTTTTCCATTATGCTGACATATCCACCGTCGCTGACCACCACGTGGTCAAGGACGTGGATGCCGATTATTTTACCTGTTTCCACAAGTCTTTTGGTTATGTCCAAATCGTCAAGGCTCGGCGTCGGGTCCCCGCTGGGGTGATTATGCACAAACAGCACGGACGCGGCGGATTCCTTGATGGCGTATTTAAACACCTCTCTCGGATGGACCGGCGAAGAAGAAAGCGTGCCGTCTGAAACGGAAATCTCCCTGTAGACCCTGTTCTTGGCGTCAAGCAGCGAGCAGAGAAATTTTTCCTTTTTCAACCCGTAAAATTTCGGCCTGTAATATTCATATACTTCCCGGCTGTTTTTAAACGAGGGGTTCCGCAGCGAATGAGAAGCCTCTTCCTGCAAAAGCCTCCGGCCTAACTCGAAGGCCGCCTTCATCTGAGCGACCTTGACGCCTCCCATGCCCTTCAGGTCCGAAAATTCACTGACAGACGCATCTTCCATACCTTTGAGACTCCTGAAATGCGACAGCGCCTCCCGGCCAAGCTCCAATGCGCTCTTGCCTTTCCCTCCGGTCCTCAGGATCACCGCTAACAACTGCGCCGTGCTCAGCCCCTGCGCGCCGTATCTGAGAAGCCTCTCGCGCGGCCTCTCTTCTTCAGGCCATTCTTTGATGCTCTTGTATTCCATGTCCCCGTAAAAGGATACAAGATTCGGTCTGAAGGATGCAAGGTGGGACAGACCCCAGAATCCACCACCTAACCACAGAGGTCACAGAGAAAAGATTTATTAATCCGCAGATTACACAGATTTCACAGATTGATAAATTATTTCTAAATACATCTGTGTTAATCAGTGTAATCTGTGGATTGATATTTATTTTTTTCCTCTGTGGTCTCTTTGGTTTGTCTCTTGAGGGGACCGTTCAAACCGTTTAAGCCGGGTACGTGTTTCGGGATTCCCTCCATAGACCGGTAAGCTTCAAAATGACAGGAACGATAAGGATTGTTCTTGCCCGGTTTGACCGGTTACCGAGGAAGCGGCAGGCTGCCGGCCTTGCCGATGAGATATTTAAAATCCTCGTCCTCGAACTTCAGTCCGCCGCCCACGTATATCCCTCTCCGGCCTGAATTCAGGAGATTATCGATGCCGCTGCTGACGAAGAGATACTTGAATACCCTGTAATCAACACCGATCTTCGCGTGCGACCTGTCGGCGTCCGCCTCTTTCGCGCTTAAATCCCACAGATCGAACTTTACCCGGCCCTTGTCGTCGTCGAAATAATAATCCGCCCCGAGACCGAAGGTGCTTTCCAGCATGCCGATCCTGAGCCCGACGTCTTCGAACCTTCTCGCATACTGGGCCGAAAATTCCAGCTTGCTTTCCGTTTCCTCTTCAGTTGTCGTGACGCCGTTTATGGTCCTGTCCGTTTTCTCCACCGAGCCCCTCGGGTCGGAAACCACGCCGAGGATGTAGTATTTGTCCTTTGCCGGCTGCAGCGTGAGATCAAAATACCCTTTCCATTCCCCTTCTCCCGTATTGTATTCCGTATGAAAATCCAGGTAAGTCCTCAGCCTGCTTACGAGATCAAGGGATTTGCTCGCCTCCACGGACATCTTGTTGATGGAATTATAGAGGGAATCATCCTTGACAAGTTTTCCGATCGTGCCTTCGCCGCTTTCTATCTTCAGCGCGATATTGCTCGCGGACTTTGAGACGGTCCTGAAGTTCTCGACGCCCTCCTTCAGAGAGGCCCTGTTTTCCTCTATCACCTCTTTCAGGTTGCTCGCCATTTGCGTCATGTCGTCCATGAACCTGGGCGCCTTTTCCCCCAACGTCCTTGCCGTCACGCTTATGTCGTCGATCATGGCAGGGCCTTTCGCTGCGAGTTCATCCGTAAATGACTCGAGCCGGACGATCACATTGTGCAGGGGCACCCTGTTTTCGGCGGATATATTTCTGAGACTTTCCGTCAGGGCGCGGAGATTGTGGATGGATTCCGAAAGGGCCTTCTTGTCCCCTTCGCTGAACATCCCCTTGAAGTCTTCAGCGAGGTCTCCCATAAACGTAGCGGCAGCGGTCAGTTTGCTCAGGAGCTTATCGACGTCCGCCGCGGCAATAACATTCTCTATGGTGTCCCCTGATTTAAGGAGCGGCTCGTCCGGGGTGCCCGTGGAAACGGAAATATGACGGTCTCCAAGCAGCCCGCTCATCTTCAGATATACCGTGGCGTTACGGTAAATTTTTACGTTAGGGTCGATCAGGAGAACGATCCTCGCCTTGCCGTCTTCGAGACTTATCCGGTCCACTATGCCCGCGTCCACCCCCGCGATCTTCAGCCGCGACTTTTCGTCGAGCCCGCTTACGTCGTCAAACACGGCGTACAACCTGAACCCCTTTTCCCACATAAACGGTATCCTCCCCACCTTGAAAGTCATATAGGTAAGGATGATGATTACAAGGATTGCAAACAGTCCGACTTTCAGCTCGGTAGAAACTTCTTTCACTTGTTCACTCCCTCTATGATTATTGGTCCCTCCGCCCTTCCTTCGACAAACTGTCTCACTGCAGGGTCCTGCGTATTAATGATTTCTTCAGGCGCGCCCCTGGAGATAATCACACCATTATAAAGCATGGCAATAGTATCTGCAATCTTGTAAGCGCTCTTCATGTCGTGGGTTATAGCTACGGAAGTCACATTCAGTTTTTCCCTCATTTTTATTATAAGGTCATTGATGGCGTCGGCCATGATGGGATCCAGCCCGGTGGTGGGTTCGTCGTAGAGGAGTATTTCCGGCTCCATGGCAATGGCCCGCGCAAGACCGACCCGCTTGCGCATGCCCCCTGAAAGCTCAGAAGGCATTAAATCTTCGATGCCCACGAGCCCGACCATTTTCAGCTTCTGCACGGCTATCTCTTTTATTTCCCGGTCATGCAGGGCCGTGTGCCGTTTCAGGCCGAAACCTACATTTTCCCAGACAGGCATGGAGTCGAAGAGCGCCGCGGACTGGAAGAGCATGCCGAATTTCTTTCTCATCTCATTCAGCCCGTCTTCATCGAGCTGCAGAAGGTCCGTTGAATTTACAAGGACCTGTCCCTTGTCGGGCTTCAGCAGGCCGATTATATGTTTCAGTAAAACGCTCTTGCCGGACCCGCTGCCTCCGATAACTACGACGCTCTCTCCTTTTTCAACCCTGAGATTGACCCCGCGCAGGACCGGCTTGCCCTCAAAGGATTTGTGTATGTCGATGAGTTCTATCATTTTAGTTTAGTAGTTGGTAGTTGGTAGTTAGTAGTTAAGGGAAGAGAGCTTTTCATGCTTGTTCTTTTCCCCTAACTACTAACTACTTGCTACTAACTACTCATTTAAACAGCCACGCCGATAGGAAATAATCCGATATCAGTATTGTCATGGATGACATTACGACAGCGCCCGTCGTCGCCCGGCCCACGCCTTCCGCGCCCCCTTTTGTGTAAAAGCCCTTGTAACAGGAGATAAGCGAAAAGGCAGCGCCGAATACGCATGCCTTGATAAGACCGTTGTAGATGTCTTCCATTTCGAGAAAGTCCCATGTGGCCCGCAAATACGCCTTTGAGCTTGCGCCTAAAAGCATGACCGTCACGAAATACCCGCCCATTATGCCGATAATGTCCGTCACTATGGCAAGCGCCGGGAGCATTATCGTGCCGGAGAGGAGCCTCGGCACAACAAGATACTTGACCGGATTTGTGGCGAGGGTCTCAAGGGCGTCAATCTGCTCGGTGACCCGCATGGTCCCTAATTCCGCCGCCATTGCGCCGCCGGCGCGACCGGTGACGATCAGCGCTGAAAGGACGGGACCGAGTTCCCTTGTCATTGATAAAGCCACAACCGACCCGACAAGCCCTTCGGCGCCGAACCGTTTGAACCCGGTATAGCTCTGAAGAGCTAACACCATCCCCGTAAATACCGCTGTAATGAGCACCACCGGAAGTGAATTGACGCCTATTTCAAGCATCTGGCCGAAGATATTTCGTGTCTCGAGGGGCGGTTTAAAAATCAGTTTAAGCGACGAAAACAACAGAAGCACGCACCTGCCGACGCCTTCAACGGGCTTCTCGACGGCAGCGCCGAAGCGTTCAATCAGTTTAACGAGCATCCAAGATTATACGATATTTTCGCCTTTGCTGAAAGGGGGGCGTAAATGGAATAAAGAGTCAAAAATATAAAGTCAGGAGAAGAGGTTTTTCTCTTAACTCTAAACTCATAACTCCTGACTCTGTTTTTATGGAGCGGGCGACGGGATTCGAACCCGCGACCCCAACCTTGGCAAGGTTGTGCTCTACCACTGAGCTACACCCGCATTTCAGAGTCAAGAGTGAGGAGTCAGGAGTTAAGAACAAACAGCCCAAAAAAGGTTTATTCTAAACTCATTACTCCTGCTTCTGCCGTTGTGCTCTTAACTTTTAGCTCCCGACTCATCTATAATAGACAACTAAGATAGTAATTAAAAAATGAGAGTCTTGTCAATATGCTGAACCCCGATTTCGAAGAATTTGAGAAAAAAGCCCGCGAGGGGAACCTCGTTCCCGTCTGTAAAGAGATATTGGCGGACCTCGATACGCCCCTGTCCGCGTTTCTTAAATTAAGGGGTAAAACGGGCTTTCTGCTGGAGAGTCTTGAAGGCGGGGAAAAGTGGGCGCGATATTCATTCATCGGGAGCAATCCGTCTCTGATAATAGAAGGCACGGGCAGCAGGCTTTCGATAAAAAGGGAGGGCCGGACAGAAAAGATAAGAGACTTTGCGGACCCCCTTGAAATCGTCTCCGGGGAACTGAAAAAGTACAGGCCCGTAATCATGCCCGGCCTACCGAGGTTCTTCGGAGGTTTTGTCGGTTATATCGGCTACGACACGGTGCGTCACTTTGAAAGGCTGACGGACAGGCGTCATTCCGGCCTCGATCTGCCGGACGTATTCCTGATGCTTACCGACACGCTGATTGTTTTCGACAACCTGACGCACAAAATAAAAGTAATATCCAATGCCCATGTCGAAGGCAGCGCCCGGGACGCTTATGAGAAGGCGCGGCTGAAAATTGAAGCGATAGTCCGTAAATTAAAGTCAAAGCCGGTCATGCCGAAGAAGAAGCCGTCTGCCGGCAAAGAGACGTCGGGGCCGGCGGCCTTCGTTTCGAACATTTCAAAGGAAGACTTTATGAAGGCGGTCGAAAAGACAAAGGAATATATCCATTGCGGCGATATAATACAGGCCGTAATATCACAGAATTTCCAGAGGGACACGGACATCGCCCCGATAAATGCGTACAGGGCGCTCCGTGTCATCAACCCGTCGCCGTATATGTACTACATAGAGACGGGCAAATGCGCTCTTGCGGGTTCCTCTCCGGAAATACTTGTCAGGCTTGAAAAGGATGATATAGAATTAAGGCCCATTGCGGGAACAAGAAGAAGGGGACGTACAAATGAAGAAGACATTTTTTTTGAAGAAGAGCTGAAGGCCGATCCCAAGGAGATCGCGGAGCATATCATGCTCGTGGACCTCGGAAGAAACGATGTGGGAAGGGTCGCGGAAACCGGCAGCGTCAAAGTGACTGAACTGATGACGGTGGAAAGATATTCTCACGTTATGCACCTCGTGTCGAACGTAATCGGCAAGCTGAAAAGCGGTCATGACGCGTTTGACGTCCTCAGGGCCTCATTCCCGGCCGGCACGGTCACCGGCGCGCCCAAAATCCGCGCTATGGAGATCATAGAAGAAGTGGAGCCGACAAGACGGGGGCCCTATGCAGGTTCTGTCGGTTATTTCGGTTTCTCCGGCAATATGGACATGTGTATCACGATAAGGACCATTATCTTTAAAGGCGGGAAGGCATATATCCAGGCAGGGGCCGGGATAGTCGCGGACTCCGATCCTGAAAAGGAATACAGGGAAACAGTCAACAAGGCGACAGGTATGTTTAAGGCGATAGAGATGGCGGAGAGGGAATTATGAAAAGAACTTTTACCGCAAAGGCGCAAAGAGCGCAAAGAACAACTGCATTATTTTATTTAAGAAAAGAAATCACTTCGCGTTTTTTGCGTCTTCGCGGTTCAATGTCTCTGGTTTGCTGCGGGGAAATTTTATGCTGTTAATGATCGACAATTATGATTCCTTCACTTACAACCTGGTCCAGTATTTAGGGGAACTGGGTGAGGATATAAGGGTATTCAGAAACGACAGGATCACCATTGCCGAGATTGAAGAGCTGAAGCCCGACAGGATAGTCATCTCTCCCGGGCCCTGCACGCCGAAAGAAGCCGGAATATCGATAGAAGCGATCAGGCACTTCTCCGGCAAGATGCCTGTCCTCGGCGTATGCCTCGGTCACCAGTCCATCGGCGCCGCTTACGGCGCGGAGATAATCAACGCCCCGAGGCTGATGCACGGAAAGACATCTATGATATTCCACGACGGCAGGACGCTTTATGAAAACCTTCCCAATCCCTTTGAGGCGACGAGGTATCATTCCCTGATCATAAAGAGGGAAACGCTGTCGGACGAATTTGAAATAACGGCATGGACCGACCAGGATGAAATCATGGGAATAAGACACAGGAAATTCGTACTCGAAGGGGTCCAGTTTCATCCGGAGTCCATACTGACGAAAGCGGGCAAAGACCTGCTGATAAATTTCCTGAAACTGCAAATGCACGGGCAAGGGGCAAGGGGCAAGGGGCAAGAAAGACCTTGACCCTTGCCTCCTGACCCTTGACCCTTTAAATCAAGGAGGGCGCATGTTAGCTGACGTGAAGATCATTGAAGGAGGACAACTCATAAAAACGGAAAAGATGAAGCTGAAGCCCGTGAAGGAATTCAGTAAAGGCATCATTGTCTACGAGAATGAAGAGGGTAATGCCGTCGTATACTTCAGGGAAAGAGACGAATATATCATGATTTCCATCGACCTGGCCTAATGGGAAACGGCCTTCCAGTCGGGACCCGATCAAGATTTAAGCGGTCGGGTCCGATAATAATCGTGTAAGTCGGCAATTCCGGATTAATAAACGCAACATATGAGACTCGGTCATCACATTGCATTTTCAACTGCCGTTTCAGGCGTCCTGTATATGATATCCAGGTCGTGGGGACTGGCGACGGCCTGCTTCCTCTCGGGAATATTTATCGACCTGGACCATGTGATCGACTTTCTGCTTATATACGGATGGCCCTTCAGCTTTAAAAGGTTTTTTAACGTCTTTTATCATGAAATGGGATTTAAAAAAATATACCTGCTGTTTCATGCCTGGGAATGGCTGCTGCTGCTCTTCGCAGCCGCCTGGGCGTCGGGCTGGGACCCGTGGCTTACGGGTCTGTTTGCCGGATGCGGTCATCACATGTTTCTTGATTACCTTCATAACGGCGGCTATATCCGGAGCTATTCCATAATCTGGCGGTGGAAAAACCGGTTTGACTTTAAAACGTCTTTCCCCGGATTATTTCATCCCGAAGAGAGAAAGAGTTTAGAGTCAAGAGTCAAGAGCTTAGAGTCAAGAGTTAAGAGTTAAGAGTCAAGAGTGGCGGCGATCCGGCGGGGTCGGCCCTGAATAAGCAGTCTTCATATTCCCAGGCTAATTGAATATCATTGCATACATCACAGTCAATTTCCTTCTGTTTGCCGCGTGGCATGTCTTCCTCTTCAGGCACAGGGCGGTCCTCTCGTTTGCAGGCAGACTTGCAGGCGCGTTTGTCCTGGGACTGACGCAGATCACGGTAACTGAAATGCTGTTGGGCGTTGTGCTGAAGCAGCTTTATGCCGGGCCGCTTTTCTTTCTCAACGCGACTGTATCTGCCCTTGTCCTGATCGGTTCCGCGCGGGCAGTCAACAGGCAGCGGGCAGTTACTGATGGAAGCGGCGCCCGGACAAATATTTTAGAAGAAATATCCGGCACGGTCGCATGGTTAGTCAGTGAAATCCGCAACAGCCTTACCCTGCTCGCGGTGTCGGTCCTGTTCATCTTATCGGTCTGCTGGATAATGTTCCTCGGATATCTTTTCCCCTCATATTCATGGGACGGGCTCTGGTATCACCTTCCTATCGTAGGCCATATAATGCAGAGCGGCGCCGTCCGGGAAATCTCCAACAATTCATTCATCGAGCAGTTCATCAACATCTTCCCCAAGAATATCGAGCTTTTTTTCTTGTGGAACATCATATTCCTGCAAAGCGACGTCATTGCCGATCTGAGCCAGCTCCCTTTTGTCTTTGCCGGGATCATTTCAATATACGGCCTGGCGGTCAGGCTCGGCGTCGGCAGCAGGCACGCGATATATGCGGCCCTCCTGTTTTTTTTTACTCCCGTCGTCATCCTTCAGGCCTCGACGAACTATGTTGACGTCGCCGTGGCGGCGCTGTTTTTCGCAGCCGTCAATTTCCTGATGGCCGAAGACGTCGCCTTTTCACCCCCCTTTGGAAAAGGGGGGCAGGGGGGGTTATTAGAGCGAACAGAAGTGGTAGCCCGTTTACATCACAAGAATATAACGACCATGCTGGCGGGACTGGCAACAGGTCTCCTGCTGGGGTCCAAAGGTTCGGGGCCCCTTTTTACAGGCATATTGTCCGCGGTATTCATTGTCCGGGAATTCAGGCGCGGCCTCACCTCTTCAGCGCTTGCCTATTTCTTCATCCCCGTCTTTCTGACGGGTGGTTACTGGTATGTGAAGAACTGGCTTGTTTACGGCAATCCCGTTTATCCCATGGAGATATCCTTCTTCAATATTACTCTGTTCAAGGGGCTATACCAGGGGATCATAGAGCCCGCGCCTGAAATCATCAACAACCTGCATCCCGTGACAAGACCGCTGTACGTATGGCTGGAGAAGGTGGAATATTACCTCTATGACTCGCGGCTGGGCGGGCTCGGCCCCTTATGGTTCATTCTTTTCCTGCCGTGCATGGTATTTTCAATCATCCATTCCTTCGTCAAAAGGAACTACAGGTTTCTTGCCGTGTTCATCATAATGACCTCCGCGTTTCTCATGCATCCGAGGAACTGGAATCCGAGATATGTTATTTTCATTGCCGGGCTGGGCGCCCTTTCATTCGGTCTGGCGCTGAATTATTTTCTGCCGGAAAGGAAAATGCTCAGGCTCATCGCCCTGGCACTGGCGACATACACGGTCTTCGTTTCCAACTCGCCCTGTATAACTCCCAAACAGATCATACAGTTCATGCATCTGCCGCCTTCGGAGCGCACCATCGCAAATCACGCCCCGTTCAACATCGACCTGCACGCCAGACAGGAATACGGGCACTGGACCTGGATAAACCGGAACCTTCAAAGCGGGGAAACCCTTGGATATTCCTTTGAGCCGCTGTTCCTGGCCCCTCTCTGGAACAGCTCGTATTCGAGCAGGATAGCATATGCAAAGTCAGACACGTATAATGAATGGCTGAAAAAGCTGACGGATGAAAAGGTAACTTACGTGCTGGTCAGAAGGAACTCCGGCGAAGACAAATGGATACAGGGCGAGCCGGAAAAATTTAAAGCGGTGTTTTCCGATGAGAACTACAGGATAGCGAAAAAAGAAAGTGGGAAGTGAGAAGGGAGAAGTATGAAGTCAATAACTGACAAGAGGGAAAGCAGCCTCCCCTCTGCGCCCGGTGGATGTCTTTACTGTACAGGCGACCCGGCGGGTCGCCCCTACGCCCTTGACCCTTGCCCCCTGCCCCCTGACCCTGTCTTTCAAAGGAGTTCACCATGAATAAAGAAGACAGAGAGCACATTATCTATATCTCGTTTATACTGGTAGTGCTTGTAATGGCGGTCATTTATTTTACCGTCCCGGAAAGGTCGTTATTCATTTATCACCAGATAAGATGGTGGAATGAGTTCTGGAAATGAAGATGAAAACAGCCGTCATTATCCCCGCGCTCAACGAATCGAAGACGTTGCCGCTTGTCCTCAGGGACATTCCGAAAGACCTCGTAGACGAGGTCGTGGTGATCGACAACGGCAGCAGCGACCGGACTCCCGAAATCGCTAAAGGGCTCGGGGCAACCGTGCTGCATGAGACAAGGAGGGGCTACGGATACCCCTGCCTCAGGGGCCTTGAGTACCTGAAGACAAAGGGACCTGACATCGTGGTTTTCGTTGATGGAAACTACAGCGACCATCCGGATGAGATTGGCAGGCTCGTCGCGCCGATAATAAATGAAGGCTATGACCTTGTTCTGGGCACGCGGGTCACGGGCCGGGCGGAAAAAGGTTCACTCCGCATGCCGGTGCGTTTCGGCAACCGGCTGGCTACGACATTGATCAGAATCCTTTATGGGTTCAAATATACCGACGTGGGCCCTTTCAGGGCGATCAGGTTCGATAAATTGCTGACGCTCGACATGCAGGACAACCTCGGATGGACCATAGAGATGCAGGTAAAAGCGGTGAAGAAAGGGTTCAGGATACTCGAAGTGCCCGTAAGCTATCGCATGGGGACCGGCAAGTCCAAACTTACCGGAAACCTGAAAGGCATATTCATCGTCGGCTACAGGATTTTGCGGGCGGTTTTCAAGAACCTGTTTTATTCGTAACGCCCTCCCAAAAAAAAGGCCCCACCCGCCGGGGTGAAGCCTTTTTTGATTACTTCTTCCTGATATCTCAGACTATATCTCTATCCTTCTCCTATAAACGTCATCGGGTTTTTATAACCATGACATTCAGTACAGATCTTCCTCGCTTCTGCCGGTGATACCCTCCAGGAGTGCGGTTTATGGCACTTCATGCACTCAAGGCCGACTGTCTGGATATGGAGCTTATGCCTGCCCACGTTTACCACCTGCGGATGACAGCCCACACAGGTCCCATAGTCGGGCCTTACCTTCTGGTGTGGCTTGTGGCACTGGTAGCAGAAGAACTGCATCGGCGCGTCAGCAGGCCTGTTGATCTTTGTCGCCTGATCAACAGTCGCGTCAGAGGGCTGGAAGTGCTTGACATCCAGGGTGCCTTCGCGGATCAGGGATTGCCTGACAGTCTCATCACCGTGGCAGAAGAGGCATTTTCTCGGGCCGGGCTTCAGATCAGGGGTCCTGTCCGTATGACAGTTCAGGCAGGCAAGCCCGCCCATCCCCTCGCCGTGCACTTCCTTGTCCTTATGGCAATTAAGGCAGTACCTCTCTTCAAGGTTGAACTTGTGGACCCTGTATCCGTGACATTTCGAGCATTCGATCTTCTCCATGAAGTAATGTTTTGCGTGGAGCCTCGACTCATTGATCTTGATGGCGGTCGGATACCGTTTATCTTCCTCCCAGTGGCAGCTTACACAGGTCTTCCACGGAACTATGATCTTTCCGTATCTCACGGGGACTTTTTCAGTGTTGCGGATAAAGGCGCTCACCATAAGGGCGTTGAGCTCGCCTATTGAGAGGTGATGGCATTCGTGACAATTAATATCTTTATGTTCGCTCTGCTGCCACGCTGCATAGGATTCATTCATTATATGGCAGGAGTTACAGAATGCCGGATTATTCTGCGTAAAATTATAAGTCGTAAATGCGGTAAAGCCTGCGCCTCCGACAGTGGCAAGAATCAGGATCGCAATTATCGCCTTTGCGGCTACAGGCACCCTCGTAGCGAAGGCCCTCCACCTGTCAAGCAGCCCCTTCAATCCCTTTCTGGGCGGCTGAGGCTCTTTATTTTCTTCTTCTAACGGCTCTTTTTCTTCTTCCACTTCAAACTACCTCCTTAGATTTTATTGCGTATACCGATAACATTTGTAGGGGCGTTGCATGCAACGCCCCTACAAAGTCATTACGAAATCTGATAATTATAAACAAATACTATTTATATTTCAACGACGGAATGACCTTATTGAATATCCAGAAGAAGAAAAACGGCAGCCCGCCCATCAGAAGCGCGCCGAAGAGGCCTTCTTTAAAAGTTTCAAGATTATGCGGGATGATAGGCAGATGGTAATGCATGTACCCTGCAAATGTGAGCGAAAAGGCCTGTCCGCCTATCACGACGTTCCACCTCATCATAAATACGCCGAAGAGCACCAGCAAGGTTGACAGCACAGCTCTTTTTACGGTAAGTCCCGGCAAGAGCAATAGTATAAATGGAACGAGATTGCCGACTGTGTACTGGAGGATAAATATATTGACAAAATCCTTGCCGTAAATAACGCTGCGCAGTATGTCCCATGACTTCACCGCGGTATATCCCCTGAATATGAGATCTAACAATTCGAGGGTGATGGCGGCAACCAGAAAACCGATCAGGTACTTCGATACCTTTTTTACCATGTCGATCTCGGCGCCCTTCACTTCGTCGGCGGACATCTGCCAGTGGCGCCTGCCGTGCCTGGATATCTGCCACTTCTGCCACTCCATTATAAGCACAAATGTAAGCAGGCAAAGGGCAATGCCGGACACAATAGCAGACATGATAAAGATGACCGGCATCAGCGGCGTCATCCATAATGCGTTGGCCTTGACGGACCCGAATATAAAACCGGCATAGCCGTGAAGGAAGCAGGCAACAGGAATGCCGATACCTGCAAGCATCTTGACCGCTCTCTCATCTTTATGAAGGGCCGCATCGCTGATGTCATGCGCGCCGAGGGTAAGAACGCTGTATATAATTCTTAAGATAGCATTTCCAATGCCTTCTTTATTCCTGAGGTCATTGACCTGTTCCACAAAAAATTTCCTGTGAACAAACCATATCTCGCTGGCAACTATAGCCATGTAGACTGAAAAGACCATACCGAAAGCAGCGATTGCCGACGTAAAATGAGGCGTAAGCATGACCTCCCAGTTTCTCTGCGCCTGCTGAAGGTGAAACAGCAAAGGCATCGGCGCGACCAGAAGAAGCGCGAAAGAGAAAAGGAGGGAAAACTTTGCGATATCTTTCAGATCATCCTGACCGAAGACATGGTAAAGGGACGAAAGCACAAAGGCACCCGCAACCAGTCCCGTCAGGAACGGATACATGACGATCTGTATGGTCCAGTAGATGAACTCATTCGGGTAAGTAAATAATTCCTTGACGGTCCATTCCAGACCATGTACGACCATTTCAGCATTTTGAGCGGTTTCCGCTGTCATTTAATCACCTCACATTCTCGTCAAGTCCGAGATAATATACCTGCGGTTTAGTCCCGTACTCACTCTTGAGAACGCCTACTCTCTCGGTGAGAACGATTTTTGTAACAGGGTCATTAGGGTCTTTAAGATTTCCGATCATTCTTGCTCCAAACGGGCAGGCGTCCACACAGGCCGTATTCAGACCTTTTGTTATGCGGTGATAACAGAAGTTGCACTTCTCTGTCACCTTATGGACAGGGTGAAAGAACCTGACTCCGTAGGGGCACGCCATGATACAATAGCCGCAGCCGATGCACCAGGACCTGTCGATAAGCACAACTCCGTCAGTCGTCTGATAAGTCGCTCCTACCGGGCACACCTGAACGCACGGCGGCGTGTCACACTGATTGCAGAGCTTAGGGACAAAAAAGGCCTTGGCGATGTCCTTGGGGTCCACCGCTGTTTCACGTATCTTATTCTCGGTAAACCCATCCCGGGCGCCCATAGGCGAATCAGCAAGCATTTCCCCGTCTTTCTTTATGATGTACCTCTCCACCCACGTTCTCGTAACCGGGGTGTCGTAAGGCACCTCATTTTCATTCTTGCAGGCCTTGACGCAAAGTCCGCAGCCGACGCATTTGTAGGTATCAACGAGGAAGGCCCACCTGACTTTGCCCGGCCCTTTTATTTCGGCCATGACTTCCTTGGGTTCGAGAAACTTGATAGCGCCCATCGGCAGGGCGGTAATCAGAGCTCCTTTAGCTGCCGTTATTAATAGTTCTCTCCTCGAAAATTTCACTTTATCCTCCCAGGTTCGGCTTATGGGGATCATGACACATGCTGCACTCCATATCCGGGTTATGCTCGGCGGGATTAATCCCCTTTATTTTTGATCTGTCGCTTTGTTCATAAGGGAGATATGCATGACATCTGATGCATAGGGCCCTGCTTTTGTCGATGACGAGCTTTTCAGGGTTTTCAGGGTGGTCGACAGCGGGACCGTGACAATTTTCGCACTGAATGATACTGTGCTTTGAAGACATATTGCTGTCGTATTTTTCCTGGTGACAGTCTTTGCAGTATTCCTTTGAGCGGTATTTTACCTTAATGGCCTTCCAGTCTTCCTCGTTTCCCTTCCTGTGGTAACCATACATGAAACCTCTTTCCCCTGTCCCGAAGTCAGAAGGAACGATTAGAGGTCTGAGAAGAAGAATTAAACCGACCAAACCCAAAACAATCCACAATGGACGCCATACATGACTTTTCAATTTTTATTCCTCCGAGTATTCTTATAGGGGAATTCCCGATAATTATAAAGGCGATTTAAGATACCATAAATAATTCTTATTCGTCAACTATTGAAAGCGCTATGATCGCATCGATCTCCACTTGGACATCCAACGGCAGTCTGCCCGCCTGAATGGTGGTCCTTGCGGGCGGGTTATCGGGGAAATATTTTCTGTAGACATCATTGAATCCCGGAAAGTCGTCCATGTCGGCGAGGTAGCAGGTAATCTTTATTACGTCGCCGAGCCCGGCCCCCGCTTCTTCAGCAATTATCCTGATATTGTCAAGGACGGCCCCGGTTTCCTCTTCTATGGTCCCCCTGACCAGCGTCCCTCCGGCCGGATCGATGGGGATCTGACCGGAGAGATACAGGAGCCTCTCATGAATTACCGCTTGCGAGTACGGCCCTTTCGGCGCAGGGGCTTTATCCGTATAAAATATTTTTTTCATGATCGGCGGCTATTTCTTTTTCGCCTTCATCTGCTTGCCGCAGCAAACTATATCGTGTGTCTCCATGCAACCGCAGACTTCATCTACGGTGACTGCCATGCCGCATACTCCGCACTGGTATCTGTCGCCTTCCTTTATCTTCGACTTCTTCGCCTTTGTTTTTGTCTTTGTCACCGCTTTTGTTTTCGCCTTTGTCTTCGACGCTGCTGCTGTTTTCTTCTTTGCTGTTGCCATGAATTCCTCCTTTGATTAGTAACGTGTGACAAGTAACAAGTAACGGGCAAGTTAAAAAGTATCTCTCGTCACTTGTTACTCGTTACCCGTCACTTTATCTGTTTATTTCCCCAAAGCCTGTTCCAGGTCCATAGCGTGCTCTTGTTCGACGGCTAAAATATTTCTGAGCTGTTGGGCCAAATGATACAAGTTCAACTGCTCTGCCTGCGTTATCCTCGCGATATACCGGGCTATGGCGTCATTTTCACCGTCGAGGTCCTGCTGAAGCATGGTCACGTTGTCTCCTGATATTTTTGCGGAAGGCACGTTAACGGTAGGCACTCCGCCCATATAAGCAATTTGCGCAACAAGGATGGTAGCGTGCTGGAGCTCTTCCTGCGCGTGAATTATCAGCTCCTTCTGGATGCTCTGGTACATCGCGCCCCTCAGGACCCCCTGATGCTGGGTATACTGGACCATTGCCGTATATTCAAGCGCGAGGTCCTTATTCAACAAATCAATCAATTGCTCTTTAGTTATCTTTTCCATGCGCAGCTCCCATAAACGTCGGGGACGAACGGTCGTCCGCCCCCGCCTCTCCTCAGCCTTTAATTACTTCTTGGTAGTCTTTTTCACAGTCTTCTTGGTCGTGGCCTTTTCCGTCTTCTTCGGCCCGCATTTTCCGCAACCCATGTATTATCCTCCTTTCACGAGATATCCTAATACAAACGGTCACTTATATAATACTAACACCTAACTCGAAATTGTCAACCGTTTAAATATATGTTATAAATATACCCTGGAGCTTGATCGCCCCCGGTAAATGAGGGCGCTACAATGTAGCGTCGGGGTTTATCCCCGACGGCAAAGCCGCTTTTTAATTTATGACAGGAGGTTTTAATATGGCAAAATCAATCAAAGGGACGAGGACGGAACAGAATCTGCTGAAGGCATTCGCCGGAGAATCACAGGCGAGAAACAGGTATACGTATTTTGCGGGGGCCGCAAAGAAGGAAGGATATGAGCAGATAGCCGCCTTCTTCCTTGAGACTGCCGAGAATGAAAAAGAGCACGCAAAGGTCTTCTTCAGGCACCTCGAAGGCGGAGACGTGGAGATCACCGCCGGTTATCCCGCTGGCAAGATCGGGAGCACCAGGGAAAACCTTGATCACGCCGCGGCCGGTGAAAACCTCGAATGGACGACCCTATACTCTGATTTTGAAAAAATCGCCGTTGATGAAGGGTTCCCTGAAATTGCCGAAAGCTTCAGGCAGATAGCAAAGGTTGAAAAATTTCACGAAGCGCGATACAGGAGATTATCATCGAACATCGGCAGCGGGACCGTCTTTAAAAAACAGGCGAAGACAGCGTGGCACTGCAGAAACTGCGGATATGTGATCGAAAGCAATGAAGCGCCCCAGGAGTGTCCCGCATGCAAACATCCTCAGGCGCATTATGAAGTCTTGGCGGAGAACTATTAGTAAGACAGCATTCAGCGATCAGCGAAGGCTTTTTTTGAGCTGACGGCTGATTGCTGTCGGCTATCTTATCCCTTTTTGTCAAAAAGGTCATTGAGGATCGTCTCTATCTGCGGCGGGGTTATCCAGTTCTTTTCCAGCAATATCCTCCCTATCAGCCTGTGGGGTCTGTTGGAGATATCGTCATCCATCTGTTCGGATAATGCCGACTTGGCCTGTTCCGAGGATATGAAACCTCTGTCAATCGCAATCTTTGCAAAACGCTGACAATACTTCTGTGAAAGCTCCCTGTCGAAGTCATTACCCATCTTATATCTCCTCTCACAAGATAATAGTGCTTTTAAAATTCATTCGGTAATAAAAGATAAAAACTTAAATAATCACAGAGAAGCAATCAGCCCCGGAACACGCAGGGGAAACCCAGGGGACACAGAGTATAGTTTAGCCTCTCCGGTTTTCCTTGACTCGATACTCTGAACTCCCGATTGAAGTCGCGGTGATCTCTGCGCCCGGATGCTTTTTCAGAGTTATACTTCGATCAGACTGTAATCCGTACTCCCCAGGCCTATTTCCCCGGCATGCTCAAACTGACGCTGGTGCACCCCGATCTTTCCCTCCCTTGAGAATATGTCGGTCTTTTTTGTCAGCATGTCAAACGCCGCCTTGTCCGCGGCAACAATGTCCGTTGAAGCGAGGATGCCCGCGTCTTCCACAATATGGGGGTCGCTGCCGGCGATGCAGTCGCACTCTTCCGTAATGTCTAACGCAAAATCCATAAACACCTTATTCCTGATATGAGCAAGGATGCCGCTTGCGTATTCGACCATGCGCTCCGCAAATATACTCTCATCCTCATGCCAGTGGACCTGGACCGCATCGAACTTGCAGCAGGCAATACATTCGCCGCACCCGATACAGAGATTTGAATTAATAAAGGCCTTTCTGCTCAATTCCGATACCGCCGAAACGGGACATGACTCGATGCAACAGCCGCACAGCGTGCACTTCGAGGCGTTAATTACAGGTTTCATGGACGAGTGCTGGACCTGTTTGCCGGCGCGCGAGGCCATACCCATCCCGACATTCTTGATTGAAGCCGCGTATCCCGTCATAACATGCCCCGTGATATGCGACAGGACCACCAGGTCTTCAAGTACAGTAACAAGCGACGGGACCCTGATTTCCTTCACATGCCTGAAATCCGCTTTGACCGTCTTTGAATCGGTCCCGAACACGCTGTCGGCTATTATATAAGGGCAGCCGAGCCTGTCGGGCGTGAACCCCTTCTGATATGCCAGGTTCAGGTGGTCGACCGCGTTCTGCCTCTGTCCCCTGTAAATGACATTCGTGTCAAAAACAAAAGGCCTTGCGCCGCGCCGTTTCAGGTTTTCAACTAAAATCTTCACCAGCTCGGGTTTAATATGGCCCGTGTTCTTTTTCTCTCCGACTGTCATCTTGATGCCCACAAACGAACCCTTTTTAAACCGGGAAAGGACCCCGTCCATATTGTTCAGAAGTTCCCTGAAGCATTCGCTCCTGCTTCGCCCCTGAATACTGCTGAAATAAACTTCCGGTTTCATGGTTTCACCTCTCGTCTTTTAGGGGCAAGGGTCCAGGGTCCAGGTTTCTTTCTGACCCCGGACTCTGGACCCTTGCCCCTTAAATTTTTTTCTCCCGTATTTTATACTTTTTTACAAATCCCGAAGGGTTATATGACAGCTTGGAATGTCTCAGACCCTCGAGCCCCAGGTCCTGTTCGCGGTTGACATACTTGCAGTCGCCGGCTTCATGCCTGAGAAACTCCTGGTTGATGACCTGATACAGTCCCGGCATGTCGGCGTTCGCCTTTTCGACATGAATGACCATTGTATCACCCAGGAACTTTTCTCCAAGGGTGAGGGCAACGATCCTGTTTCCCACTCTTATGATCCCGCCCCTGACTCCGAGCGCCCTGAAATTGTTCAGCATTTCAAGGATAGCGCACCTCTCCTTCTCAAGTCCCGGATGCTTTCCGCAATCCCTGACCTCGCACCATTCATGTTCAAAGGCAAGGCACTCGCCGACGAGCTCCGCAGTGAGCGTTTGATATCTGTACCGGTACATGCCTTTGAACTTGTTTATCTTGTTCTTCTTGTCATGAAACCTGTTACCCTTCAGGCTGACGAGATCATCAACGGAATAAATATAGTCGAAGTGGTCCCTGTCCTCCTCGATGACGAGGTCCTCATCGCCTCTTAGAAAAGCATCGACAAAACCCTCCGGCACCCTTTCCAGTCCCGGGACTTCGGTACGGGTCTTAAGATAGCCGAACAACTCTCTGATCGTATCAGGCATCCGTGAATCGCCTATAGGGCAGAACGCCGCTGCCGGCTCAGCGTCTTTCAGGAGGACAAGATTATCATTTAACAGAGACACCCTGAAACCATATGCCTTTCTGAAGGCGAATATGTTCGTAAAAGTATATTCGGAGGCTTCGAGGGGATATCTCGACAGAAAATCATTGAAGTCTTCCCGTACGGACAAATCCACGTCTGTAAATTCAGGGAATCCGGGCAGCATCCGATAATTATATCATTTTGCTTTCATCATTCTTTTTATTTTCCTGATGTGGGAATTCTCTTCGGCGACCAGTTGCTTCAGGGACATTTCACTCTCGTTCGACATTAAATCGGCAATTATCTTATTCGTATAAATTTCCACCATCGACTCCTCGAGATTCAATACCATTTTAAGGGCCTTACTCATGGAAAAAGACGGTCCTTTGGCCTTGTCCGCTATGGCGTCAGCCAACGTTTGGGTACTGTCGATGGTTGATGCCGGCGGCAGCGGCCCTCTTTTTTGAAGGTCCTCTACCAGCCCCAGAGATTTGACGTCTCTTAAAAAGGCCAGATGCTTTACCTCGTCATCAAAAAGACTCTTCCAGAAATCCCTGTGTTCAGGGAACAGTTGCGATAATTTTTTATAAATGGCGGCGGCGGTCTTCTCAACTTTAATACAACCTTTGATGACTGAATCGTTTTGCATAAATGAAGCCCCCTTTATTCCTTTCATATCCGGCTACATTGAAGAGTATATCATAATGACGTCTCCGATGGAGACCGAAAAAACAGCAGTGCCTTTATATGATATCTTACTATTGTGAGACTGCCGAAAGATTTCAAAGAGGCAAAGGAAATACAGCTCCGTCTGAAACGGAAAATAAGGATTGTCCCCCTTGAGAAAAGGCCCCAATTCATTGCCGGGGTCGACGCCTCATTTCAGGATGATAATATTATCGCGGCGGCATGCCTGTAAATACGAAAACAGGACAGTCGGAGCGGTTTTGAGGACAAGGGACAATGTCAGGCCCGTCTTTGTCTCACCGGGTCATCTGATAACACTGAGAGAGGCGATTTATTATACGATCAGGTGCACGGGCAAATTCAGGATCCCCGAACCATTAAGAAGGGCAGATCAGCTCTCAAAGAGGGTCAAGAAGAAGCTCAGTGACAAGTGACGAGTTACAAGTGACCGGTAATTCAGGAAGTGTCTCGTTACTTGTTACCCGTTACCCGTCACTTTCTTATCTGTTTCTCACAACGCACTCATATGAAAGGCTCAACTGTCTCATGTCCTGATTTTCCCACATCATGCAGAAGGTCTCCTCATCAGGCACATCAATGCGGCTCTTCTCCGGGTCGAAGGTACCGTCATATTCAGTGATTTCATTTTTTGAGACCGGGTATTGAACGTCGCCCTTCGAGTGATAATGGATATTGAAATCCACAGGTTTAGAAGAGATGAACTTATAAACCATTACCTGCCCCTTTTTCAGGACAACACACTCTTCGTGAGAGCCGGCGGGCGCAAGGGCGAGCCTGTTTTTTATTGCATTCGCCTGCTCACCTTTCATCCCCTGGTTTGCCGCGCATCCGCTCAAGAGAAACACAATTGAGAATAGTAATAAACACGCCCGCTTCATAGTCATAAATATACCATCCTTTCATTTAATTGCATAGTAGACCCCGTTTGCAGGGCGACCCTTCCTGGTTGCTGAAAGCAAGGCAGAAGCCTCGTCCTGCACATACCTCCCCGCCGCTGTTGACAGGGCATCGATGACATGGTAATTATGAATCATAACCCGACGCAAAAGGGAAACGGACATACCCATGGGGATCCGCAGATTCGACAGAATTCCGGTCCTGATAAATGTAACTCTCACCTTCGGCAGCGGTGTTCATGCCGGGACTGTGACAAACCTTTCCGAGAAAGGCATGTACATCAGGACGGACAGGATACCCTCTGTTGCGGATTCGGCAGTGGAAGTGCTGATACCCCTGAATGAAGAAAAGATACGCCTTTCCTGCAGGCTCATAAGAAAAGAACTTATTCGTGAATATTATAATGGCATGGCAGTTGAGGTAGTGAATCCTCCCGACAGCTATCTGGATTTCCTTGATAACCTCTTAGCCGTCCTGTGAAAAGAAGTGACAAGTAACCGGTAACAAGTAACTGTCAATTATTATAAATTTACCAGTCACTTGTCACTCGTTACTTGTCACTAAGTGTTTTCCGCCCTTTCAATTAAAGGCATCAGCTTCGGGGCCAGGTTTTTTAACACCTGTACCGGCAGCATGCTCGTGAAATCATAGGCATCGGCTTCACGGCCTGCCGCGTACGCGGTTATTGTGCCGAAGAATCTGTCGCCGATGAAAAAAACAAAAACCGCGGTCCTGTTTATGGCCTCAGACCTTATCAGCCGCCCTCCCGGTCCGTAAATATCATGACGGTTATCGCCTGTGCCGGTCTTGCCCCCGGCAACGACCGTGGACCCGTCAACCCTCCGGAATGCCTTGTCCAGGCGCTTCGCGGTCCCTTTTTCCACAACGCCGACCAACGCGTCTTTGACTGCAGCCGCAACTTCAGCGGGCAGCACCCGTTCCCCTTTTTCAATTTCACGCCTCAGGTTTGTCTCATACGGCGTGTCCTTGGCGAAATGAACGCTCTCGATGCGATGCGCGGGATATTTCATGCCTCCGTTGACGATTATCCCCATCAGCTCCGACAGGGCGGCAGGGCGGTCCGCCGAGCTGCCGATTGCGGTGGCGTATGAAGGGACGAGGGAGCCGAAGGGGTATCCCAACTGCTGCCACGCCTGGTGTATCGAGGAAAAGGCCTCGACTTCGATGAGCGTACGGATCCTGCTGTCCTGCGCATTCTTCCAGTGCGACTTAAACAGCCACGAGTAAACCTCCTGGCGCTGGTCCGCGCTCGCCTCAATTATTTCACTGAGCCCGGCCTCCGGATGAGCGCGCATATATGCAATAGTCCACAGTTCGAGAGGATGGACCCTGGCGATATACCCTCTGTCGCCTAACGAATAATTCTCGATTGCATAATTATCGTAAAGATTCCTGAGCGCTTCATCGGAAAAAGTCGCGTTTACCAAATGGGCCCTCATGAAGGACGAAAACTCTCTTACATCGGCCTCGGGCCTGATCGAACGGTAGATCACCGCAAAGCGGGCCGGGACAAGATGGACATTCTGAAGAAGGACCTCCAGCGCCTCTTCGAAACTCTTGCCCTGGTATTTCCCGTAAAAGCGGGTAAGGAACAGCCTGCCCTCGCGATCGGCAAAACGCTCCAGATAAAACTGTCTGCGAGTGTTGTTGACGTCCTCCAATATCTCGGCGATGCCCGGCCGTTGAAAAGTATAGTAATTAACGATGTCCCGCATCATCCGGATGAAGACGAGGTTTACAGAATTATGCAGGGCCTCCCGCACGGTGAGGATGCTTCTGTTGTGTTTGTTATCGTAGTTTGCAAAGACATGCAAACCGCCGCCTGTAAAAAACCGCTCGCCCGGACTCGCTGAATATCGCCTTTCCATGGCCGCTTCAAGCATGGCCTTAAGGCCTCTGTCAGGGGAATGCAGCAGGTAATCCACAGCCCATTCGCTGAGGTGGTCGGATTTTGCGACCGGCAATGCGCGCAACTGCTCCGCGGGAAAGTCCGCATACCGGCCGTGCAGGGAGGCGACGATCTCGAGATACGTAATCAGTGTGCGCAGCTTGGCAGAGGAGCCTAATTCAAGCTTTACGCCTTCATTGATATTTAAAGGCTGGTCGAAGTTGTCGGTCTGTATCCTTAGAAGATTTGCGCCCGGAGTGGCCTCATAGAGCGTAAAGCTGTATACGACGCGGGACGGGTCGCCCTTTGCCAAAAGGTGTGCGCCTGTCAAACCGGCTTCTTTGGCGGACGCCGGGTCCTGCAACCGGCTGAGGGTTGCGGTGACTTCTTCCTGCGTGCCTCCGTCAAGCGTGCTCTTTACGCTGAGATCGAGAAGGTCCAGTTCATAAAGCTGAGGGATCTCAAGGAGCGAAAGCAGCCTGGGGCGAATGGCGTTTGCGGCCTTCCGCTGCACAAAAGAGACCTTCCGTTTCGCGGGGACGTTCATGCGCACGTCCAGCGAGGCATGTAACGCTGCGTCCCTTAACATTGGCGTTATAATGCCGCCTTCCGCAAGCAGCTTTACGTAGTCGCCGGTCTTTGCTTCAAGCGCGTCTGTATTTTCAAGGAGATAAAACGAGGGCCGCCGCTGGGCGAGAAAGAGGCTCAGCGCCTGTCTGAATGTGCGTCCCCACGTTTCGATGTCCCGACATGCTTCTGAGTAGTCGTCTCCGGAGAGGCACTTATTTACGAAATCAAAATCCGCCCCGTACCACGCATACATGCCGTCGCCGAAACCGTGGACCTGACCGTAACCCGGCACAGCTCCCAGGGGGACGGAATTGATATAGTCTGTTACCACACGGCGTCTGCCTTCAAGGGTCTCCGCGCCGCCGGAGTAAGTCCGCAAAGAAGCCGACATCATTTGCCGGAATTTTTCCTGGGACGAGCCGGTAATTCCTCCCGGAGAATGACGATACTTTTCCATCTGGGTCGCCAGCGTGCTCCCGCCGGGCACCCTTTCATCCCTGTCGACCAGGTGCTGCCCCTTAAGGAGGACCGCCTTTGTAAGCCTGTCCCATTCCACGGCCGGGTTGAGATACGGAAGACGCGGATTCAGCAGTTCCCGGTTTTCTATATAAAGAAGGCTTTTGACAATAACGCCGGGGACCTGATCAAAATTGCCGTAAACCCGCTCCGGATATGAAGCGGAAAATACCTCCCTGTCATCCCGGTCCAGTACCTTGAGACCCGTGCTCGCTTTCTCACGATAAATGGCGTTGAAGCCCTGCTCCGAGGTCTTGAGCAGGCGCGGAGAAAAGCGCGCCTGCGATTCGATCACATACCCTTTCTCAGTCAGCCTGCCGATAAAAGCCGGAAGGGAGACATAGCCCGCGCGCTCATCGTAAGGCCCGTCCTTGGGGAAGCGGATAGAGGGGCTTGCCCCCGGCTCCGTATGGAAACTCAGGTCCTTCGCCACCCTGCTCAGGTAATGGGCCTGAAACCATGAGGTCCGCATTTCATAAAGGCCCAGGACCGCGAGCACAGACGCGATCAGCAGGATACACGCCAAAATAAGGCTTCCGCGTCTCAGGTATGTCAGCAACCTGCCTTTTGAAGACAGAAACATCGACTTTATCTTTTCTCCGGGGACCAGCAGCTTATCCATTTAAACAAGTAAAAAGGTTCCCCTTTGCAATCCATACCAAAAAGAGGAACCTCATGATTAAACCTACACAAAATACGTCTATCGAGTCAAGTGGCATCTTTCCCTGACAAGCCTGACCGTCTCCGTATAATCCTTTGAGTTATAAAACGCGCTTCCCATGACCACGATATCCGCCCCTGCCCCGTAGACCCCGGCCACATTATCGACAGTCACGCCGCCGTCGACTTCTATTTCGACCTTATGTCCGTTGGCCTCAATCAATGCCTTCAACTGCCTTATCTTCGGCAACACTTCGGGAATAAACTTTTGTCCGCCGAAGCCGGGGTTCACCGACATTATCAGCGCCATATCTACAAACGGAAGAATAAATTCTATACTGCCGAGCGGCGTTGCCGGGTTGATGCTCACTCCCGCCCTGACGCCGCATTCCCTGATATTCTGAATGCTCCTGTGCAGATGCACGCAGGCCTCGGCGTGGACGGTGATGATGTCGGCCCCGCTGTCGGCGAAATCCCTTATATACCTGTCAGGCTCCTCGATCATGAGATGAACATCGAGGGGTATGGAGGACGTCTTCTTTACCGCTTTAACGACAAGCGGCCCGATGGTAATATTCGGAACAAAGTGACCGTCCATCACGTCCACATGGACAAGGTCGGCCCCCGCCTTCCCGGCCGCCCTTATCTCTTCACCAAGCCTTGAAAAGTCCGCCGACAGAATAGACGGCGCTATTTTGATCATGGGTTCCCTCCGCAATTTTGATCTTTGATCTTTGATTTTTTAATTTTTCTAAAACCACGTCCTAACGCTGCCGAGGGTGACTTCGACCGCATCGCCCTTGCGAATGATCTCCCCCTCTTCCGGCGACTGGGACGCCACCCTGGTCCCTTCGCCCTGCTCATTCAGCATTATCCCGAGTTTTTCCGATAATGCGCGGGCCTCCTCTATCGCCATATTAACAAATGAGGGACATCTGTACATTACATCATATGCGCCGAGGCTTACAAGAAAATTTATCTCTTTGCCGTGGACGCTCCCCGGCAGCGGCCTCTGCGCGATTATCTTCCCTTTTTCGACGGTGTCGGAGTGCGACCATGTGACCTTCCCTAATCTGATATCGAGATTGGCCAGCGTCAGTTTCACGTCCTCAAGGAGCTGGTCTTCAAACGAGGGCATGGTTATCCCGGGCAGCTCTTCTGCCGGCACAGCGGAAGGCATCTCCTTTACGCCCTCGCCGACAAGAGACAGCGTCTCTCCGGCATTTCCGGTATCACGCGCCTTAAAATAAAGATATGCCGCCCCCGCCCCGATGCCTGCGAAGACTAAAACAAATACGGTATATTTCAATATGGTCCTTACCATAGCTTAATGGCAGGGGCAATTCATGAATTGCCCCTACGTCCGGATTGTAAACCTCATTCCCTCTTTTAATTTTCTGCCCTGTAAAAACGCAGCGGCACTCATTACGGACTTCCCCGCCGGCTGAAGTTCGGTTACGGACAGCAGGCCTTGCCCGGTCCCCACAAAGATTTCGTCCTTTGAAACTTTACATATCAGGCCGGCTTCTCCGCTGCCTTCAACGGCGGAGGCCTTCAGGATTTTAACCCTTTCACCTTCAAGAAAACCATACGCGCCGGGCCAGGGGTCCATGCCCCTTATAAAATTGCACAATTCTCCTGCCTTACGGGTCCATACAATAAAGCCGTCGGTCTTTCTCAAAAGGGGTGCATATGTAGCCTCTCCCGTCTGCGGGACAGGCCTGACAGAACCATTCTCTATGCCTTCCAACGTTTTCATTAAAAGGGCGGCGCCGGCTTCAGAAAGCCTTCCGGAAAGCGTGCCCGCTGTATCGTCAGGGGTTATTTCCGTCTCCTCCTGAAGCAGGATCGCGCCTGTATCCATTCCCTCATCCATGAGCATCGTGGTGATCCCGGTCTTCTTCCCGCCGTTGATGATGGCCCAGTTGATGGGCGCCGCTCCCCGGTATTCAGGAAGGAGGGAGGCGTGAATATTGATGCATCCGTACTTCGGCAATCGTATTATCGCAGAGGGCAGTATCTGCCCGTATGCTGCAACAACTATAGCATCAGGAGAAATTTTTTCAAGCCCTTCAAGGAAATTTACATCCCTGACTTTCACCGGCTGAAACACCTTCAGTCCTGCTTTTTCCGCCTCGATCTTCACGGGTGAGGACGTAACATGTCTGCCCCGTCCCCTTTGCCTGTCCGGTTGAGTAACGACCGCAAGGACCCTGTGCTTTGAACTCATCAGCGCCCTGAGAGGAGGCACAGCAAACTCAGGTGTGCCGAAAAATACGATATTCAAATTCTCCCCTGTCAAACAATACCGAGCAGCAAGTAGTTAGTAGTTAAGGGCAAAAGATTAGAAAAACTATCCCTTAACTACTAACTACTTGCTGCTATCTACTATTCTATCGTCCTTGAGTAGCGTTTTTTGAAAAATTCCCTCTTGATCCGCCCCATCCTGTCAACAAACAGGATACCGTTGAGATGGTCGATTTCATGCTGAAGCGCCCTTGCAAGAAGTCCCTCCGCCTCGATTTCAACAGGCCCGCCCTCCCTATCATATCCTTTTACCAATACCTTCATCGCCCTCTTCAGCACCGTAGTATAATCAGGTATGCTCAGGCAGCCCTCCTCTGATTCAATTTCCCCTTCAAGGTGGACTATCTCCGGGTTCACGAGGACGATCAACCTGCTCTTTTCATCCCGAATCCCTACGTCGATGACAGCAAGCTGTTGTGAAATGCCGACCTGGTTTGCGGCAAGGCCTACGCCCGGCGCGGCATACATAGTTTCAATCATGTCGTCGATGAGTTTTTGCAGGCCGCCGTCGATGTTTCCGACGGGAACGGTCTTGTCTCTCAGTACCTTATCAGGGTATTTTACAATCGAAAGCACGGACATAGATTAATGTAATAAATTTATGTGGAAATAACAAGGACAACGGTTTTGTGGTAATATTCAACAGTTAACAAGGAGTTCACAAGTAAAGACGCATAAATCGGCGTCATGCCCGAAGTTCGTAATCGGGCATCCAGTTCTTGTAATTATCCCTGAATTCCCGCTTACCGACTGAGGGAATGACGAGCTACGAACCTTACTCATGAACCCTGAGAACTGTAAAAAACGGCAGGCAACAGCTTTCTTCTCATGACAACATGGAAAGACAACATCCACTTCGTCCTCGTGGAGCCGAAAGAGCCCGGCAACATCGGCGCGGCGGCGCGGGCGATAAAGAACATGGGTTTCAAAAACCTCTCCCTCGTGAACCCTCCTCCCCATACGACCGGCGAGGCCCGGTGGTTCGCCCGCAATGCCCATGATGTCCTGGAATCTGCGGAAATATTTTCCTCGATCAAAGACGCGATCGCCGACAAATCGGTGATAGTAGGCGCTTCACGCAGAACGGGGAGAAGACGGGGAATATTTGTCCATGCCGAACAGGGCGCCCTGAAATTATTCGAAATAGCCTCAGCAAATAAAGTCGCTGTTCTCTTCGGGAGGGAAGACAGGGGTCTGTATAACGAAGAGATCGGGGAATGCGGCTTCCTTATGACTATACCGGCGGACAGGAAGCAGCCGTCTCTCAACCTTGCCCATGCGGTACTGATAATAGCCTATGAGCTTTCAAAGGCTGAGCACGCCACGGGAGTCACTCCTTTCCCGGGACTTGTCGGCCATAAAGAGCTTTCGCCCCTGTTTGAAAGAATCGAAGAGACATTGACAGGGCTTGGATATATCAGGCAAAGCGACGGAGATCTTCGCAAGAAGATAATTCAGAACCTCAAACACTTTATAGGCCGCGCGGGACTGACTGAATGGGAATTGAAGATGTTTCAGGGGATATGCAGCCGCATTGAGAAGAAGTTATCTTCCCCGAATAATTCATAGCAAACGTTGTTCCGATGTTATTGTTATTGCAAAGTTATTTCGCTGATTGAACTGACTATTTTAAGCTTGAAGGAAGTAAAATTTGACATCAGTGTCGCTCCGATCTTGATGAAACCGGAATTAGTGACCAGCCAAACAGTATCAATTTGGTCCTTCAGTGACTTAAGCGCATTCTGCCATTTATTTCTTGCTTCGGTTTCATATCCATCCATTTCGAGGCAATCCCAAACTATGACGATCTTCTTCCCCGGTTTGGAAATAAAGGCTTCCTTCCATTTACTGATCGCCATGAGCGCCATCTGTTCTGAAAATTTCCCTTTAAATGTAAATTTGAGACACTCTTGTCCTGATTTTTGCATCCATTCTACCCTGGGATTCACAGTATTCTCCTTTGCGCCGTTCATAATTAAAGACGTTATCGGAATTAATAATAATTACTTTAGAACATAGATCGCAGCCGCTTCCTGAGTGAAACTCTCATTCGCGCCCGGAAGGGGGCCGGCAGTAAGAATAATTACATATGGACGGCTACAGATAAATAAATAAATCGAATATAATATACAACAATGAAATACGGCGAAAAGGCTATATCTAAGGCAAAACTTGAAAAATGGCCCAATCCTTCCCCTGACAGGGATTACACCATTGATATCAGTTTTCCTGAATTTACCTGTTTGTGCCCGCGCTCGGGTTACCCCGACTTCGCCACAATTTCCGTCAGCTACACTCCCGACAAATACATTGTCGAGCTCAAGTCGCTGAAGCTCTACCTGAACAAATTCAGGAATCAGCACATATCGCATGAATCAGTGACAAACCTGATATTCGACGACCTGAGGAAACTCCTGAAGCCTCGAAGCCTCGAAGTCACCGGGGATTTCAATCCGAGAGGAAACGTTAAAACGGTGATCAGGGTATCGTTATAGAACATAATGAGTCACGATCAACGTCATTCCCGCGAAGGCGGGAATCCATTCTTCTTATTGTTAGAAATGGATTCCCGATTACTACCTCGGGAATGACAAGTCTTACGGTTGGCTAATAATTCAGGAGCTTCATCCCTGCGCCCAACGGGACAGCGGCTTTTATCGCATTCCCTACAAACTCCCTGGCCCTGATAAACGACTCCCTTACATCATGTTCGAGGGCGAGACCCGCGGCGATTACGGATGCAAAGACGCATCCGGTGCCGTGGAATTCTCCCTCGATCTTCGCGCTGCCGATATGCAAATAATCATTCCCGTCAAACAGCATGTCCTCCACCTCTTCTTCCATGTGCCCGCCTGTTATGATCACCGTCTCGCTTCCGAAGTCTCTGAGTTTCACCATGGCGTCCCTGATATCTTTTTCATCCTTTATATCCATACCCGTAAGGACGGAGGCCTCATAGATGTTAGGCGTAATGACCCTGGCAAGAGGGAACAGGAATTTTTTTACCGCGTCAAGCACGCCCTCCCGGACAAGCATCACCCCTGTGGATGACACCGTCACCGGATCGACGACAAGGTTTCGAAGAGAGTAATTACGGATTTTGTCGGCTGTGATCTCCACGATTTCAGGCGAATAAAGCATCCCGGTCTTCAGGGCGTCAGGCCTGATATCCTTCAACAGGGTATCGAGCTGCGTCGCAAAAAAATCAGCCGGTATCTCCCTTATGCTGTAAACGCCTTCGGTATTCTGCGCGGTAAGCACAGAGGGAACGCTGAGCCCGTAAACTCCCATTGCCTTGAATGTCTTAAGATCCGCCTGCAATCCCGCGCCCCCGGTGGGGTCGGAGCCGGCTATGGTAAGCGCTGTTTTCATGAAAAAACTATATCAGGTTGTATATGATATTGCAATGACGAAAACGGTTCTCAAGATCAGGTCCCTCCTGAAAAAATACGCAAGGCGCGCCTTCGACCTCGGCCTGGTCTGGGGTACAAGCGGGAACGTGAGCATCAGGGCGGGAGCAGACACTTTTTTCATAACCGCCACCGGCAAAAGTCTCGGAGATATGACCGATAAGGATTTGGTCCTTTGCAGGATAGGCAGAGACCGGTCCCATAAAAAAGCCTCTATGGAATGGAGGCTCCACAGTGAAATTTACGAAAGCAGAAAAGACGCAAATGCCGTCTTTCATTCACAGCCGCCCTACAGCACTATTATCGCCTGCGCCAGAGACAAAAAAATAAAGACCGCGCTCATCCCGGAGACTATCGCTTATCTCAGGCAAATTGAGATAATTCCTTACTGCCACGCCGGCAGTGTAGAGCTTGCAAAAAAATGCGGCGAGGCCGCAAAGAGGGCCGATGTCCTCCTTCTTGAAAATCACGGCGTAATCACAGTCGGCTCCGGCATTGAAGAGGCGGTAAATAAGACTTTGACTTTTGAGTTCCTGTGCGGGTTATCTGTATTATCAAAGGCCGCGGGTATCGAATTGAAGGCGATCAATACCCGTCAGGCGCGTGAATTCTTAAGCCTGCTGGGGGGAAAGAACAAAGCATAAGCCATGACTCTGTTTTACGTCATGCCCGAAGTTTTTTATCGGGCATCCAGCGCCTTTAATCTGGATTCCCGCTTAAGAACTGCCAACAGTAGGTGCTTTAGGCACGGGAATGACGGCAGTGGCCCAAGGCAGAGACTGAAAATACTATGGAAGAGCTTCTTGATGTCGTTAATGAAAAAGGCGAGGTAATCGATACCCTTCCCCGCTCCGTTATTCACGGCAATCCGTCGCTGATGCACAGGGTCGTGCACGTCCTCGTCTTCAATATAAAGGGTGACCTTCTGCTTCAGAGACGTTCCATGAACAAGGACGTAGCGCCGGGGAAGTGGGACACTTCGGTGGGAGGACATATTGATCACGGAGAAGAGGTGATCGAATCGGTACGCCGTGAAATGGAGGAAGAATTAGGTGTCACAACATGCGGGCCTGAATTCCTGTACACTTACATTCACTCTAATCCTTATGAGACCGAAGTTGTGTACACACATTCATGTGTTTATGAAGGGGATGTAAGATTCAATAAAGAAGAAATCGATGAGGTTCGATTCTGGGGTATCGACGAAATCAGACACAATCTCGGCAAAGGCATCTTCAGCGACAACTTCGAGCATGAGTTCAGGACGTATATGGAGTTTCAAAAATAAAAGGTGTTGTTGGAGAAGTTTCCCCCTTTGTAAAAGGGGGATGAAGGGGGATTTTCAGAAAATCTCCCCCTAACCCCTCTTTGCCAAAGAGGGGGGAAACCCTCTGAGGCCAGGTTAGGCCGGTAATTTATACCCGACTCCCGCAAATTGTATGTTCGCCTCATTATCGCATCTCGGCGGAGATACAGCGTGAACGCCTCCGCATTTCGGACACTTCCCTACAAATGTTTTAAGAGTGAACGGTTCTCCGCAGCCCCGGCATTTTGTTCTCAATTCCTTCGGCAGGGGCTGGTCTTTTATCGCCCCTCCGTGCGCATTGTAAACGAACTCTACAAGCTCTTTCCCTTCTGAAAACGGTCCCGCGCCGGAACTGCAACTTCCGCAACTTCCCATATTTACACCTCCGAATATTTTGTTATCCTTCCGGATAACCTATTATATTGATCGTCCTCAACGAAATAGTATGACAGGCATCATACGTAGCGATCAGCTTTCAGCACTCAGCTAAGGCAGTATGTCTTTCCTGGCTGACCGCTGAAAGCTGAGACCTGAAGGCCGGGCAGGGCCGGGCTTAGATTCGTGAGGTGCAAGATTCAGCAGGTTCTCGTAATCCTCCATAGTATCTATATCAAGGACGACTCCCCTATCCTCTACCTCGACGGGCCTTATCCTTTCAGGATATTTCCCTATGACGTCTCTCAGAGTACCGCCTTTATGAATGTCTTTCAATAAAATACTCGGTAAAAGGACGGGGTGCCCTTTTCTCATCTCATACCTGGGAACAAGTATCCTGTCAGGTTTCTGATGATGAAGGGACACAAGGACCTGTATGGTCGCGGAAGACGCCATCGGGTGGTCGGCGAGACTTATCAAAATCCCGGTGGAAGAGCAGTCAACACTCCGGAGACCTGTTCTCAATGATTCAGCCATATCGCTGCCGGGGACCGTGTTGAATACGACACGAACGGGAAGTCCGCCCACGATATTGATTAAATCCGGATTGCGCTCACCAAGCACGACGACAATATCGTCAAGCCCTGCCGACAGAAGGGCGTCGAGGCTGTGTCTTATTATTGGCTTACCCTTCAGGGGAAGGAGCTGCTTTAACTGCCCCATTCTCTTTGACGAACCCGCCGCAAGCAGGACCGCCGAAACACGCCCCTCCATTTCTCCTCCTGTGCTGTATGATTTGGGCCATAATGCTTATCGCTATTTCCTCGGGTGTTACAGACCCAATGGACAGACCGACCGGCGTGATAATCCTGTTTATCGTTTCTTCAGTCAATCCCGCGTCGCGTAATGACCTGAAAAGGAGCGCCATTTTGCGCCGGCTCCCTACCAGACCCACGTAACACGCCTCGGTCTCCAACGCCGCCTTCAAGGCATCGAGGTCATGATTGTGTCCCCTCGTTGCTATGACGATGTAAGTATTGTTATCGACGGCGCATCTCGTAATAATGCTCCCGAATTCATGGACGACAATATCGTGCGCGTGGGGTATGTTTTTCCTGTTTGCGTACTCTTCCCTGTCGTCGGAGACCGCGACGCGAAAGCCTGCAAACCTCGCGACCGATGAAAGCGCTTTACCCACATGTCCCGCGCCTAATATCACAAGTCTCGGCTCGGAGACAACCGGTTCAATGTATATAAGTATTTTCCCTCCGCAGACGAGCCCGCCGTGTCTTTCGGTAAGCTCAAAAGGAATTGTCCGGGGAGAACCGTCCTTGATCGCCATCAGCGAGGCCTGTACCACTTCCGCCTCTATGCATCCCCCTCCCAATGTCCCGGCGATAGAACCGTCATCCCGCACAAGCATCTTGGAGCCTTCCCTCTGGGGCGCCGAGCCTGCGCACTGCACAATCGTGGCGACGGCGCATTGCCTGCCTTCATTTTTAAGTCTCACTATCTCTTCGTAAATTTCCATATATCAACTGTTCCAGCCGCTCGAACCGTTTGAACCGTTCGAGCCGTCTCCTGTATTTCGTCAATCCTTCCCGAAATCAATCCAGTTATTACTTAACATTCCTCGCTTCTCGCAACGCAGGACTCGTTTCGGGAGGGACTCCCGAAACACAAAAATCTGCGTAATCTGCGTAATGTGTGGATTAATTTACACACGTATCGGCAATCTTCGTACGCGGTTACCGGTAAGCGCGAAAACGGCATTAGCCACCGCAGGCGCGACCGGGGGCACCCCCGGCTCCCCTATCCCTCCGTGCTTCTCTTCGCTCGGCATAATATGGACCTCGATCAGCGGCATATGGTTCATCCTTACGAGTTTGTAGTCATTGAAATTGCCCTGCTCCACCCGTCCTTTTTTAAACGTTATTTCGCCAAAGAGCGCGGCGGAAAGCCCGAAGACCACACCGGATTCCATCTGGGCCTCGATTATGGAGGGGTTCACAATCTTACCGCAATCTACCGCGCACACGACTTTATGCACCCGTAACCCGTCTTTTTTGTTCACCGAGACTTCAGCCACCTGGGCCACATAACTCCCGAACGATTTGTGGATTGCAATGCCGCGTCCGCGTCCTTCAGGCAACGGGTCTCTCCATCCGGCCTTTTGCGCAACGAGCTCAAGCAGCGCCCTGCGTCTCGGGTCTTTATTGAGCAGTTCTCGCCGGAACTCAAGGGGGTCTCTGCCTGCCGCGTGGGCGAGCTCGTCCATAAAAGATTCAACTACAAACGCCGTGTGAGAATGCCCGACCGAGCGCCACCACAAAACGGGTATCGGATATTCCGGAGAGTGGAGCTCAACGAGGACATTCGGGATATCATAAGGAATATTTTTCGCCCCTTCTACGGATGTTTCGTCTATACCGTCTTCGATAAGCGCCTTTTCAAACGGCGTTCCCTTTATTATGGATTGCCCGACTATCCGGTGCCTCCATGCCGTGGGATTTCCATTTCCGTCCAGGCCCGCTTCAATCCGGTCATACCACATCGGGCGGAAATACCCTCCACGGGTGTCATCCTCACGGGTCCACATCACCTTGACCGGCTTCCTGACCGCCTTTGCCACGTGCGCTGCCTCGGATACGAAATCCGAATATGGGTTGGCGCGGCGTCCAAACCCTCCCCCGAGAAAAGTCGTATGGAGGTTTACCTGTTCAGGCTTCAGCCCGAGTATCTCGGCCGCTGAATTTCTGTCCGCACTCTGAAACTGCGTCCCCGTCCATATGTCACACCCGTCTTCACGTAAATCGACCACCGCGTTCATGGGCTCCATCGTGGCATGCGCCAAATATGGGACTTCATATTCCGCCTTGAGTTTTTTGACGGCCTTTGCCAGGGCCGCTCCCGGATCGCCGTCTTTCCTTGCGACAGCTCCGGTCTTTTTTGAGAGAGCGGCATACTGCTTGCGCTGTTTCATGCTGCTGAAGCCGGCAAGCGGTCCTTCGTCCCATTTAATATCAAGGGCGTTCCGCCCTGATACGGCGGACCAGAAATTGTCCGCAATAACCGCAATGCCTGACGGTATCCGTTCTATGAACTTCACACCCTGCATAGCCCTTGCTTTCTCATCGCTGATACTTTTCACCCTGCCGCCGAATACAGGCGTACGCGCGACAACGGCAGTGAGCATGCCCGGCACTTTTACATCAATGCCGAAGACAGCGCTGCCCTTTACCTTTGACGGCGTGTCAAGACGCTTCACGGGTTTCCCGATAAGTTTATAGTCCTTTGGTTCTTTCAACGGAACGTCCTGCGGCGGGCTCAATTGCGCTGCCTTCTCCACGAGACTTCCGTAGGAAAACTGTCTCTTTGTCTCATCATGAAAAACAAACCCGTTTTCAGCCCTGCAAGCAATGGGAGATACACCCCATATCCCCGCTGCTGCCTTGACCAGCATTACGCGAGCCGTCGCTCCAGCCCTGCGCAACTGGTCCCATGTAGTCCATGTGCTTGTGCTGCCGCCGGTCCCCTGAATACCCCATATAGTGTGATTGTACGCCGGGTCCACAGGCGCGGGTTCAATGCGTATCTTCGACCAGTCGGCCTCCATCTCATCTGCCACGACCATGGGCAGCGAAGTGTAAACGCCCTGCCCCATTTCAGATTTGTTTACAATTACAGTCACAATATCATCTGTGCCGACGCGAATAAATGCATTGGGCGCAAAATTCTGAGACGATTGACCTGAAGCCCCGTTAAAGCCGGGGATCACACCTAATATCAGCCCGCCGCCGATTAATGAGCCCGTTTTAATAAATTCCCGCCTGCTTATGTTGATTATCATGTTCATGACTTCACCCCTTCCGCCATCATCTTTGAGGCGCGGTGAATGGAGCGGCGAATCCTCTGATACGTGCCGCAGCGACAAAGATTCCCGGCCATGGCAATATCAATGTCCTCATCCGTAGGTTCGGGCTTTTCCTTCAGCAGCGCCGTCGCGGCCATTATCTGCCCCGGCTGACAGTATCCGCACTGTGGAACGTCATCATCAATCCAGGCCATTTTGACGGGGTGATCGTCAGGAATCCCTTCGATAGTGGTAATCTCTTTCCCTAAAGCATCGCCGACAGGGGTCCGGCAAGACCTTCGCGCCTTTCCGTCTATGTGCACAGTACACGCGCCGCACTGCGCAATGCCGCAGCCATATTTCGCGCCCAGGAGGCCCAAATGTTCTCGTAAAACCCAAAGCAAGGGGATGTCGGGACTCACGTCAACTATGTGTGTCTTTCCGTTGATATGAAGTAAAATCATGGCCGCCTCCTTACCCTAAAGACGTTAAACGTGTTTGATCCAATTAGTATGCGTATATGCAGCTCGGGAAAGGAGCGGCTCGAGACGCCTCCCCCGTACTTACACATGTCAGGAGCGTTCATTATTGCGAAAATTATCTCACAAAAAAACCGGCCTTGCAATCAGGCCCGGAAAACCAAAAGGCAGGTCATAGAAAGTCCAAAAATCAGATCCCGATGTTATGGGTGGCCCTTGTTCCCAATAACAATGAGGAACTTTTTATTGAAGTATATAATAATTTCAATAGTTGTGCTATTATTAATTTTATTAATAAATAATTCTTTTCCGACCCATAACATTCAGGTCACATTATTGAATGTATGATCCCGACGACTGTCGAAATCTTAAACACTATAATAAATGTCAATAAATCTCTTTTATTTATCAACTACTAAAATATTTATGTGCGAAATATTTCATAGAGGGGTTTAAGTGCAAAATAACAAGAATGAATTTTTGAAAAAAATTCAGATATTCTCATCATTATCAGATAATGAAATTGATAGTATCATAAGTAATTTGGTTGTCAAGAAATATAAGAAGAACGAAATAATTCTTTATGAAGAAGACACAAGTGAATTCATGTATATCATTCTATGGGGAAAAGTAAAAGTCGTTCGAATGACGGAAGATGGAAAAGAAATAATTCTGGCAGTCCATCAGTCCGGTGAATTTTTTGGTGAAATGTCCCTCATTGACGGCAAGACAACACCAGCATCTGTAATATCCACGGAGGATTCTCTTGTCGCAGTTATTTCAAAAAAAGATTTTTATTCTATCTTGATGGTTCAAAATAAAGTAACGATAAGTTTGTTGAAAATTTTTTGTTCCAGACTGCGAAAGTGCTGGGACACCATACAATTATTAAATTTCAATAATGCTTCCCAAAGGGTAAAAATGTTATTCCTCATGCTGTCTGATGAATACGGAAGAAAATCGCCGGAGGGGCTGACATTAAACATTAAACTGACTCATCAGGATATCGCTGAAATGACAGGTATGACCCGTGAAACAGTCACAAGGATTTTAGATAAATGGCAAAAAAGCGGAGATATAACTGTACTTAAAGATAAGTTTATACGTCTTAGCCAGAATTTCCTGCAAAAAGATATTTTGTTTAAATCTTAACCTCCGGTCTCATTCTCTTCCTTTTTTCTTCCATTTAAGGTTGTACTTAGGACTGAATTAGCTTTACCTTTCCCACCGATTGCATATTCGCCACAGAAACTCTATTTCCGGGAAGCCGCCATAAAACAGATTTATTTCCAGTTTCGTGACTCGGGTCACAGCGTCTCTCTTAATTTTTTTTCTATTCTAAATCAAGAATGGACGCAATAAGGAGACATATATGATACCGGCGCCGTCATATAAGACATTTTTTATCGGATTAATATTTCTTGTCGTTATTCATTCGGCTGCGATTGATCTTTCGGCATCTACAGTAACTATTTCGTGGGAGCCTCCCGTGACAAATTCGGATGGAAGTCCCCTGACGGACCTGGCAGGTTACAATATCTATTATGGTACTGCCACCGGCAATTACAACAATTCCATAGATGTCGGAAACGTAACAACTTATCAGATCACCGGCCTAACATCGGGACTGACCTATTATTTCGCCGCTAAAGCGTACGATACATCAGGGAATGAAAGTTTATATTCCAATGAAGTCGCCACGCTAATATCTGCTCTGCCCGCTGAAATATCAGTAGCCGATTCATCAGCGCCTTCAGGAGACCTTCAGATACCGTTTGGGAATGTAAAGGAAGGGGACTCATTAAATCATACAGTAACTTTAGGCAATACAGGCAATGCAAATCTTGAGATTGGGAATGTAGCTGCTGCAAACACGCTTACAGCCCCGTTCAGCCTCGCAAACGATAATTGTTCAGGGCAAAGCATAGTCCCTTCAGGCAGTTGTACGTTTACAGTCAGATTTTCACCGGCGTCAGCCGGGACATTTACTGATACTTTTAATATCCCTTCCAATGATTCTGATGAGAACCCGGTAACCGTAAGCGTAAGCGGGACAGGTTTATTAAACAATACGCCTAATGCCAACGCAGGCGGCCCCTATGCTGCAACAGAAGGCCAGGCAATAACGCTGGACGGTTCCGCATCAAGTGATTCGGACGGAAGCATTGTGCTTTACGAGTGGGATATTAACAGTGACGGGACATATGACTACACTTCTTCCACCTCGGCACGGACCCATACTTATACTCAACAGGGCACATATACAGTAACACTCAGAGTAAAAGACGATTTTGGCAAAACGAAAACAGCTTCGGCAACGGCCATAATTGCCGATACTTCACCTTCAGCCGACTTCACTGCATCTCCTTCAAGCGGCACTACACCGTTAGACGTCACTTTTAACAACGGCTCCGCCGGCTATGACCAGCCCCTGACTTATGTATGGGATTTTGACAACAACGGAACCGCCGATTCGACTGTTATAAACCCCTCATATACCTTTACCGGTCTGGGAACATATACAGTGAAACTTACGGTTATGGATTCAGATGGAAGTACAAGAACATTGACAAGGACAAATTATATAACGGTAACTCCGTCCGCGTATCAATTGACAGTAAATGTGACAAACAGCGGAACAGTTACAAGTTCACTATTGGGGATCTCATGTCCCGGCGACTGCACAGAACAATACTCATCCGGAACAGTTATAACTCTCACTGCTGTCCCTCAGCCGGGAGAAGTGTTTGGAGGTTGGACAGGATGCAGTAACTCAACCGGCAACCAATGTACTCTAACAATGAACACCAATACTTCCGTCGCCGCGGCATTCACTGCGAGTGCTCAAAGCCTGAGTTGTACTGATGGGGGGAGTATAAGGTGTCTCGAAAGAACCGACGGCGGCAGTGACAGAGACAATCTTGTCAGTAATAAACCGAAGTCAGATCTGGAGTACAGGTTCCGGATAGTCCTGAAAGATCCGTCAGGCCAGGCTCCTCAGAATATTAACCTCTATATGACGCAAAGAAGTGATCCGCAGGCCTGGGAATTATATTCCTACGATATGAGCTGCAGCGGTGATTACAGCGTTGGGGCGCTATGCACATATGTAACGAAACTTGGGCCTGCTGCAGTGCATACTTTCTACTTCGAGGCGATGATGGCTGACGGGACCATTTTGAGATACCCCGACTCAGGGTATATCTCAGGGCCTGAAATCCGTCTGCTTCCAGGTTATAACCTCGTAGGAATTCCAAGAGACTCCGGCAACGGCAGTCTGACAAGTGCCACAGCATTCGGGGGGGCTGCTGCGTACAAATGGGATGCGGATTCAGGGCGTTATGTCAAGCTATCAGCTTCAGAACCTGTTTTGGAAGGTACTGGATATTATGTATCAAAACAGACCAACACCTTGCTGGAACTCAAGGAGTTTGGAGAGATAACCGATATACAATTTACTTACAAACTAAAAGCCGGATGGAATATTATAAGCAACCCATACTCCGGCAACGTGGCTTTAGCAGATATATTGGTCCGGAAAGGAAACAATGCTCCGGTAACGTGGACTGAAGCAACCGCAAATGGCTGGCTTACAAACGCTATTTATTACAATTCCAGTAAAGACTGGGGGGATAACTATATCATTGAAACTGCCCCTGCCGCAAAGATCATTCCATGGCTGGGTTATTGGATCTACGTTGATAAGGCAGATGACACGTACTACCTTGTAATACAGAAATCTGGCATGTAAGTGAGGAAATGTACATGGAAAAAAGAAAGCTGACGATATCCGAAGTCACTCAGTTGGACTGAACTTCACGATGCGTGATATTTCATATGGAAAAGCCGGTAGCAAAAGAATCACTATCCAAACGGGGACGTCATAATGCCTCATAAAATAATTTTCTTTTTTATAATATGTTGTATAATCGTGAGCATTTCAGCGGCAGTAACAGCCCAACCCCCTCCCCCTGAAGCCATAATGACAGTAACCGATTCCGCTGCTCCGGCAGACGATTCCCAAATACCGTTCAGAAGTGTTACGGTAGGCGAAATATCAAACCGCATAATAACGATTTTTAATGCAGGAGACGCCAGCCTTGTAATAGAAAATATCGACGGACTTGCAGCCCCGTTCAGGATCGTCAATGATAATTGTTCAAAGCAAAGTATAGATCCGTCAAACAGTTGTACTTTATCTGTTCGTTTTTCACCGACGGCAGAAGGAGCAATCACCGATGCCTTCGCTATACCATCTAATGATTCTGATGAGAGTCTTCAGACGATATCCGTCAGCGGGACCGGACTTGCGGCATCCTCCAATAATCCGCCTTCTGCTCCACGACAAATTTCCCCTTCAGACAATCAAACCGGCCTGGGATCAACCGTAGAGTTCAGTTGGGAGAAATCCACTGACTCTGACGGGGAAGCTGTGACATATGACTTATATATCTGCACGGACGATAATTTCACATTGGGTTGTATTTCCGGAGGAGAGAATATCGCCTTTTCTGGGCTTAATAAGAGCGTCTATTATGCAGGCATGGGGGGGTATGGAGCAAGTTTACTTTTATCCGGATTAGCCGCGGCATATGTGGGCGGAAGAGTTAGAAGAAGAAACCTTCCTCTTCTGGTAGCAGTAACAGGGATTATGGTCTTGATATTTGCCTCTTGCGGCGGCGGCGGGGGCGGGGGAAGCGCTGATACTACACCGTCAGATAACACAGACCCAATCAATGAAGCCACGTACACATCATCCGGGCTTTCCGAAGCAACAACTTATTATTGGAAAATTGTTGCAAGAGACGCCATGGGAGAAGAAACAAGCAGCCGTGTTCTGAACTTTAGTACACAATAGAAATAGACCAGCTTCGAGTAAAATCATGTATGAAAATCCATACATGATAAGTCAATAACACTCCTCACAACTTACAAGTCACGTCTTAACTACCTGTTAATTTTGGATTTCTTGCGCGGCATATTTATTGCTTATGCCTCTTCTTGATTGAAGTAATCTAAAAGAAAAGATTATCATTGCGCTGAACCGGAGAACGAAAAGGAATATTAATTATCTTGGAGGTAGTTATGACAATATGGAAAAACATATTACTTGTCTTTCCCTCTTATATGCTGCTGATTATTCTTGCAGCATGCGGAGGTGGCGGTGGGGAAGGTATTTCTTCCGGGAGCGTCAGCAACGAAAATCCAGTGCCTGCCGTCGATGACGATTATACTAATAATTCGGACAGTCCCCCTCTTCCTAATGGCTCCTTAACACTAACATGGGATGCGCCGACTACTAACAGTGACGGCACTCCCCTATCTGACCTTGCCGGATATAAGATATATTTCGGAACTTCATCCTATAATTATTCATCAGCCATAGATGCAGGAAATGTAACTGCTTATAATATTGAAAATTTACCCTCCGGTACATACTATTTTGTCATAGTCGCATATGATACATCCGGTAATGAAAGCACCTTTTCAAATGAGATAAGCACAGCTTTCAACTGATTTGCTTTGAGTGTTAATTGCATTCCTGCCAGGCCCTGAATGAGGAAACAGGAGGGAATTGCTCATGATGAAGCATAACCAACAAAAAAGGCTTTTGCATAGCCACTGCAAAAGCCTTTTTGAATTAAATTGATTATGATATCGCGACTTCTTAATATTTCTTCATGCGTCTTGCGTAAAAAGCAACTCCAACCAGTCCCGAACCGAGGAGTACAAGTGTGCCCGGTTCAGGGACTGCTGTTGAACCACCGCTTATATCCGGAACATTAAACGGTCCGATAGAGCCGATGCCGGGGCCCTGCAATATATACTTCTGCGACCATGACGTATTTGCCCCCTGAGCCTCATCCCACTCCCAGTCACCACTTTCTCCAGCCAGGGAGGCGCTACCGTAATAGTACATGCTTGATGATAGCAGTTTGAAATTAACGTCTATAATAATGGGATCATTTGTAGAATTAATCAATGTGCTGCCCCCGCTTACTTCCCATCTTATCGTACCATCCGATGTAGTTTCATTGAAGATAGCTGTTGACCATCCGCTGGATGGATTGACTATAGTAAAGTCAGATGCATCCAATACACTCAGATCAAATATATCTCCTTCGAATGCAAGTGCCAGAAGGTTGACATCGATCCCATCCGTCAGAATATCGAATGTATATCTCGCAGTGCCTTCCAAGGTTGTGGGATTCCATGTCCCCTGGAAATCAGGATTGACCCATCCCAATGAATTAAACGGCACAGCATGTCCTTTACCCGGCAGTACAAGAAATAGGCAAACCAGCATGACTGAAAATACTTTTGCGAATTTCATCTTTAATCTCCTTTAGTTATATTTTAATCTGAATTGACGCTTAGTTATTTCAGGAATATATTATAGCAATATTGCAATATCTATGCCTATTCCCTATCGGGCACCTTAACATATTGATTAAATATAATATTAATGCAAATTCGTCATTATGAAAATTAATACAGATTATCTGATTATGTAAACCATACCGACATATATTAACATGAAAGGAATGAATAGCAAGAAGCTGCGATCAGCCAATATTGAATAACCACTTAATTATACGAGGTTTTTTTAATATTGAAATACATCTCTTCAGAGATGTAAAGATTAGAAACTCAAGTAAGAAAATCCGACACTTTTTAGCTAAGACTTCATTCCGGCAGGTATTCTTTGAGAAGCGGGAGAAGGTCATTCATGGCATCTTCAATTATATATACGGCGTCTTCTGTGTTTTTATTGACTGGAGACGAGAATCTTATAAACGCGGCGTCATTTCTACCATACCTCAACGAATTCAATATCATATGTAATTTCAAGACATAGTCGTTGGTAATAAATGCATCTTTCATTTTATACCAGTAAATAAACACTTCCCTCTCCGTACCTTTCTGGTAAATGGCCTCGGTAAAATCTATTTTACCTATGCCCTCAATATTAAGACTCCTTGTTTTTTCAGAAAGCCTGAACCACCCCCCACCGGGCAAACAATGTTTCGGCGAATGAATCTGCGCGCCTTCCTTCTGAGCAGCATAATACCCTATGTAAAGGTTTATTATATTATCTCCTTTTTTATATTCTCTCGACGTGTACTCGCTCACTCTAAGCTTATCAAGCACCGCCTCGTCAAAATAATATGTCTTCCCTGTCCAGCCCTTCCACTGAAGCGGAAATTCGCCAAATGGTTTCTTCAAGGGAACTACTTCATGGAACGGGAATACCTTTATATACAGGGCAAATATAAGAACCACGGCCGATACAATGAGTAATCTTTTGTTCATAAGCTATTTTTTTTTATTTTCCCTAAGGCAATTGCCGATAGAATCAGCAAAATGATCGCGACTCCGAATATCAGGAGACCGGCGAATTCATGAAAAAATCCTTCTGCAACTGCCGCGCCGTATTCATCGGCAAGAATACCAGTGCCTATGACCCTGACCGCGTTTACAAACACGGCGATAGGGACCGCGAGAAATATAAGTATCGATTTTTTTATCCATCCCTGCTGGGTCAAATATGCAATCGCAGTCGACAGGGCGACTAATGAAATAATAGACCTTATCCCGCTGCAAGCATCAGCAACCTCAAGCGTCGTGCCCGCAAGATGGATAATATTGCCTTCCCGCAAAACAAGGATGCCGATCAAGGACAGAAATTCTACCGAGAACCTTGATACAAGGAGTTTCAAGGGAAATGCGACGGAGTCATAAAGCAGATAGGGAAGCGGAATCATGAATATTAGATAAAAGAATGGGAAAGAGACGGCCTTAAAGAAGCTTAGGCCCGACGAAAATATCACCGCGCCTGCAAGCACAATAAGCATCGAAAGTCTCATCGTAAATGATTCCCCTGACAGGTTGCCTATCAGATAGATTCCAAGACCTGAGAACAATATGAAAAGACCCCAATTCGATGGATTTATAACAACCGTTCTTATATTGTCTTTTCTCTGCCAAAGCAAGTAACCGGATATTAAAGGTATCAGAAAACCGTGGGAGTAATTCTCGTCATTGTACCAGTCCATTACCACACTGTAAGCATCCTTCCAGTACAAAAAACCGAATGAGAATATAAAAACTATTACAGGTGTAATATAGATGCCCTTATATCTTTTCATAAAGAAGACCCATAACAGTCAGGCAATAATTAATTTCTTCGTTTTCTTTCATGATGCGATTATTATCATAATTATCGGCAATAAACATATATGAGTAAAATAGTCAAAGAAGAAATCACTTGATAACAGGAGTAGAAGTCTTCAGGAAAATGTATTTCAACTCTATTCTTAAGTCTTTCTGGGATAGCGGTTCAAGGGTCTCTCCCTCGCCAAATATCTGATGCAGCGCAAGTCATATTTGCCGGACTTTTAATTGGCAAGCATCTCAATCAAAGTATTTCTGAAATTCTCCATTCTATAAGTATCGACATTCTGAAAGACGACTGTCTCAATGCTGTCAATATGATCCTTCGATTTCTCCCTGGAAAAGGCTCTATAAAAGAAATCGCGGACCTGCTCATGCTTATAGCCCTTTTTCTTCTCCAGCATGGATAGAAGTTCAACATTTTGCTGACATCTCCGCAGTGCTTTGACACGAAGACTGACTACCCACCCGGCATATCCGGCACTATCGGAACCGACAATCAGGGCATTCTTATCAGGGGTTGTAAAAGCGCTTGGCCCACCCTGGCTCTGCCACGGCAATACGCCGTCAGCTCCCTCAATATACGCGCCCATGCACCACATAGCAGTCTGCTGATTAGACGCCTCAATATCATTGAGAGAGCCATAAACTGAAAAACTGATTTGTCCGTCTTTTTTCAGTTGACGGATCCGGTTTGAATATTCAAAGAACACCTTGTCCTGCACATACATCCTGTCCAGGATTCCACTCATCCAGTCATGCTGCCATTGAGGTCTTGAGATATCGGCCCTGAAAATAAAGTTTGATCGCGTCCCTTCTGTCGCCTGTTTAAAGAGTGAACCATAAAACCTCAGTGACATCCAGTCGTCATATGACACCGGTTCATCCAGGTCCCACCATGATGAAGCCCCGTCCCAATCCCATGTATTATTGAGATAAAACTGAAACTCAGTTTGATTCCACTCTTTTGCTTCAAAATGTTTGATAAATTCTCTTAGTATCCGAAGAAACCTGTTCTTATATTCAGTTGTTAGTGCCTCATTCAAAGAGACAGAATCCATTGCGTGCCGTGAGATTATTTCCTGTGTCTTCTTCCCGGTAAACTCATATTTATAATTAGGAGCCAATTGAGACGGCCAATTTTCAAAAAAAGGGAGATAGAACTTTTCCACCGGGACCCCTTTTCGTCCTTCTTTTGAAAAAGCGCTGCCGTCAAACAGAGGCCCGAGCCGTCGGTCATAATCCTCCCACTCGATCCTGACCGGACCGTTTTCCGGGAAAGATATTGTCGGGACCATGTCTTCATGGACTTTACCGTCTTGCGAATATGGAACCCTGTTAATAACGGCCCTGTGTTCGTGCGCTATTCGATGGGCCTGAAAAAACTTTTCCGTACCTGCCTTTCCAGGGCCGTCATACATATTAAGTTCAGGAACAAAGGAAAGTTTTTGAGGCATCGATATATCTTTCACATTGAGATTTAAAACAAGCGATTCCCTTAATTCACCTTTGTTATAAACATTGATTTTCCCTCTGTACAATCCGGCTGTTGTCTCAGATGGAATATTAAAATCAATATATATAAGCTGGTTCTGACGGGCCCCGATAGATGTTTGAAATAATTTCATATTCAGTTTCCCATCGTGCAAAGGAATTACATACTCCGGATACCACTTATCCCTGATTCTCAGATAATGCGCCTGGAACAAACTTAAATTGTCAGAGGGTATTATTGTACCTTTTTTATCTTCTAATGGAGTCAACCTGATTTCGGTGTCTTCGAAGACCCCGCCTTCCGCTTCGATGCATAGTTGAAATCCGATAATCTCTCCCCTTATTCCAACGAGGGTAATCTGCTTTGCATATCCCGACCATACAGGATTTATCCTGTCGAATCCCTCAACATTCTCTTCCGAAAGTATGTCCCCTGAAACAGGATCGATCTTGGTCACGTCAGGCATTGCCCATACCCTGAAATGCCGCGGCGCCTCGTTAAGCTCTTCTTTAACATAACGGGGCGCGGGCGCGTATCCGCGGAAAGCTATTCTTTCTAAATGCCCTGACGCAAAACCTTTTACAAATGCAGGCTCTGATCTCTGACCTAACTCATCTACGACGCTTATTTTAATGTTTACCTCTTTTCCGGGAGGCAGCCAATCCAATACTATTTCCTGCAGGTTGCCTTTCCGAACCGGTCGTGGAATTCTCCAGAGAGGAGCCTCTTCATCATTAATCGATATGTCAAAAGCAAAAATATCTTCTTTGACCGGCAGATGCAGGGCTACAGCCCCATATTCCATATGCGCATCGGCAGGCGACGAAGACATTTTAACATACGGTGTAAACGGTCTCTTCTTTGTAATGTCCGAGCAGATAATCATAATATAAGGCGGGTAATCTGATTCTCTTGAGAATACGAAGTTGTTGGCAAAGGTCTGACCCGACTCATCCATAACAAGGAGACCGTGAGATTTACCCGTTATCATCGCATACACCAGTTCTGACGCAATGTCGACATACCACCAGCCGTCTTTTTCCCTGATCAATTCAGTATGGTGCTGCCAAGTGCTGCCCCTGCCCATTGTTACATCCGTCAGATCGGAACCCTGGCCCGCCCACCTCTGCTTCTTGTAACTGGAATAAAGAAACGTCGCTCCCTTCCCAAGAATATCAACAAAATAGCCTCTGGATTTCCCTTCCACCCATGGAGAAGCAACTGTAGATATCCCGATTTTTCGAAGCATATTATTTTCACTTGCATTCCTGAGATACAATCTGGCGGATTCTATCTTTTTTCCCTTCAGTGACGACAAATCAAAATCAAGTATTGCCATTTCCTGAATCCCCTTGAGTTTCAGTTCATCCGAGGCCCCCATATTGTAATTTTCTTCACCAGGATAAGCAGATACCCAGACATCCCGAGTCGCGTTGAATCTAAAGTGTTCCGCCCCGACGCAGGGTGTAGAAATGAAAATAATGACAAGGATGATTTTAGCCGAATTCAGCGTCAAGGGACGGGTACAAACAAGCCTAAGGCAAGATAATATTTTATTTCAGTCTGTATACATACATATCAGCGGTGAAACATATCCTGGATTTAATAAGATCAGGCGTTATTTCGTATAAGACATCATTGGCCCTCAGGATCCGGCAACTGAGGCGCGCCGACGTTGTCATGACCTCAACCGTTTCCATTTTTTCAAGCGGCCATTTAATATGTCCTGTAAAGTCAGTCTGAATTTCATGAAGTTTGGGAATATCAAATATATACTGAACAGCACCATCCTTACGGGTCTGTTTCAAAAAGTCTGATATCTCTGTTTCATCATATGTATAGGTGATGATTTTACCCTGCATAAACTGCGGTCCGTTTTTGAGATGAAGCACGGGTTTCAACTGCGCCGGAATAATATAATTTTCGGCATCATGTTGTTTCATGAACCCGTCCATCAGATCAAGTCCAAGAGAGTTTTTGTTCATAATGCTCCCAAGAGAAATAACCGACGCAAACACGTAAAAGAATACAAGTGAATATCCAGCGGGTCTCCTCCATCCTCCCCTTCGAAAGAATTCGTAAAGAATATAACCCAACAGAATTGCGGCAAAAGGCATAATTACCAGATAATACCTTTCATCCCGCTCCAGAGGTTTTGTAAAACCGATTACAGGGGCATAAATATAGAACAGCAAAATGACTGCCGTCAAAATAAACAACCATACAAAGTGGGTTCTATATGCCGAATACCGCTCACCGCTTTCCCTGCCGCTAAAAAACAGAATCGAGGTCCCGATGATTAGCGGAATCATCAGGGGAGCAATCCAGTGCGTGGCAAAACAGAGTATTATTCCATCAACGAAATAACTATGAAACCTCGGGTGGAATTGATATTGGTTCGGCGTAAATACGTTTGTCTTGCCTGCGAGCATATTAAATCTTGCAAACGGATCTCCGGTCAGGTGCCAGACGATAAACATTTCAATGAGCATGACGGACAACAAGCCGGCAATTACAAATATAACGGAGGTTATATAATTTTTTTTCTTCGGTGTCTTAAAAAAGAGGATTGGAAAAGCAATAAACAATAATAACGATGTCTCACGAATCAGATAGCCGCATCCCAGCATCAAGCCTGCCAGCAATGATCCTTTTATATCGATATTTTCATTTAACGTGACCCTGTATAACAGGTAAAGGAACAAGGCGCTGAAAAGCACCACCGGTCCGTCAGGATACATCACACCTGAATAATATACGTCCAGCGGCAAGATAGCGTATACTGAGGATGCTATAAGCGCTACTGCAGGATTAAATAAACTGCGGCCGGCAAAATATATAAAAAATAATGTTCCTGCGGACAATAGCATAGGGAACACCATTGAAGTCAATTCCGACACTCCAAACAATTTCATTATTGCCCAGACGGGAAAAATCATCCCCAGCCTCATCCCCCAGTGCAAAGATGAAGTTATAGACTTGCCGGCGTCGTCATGAAGCAGCAATTTCTCAATAACTGAAAAATAGATCATATCATCTGCGCCGGAAGGCCCCATGTAAAATAAACATCGCAGCAATACCGCAGCAATGAGAATAAATAAGGAAAGAAAGATATATCCGGGATTATCTTCTTCTTGTTTCATGCGAGTCAACTCTGAAACCTTTGCCGTCTATCCGCGCGATAACCCAGGGTTTCAGCATCGCATACCAGTCCTTAAAGGGACTGATTTTACTGTAACGTTTACCTTTTGGGGGATATTGCATGGTTATCGGGACTTCTTTCCAACGAATATCTGTTGACAAAAGCACCTTGGCGTAAAGGTAATACTCAAATGCGTATGTGTACATCCAGCGCTTATGCCAGTCAAAATCAGCCCTTCGTATAATATCCAGACGAAGCGCCCTGTAGCCGCACGTTGCATCAGTCAGCCTAATCCCTGTCAATAATCTCACAAAAAGATTAACCATGGGTATAGTATGACGCCTGAACCCCGGCAAATTGGGTGAATCTCCGCCTTCAAGGAAACGGCTGCCGGTGACATAGTCGACTTCATCCCTGACGATCGGCCCCATCACGCGACTCATCTCTGCCGGCAGCATTTTGCCGTTGGCCGCAAACGTCCCGAAAAGTTCATAACTTCTTTGTAAGGCCCAGTCGAGAGCCTTGATATAAGAATAGCCGAGCCCCATTCTTTGGTCATTATTTAAACAGAAATAGCCGCTCTTTCTTATCAGATCATCCGACCCGTCTGTCGAACCGTCGTTGATAAACAGCAAGGTATCGCAAGGCAGATCAACTGATTTAAACTCCGATAATACTTTAGGGAGTTCTTCGATCTGGTTATATACCGGTATAAAATAAACACTCTTCATATTCTTATCGACAAACTGGAAGAACAAATTTCTTCAGCATAATTAAATATGTTATCCAGCCGACAATCTCTTAAGTCTTTCATGCAGCAACTTTTCATGCTTCTCCACATTTTCTATAGTAGAAAGCTTCGGCATAAAGTCCAATCCTCGTATCCAGATCAGGTTTTCAGGCAAAGGATTTATCTTCTTCTGAATTGCCGGCAGTTCATTATCCAGCCCGATTTTTGTAAAAATATAAGGCATATTCAATCCAGCCTCGGTAAAAAAGTGGTGCGTAGTGAAAAACCTGCCTATGTTGATTTCAGTGGGGTTGGGGACCCCGTTTTTATTATAGGTCATATCAACGCTGAAAATTCCGTGTGGAGTTTTATCAATGGCGAGAATCGCCCGTTCTGAAATATCATCGACATGGGGGTCAGATATTGTCACACCGGCTCCTGTCAATCCCGTCACCCCCGATGGCGCCCTGTTGCCAAATTCCCAATAAAGCCTTTTTCGCGTTTGAGCAACGACAAGATTACCTTGATGCCAGATCGACTGCCATGTGATCATCGACGTTGGATCAAGCATCTCTGCCGCGGTATAGCTGCCCCATCCCTTGTGAGCGTCTATCCAGAGCCTCCCCTCTTCAAAGCTTTCAGAAGGCAGAGACCCTTTCCCGAAGGCTCCTTTGTCTTCCCTTATCCAGAGGGGCGAGCCGCATTCGTCAAAGGCCTTTCGAAGATCATCAGGTGTATTTATATAATGGGTCTTAGGCACAACTATACCGGCCCGGCTCCAGTGTTCATAAGATTCATATTTGCTTAGACAAATGTCTATTATTCTGTGAGCGGGCAAAAAATATTTTACCCCCAACTCGTCGAAATCGCCTCTTAACAGAGAAAGACTGCGAATTTCCACGTCAGTCTGGGAATGGATAAAGTCGGGTCTTGTTTCCTTTACTATATCCAGCAATACAGCCCTGTATCCGGCATCTGATGCCTTTGGTATTAAATAATTTTCCTCGGCCTCAGACCGTTCCAGGTAGTATTTGTTTGCATCGCATCCGATAATATAAAAGTCCCCGTCGGCCTGCCGCAAAGACCTTATGAAGCCTAACGCCGCTGAACCGCCGGCACTGGTCATCAGAATTTTTTTCTTCATAAAAACTCTCCTTACTATTAAGAAATATTATCAGGATACCAGGTACCTCAGTATCCCCGTTTCGTGTTTCTTGGAATAATCTTTTATCTCCCCTATCATTTCGAGTACGTCATAAATATTGTCAATTTTCCCTCCCATCACGATGGAGAAGTTCTTAATGCCGTAATCCTTCCTGAACAAGATTGGTCTTCCATCATCTATTTCATTTTTTATTAATACGGTTTTTACCTCATATAGAGAATCCACATATTGAACTTCTTTCACTAATGGGAGATACCTTTCCGCGTCCCTGACCATGAATTGGAAATGCGATTTCAATTTAATCCCCTTAAGATGCGCATGACCGTCAATAAAACTATCCATGTCGTGCCAGTTGTAATGCGGCGTATATCTTACATGGTGGAATGAATGCATATTCAAAGAGGGATAGGGCATGAGAGAAAAAAAAGGGCCGTCCATAATCGTAATTCCAGCATATCTAAGCTCCTCAGGCATCTTCAACAAAGGCATCTCGGTAACTTCATGTTTTAAAGGGAGTAAAGGGAGACCGGAATTAAGCAGTAATTTGTTTATCAGGGAATACGTGCAATTGAAAACTTTCCCCGCCCGCAGCCTTATCCCGTCATTTGTCAGATACAAAACAACTTCGCCATTTTCAGTCTGTTCTGCTCTATCAACCTCTTTACTATACCAGACGGTAATGCCCGCTTTTTCAAGCCGTTGTTTCAATATATTCCGAAGCTTGACAGCATCAAAAGCCACCTCATGGACGGAAAAAACCTCTTCAATATTATCCATATTAAATAGTTTTCTCATCCTACCAGAGGCGGTTTTTATCGGAGCGCCAATCCGTTTATATAATTCAAAAAACTGATACGCATTAATTTTTGAGCCTTTCCTGGCGATCGCATAGATCTTCTCGAATTCGTCATAAATACATCCCTTGAAGTCCAGCATGAATTTCGGAAAATTCTTAAAAGATCTGATCGCTGTCACAAGGCTCCTCGGATAGTGATACCCCGTATGGACCCTTGCCTGGTTGATAGCCGAAGCTCTCAAAAGAAGGTCGGTCTCTTTTTCAACAACAAGTATCTTGTCGCAAAAATTACGGATGACAAGGGCGATACAACACCCGTAAAATCCCCCGCCTATAATTACCGCATCAAATTTTGTTGAATCAGATGACATTTTTCCTGTCGGCATCGCCCGGGAAAACCGAACTGTTAGATTCATCCGCTAAGAAATATATATCGCCCTTCTTGGTTTCCCTCAGGACACGGGCAACATATTCCCCTATGATCGCCAGCATCAGAAACATCAGGAAGAACATTGTGGCGTTGACGAGCTGGGTTGACGTCCATCCCTGAGGTATATATGCCCGGAAAAATATAAAACCCACCACTACGTAGAGGACCAAAAAAAGATTCAGCATGCTTGCAAGCAACCCGATAAACGACGCTATCCTTATCAGTTTTTCGGAGTTCGAGACTATGACCTCTATTGCGAAGGTAAATGCATTAAAGTAATTTTCTTTCTTCTTTCTGCCGCTGCGGTTTATCCTTGCATATGGAACGGCGCAGCGATTATAACCGATTTCCAGCAACAGGTACTTGATATATCTGCTTCGGTCCTTAATTCTGACAATTGAGTTTACCGCCCTCCTGCTAAAGACTATAAATTTCGAAAAACCCGGCCTAACATTATACCCCGTCAGGAATCTGCTTAGTTTGAAAAATACAAAAGAAAACAATTTGTCGAGAAACGGCTTTTCGCTCTCATCAGTCCTCTCTGCAATTACCACATCGAAACCGGATATGGCCCTGTCTATCAATTGCGGAATCAAAGACGGCGGATCGTAATTAGGGTCCATTAATACAACAAAATCCCCTATGCAGTTATTTAATGCGGCCTGATATGTAATCTCATCATCATACTTCTTGGATAATATGATCAGCCTTATATTATTTATTCTTTTTTGCAGTTCCTTTACCTTTAACACAGAGGCGTCGGTGGAACCGTTATCAATTAAAACCAGCTCATAATTTGCATACGATCCCGTAACGGCATCTGTCGTGTCTTTGATAAAAGATTCCATTATATCCGCATTGTTATTTATAACCGCCGCTACCGAAATCAGATTGTCAATATTCATTAGTGCCTCTCTTCATAGAAATTATTTATGCAATGTATCCTTGATGCATTCGGCGACATACTTGATCTCTTCTTCGGTCAATTCCGGAAACATGGGAAGACTCAATATCTCATCCTGATACGCAGTCGCGACCGGAAAAGCTCCAGGAGGGCAGACAAGATGTTTGTACACGTTCAGATTCGGCAGCGCTATGGGATAATGCACTATAGTGGGGACCCCCATTTCCTTTAATCTTAACATTATGTTGTCCCTGTTTTTAAGGCGAACTACGAAGAGGTGAAAAACATGCGACCCTGCAAGGGGAACTTCCGGCAACACTATACCATCTGTATTGCCAAGATATTTATGATAAAGGAGCGCATTCTTATACCTCTCGTCGCTCCATTTGGCAAGATACTTCAATTTGATATTGAGGACAGCGGCCTGAATTCCGTCAAGACGGCTGTTGACGCCCTCGCACCTGTGATCATATCTTGAGGCCTGACCATGATTTGCAAACATCCTCATCCGCATGGCCAGTTCTTCATTATTCGTGACTATCGCACCTGCATCCCCGAAAGCTCCGAGGTTTTTACTTGGGTAAAAACTGAAACAACCCGCATCTCCGATGCTGCCGGATTTCTTGCCTTCATATTCCGCCAGATGAGCCTGAGCACAGTCTTCGATAACCTTCAGATTGTATTTCTCCGCCAGGCCCAAAATCTGCCCCATTTCAGCGACCCTTCCGTAAAGATGAACAGGGACCATCGCCTTGACCCGCATATCTCTGCCATTAGCCTTTTTCTCCAGGCACTCCTTCAGCTTTATGACATCCATGTTGAATGTATCCGGGTCACAGTCAACAAAAACAGGCCGCGCGCCTGTCATGGTAATGGCTTCCGCAGTTGCAAAATAAGAGTTTGCGACAGTAATGACTTCATCGCCTTCCCCGATACCTGCCAGTTTCATAGCGATGAAAAGCGCATCCGTGCCATTGCCGACGCTGACACAGTATTTTGAGCCGCAGGCTTCTGCAAATGCCCTTTCAAACCTCTCCACCTCTTCCCCGCCGATAAACGCACAGTCGTCAATAATTTCTTTTATGGCAGTATCAATTTCATCTTTAATGGATATATACTGCTTCTTCAAATCAGCGAACTGTATGTTCACAATTATATTCCTCCTCTTGCGTTACTGTTTATCTTTTCCCACATATGACATAGAGAATATGGATTCACGTAAACGGGAAGAAGTACGTATGCAAAAAATAGGGCCGGATGTGTACATCCTGCCTAGTCCCTACTTTTATTATGACCTGTGTGGCAAAAGAGATTTTCGGCATCCCTCAGATGCTCAATAATGTAATCAGGATCATAGCTTTGAAGTATTTCTTTTGTGCGTATGCCTGATGATACGGCAATGGTTTTCAGTCCAATTTCCTTTCCAGCCAAGATATCATCCTCCGTGTCTCCGATAAAATAGCCGGAAGCGCATGTAAAGTCAATGACGCTCTCCTGTTTATATAACGCCGTCTTTATCTTCCAACCAGGAACCCCTTCGTGATATCCGGACAAGACGCGGTCAAAATACTTTCCGATGTTCAGCCGGGTAAGCTGGGCTTTCAAGGCTTTTTCGTTCCTTCGCAGCGTAATCAAAAATATCTTGCAAAAAATATCTTTAAAAGACGTTAACATCCGGTGTATATCAGGCTGCAAAAAGTCCATCAATAAATAGCGGTCCTCTTCGATTTTAGAAAGTTTCAACTGAATGAACCGACTATAACAATCCTCTCCGAGTCCGCTTTGCAGCAGCAAGTGTTTTTCACTCGCACAGCTTCGCTTCTGCTCCCAGAATACTTCCTTTGATAACGGGACGCCTCCGAACTCCCGGACACTATCCCTGTAAACCGTATAATACCTGTCTTCGCAATTAATTATAGGTCCGTCCATATCTGTGCAAAGGATATTGTTCGTCATCAATGAGCCTCTCTATTCGACTACAAGAAAACCTTTATTGTCGATAAGATCTAAAAGCATCTGCCCTGCCGTCCTGATGTCCGTCCTCGCCGTATCGATAACAAGATCGGGATTCTCCGGCTCCTCATAGGGGGAGTCAATACCGGTATAGTTTTTAATAATCCCAGCTCTTGCCTTTTTATACTGACCCTTAGGGTCGCGCATTTCACACACTTCAAGAGAGCATTTGACGTATACTTCAAGAAAATTATCATCTTCGAACCGTGTCCTGAAATACTCTCTGTTTTCCTTATTGGGAGATATAAATGCCGCAAATACAAGCATGCCGGCATCGGCAAATAATTTTGAGACCTCGACAATTCGACGAAGGTTTTCTTTCCTGTGTTCACGGCTGAATCCCAAATTACTGTTAAGGCCATGCCTGACATTATCTCCATCCAGGACATATGCATGAACATCCCGGGCAAACAATTCCCTTTCCGCATAGTGCGCGATTGTGGATTTTCCGGAACCGGAAAGTCCCGTCAAAAGTATGAGACCGCTTTTATGTTTAAAAAAGCGATTTCTCTCCTCTCTTTTCACATATTTGTCATGCCAGATGACATTATTCTTTTGCACGATTCGCTTACCTCCTTCATTTCCAAATGATGAATGATTATAGCCGCTTGGTAGTGCAAAAAAGCATTAAATTGTTTTAATCCGCGAAAGGCTCTTTGCCGAAGTATCTAATTTTAATACCGTCTATGACATTGGTCCTGAATAAAAAGTTTACCTTCATTATTGATTCGTGAACATGATATGCGGCCTTCATAAATCCATTTATTCCAGTTTCATCATAGGTAGTTTCATATCCAAATCGTTTTAATGTATCTGCCGCGGTATTTTCAAATACCTTTATCTGTCGCTCACTCATTGTACTTTTCCATTTATTATAATTGCCCTTCCTTATCCCTTTTATCAATTTATTCATTTCCTTCTCATGAAACTCTTCATCTATAAATTTATATAAGTCACGCAGTATTTTCTCAGCATTATCAAGTAAATCTTCATACCTTAAAAAGAACAACTGCTTCTGATTGTTCAATTGTTCCAGAATTTGATTGCTCCTATTGTATTTATTCCATCTCTCGGCACACGTAAAAATGTTATGTTCCCCCCACGGCTCGTTCAATAAAGAAAGGGCGACGTCACGTCCGTCACGGACAATGAAGATATATTTCGAATTAGGGAATATCTCATATAGGATGTCCACATCTAACGTAAAATGCGGCGTTTTATCACCCCACAACCTGTTCCCATTTTTTCTTGCCATTTTCATACATAAGTTATGGACTATTTCTCTGTAGCTGAATTCTTCAAGTTCTTCATAAAAGCGATCAAGGTCAATTCTTATTTTCCATTGCATCACAGACCTTGTCTTTAAGATGTCTTTTAATAACTTAGTCAAATTATTCTTGTCCCTGAGATTACCGTAATTATCCAGATGCTTGTAATACTTCGTAATAAAGTGGGTCTCAACCAGCTCTCCATAACTTGAACATTGCAATAAACTTGCAAGTAAGGTAGTCCCCGACCTTTCGCATCCTAAAATAAAAAGCGGCTGCTTCAATTTTCTCGTATCTTACTGACTGTTATTAGAAATAATAGTTAGAAATAATGTCTTCCCTGTTACGGGTGAAAATGAACGGAAGGTGTAAATTCAATCCTGAGGCTCTTGATATGACTGATCTTTATACAAGTCCTGGCAAGAATAATGCGATTGTACTTTCATGGCAGCCTATTAACGCTATGTTTTTCAGATAGTCGGTCTATTTCCGTTATTATGGATTGGCTACTGAAGATATTATGGTTGTCCTGTCCGGCGGTTGCTTAAGTTCGCTTTCAGACATTGCACGACTGTAAATTGCGACGTGGTCGATGGATCCGGAGAACTGCGATGTCATATTCTGTTGATTGCCGATGATTACAGGGCTGGCGTAATCATTGAGTGACCCGCTCTGGGCCCTGCTTGCTATCCTTACGCCGTCAAAGTAGAGGACCTGCTCGATTCCATCGTATGTAAGCACGACATGATGCCATCCGCCCAGCTTGTCGCTCATAAATCCGGTTGTACTTGTGACAGGGGAACCATTGACATACGACCATATCCTGTTTTCGCTTGCCGCGAAGCCAATAGCATAGGCCGAGGTGTTCGATTTGGAAATCAGTAATGGATAATTTGTCGAAATTCCGTAATCGGTTGTATTAAACCAGAGAGAAACGGTGAGTTTATCAAATCCGTCAAGATTAGTTGCCTCATTGACACTTATTGCTTGATTTGAAGCATTGAACCTATACGCCTGACCTATTTTCCCGGATGTCAATGTCGCACCGCTGACTATTCCATTATTATTATATCCCGAGTCGTCCTTGGCATTCCCGCTGAAGGTGTAAAAAGCAACAAGACCACCATCCTCCGTCGAGGTTGCGGCGTTAATGGTAACAGAGATGGTCGCAGTGTTAGAGTCAGCCTTACTGTCGTTGGCCTTGAAGGTAAGTGAATCGGATCCGATATAGTTATTATCCGGTGTATACGTCAGGTTAGGCGCAGTGCCGGAGAGTGAGCCATGTGTCGGATTTATCACTACGGAATAATTCAAATCATCCCCATTCAGATCAGAAGCAGTCAGGGTTATTGGCAAGGGTGTGTTTGCAGAAGTCGAGACTGTCTGGTTATTGGCAACTGGCGGATTGTTGACCGGTTGAGAATTCACGGTTATGGATAAGGCTTTCGTGGCGGTTTCAGCGGGCGAAGATGAATCCTGCGCTTTGATCGTAAAGTTGTAGGTTCCTGTGGTTGTGGGAGTGCCGGAAATAGCGCTTGAGGTTAAACTTAATCCTCCGGGCAGAGTGCCTGAGATAATAGACAGTCCGGTAGGAGCAGTGCCGCCTGATGTTGAAATTGTTTGGGAATAGGGGGTATCTAACGTTGCACTGGGCAACGAAGATGTGCTTATGGAAAGTGGCTGAGATCCTCCACCGATACGCGAAGTGCTAATAACAACATCATCTATCGCATACCATTGTTCTTTTTTCTCTGAAGCAGGGGCGAAAGAGTTGTAAGCATTGTAACCTAATCCAACCACATTCCAACCGAGCCCCCCTGGACTGTCATTCCCCATCCATCTTATATCAGCGCGGCTATATTGAAGATTGTCATCAGCCCAAAACTCAATAACGCCATCAGCCACCCCTGGAGCAGAGTTCATTTTTACATGGAATTCCAAAGCATGCCACATGCCATCTCCCAACGAATTCGTATAGGTAGGATTACCCGTGTAGTTGAAACTGCTATCATAATTTATTGAACAATAATAATTGTTTTCTTGTGGATCGCACCTATGACTATGAGAATGACGAAAACCGTATGGATTTTGTACAGAATCGAAAACATATAGCGGAGCAGAATAGCCGGTGTTAAAAGCCGTAAAAGGACTTCCTACTCTGTCCCAGTGACGAACATGTACCATTTTAATCATTGCATTATTGTCCTGTGTATAAAACCATTGAAATCCAGGTTGAAATTTAACATAAACTCGAACGTAAATTTCGTTATAATCTCTGCCTAGATCTTTTGAAAAGCCACCTATTGCCCCCCAGCCATCACCTGAACGACCATCATTCGATTCATTCCACATAGTAAAAGCCTTACCATGCTGTCCTCTAAAATTATCACTCGAGATTTGCATACTTGGATGAAACATAAGCCCATCCGTATGTGGATGCCAGAGTTCATCACTGTTGTAATAATCCCACAAACCGGGGACCTGATTTTTACATGCTGAATTTAAACATGCCGCTACTTCTGTTTGTGGGAACCAATCCGGATCATTATCAAAGTTGTCTTCAAAAATAATTTCACTCCAAGAATATGGTGGAAATACAACAAATGAGGACATCAGGAATAAAATAACAACTATCATTGTTTTCAATTTCCTCATAGAATACTCCTTTAAATTATCTTTATGTCTTTAATATTAACTTAAATAAAATAAGGCTCATAAATCCGTGAGGCACATCACTTTTGTCTAAAATAAGCGTTGTTATAGAAAATTAATTAGTTTAACTTTTCCAGCGAGCTATCTTTATCAACATACCTAACCCCCTCGCAAACAAATAGAGGAACCATATATAACAATAACCCGGAAAACATTTCTTATCTCTTCCAACTCGCTGTTTTAAAGTAATGATAACGGGTATAGCAATCAATAAAATTAACACCCACTTATTAAAATAAAATGAACTCAACACAAAAGAAAGCGTTACATATGCAATTAATAATAAATAAAACAAAGGAGTTACTATGCTATACAATTCATTAACTTCAAACTTATGGGAGACAAAACTTTTCAAATTTGCTCTCCCCTGCCATAATTGTCTCCCAAAAAACTCCCATGACGTTTTCGCATTCCTCAGGTGATTTACTTTAATATCTTTATGTACAATTAATTTTCTCCCTGTCTGTGATATTCTGTATCCTAAGTCGGAATCTTCACACGTAATCAGTTGTTCATTAAATCCACCTATATCCTCCATTGTTTCCTTCTTAATAACGAAGCAAAAACTCGAAATAGTCGAGACATAATTGATCTTAGTTTGATATTTGGAGTTCAAGTAATTTATCCAATATTCTTCAATCCAACTTCGTTCTTTTTCTAATGCTATAATACCTCCAACAACCGTCACATTTCTCAAAGTCATTAGAGTAGTTATGGCTATATTAAGCCATTGAGGATCAGGGACACAATCTCCATCTAAAAAAGCTATTATCTCACCCCTCGCATGTCTTGCGCCGAAATTACGTACTGTTCCAATAGTACCTGTCTTCTTCTCCAAGACTATAACATCATTGAACCTACTTACTATTTCTCTTGTACTGTCAGTAGAATTATTATCTACAACGATAACTTCATATTTCTCTTTTGAATAATCTAATTTTGTTACACTATGCAAACACGATTGTATATAATCCTCTTCGTTTCTAACAGGAATTATTATTGAGACAAAAGGATACGCGTTCTTGTCAATTTTCGGCAACGATAGGGATACCATTCTAATCTGATCTACTAAATTCCAATTTCCGAAATAAAGTCTACCTTCTTTTTACTATGTACACTCAAATCAATCCCTACCTCAATTACTAAGGTCAGGTCATTTTTAAAATATTTTTCAGCCTCTTTAATCAACAAGTTCTTCTCATTCTCATTTATATTCTGTTCAATACTAATAACTATTACGCCTTTATTACGTTGTATTGCTTGATAATTTAATATCAGTTTTTGTTCCATAGCCAAGTTCTTGAATACGTAGTAGAGCGTTAAACTCGGATATTGATGCATTAAGCCGTATATTACTTTCCCGACTCGGCCCATTATTTCTTTGATTATGAAATGCTTCATTCCACATTTACATTTCGTATCTTGATCAATTACAACATAATCACCTAATTTATACCTGATTATTGGAAATGATTTTGAAACCAAGTTTGTGACAATTATCTCACTGTTTATTTCTTCAATAATCACGGTCTCCATGTTGATATGCATATTACCTTGTGGACATTCGAATGCGATAATCCCTGCTTCCGCAGCACCATATTCACTTATCATTTTCTTTCCGAATGCCTGTTGAACTTCTTCCTGATACTTATCGAATATTTTCTCAGAAGTCCCCTTGATCATTTCCAAATTAAACTGTGAGGTGTCAATATTGTTTTCATTGATCATTTTTGCTACCTCATAGATCGCTGAGGAGTATCCTTCTAAATATTTAGCCTTCTTTAATTTCCCAATAAATCTTTTAAGTTCAGAAGTGTTATAGGAAAAAATTCTAAATTGATTTTGCAAGTAATCCAATAAAGCAACCTTTGAACGCTTCTTAATAGAAAAATTATAGCCCCAAAAATAGCCGTTTTTCTCCCACGGTCTTATGCCATGCCAGGAATATCCTCTGAAAACCGATGCTCTATGCCAGGCATCCCAGTCCTTGTTTCTATAAAATATTATAGGCTTGCCTGTACTGCCAGAGGTTTCAGAATAAACTAGCTTTTCATGTAGATTAGAGATTTGGATCCTATTGATATTGTTTAATATATCTTCTTTTGTTAAAAAAGGAATTCTTTGCAGGTCATTAAGCGACGTTAAATCGTTGGGATGAAAACTATGCTTGTCAAATTTCTCTCTGTAATAGGTAGACTTGTTATACGCATTGTCAACTAATTCTTTAAGTTTTTTTAGTTGATAATCTTTAATTATTTCAATTTCCTCAAACTGACTTTTTAGCAAAAAGTCATAATTGATGAAAATCTGTTTATTAATTGACCAAATTCCAAATAGGTAGATATATTTTCGTATCATGCCGGATAACATATCGAGAGCCGTAGCTTATTGCAATAAATCATGATCCATTTCCTTTTACAATTAAATATTCAGACTTCTAATTCTTTATTAAATATATCTCTTTCATTATCGCAGGAGTTATTAGAAACCAATAATAATATTCAATCAGAGTTCCGGAATGAGCAAGTCCCGAAATCAGAAAACCAATAACAGACGCTTCAAGCATTGCTGACATATTGCAAACTTTTTTGTAACAATCATGCCCTCTAATATATTTTCTAATTTTATAAAGTTCCCAAAAAAAGAAAATAATAGCCAGCGAAAAAAATATAATACCAAAAAAGCCTCCCTCTACAAGTATCAGTATGAATGTATTATGCGCGTCCATTACTATTTTATCATCGTTCAAGATTCTGCCCATATTAAATTTAAACTGCTGCATTCCAACACCGAACACCGGATTCTGTTTATACAATTCCCATGCTGCATCCCAGAAGACAAGTCTGCTCGAAGCAGATTCATCAACTTCCATCCCCTTATCAAACATACTATTAATTCTATCCATATAGCTTTCACCTTCAAGATCAGTGGTATACGCTGCAAAAAGGAAAACGGGAATGACAAGTATAGCCAACCAATATTTCTTGAAGCCATAATACCGTATAAAAAAATACGGCATCATCACTATCAACCCTACAAAAGCTGATCTTGAATGGGTAAAAACAATGTCTGCTATCAGTACGCCGGAAACAATAAAAGAACACAATTTCACGATTTTTCTCTCAGATGATATCATATACAAAAAAAGTGGTAGCAGGAGAAGAAAAAGCATCGCTATACCATTAGATGAATTAGTGCTGCCGCCTCCCACAAGTTCGAGTCTGTCATTGCCAAGGAAATGCTGTTGAAAGGCCCATACTGCCAATAAACCGCCTCCTATCATATTGGCATAAAGAAATTTCATTAATTTCTCTTCCGTATCCGTCAGCATCGCAAGGAAAAAACAAAATAAAATAATTTTGGTAAATTCCATTGTCCAGAAGTAACCTTCCACAATATTCACAGCGCTGTCGTATGATACCCATAAAGAAATAACCAGAAGGAAAAGACTCTGGAGAATTGGCGATCTTAAGGCTTTGGTATTAAATCTTGAATTAATTACTGAAGAAATCACGATTAACATTGATACGACAAAGGGAATTTTCACACCTACCAGAAAACCGGAAGACAATGTTTCTGGTCTAAGGTAGTTGATCAGTATAAATGTTATGACGCCTGCAAAAGGATTTCGCAAGGCAAGGATGGTCCCGACAACTACCAACAGCAGATAGAGTACGGCTTTTTGCGGCATACTAAGTATCTCTGGAAACTTCTAAATACGATTTTGTATTTCCCATTTAATATTCCTTATCCTGTAGCTGATCCACCTGATTTCTTTTTTCATAGACGCATGCCGGAGAATTCTCCGAATATCTTGAATAGTTTTTTGAATCAAGACACTTTGTGATGCTTTTTCTGTGCAGGGTTTGCCGAAATTATACCCATGTTCCCAATCCTTTCCCTTTTGGATTGGAACCCGATCAAAGAATAACCTCATACCGCCAACAGACATTAAAATAGCCAACGGCCGGGTCAAGCTTTTTGTTTTTAGCGGTTCCAGGTAATCCATTGAAGATCGGAAAAAGTAATCGGCCTTATCTAAAAAACGCGTCATCTCATCTTTGGGGCCGGAATACTTTGCAGCAAAGAGAAATACATTGCACTTTCTTATATCTTGAGCCGCTCGTGTTGCATAATTCGGGAAATCAAGCTGTTCCCGTCTGCTCAAAAAAGGGGATTCATAATCAGCCATCCATTTAGCATAACGAATCAGGGTTTCCCTCGCGTAATGAAACATGTAATCATGTTCGTCTATTTCGTATTTCTTATCCAGATAGTTGCCTAAACTCTGCAAAAAAACCAGATACATCCATTTGGCATTTGGGTCTAAAAGGTCTCTCGACTGGACGTCATCTGCAGGATGAATACAGTTTCTGATTAACTTTTCAGCTTTCTCAAGGTAGTACTTTTTCCTTGTTAATTCGTAAGCATCTAAAAGCACATTCAAAACATTTCCTGACGGCCTTCCCGGGCCGTCGAATCCATACGTAGAAGCTGACTTCCTCCCACTTAATTTTTGCTTAAGGTAAACAATACCTTGCTTGGCAAGTTTCTCAAGTTTCTCAATCATGCTTATATGCTCATCAACTCCAACCACCGTCCAGTCAGCAAGATCAAGGACTGCATCCTTCGCATCCCTGTTACCGGTCATGAGATAATAATAGAGAAGCCCTTTGGTATATATGTGGTCAAATCCCGGCCCACTGCCATAAGACTTTAGTCCCTTCTTGATTTTCGTTTGGATCGACATACATCGATGCGTTGCCGTAGCCGCATCAGCAAAATGATCGGTATGCCAGTGCATCCCTTTGTTAAACAATTCTCTGTCCTCATCGGTATGATAAATATCTATATCTATGACGTGGTCAGCAAGCTCTTTTGCCAATATGAACCATTCCGGTTTGCCGGTTCTGGCATAATGGTACAATGAGCTATAGATAACGTCATACTGATTATTATAATGAGAAACAAGAGGGGTATCCTCCTTAAAAGCAACCTGCTCATACGTTTCATGATCCGCAAAAAGGTCACCAAAGTTTCTCCAGCCATATTCGTCGATAATTTCCCTTCTGTTGAAGAAATTGTTATCGCCGTTTATCGCAGTATTAATTAGCATCTCGTAAAATCGTCTATTGCCGACAGAAGTCCCTCCTTGATACAGATAACTGAAGGCCTCTGTCGATGCATTATATTCCGGACTTGTTCCAGGTATAACAGGATGATATATCCAGTTCAGCCTTTGCTCATCTGGAGTAAAAGTTAAAAATATTGTATGTGTTTTCTGTTCCCCCCCTTGCAACTCAAAATAGTCACTATATTGCCCCGGAAACATTCTGACCGTAAGCATATTCCCTTGAACTTCAATGGCGCTTGGAAAACTTTGCCAGAAATATTGCATAGCGACAGAAATCATCTTGCTTTCGTTCTCAAGCGAAACTACGGGATTAGCCCTATCCCCACTTTCTATGCTTTGGTTTGAATCTCCATATACCCTGTATCCCTTGAAGGAATTCATCACTTTTCCATTTCTATTTACGTGATTTGTGTTATTCCAATTATCTCCTCCGCTTGAGTCCTGATAGATTTCAATCCTGTCAGACGTTGAACTACGAAAGGACTGTTCCGGCTGAGTTATCCATTTCGCAACAGGTTCATAATTTGACTGAAGAGCTATCTGCAATGATAAGTCCTTAAATAGAAAAGAGCCTTTATCACCCATATCCCAAAGCCCACCCAGATGCTGTGCAGCTTTAGTATTCCTAATTGTAAAAGCTAATCTTACAAGAGAACTGTTGGAATAAAAGGTAATTCTTGAATAGAATTCAATGCCCTTTGTCCCACCCTGTGCAATCAACTGCCCACATACGTTCAACGTAGCTCTGAGCGGCCTACTTGTTTCAACTGTTATATCTTTTATTTTGGGTATATACCCTCGACCCAAATCATCAATCAAATTAAGACCGCTGCAAGAGCTATCAATAATAGACTGATTGTCGATAATTACTTTTTCAAAAGGGGCGAATAAAGATTTATTAACATAAAAAATGCCTTTCCTGGTATCAATTATTATCGAATCATCAGTCTCATTAATTGATATAGACGACCCTATCAAATTCTCGCATTGGATCCTGTGCTGGAGTTCATATTTTACCCTGGAGTTTTTCCTAACCGCTGCAACGAAATCCAATAGAAGCCATTTTATGCTTCCATCAGGCCAAAGTGAAAGACTTTCAGTTTGAAATGGAATCCGATTGTCTCCCTGGTCTACTAATTCAAGACAGGAAGAATCAAAGAAATTACCCCTTGAAAACGGGATGCCGATCGAGACAGGTTCGCTGCTTCTGTCAATCCCAAAAGTTTCTTCAATAATAATCGGAACGGAAAACTTATTTGTCATATTTATTGCCCTCATCATTGTGAAACAGGTCATAAGGAATCATTTTAATATCCCTGCCATCTTCACCCTTAACAAACTTATATTATTAAAAAGGGTATTCCGTTCCTGCTTGTCAAGAGAAAATATACAGGACAGCCCTATGAAAATGGCAGCGCATGTCAATGCTTCACTCAACAGGAGAAAATAGCTTGTAGGATAGATGTACGTGAGGCATGCTTTAAGAATAATCAATAATAATACCGCAGGAATTATTACCTTCATATAGGTTTTTCTGACAAAGAGCCTTATCGACAATTTCAGGTTGCGATTCGTATAGAATGGCACAAATATCCCATATAATACGATTTGAGGAATTGCCGTGCCCAGCGCAACCCCTATTAACCCAAATTTCCTTACAAGGATAATGCTTAACAGGAAATTGACAATAGCCGAGATTAAACTTGCATACGACAACTTCTTATGCTTCGAAAGACCAAACAGGACTGAATAGCTTATAAGTTGCGGCAGCTCAAATAATTGGGAAATTATGAGAATAATCAATACAGGCGCACTCGATGAGCTGTATTTGCTCCCCATCCATAAGGCAATGAACGGCTCGCCGAGCATCATTATTCCCAGGCAAAAAAGAATAACAATAATAAGTGTATATTTTGTGCCGGAGATATATAATTTCCGGATTGTTTCATAATCACCGATCGCTTCGTATTCGCTTATGGCGGGGATAAAGACTCTCGTAAACGCCATGCAGAATTGTTTAAGATACTCTGTCAAACTCCATGCAATTGAAAAGTAAGTTATTGCTGCAGCCCCCATAAAATAGCCGATAACAAAAGATCCGGTATAATTTGTCAGTTGATTGGCTATCATGTTGATAAAAGTATAAGCGCTATAAGTAAAGATACTTCTGAGGCCGAATCTGCTGACTTTTTTCAGATCAAAATGTATAAAAGAATACTTCTTTCTCATAAATAAATAAGATATGAACAGCAATGAAAAACTACCTGCCAGAGCAATAATCCCCATAGATATAAGACCGTATCCCTGTGAGAGAAACAGATAAAACAAAATGGCCCTGCATATCCCGATGACAACTTGAGTCGTATTGATTATGTCATACCTCTGTAACCCCTGGAATATCCCCCTGAAGGTACTGCTTATTATCAGGAAAGATACATTAACAGATGTAATAATTACGAGAAGCTTAATAATATCTTTCAGGTTCTCTTCAACGGTTACAAGCCTTACAACAATAGCTGCTGTAACAGGACTTAGCAGTAGAATGAAGCCCGCAATAATTGCATATAAGAATAAAGCCGAGTTAACGGATGAGAGCAGATTTTCCTTATCGGAGCTACTCTGGAATTTAGAGACATACCTTGTTAGAGCAGAGCCAATACCCATTTCCAACAGACTCATATATCCGCTCAAGGCGGCTACTATAGACCATATACCGTATTTTGTGTCACCCAGTGTATGCACCAGAAATGGCGACAGGAAAAATGCTATCGCAATATTAATAATGTAGCCGCCCCAATTTGCAATGGCATTACTCAGGATTTTTGAAGAGGACTTATTGCTGTTCATTATGATTAGATTGAAGCAAATAAATTATTGTAACATCTGTCATATTCTTTAATCATTCTTTCGAGAGAATATTTCTCCCTTGTCGACTGTCTGCATCTTTGCGACATGTCACGAAGCAGTGAAATATCGTTCTTTAACGCTGAAAGCTTACTAAAGAGAATATCAGGCTGCTTTGGTCGAATCAAAAATCCGTTAATACCGTCATCTATCAATACCCTGTTCCCGCCTACGTCAGTTGCTATGACGGGTAACCCGGCAGCCATTGCCTCCACAATTGTATTCGAGAAGCCTTCGTAAAGTGATGTCTGAACATATATATCCATGATTTGCAGAAATCTGCGAACGCTGCTCTGATATCCCGCGAAGATTATATTATTAGAAACTCGAGTTCCGGATACGGCTTTCTTCAGTAAAGAACGCTCCGAGCCGTCTCCGACAATTATCAATTTGGATTTAATGAATTTATCGGTAAACAATTCGAATGCTTGAATCAACGTTATATAATTCTTCACAGGATCAAGACGCCCCACTGACCCTATGACGAAATCATCCTCTTCAATGCCCAGTTCTCTCTTAGTTTCTTTAATATCCTCTCTATGGCTGAAATGCTCAATATTTACCCCATTATGTATGATTTGCACCATATCCGAATTAACCCCAAATCGAGCGCATAACTCCTCTTTCATTGGTTCTGCCAGCGTAATAACTTTGTCGACAAGCATAATTCCTATTTTCTCCGCATAATGCCTTCGCCTCTTGTAGGAAGAAAGTTCATCATAACTCTTCCCGTGAAAACCATAAATGATTTTTTTTGCATTCGCAAGCTTACTGCCCAATATACCTTCTATCAGGGTCGGCCAGCCTCTTAAATGAACAATTCTGATATTATGCTCCCTAAAAGCCTTCCTCAATTTAAATGGAATCGTTATGTCATTGCCTTCCTTCTTATTCAGGTCGACTATCGTATAATTCGGAACTCTTATTCTTTCTTCAAACTGCCTTTCTTTAGTCAGGCTGCAAATCAAATGGAAATATTTTTCTGTATTTAGGCCGTTAATAATGTTGACTATCCCATTTTCCATCCCACCATCTCCTAATGACGGAGTAACATGGGCAATATTTATTTTCTTCATATTAGCGACCATTGAAGTGGGATGCAGCAAAGGCATTGAATGTATCGGCTATTGTCTCAATATCAATTCCATTAAGTTGCTGATGCACTGGAAGACCCAATAAATGAGCAGACAAATACCCCGCATCAGGAAAATCAGGAACAGATAGAGTTTTGTGATGGAACCGGCCAAAGACAAATGGATAAAGTCCCGCGCGATTCATTTCAGCGACGAGCGTGTCCCGTTTCTCAACGGAAATAACAAAACAGAGGGGACATACCCCTTCATCCATAGCCTGAAACATGATTTTTACTTTCTCTGAAGCCCTGATCATCTCACTCAACAGCAGATAATTATGCCTTCTCTGCTTAACCGTCTCCTCATATGATTCCTTGTTGAGTAAAGGCATTGAAAGCGCGCTAATGGCATTATGGTAATCATATCTCGGCACTTCATAATACCAGCGCATATCTTTTCCTGCAGTGTCTGAAGGATCTTCTGCGTTACCGCCGTTCATGGCACGGTACAGATCGAGTAACCCGGATGATATTTTCCCCGTTATAGATTTATCCACTGCCTTATATTCAAGCACCGACTTTATTGTAGTTTTGAGAAGCGCCGGCTCAAAGAACTTCCTGCCTGGCAAAGGATCGGGAAGGTCCCCGGCATTACAGAGCAGTCCTCCTCCGTTAGGTAAGGCAATTGTCTTTTGGAGGCTGTAAATTCCGAAAGCTCCAAAGCTCCCAAGCCATTTCCAGTTATATTGTGAATAAAGCGCATGGGCGCAATCTTCTATCAGCAACAACTTCTTGTCCCGGCAAAATTCCAGTACCTTCCCCATATTCTGAGGAAATCCAAAGTAATGAATGACTACCAAAGCCCGCGTCTGATTAATTACGCGTCGGTCAAGATCATTAAAATCAACACCCAAATCTTTTCTTATATTGTAAAAATCAACCTGATAACCGGCTCGCATAACGGCTTCAACCTCAACCCCGCAGTGAAATGAAGGAACAAGCACCCTGCTGTTTTGCGGCAAGCATGTTGCTTTCATAGCATAATATAGAGCCGCTCTTCCAGAGGCATAAAGGAAGAATCTTTTCTGAGACAAAATCGGATCCGACGCTTCCCGGTTCCTGATATAATTTAGCGGATTAATATTTGGAAATGAACTGATATTGCGGATCATGGCTCTTACGTCTGAAGCTTTCATCCTTACATCCCGGATACCGACAACCTGAAACGCGCCGGATATGAAGTAAGATCGTTCCCAGCAGGTATTCTTCCTATTCGATAGGGTGTATGCTTGCCGGTTTCATAAAGAGATGACTCTGTCGTAAATGCACATACGTAACCGCATTTCTTCAAATACTCCACATGCCGTTCATTAAAATCAATTTCCGGCTTGCCGTTCGGATAGCAAAAACTCAGAACTTCTCTCCCGAGTATTCGAGACAGCCTCTCTCTCGGCTCCCTAATTTCCTTTCCCCAATCTCCCTCGTTAATATTCGTTAAAATGCTATGCCCTGCAGTATGAACGCCGAATTCTATAATGTCGGATTTTTCCATCTCAAGAACTTGCGTCCATGTCAGCATTTTAAAGTCATCAGGCAAAGGTTCCCGACTTCCGGCATTTCTCCTCAGGTTATCCATCATCAGGTTTCTGTCATTCTCGGATATCCTTTTCATTTTATTTACAGTATAAACATATACGTCCCAAACATTGTCATTTCCGGGCATACTCCCGCGACATACGTCGATCTTTCCCAAATCCTTACCCTCTTTAATCATTTTCTTTATTAGAAAAAACAATTCATCAAACCAAAAAACCTTATCGGTATCCATGAAATCCATCGTTAAGAATATTGCGGCTGGAACTTCATGCTGCCTTAATAAAGGGAAAGCAACAGAGTAATTATTCTGCAATCCATCATCGAAAGTTATTAAAGCCGCTCTATCCGGCAATTCTTCTCCGTGCCGAACACACGATATCACTTCGCTTAAAGACAATATATTATATTCAGATTTAAGAAACCTTATTTGTTCTACAAATATTTCCTCCGGTAACTGGGTCCAAACAGGTGGGTCATAGTTTTCCCTGGTTATTCCGTGATACATGACCACCAAGAGCTTATGTCTGTTCGCATAACGCAATATATAATCAATTCTGCATGCTACTAATATATTGCTGAGTATCTTCTTTATCAGAACCAATGTATCTTAAACACCTCAGCTTCTCTTTTCGGTTGCTCTCTTGCTGAACCCTTCTGTTTTAACCTTTCCGGAGACGAATCTGTCTCTCACGGCCAACACTCGGGGGTATAGAGAACTCTTACGAAAAGCGCATACGAGCTGCGGATAAATCCTTTTATTATAAATTACTATCTGTTTTTCCGGCCGATTCGTATCCGTCCACCTGCGCTTATAAGGTGCATCATACCCCAAATCCATCAACTCAACATCTCCATACCCATAGAGTCTCTCAAGCACATTAAGATGAAGAAGCATTCCGGGTGAGACGTCAAAATATTTTTCTTTATATCCTGTTTCAATTGCAAAGTATGTTTTCTTGAATCTCGCCCCCGAAAGATAGGCAATCGGTTCCTCATTCAGATAGAGGAAGGAAACGTCCAGGACCCCTCTACGGGAAAAATTATCCGCCATTGCCTCAAGGAATTTATTCCCTTTTTCATTCGCCGCGAGATGAACGCCCTTTTCACCTTGCCAGCTTTCGACGCCAATAGACCTGATTTTTTCTAATATACAAGATAAGTCGCGAGCATCTGCATGCTCAAAAAATATTTTGCCCCACTCATTTATTCTCCTGCTTTTTTTCCGGTAATTGGCCCTGAAGTTTTTTGACCTTGAATTAAAATAATCTTCATAAGTCCCCTTAATCTCAATCACAGGATTCTGCATGTCAATCACCTCATATTTCCGACTTTGCCCCGAAGATATTTCGTTTAATATCTCATTTGACTGAGGACCCAGTCTCGTGAAACTTGCAATATCCCATTTCACTTTCTTCTCAAGCTCTGCAAACAACCCCGTAATTATCTCCTGTTGCGCAGTTAAAATGGGAAAGTCTTCCCTGCCGAAGCCTTTACCCATAAAGCCCAGTCTGCGAACCGGGAAACCGCTAAATTTTTCTTTCTGGACCGTCAAGGGGATAATACCGACTAATGAGTCGTCCTGATATGCCAGGAAAACAAACACTTCTTCATTTTCCGCGTAAACGTCCCACCAGTCGGTCAGCCAGCCATGATCCAGATAGTAAGCCTCGGGGAAATGACGGGCGACAAAAGCATCCCATGTGTCCTTTATGGATGAAAATTGTTCTGTACCTGTGAGACACTTTATCTTAATCATCATCTGATATGTGTCCCATTGACGATGTTCCTATAGTATTCTTCAATGATCTGCAGTCTCCTGCTGAAAGAAAATATCTCTTCGATTCTTTTCCTTCCGGCCGTTGATACTTTCTCTCCTGCTTCTCTATTTTTTATAAGCTCCATAATCTTACTTGCAATACCTTCTATGTCGCCTATGTTGAATAAAAAAGCAGACTCACCGTTTACAACCATTTCAGGGATGCCCCCGACATTTGTAGAAACTACAGGGATGCCCAAGGACATTGCCTCAAGCATGGTATTAGGGATGCCTTCTGTCAGCGAAGTCATAAGGAACAGATCAAATGAGCAATATACATTGATCAGATCGCTGCGGAATCCGGTAAATATGACCCTGTCCTTTACTCCAAGCTTATCAGCATAAGAAACGAGTTCGTCCTTTTCATCCCTCTTACCATCTCCGACAATTACAAAATAAGCATTGGGCATCTCGCCGGCAATAGTTTCTGCTACATTGAGAAACGTACCATAGTCCTTTTCCTCGCTGATCCTTCCTACTGTTCCAACCACATAAGCATTTTCAGGAATATTCCACTCTTTCTTTAATGACGGATGCTGTCCTGTATTGCGCCATCGCTTCTCGTCAATTCCGTTATATATAACTCTGATCTTGTCGGCGGTTATCCCGCTCTCGACCATCAAAGACTTGGTCGCCCCTGAAACAGCTATGAGATTTTCAAATCTTCGCAAGGTCCTGAGGTGTATCCTCTTATAAAGACTGCCTTTTAAACTATTGGTAATCCACCCGTGTGCCGTTGAAAGCAAACGGACTTTCGGGTTTAAAATTCCAAGAATATACGCCAGCATGTCTGTCTTGACATCATGGCCATGGATTATATCAATATCGAACTCTTTAACAATACTGTTAAGTTCGATAATACATTTGACGTCAATCTTGCTTCTATCCAGAACTTCAATGTACTTGAATCCCCGTCCCCCGGCCATTTTGCCTATCTGGAAATTATTGTCGCGAATATCCCTTAGATACACTACGACAGGATTTACAAGGGCCTTATTATGCTTTTCTGCGGAAAGTAATATTGTTTTATCCGGACCGCCTCCGGTCGTATAAGTCCCCCGCAGTTCCATAAGGTTAATTGGCTTGTCAATACTGGACGGCATATTTACGACTATTCCCGATATGACCTTTTCCTGTTTATTACTCCAGGATTACCAACTACACAGCAATCATCCGGGACAGATTCCCGGACCACAGAATTGGCCCCTATGATGCAGTTGTCTCCGATTGTTATCTCGCCGATTATCTTCGCTCCTGCGCCTATCAATACATTATTGCCGATTCTTGCAGCGCCGCCTTTTCCTCCCCTGTCGCCGATAGTCACCTCATGATAAACTGAACAGCCCTCGCCCATCTCAACTGAAGGGTGAAAAATAATTCCTCCGAAATGATGTATCCTGAAGCCCTTGCCGATCCTGCATTCAACCGGGATTGAGATGCCGGTTGTAATTTCTACAAACCTTTCAATTATGAAGCGGAGAGGCTGTGAAGGAATTCTTTTTATGTGAAACCACCGGAAAAACCGATATACCAGTATCGCCTGAAAGCCCTGAGATAATATTCCCCTGATTAAAGTTCTGGCAGAAATGTTGCCGTCACTGAGTCTTCCAAGGTCGGCTGATATATTTTCAAACATTTCGGTAATCATTTGCCCCAAGGGTCACGAACACCCTGCGGTCTATGGCCTGCGGCAATAGCTCTATGTCTCAATAAATTCTTCAAACCATAACGAAAACATAAAAAGCGACCAGAGCACTGTTCCATAATTCGCCTTGTGCATCCGGTGCTTTTCCCATATTTCCATTATTTCTGGCACATTAAAAAAATCACTCATATAATCTTTGCTGAACAGATAATCATAAGCCATATGTTTCAGTTCCACTCTGAACCAGTTGTCGAGGGGGACCTCAAAGCCATGCTTTCTTCTGTTCATTATCTCAGAAGTAAGTATCTTTCCGAAGGCCTCTTTCAGTATTATTTTCTTGCTCTTCCCTTTCACTTTTAACATAGAGGGCACCTTTGCGGCAAACTCAATTACCTTGTGATCCAGCAGCGGCGAGCGGACTTCAAGTGAATTTGCCATACTCATTCTGTCAACCTTTACGAGGATATCTCCCGGCAGAAAGGATTTCAGATCAGTATAAAGTATTTTTGAGAAATGGTCGTCACCGTTCGCCCTGTTATAATATCTCAGCGTATGTTCGCCGGGATTGTAATCACCGGTTTCTTTTTTCATCACATCGGAAAGGACTCGCCCCAGAAGATCGTCCGGGAAAAAGGTATTTGTGATGTAATAACCTTCCGCAGGAGACAGTTTCGCCGTGCTCGACAGGGAATATATCTTCTTCGTGAAACCTTTTTCACTACCGTTAAATACACTGCATAATGCATTTAATAGCACATGCGGGACGATACTTCTTACTCTGTTCTCTATCCGGTCGATGCTGTACTTCTCATATCCTCCGAAACTCTCATCGCCGCCGTCGCCGGAAATAGCGACCGTTACAATCTCCCTTGCCACCCGGCACACATGATAAGTCGGCACCATCGACGAGTCGGCAAACGGTTCATCAAAATGCCACACCAATTTCTTGATGACCTCATCAATATCCGCGTTATCACGAATATAGTATTCATGATGCTCAGTGCCATATTGCCTTGAAAACTCCTTTGCGTATTCAGCCTCATTATGCGCCGACTCATCAAACCCTATGGTGCATGTCTTTACCGGTCCCTCCAGCGTGCCGGCCATCAGCGCCACGACTGCGCTCGAATCTATTCCCCCGCTTAAAAAAGCCCCAAGAGGCACATCTGATATCAATCTCGTTTTAACACTGTCAGAGATAATTGCCAGCAACTGCCCGGCTATGTCTTCCGCATTCCAGTTTAAAGGTTTTGAGAAATCAATGTCCCAGTACTGATCGATATTTATTTTTCCTTTCTTATAAATAAGAAAGTGGCCGGGTTCAAGTTTAAAGATATTCTTATATATGCTCTTCGGGTGAGGGACATATAGATACTTCAAATAATCGATGACGGACGTAGGGTCGATCACTTTATGGACACATGGGATTTGCAGCATCGACTTGATTTCCGAAGCAAAGGCAATACTCTCGCCGTCGTAATAATAATAAAGGGGTTTCTTCCCGATCCTGTCTCTGCACAAAAATAATTCTTTCCTACTTATATCCCATATGGCAAAGGCATACATACCCCTGATCTTTTGCAAACACTCAACCCCATATTCTCTATAAGCGCTCAACAAAACTTCCGTGTCGGTTTTTGTCCTGAATTGATGGCCCTTTCCCTGAAGCTCCTTCCTGAGTTCGAGGAAATTATAAATTTCGCCGTTGAATACAATAGTGAATTTCCCGTCGGCGGATTGCATAGGCTGCCGCCCGTCTGACGACAAATCAATGATACTAAGCCTCCTGTGACATAAAGCAACGTCATTATCAAAAAAGAAATCGCCGTCATCAGGTCCCCTGTGAAGCATAACGTCATTCATCTTCTGAAGATAAGCCTCAGGGTTATCCTGTATCAAGGCAAACGAACAACCGGCTATCCCGCACATATTAATTAAAAGCTCATCCTCATATTGATTCCAAATTCCACAAGCGTCTCTTCCAGATTTTTCATGTCCATTTTGAACTTTTCGTCGAGAATCCGCTTCTCATGTTCAATCATCTCAGATCTCTTTGCCTCTTCTGCCCTAAGAGTCTTAAGTGCTGATAATATAGACGCGGAATTATTATCCGTATAAATCGGGGCGCAGCCGAAATATCCCTGCATTGCCTCTGTCCGTGATAGAATTACCGGCTTCCCCGCGGCAAAGGCCTCATAAGCGCCGCAGCAGAGACAGCCTTCTTCTTTTGTCAATACCATTACTCCATCGACAGATAAAAGAAGCTGATCATATTCATCGCCGGGAATAAATCCCAGGAAATGTATATTCCGAAGGTCAGGGAGTGATGCAAACTTTTTTCTCCAGTTTCCCGTCACCATAATATCGAACTGATCAAGTTCGTCATCTATCGCCAAAACCTCCTTGATCGGTTCATCTTCCCCAAATGAGCTCACAAGAAGAATTCTAATTTTTCCATCCGTACCTGCGAGATGTTTATTCCCATTCAACGGCATACTGAGCTCGGGCAAAGGATCAGGGATAACTACAATGTTTGGATTAAGAGATAGAATGGAATTCCGGAAAATTTCATTCGTAACGATAACGATGTCTGACCGCTTTATCCCTGAATGAAAGAAGACTTCGAACATTTTTTTTTTAAATCCGGAAAGCCTGATATTGGGAGTATGGAGATCTGTAACTAAACGGAACTTATACACCCCCTTAAGCAGGGATAACCACCAGCTCGAAAAGATGGACGGATTCATTGTAAAACATACAGCCGGTTTTTCCCTCTGTACAATTTTCCATGATTCATAAAACTCTCTTACAAGACGAATCCAGCCGGGGCAGTCCCTCTCAGTCATGAACAGCTTTGCGCCGACCGCCGCCGCCAAACCGATATTCCGCCTTTGTTCGTTCCAGCTTATCCAGACTCTATCAGCCAATAAACTTCTCCATTTTACTTTTTGCCGCAGAGAGCACAGAGCAAAGAATTGAATAAAATAAGAACTTGTAATGGGAAAGAAGATATCCTTGATTCATTCTTTTAAATTTCTTATATTTTCTCTGTGTGATCTCTGTGTCCTCTGTGGCAAAATATCATCAGAACGCTTCCGTCTCCCGGCTGAATTTTTGCCATTTGACAGGCTGCTTGCTGAATAAGCCTTTATATATGCCATATAAGGCCGCCCCGTTTACAAGACAGAAGTAGAAAGGGAGAGAAGTTATTCTCAGCCTGATTATTTTTGCAATAAACATATCAGCCGCTGCAAGCAAATAGAATATAGTCTGCGCTTTAATGGTAACAGCATATATGAATTCTCCGGTCAGATAGTATAAACGCAGATTGACGATAAACAGGATTATAAGGATTAGAGGGATCATCCAGCGCAGAAACTTATGTGACGCATAGCAAAAAAAGACGCCCTTCTGTCGTACCGTAGGGACCCCCTCTTTCTGCATAATGGATTGGATCGCCCCGGCAATGACCCTCGATTTCCGCAAAAATTCCGTCTTCGGCGAATCAGAGCTCTTCTCATAACCTAAAGCCTCTCTGTCATAGACCAGCCGTTGACCGCCCAGGACCACATTCATTGAAATGACGAAATCATCGAGAATTATATTAGATGAAGGCTGGACAAACAGGCGTCTTCTGATGGCGTACATGCCCCCGTCCGCGCCGATTATGGAACCGAACTCCGACTCCTTTTGCTGTATCCAGCGTTCATACCGGTAGTATAAAGATTCTGACTTGCCGAATGTCGCCTCATTATGAAGGACCACGTCTGCGCTCACCGCGCCGACCGACGGGTCATTAAAATTACGGGCCAATTTCTTTATGGCGTCTTCCCGATACATGGTATTGGCGTCTGAAAAGACAATAATTTCACTTTCAAGCTTCGGAACGGTATCGTTAATAACGGTCATCTTGCCTCTTCGCTCAGGATAATCCATCAAAATAAGACGTTCATCAACATATCCGCGAACTATATCATTTGTTCTGTCCGTTGAGCCGTCGGAAGCGATTACAATCTTCAGCTTCCTGCGCGGGTAATCAAGTTGGAGGCAGTTTTTTACTTTTTCTTCGATCACTTCTTCTTCATTATACGCACAAATCAGCAGAGTCACCTCAGGCTCTATCTCCCGCTTGTGAACAGGTTTATGGAAATATCCCGACAGGAGTTTCAATATCAATGGGTAGCCCATATATACATACAGAATTATCGCAACGGCCGACCAATATGTGATCTTCTCAGGCAGGAGAGAAACGCCGGCAAGCCTGCCCGTTATCTGCAGGAAACCCGGCAATGAAATAAAGAAGAAGACATGAATCATGCTCCTGGAAACGCTGTAGTTCCCGGTTCTGTCTCCATCGTTTGCCCTGACCGTTTCCCATGTTGTCTGAATCTCGCCCTTAAAACTCCTTCCCACGCCTATTAATGACGCCATATTTACCATGACAAAATAATAGGGGTAATAGAAAACAGGCGAAATAGAGAAGTCGGCGAATAAATAGCCGGCATATGCAAACCACATAAATAAAATGATGGACAGGGATATCCAGTGAAATATTTTCACACCCAGCAGGGAAAGGGCGAAACAGGATATGATTAAACAGATTAAAAAAAGAGGAACAAACCACCTTAGCAGTTTATGCGAGACAATTTCAAAACTGAAAATGCCCGTCTTAAACGGATTCAGCACCGCCTTCATGCGCAGAAGACCGCTGAGGCTGCGGTTTATGATGCGGATTTTCCGCCGGAATTCTTTCTGGAAACTCCCCGCGGAATCTTCCCAGCAGACCGCCTCTTTTTCGTAAATGCCCCGATAGCCTTTCAGTATGATCTGCAAGGGATTGACAAAATCGTTGATATCCGTCTCCAGCAATTTTTCGTACAATTCTCTTCGTATTGCATATATGGCTCCGTCGCCTCCGACAACAGAGTGAATATAACTCTCCATTTTCTTTAGTAATATTTCAAGCCTCCAGTATGTGGATTCACTCCTGGTTGCAGCGGTATTAGTCGCATCCCTGTATTTTGCCTCGCCCACTGCATAACCGACCTTTTCGTCATAGAAATTACGGACCAGTCTTAGGATCGCATCAGGCTGATACATGGCGTTTGCATCCGAGAAGACCAATATTTCACCGGTAGTCTGCTCCACGGCAATATTTAAGGCCGATGTCTTGCCGAGGTTCCTGTCCTGCCTGACAAGTCTTACCCCCCGCGCTGCATATTCCCCGGTGATTTCATCCGTTCTGTCCGTTGAAGCGTCGGAGACAACTATGATCTCAAGTTTGCCTTCAGGATAATCGATAGCCAGGCTGTTTTCCAGTTTTTCACGTATTACTGCTTCCTCATTAAAACATGAAATCAGCAGACTTACTCTCGGATAAATTTCTTTTTTATGGACCTTATGTTCGGGAAGAATGCCTCGCAGAAGGAGCAGAATCGCAGGATACCCGAGATAAACATACAGAAGGAGCGCCGTCATCAAAAATGCGGCAATTTCAAAAAAACTTATCATAAACTTATATATTTTCTTATGGCAGGCCCGAGACGGTTCGCCACACCGATTGGAAGTTTCTGCCAGAGGCGCGCCATATTATCTCTCCCTGAAGAAGGCGCTTCATCTAAACCAGTACTGCTTTTTTCCATTACGATATAATGCCAGCATAAAGGAACCGGCATTGCTCCCCACTGTTCCTTGAATTTATAAGTCCCTTCACCCGGCGTAGAACGGCCGAAATCAAAAGTCTTATATCCGTTATCAGATGCATATTTCAGAAAATTCCAGTAAAGCAGCATGTTGGGCGAAAGCTGATTATATTCGCGCAGCGTTGACGCCCATGGAAGGCAAATCATATTGTTTACGCTCAAGACGACGCCGGCCCCGATTAACTGTCGGCCGCAATAGGTTAGTCCCAGGCGAATATTCTTCCCGTAATTTCTCAGGACCGCGTCAAACCATTCTCTCGCATGGACCGGCGAACCGAGGTCCCTCATATTTCGGCTGAAGACAAAATAAAAGCTGTCCATATCCCCGGAGCCGCCCCATTCAAAGCTCAGATTATTTTTTTCTGCCTTTCTGATCTGACTGCGAAGCTTCGACTTAAAGCCGTCCCACAGCATCTCTGATGATTCAGGCAGCTCCAAAAGCATTCTCACCTTATGAGACCGCCTATTTACCGGTAGGTTCAGATATTCAAAAGATGACAAACGGGCCTGCCGGCTCCTTAATTCAATAAATTTCACATTCAGCCTCTTAGCCAGCGCCGCCGCCTCCATAATGAGCTTTTCCTCAGTGTCTTCATCGTCAGTCAGAACATCTCCGACGTCGCTGAATGGAAGAGAAACGAGGCAGCCGGAAATAAAAGGGGGATTAAAATATATTAAAGGCAGGACCCCTTTCACAACATTATCTTCCTCAGCCAATAGATAATATGCCCTGTGACCGTAAGCCTCCTCGACTGCCTTCTTCCACGCAAACAGATGATATGCAGATGCGTAGGGATGCCCTCGTACGTAGGCATCCCATCTGTCTTTATCACCGTCCCCCGCCGGTCGAATATTAATCCGGTTCAGCAGCTTCGGTGTCGTCATTGAATAATAGGCCCGAATTTAAAATCCCCAAGCAGCTTCCTGAAACGTCCCTCCGCCTCTCCGAGATTGTTATAATGCCTGAATTTCGATATAAGGCCTGTTCCGTTTATCCTCGGTTGGGCGGGATCTATCTCCCAGGGATGAATATAGAAAATGAAAGGCTGATTTTCATCCTTATTGATCTTGGCTAAAAGTATTTTCGTAAAACAATAGGGAAACAGCCGGAAATATCCTCCGCCGGAAACAGGAACCCTAAGGCCGCAAAAGACGGAAGTGGATATCGGATACTCAACCAGGTTCCTGCCGGGAAGACTGTATCTGAATCTCGGGAAGTCAGGCATTCCATAACGGTCATGAACAATCGGGAATATGCTGGAATCATACCTGAAGCCGAGCTCTTCAATAACATCCAGCGCCCATAATGAATCACTTGTAATAGAATAGCTCGGAGCGCGGTAACCCATGATACGGCTCCCGGTAATCTGCTCGAGAATGTCCCTGGCCATTCTTGTATCCTCCTTAAATTCCTCCGGAGTGAGATTATAAATCAGCCGGTGATAAAAGCTGTGGCACCCTATCTCGTGTCCTCTGCCGTGAATCTCTCTCACGAGATGAGGAAACTTCATGGCAATCCAGCCAAGCACAAAAAAAGTGGCCTTCGTATCATAGTGTTCAAGCAGGTCCAGTATGGCTCTTGTATTGTCCACAACCCTCGATCTGTATATGTCCCAGTTACCGTGTCCGACAACCCGCTCAAATGCCGAAACATGATAGTAATCTTCAACATCTATTGTTAAGTAGTTTGAAATATTGCCGGTCGTCCGCATAACCTGAGTCACGATATCCTGAATATTTTTATTGTCGGTCCCGGCAAATCCATATCAGAGGCATTAAACTCTTTTATCAGCGTACCCCTCGCAAACAAATCGTCGTAAAACTTCTTGTAGGACGGGAAATTGACTGCCCTGTCTCCGCCTCTCATAAAAAACAGTTTATAAATCTCTTCGCTTGTAATCACATACTTATAACCTTCCGCCGCATAATAATCATAATTGTTAATGCCGACTTCTTTAACAGGATTGGCCATCTCCCTGTCGAATTCCGAAAGCGCGTAAGTTTCTCCCCCGGCAATCTCCCTGCTCCTCCACCAGATATGCCTTATTTCCTTGATATCATAAGTAACGCCGCCGGCAGCCATCATCTGATAGGAATAATATTTTTCCAGATGTGTTGTAAACTGTCCTGCGCCGAACGCCTTCGATCTCTCTATCAGCATCTCATAATTCTTCCTGTTCATCCTTAAAGGCACGCAGGAATCATCCACCATGATCTTTGTTGAGGGCGGGATATGCGTCTCGACCCAGTTTTTCGCGACCGTCCTGACATCCGGCTTTGATACAAATATGTTATTCCCGGTTATTGACGTCATAGGGAAGACCAGGAGAGCGGTTACGGTCAAGTCCAGTATCCAGCCCCGTCTGAGCATACCGGAAATCTCCGCAAAGACAATGCCCGTAATAAGCGCAAAAAACGGATATAACGGCATTTGATGTCTCTGCTCGGTGTACGAAGGAAACAGGACAATAGAAATAGCCGAGAATAATACGGGAAACGACAGAAGCACCATCCTCCTGAATGAAGACTTTCGCATGAGTAACATGACTGATAGTATGAATATCGTCCCGACTACAAGCCCGGCGCCCTCCCTGGAAAAAAATACCCTGAAATAGTCGATAAGCGAGTGACCGTATGCCATAATTTTATCGCTCCCCGTTAATTTCACCCCTTCTCCCCCCTGGACCGGACTGAAAACGTTTAACCTGAACAGAGACAGTTTATTCCACATTGCTACGATACTTCCAAAGGTCGCCTGCCTGCCGAGCGGATCGAGAAAGTTGTATGGCGAAGCGATAAAGTAAATTCCCCAGAAGGCGATAGATGAGTACAGGTATTTCAGAAGATGACCGGGTTTTTTATCCCGGAACGCTTCATAAATGCATACCATGAGAACAGGCACGAGCATGACTATCGAATAATATTTTGTGGCCGCCCCCAGGCCCGCAAATAGTCCCGTGAGCGCATAGTCGCGGGTCTTGTAACCTTCGGACAGGACCTTCATCAGATAGTATAAAGACAGGACGGTAAAAAAAGCCGTCGGCACGTCTTCTTTGACATCCTGCCCGCAAAATACATGAGCATATGAGAGGGCAAGGAACAGTGAGGAAATTACGGCAGCTCTCCTGGACCAGAATCTTTCGCCTGTTTTATATACAACATAGACAGTTGCGATGCCGAAAAGCGTTACAGTGATCCGGCCGATCAATATGAAGGGCCAGCTATTATTGAAGTAATATATAGCAAACGAATCGACGCTTGGAAACATGCCGATGATTTTTCCGATAAAATAGAAAATGCCGTACTCGAAGAAAAGCGTATACATAAGGAACGCGGGCTTGTGAAACCAGTGAGGATTCAAGTCTCCGCTTCCGAATGCGAGCGCGCGATTCACAAGGTGCTGCTCATCAGGGTAATAAGAATGGGGATAGCCGTGCCATATCCCCCAGAACCTCAGTACGGAGGCCAACAGAATAATCAGAACTACGGGTTTTTCCAATAGTCGTTGCATGAAATTACTCTCGGTCTCCATTAACCCCGTGCGAATCCGTGCCCTAAATCAATAAACGGCTTTTCTATCGTTTTATTGAGAACCAAAGATACGATGATCGTAACCGGGACGGAAAGAAGAGTAAGCATTGTCAGCATCACCTGCTTGCCGGCTTCAGGGAACATTTGCAGAATAAACCATTGGCATAGATATATGACAGGGAGATGACACAGATACGTCGAATAAGATACATCCCCCAGTTTGCGCAGGTATTTATTATTCAATATGCCGGCTGCGAATCTGCCGTAGATGCCCGACCCGGAATTGTACTTGACCATTACCGTCCCGAACACAGCCGCCCATACGGCCAACGGAATTAACAGGGCATGATCGTTTATAAAGATAATTATTAAAACAATAAGGGACGCCGCCAGATAAGTCCATCTGCGGGAATGGAAACGCTCTCTGTTCTGCTGAGAGAACCTGAACAGATAAAAAGAGACCCCTCCCAGCCAGAACAGATTCGCCTTTAAAGGCAGAAACGCGGGATTTGGATAGTGTCCGGATATACCGGCAAATCTGTTGAACAGCATAATTACCGCAAAGCTTGCCGGAAAGAACAGCCATGACCTCTTAAGCAGAATAATGATGAGCGGCGCTATCAGATAAAATTGCCATTCAAGCGAGGTGCTCCAGGCCGGAGACAGAAAGGCATTTGTGCTGTTGGGAAGAAGTTCATCAGGAAAAATGCCGTGCAGCATCGCAGCATGAGCCAATGCATGCTTTAAGAGATAAAGACGCTCTCCCCTGATCCGCGCAAGGTAATCTGTAATTTCCCGCGTCCAGGCCAGGGATTCCATATTCTGAACTACAATCCCCGAGATAAGCACAGAGACGGCGAAGCATACTATATATACGGGATAAATACGGAAAAATCTTCTGAGAAGAAAGACATTATACTTTTCCTTTCTGTCTTCCAGCAAAAAGAATATCACAAAGCCGCTGAGTATGATGAAGACATCGACTGCGGAACTCCCTTTCCTCAGCGCCTTCAGTATTATATTCACCCCGGCGTCCGTTCCCAGGCCGCTGTTATATAAAAGATGAGTAGCCACCACCCACCACGCAAGCGCTCCCCTGAGCCCCTCAAATTCTGTAATTCTATGCGTCATCTGCTGATTATTTAATCGTATGGTTGCGGTACAAATAAATATGTTGCGGAACCTTTGTCCTGGATTCCCAGCCTACCATACCTCCGAAAAGCACGTCCTGGTCGCCGTCGTTGTCGACGTCGCCGACGGCAACTGCGTTTGAAAGGGTCTTCATTTCAGTCTGCCATTCCGCAGCAGGATTAAGCGCTCCATTGCGGTTAAAATAAATTTTGTCCGTCTTCCCTTCATCAGGATTTCCTACCCATGTTGATTTGGCGACCACAAGGTCAAGACCGGTTGAATACACGTAATCAATGCGGACCTCTTTTGCAGTTTTCAATATAGATTGCCTTAATGAAATCCAGCCGTCCTTCAGGTTGAAGCAATAATCCTCAAGCGCTATCTGCCGGGAATCAACAAATACGGCATTGACCGATTGAACCGGGCGGTGATCAAGGTAAACAACTTTTTTCACCTTTTCTCCCGAAAAGAAAACTGTGTCCTTAACCAGTCCGTCATTATCCACATCAGCAAGCGTCAAATCAAAAGAGGATTCACCATCAGATGTTTGCCATAACGGAGCTTGCTGTAAATTCCCCCCGGTATTGCCGAACACCGTAACGGGGCCGTTTCCATTGGTCGCGGCAAGTTCGGGGAATCCGTCTCCATCAATATCGCCCCAGGCCAGCCTGCCGGGATACTTTATGGAGTGAGTCTGCCATGAAGCCGTTTTTGTTAAGAATATTCCAAGCATCGGAAGATACTGCTTCGCCTTGTCAGGGACAAATGAACGATGCTCCGGGAGCTTGCCGTTGCTGCTTTTAAATACATATATCCCGCCAGGCGGCCTGTCGTTATGATTCGACACGGCAAGATCAAAATCTCCGTCATTATCCATGTCGGTCCAGTCCACGTCCTGGAAATCGAGGGCTTCATAACTTTCCCATTTTGCGCGTGCTGATACTTTCCCGTCCATATTCTCATATATTTTGACGCCCGAATAAGCAGCGGCAACAGACAGGTCCAGATCACCGTCCTGATCATAATCCACCCAGTCCAGCCCGTGGCTGACGCTTGCATCGTCGGATTCCCACGCCGGATTGTGATCAAAAAAGCCCCCGTCATTCTTAAATATCAAATCCCGTTTCTCAAAAACGTTTCCCACGGCAAGGTCAAGGTCCCCGTCATTGTCATAATCGCCCATAGCAATGTTCCAGCTCCCGACATTCTCTTTCATTTTGATTACCTGGCTTGCCGTCCCTTCAAAGTTTCCCCCGATGTTTTTATATACTTTAATGTCCGCTTTATTGTTTTTTGTATAGCCTTCCCCTCTTATAATATTTGCCGTTATCAATTCCGGATAACCGTCATTGTCAAGGTCCGCCAATTGGATCCTGCTGGTCCAGTCGGGCTTTTCATTCTTCCATAAAGGCTTGGTATCCAAATCAACGGCATGAGCGCTCATGCCTGTCAAAATAATCGGGACCGCCAGATTAAATACCGTCTTCCGTATCCTCCATCTCATAAGATATTACGCTCTCCGATCAAGCCTGCATTATCGGTCATACGCGAAGAACAAATATCCATAATCTTTTTTCCCATGATCTCGGCAGTGAAGTTATTCATTATCCTGCTCCTGCCGTTTCTGCCCATTTCCGTCATCAGAGTCCTGTTATCGACAAGCTTCATAATCGCCTCAGCAAGGCCCTCAGGGTCTCCCGGGGGGACCACAAAACCCGTAACTCCTTCTTCAACCGCTTCAGCAGAACCGCCAACATTTGTAGTTACAGAAGGTACGCCCGCAGCCATGGCCTCCAGTAATGCAATGGGGAAGCCTTCCCGTATAGAAGGCAATACGTGCATATCGATACCTCGCATTATCCGGGGAATGTCCTTCCTGTGATTTAAAAACAGGAAATACCGAGACAAACCTTTCTTTTCAATACGCTCTGTTAATGAGTCCCTTTCCGGACCGTCGCCTACGAACACAAACCTTACTCCCGGTCCATTATTCTTCAGTACAAGTTCAGCGGCGTCTATCAGATACTCATGGGCCTTGGCCCTGTCTAAGCGGCCTACCGTGCCGATAACGACCTGATCTTCATCGGCGCCGATTTCATTTCTGAATGACATCCTCTGCTCCGCGTCGTCCTGCTCTTCATATCCGGACACGTCGATCCCATTGTAGACTATCCGCAACTTTTCCTCCGGAGCTATCCTGCGCTTCAAGGCGGTCGCGCGGTCGGCGCGGGACTGGACAATGATAATATCCGTCAAGGATGAGAGGAATCTCTCAATCGAAATGTATATCCTTTCAACAATCGGGGACCTGAACCTGCCCTCCAGCCTGTACCCGTGACACGAATGCAGAATATGCCTTGTCCCGGCAATTCTTGCCGCAAGGCGTCCGATAAACCCGGCCTTGACGGTCTGCGTATGAACAATATCGAAGTCATGTTTTTTTATGACCGCTATCCAGTAAAAAAGATGAAAGATATCGGTCAAAGGATGGATATGCCCTCTTATCCCCCTGTCATTCAGCAATGTTATGCCATGTTTTCGAAATTCATCCCTTGCCCCGGGAACGTCATTCGCCATTACAAAAACTTCATGCCCCTGCCGCATCTGATATTGCGAAAGCAGTCTGACCATGACGGTTGCCCCGCCGAACGCCGTCCCAACAAGTATGTGAAGGATTTTCAGCTTCCTATCTGCCATAAACAAATTTATGAAACGCGTATTTTCTGAATACGGACGCAGCTATGAAAGACATGAGAAAGACCGAGATGAAATTATAAGGGAACGGGTGCTGCGTCCCGGTGACCTTCTGAAACACTTTTATAAAAAGGACATGATTGAGATATATCCCGAAGGAAGCCAGCGATATTTTGTCAAACAGGTCCACCGCATATCTCCTGGATTTCAGATAAACGGACAAGGAGTAGAAGAAGACAATCCCGGCAGACTGCACCAGAAATCCGGTCACCCTGAAATAGTGCAGATTGAACTTGCCAAAGATATTATAATGGTTCCGGCCGTCCATAAGATCGGCAGACAGGCACGCAACCCATATAAGCATTATCGCTAAAATATATTTCTTCACGAAATCTTCCAGATTCGGACAAAGCGCGGCCGCCTGCCCCATAAAGAAGAAACCTGCCCACGGGATGAACACTTTCTGAAAACCTTCCTCAGATGTAATTATTTTTTTATAATAAAGGACCTCGACAACAAGGTAATACAGAAAGCTCGCAAGGACCGACCAGTAAAGAAACTTCCGGGGATTATTCTCTATCTTATTTTTAAAAATTATGTAAAACGCGTACAGTTGAAAGATCATGAAAATGAAAAAGAGATGTCCCCAGCCGGTGAATAAATATATCATCGGCTTCAATGTGAAGATTTCCCCCGCATCTTTTCTGAAGCTTATAAAGATGTAGATGACGGACCAGAAAATATAAGGAACCCCGAGAAGCAGGACCCTGTTTTTCAGATAAGTCCCGGACTCGATTTTCTTGTTGTTGTATTTCCAGGCCAAAAGGTATCCGCTCAGGAACACAAAGCCGGGAACGCTGAACCTCGCTATCTGATTGGCAGTAAGCAGCCACGGCGAGAAGGAGCCTGAGACATCGGAGGTATGTATCACCAGCACCCCGATAATGCAAAAAGCCCTCAATATGTTCAATTCGGTCAGCGCCACTTATCGCACGTCGTAAATAAGGATTGAATTGCCGACTATATCCACGGGCTCATGCCTGCTTAACCATTTGTAGGAATATTCAGAATTTGTGTCGAATTTTTCTCCATCCCAGTATCCCGTCAGTTGCAGAGATGTCGCGCTTACGGCATAAATGCCTTTGCCCGGCAGGGTCGTGCCTTTAAAATCGTCCGGCTTTTTAATCCTGTTATGACTCCAGAGATATTCATAATTTATGCCGTAATAGTCCGGGCTCGCAGTCCCGAAATATGCCAGCTTCACCCTGTCGATTTTTTTCTCGTCCATGTATTTCTTCAGCTTTTTAAGGTCTTGTCCCCAATCCGTGTTTGAATCGATAAAGTATTTATATCCGTTGCCTGGGCCGCCCGCAAATTCATTATAGTAAGGAATATAATCCGGGAAAGCATTGACAGAAGAAATAACATACCACAGCATCAACAGGCCCGCGGCTGCGTTCATTATTTTCGGGTATTTCTTTACAGTCGTGACTCCAGCGGTAAATACAAACATGAATGGATACATCGGCAATATATGTCGCAGCCCCTTGTCCGCAACTCCGCCTATGACCGACTGGAGGAGAAAGAAAACTGCAACCATCATCGACAATTTAGTCTCCGTTGAATAGCTGAAGAAAAAAGCCGAAGACATCAGCAGCAGCGCCAGCGCCGGAACCGGCGTTTTCATCAAAAATGCGACGATGTGATAAGACCTCCATCCCCTCTCTGACCTCTCGCCCATAAAAAACAGCGGCTGGCTGCGTCCGGCGTCGCTTATTACATTCCCCAAGCCCTTCAGATATGTGCCGGGTGACGGGATGAAAGACGCGGCAGTCACTAAAATATCAGGCGAGAGATGTAACCGGCCGGCAACTTTTTGAATCTTTGCGGAATCGCTCCCGACATCATATAGCGTACTGACTGTTTCCACCTTGAAAAAATAAAAACTCCACAAGATAAAGACCCCGATGAACCCGGTTATGGCAAAGTCCCTGACAAAGCCGTACATTTTTTTTTTATTGAATCCGGTTGTCTGTTGCCGATAAAACGCTGCGGTCAACAATAAAACAGGAAACAGAAAGAGGGCCGTAACTTTTGAAGAGAGCGCTAACCCGACAAAAACGCCTGTCTTAAGGACGCCCTTAAACGACGGCTGTTTCAGGTATTTAAAAAAATAATACATCGAAATGAAAATAAAGCACGTAACGCCGACATCCGTCGTAATTAATTTTGTGTTCGCCAGTATCACGGGAGAAAAAGAATACAACATGAGGGACAGCAATGATCCTCTCAGACCATAAATTTCATAACTCCACCTGAATACATAAAAGCCGAGCAATACGCCAAGCAGCACCACCGGCAGCCTTCCCCAAAACAGCAGCGTATCCGCATCATTCCCTCGATAATAAAAAAACTGGTCGGCTATCTCGTAATCGTCGGCTTTACCGCGCGCCCCGATAAGTTCTTCAGGGAAATTCAGGTCCATGAATAACAAAGGCAGGGCCGAAAGCATGGTCACAAGCGGAGGGTTCTGCGGCTCCATGCTGAAATCGCCGTATCTTAACTGCGCGTAACCCTTTGTCAGATGCATCGGCTCGTCAATAGTCGGGGACTCCTCTTTCATGCTCAGGATGGCCTCAGCAGAAAAGATAATGCAGAATATAAGCAGGACCGTGACCATAAAGCCTCTGCTATTACATTTACCGGCAGACATATAATTAAAGCTGTTCATATTAAAAACAGGTCAGTTTCAGCTTTTGGATGCAAGCAGCTTTAGAAAACCGTAAAACCCTTTCCCGATTTTGAAGAAGGTCTTGGGGCTTTTGATCATCGCAACAAAGGAAATGAGGGTTTCAGGCCGCAGATAAAAATTCCTCATAATTGTTTTATAGGAGGTTACAAGATCGTCTTCCGTCAGGTTTTCGGGAAGATAGACGACGTTATAAAACGTAAACTTCGACCAGTGTGCCCGTATTGAACCGTACCTGCCGCATTCATCGGACATCTCCGACCCCGGGAAAGGAGTGAAGTATGACACTCTTATGGTATTAAGCGGTATCCGCCTGCAGAAAGCGACGGTCTCGGCGATTGTTTCAGTGGTTTCAAAGGGAGTTCCCAGAATGAAATACCCGTTGGCCTTAATGCCGTATTTTCTGACCAGCCCGAGTTTTTCAATCACCTGGGCCGGGACGATCTTTTTGTTCATGGATTGCAGTATCCTTTCCGAACCGCTTTCAATGCCGAAGGATATTTGCCAGCATCCCGCCTTTTTCATCATCTCGAGATTTACTTCATTAATCTGATCAATCCTTGAGTTACAGCTCCAGACAAAATCATATTTCCTGCGAATCAGATAATCGCATAACTCTTTAAACGTGTCCTTCAGTACCAGCAGGGTGTCATCCTGGAAATAAACGGATTTGATGCCGTAGTTGCGGATCAGGTGTTCCAGATTCCGGATGATATTATCAATCCCCATAGACCGGACCCTGTTGCCGAAAACGCTCCGGTCGCAAAAGGCGCATCTGAAGGGACATCCCCGTGAGGTGATGATGTCGGTATAGGGAGTTTTGGAAAAATACGTTGACGCCGCGGAATACCTGTCCGGAAAGCCTTCCAGCATGTCCCACGCCAACAGGCCGATCCCGGTCATATCAAAATAGTCCTTCGAAACGGGATTCAGAACAACATTCCCGCCGCTGCGGTAACACAAGCCGGGAACAGCATCAAGGCATCCGCCGTTTTTCAGCGCCTTCAGCAGGGCCGGCAGTGACCCTTCCGCCTCGCCGACAAGGGCATATTCAAATACTTCGTACAGGTTAAACGTCTCTGCCGGAACAGCGGATATATGAGGGCCCCCTATTATTATTTTCACTTTGGGGAACCTGCCTCTTATCATTGCGGACAGGGAAGCCGTCCTGTCAATGCTTATGGTTGACGCCGTAATCCCGATATAATCAGGCCGGACATTATCAATATATTCAAGAACGTCGCCGACCGTCATCATGCGGGCTGAAGCGTCGAGTATCCTGACGTCGTAACCGTGCCTTTTCATAACGGCGCCTAAATAAAGGAACGCATGAGGACAGTTTTCAGCGCCTGCCGCCGCCAGAGAACCGTATCTTTCGGCCAGAGCCAGAGGGGGGTTGATGAATAATATCGTTTCCAAAATATCTTAATTTTTCTTCAGAAGCGACCAGCATTCGCTGACCTGCTCCCTGATCTCCAAAACCGAGGAAATGCCCCTGAGCCTCTTGAAGATATATCCGGGACGGAGGTAGAATTCCCTGACGGCCTTTCTTTTCAGTTCAAGCATCTCGGCCCTGGAAAGATGGTCAGTTGCCATAGCTATTATATCTCCGGAATGGTCAAGGTTTACATCATCCTTGCCTATTAAATTCTTCTTCAGGCTCTCCTTGCGGAGTTCCGTGCCCGCCCTTGGGACCGCCACATTGAATGACGCAAAATCGCAATCAAGCTCCATTGCAAAACCGATGGTTTCCATGCATGTTTCCCTTGTCTCCTCGGGCAGTCCGAGGATGAATGTGCCTACAGTTCTAATGCCGGCTTTTTTGCACAGTCGAAAGGCGGCGGCGACCTGCTCCTTGGTGAATTTTTTATTATACAGCTCCAATATCCTCTCGTTCCCCGATTCCACGCCGAAAATAATCGTATGGCATCCAGCCTCTTTCATCCTGTGCAGCATATCTTCCTTCAATACGTCCACCCTGGAGAAACAGGACCAGGATATGTTTAACGCTTTTTCCATGATCAGGTCAAGCAGTATCCCGGTATTCTTATGCGGGATGCCGAAGGTATAATCCTCAAAAAATATCTCCTGTATCCCTAATTCCTTCAGCGCGGAAAGCTCCTCTAACGTATTCTCCGGGGCCCTTGCGGCAAACCCTATATTGCCGCCTATGCAAAACCGGCAGCGATACGGACATCCGAAGGTTGACAGGACGGTGGCATAAGGATACTTCTTCACAAATGGAAAACGGTAGCGGCCGCCTACGAAGAGCTCTTGCCTGGGGGCCGGGAAATCATCGAGGTCCCCGGGACCGGGCTTGTTTCTCCTTAAAACAATTCTCCCGTCCTGTCTGAAGGCCATATTCTTTATATGATCGAATCTTCCTTCGATAAAACAGTTTATGTCGTCGGAGATAAAGTCCAGGTATATGGCCGACAGGACCGGGCACTTGATCAGAAATTCTGCCGGCTCGTCAAGGAAGACGTCTCCGCCTGCGATAATTTGCGTCGCGGGAAGCCGCGTCTTTATCATATTGAAAAAATCGGAGTCTTCGCTCCATGATACGCATCCGGTCAGGGCGACGACGACCTCAGGGTTGACCGACATTATTCTTTCAAGCGCCTTCTCCGGACTCAGGCGCTCTGCAATCGCGTCCAGAAAAAACAGTTTGTTCCCCGCCGCTTTTAAGCGTCCGCTGAGCATTATCAGGTCTATCGGATGAAAAAGATAGTTGGCCTTTGACGTGGAGCTGCAATAATAATTTCTGACGTATATGTTTTTGCCCGGCGGATTCAGGAGCAGTATTCTCATAAAGAACTTGCGGGTTCTCCGGAGGTGAACAATTCAGGGAAGGTCTGAACGATCTTTTCATATACCTCCTCCGAGGAAATCAACTGCATGCACCTGTTGTCGCCGCCGCACATCGACCTCTTTGCGTTGTAGACATTCAGGCAGGGGCTGCAATAAAGTTCCTTGCATATGACCACATTCCTGCTTCCAAGCGGACCGTAGCGTACAGGTGTTTCAGGTCCGAATAGAGATATGGTCGGCGTATGCAACGCCGCAGCAAGATGAAGGGGGCCGCTGTCGCACGTTATCAATGCCTCGCTGTGCTTCAATAACAGGGCCAATTCTCTGAGACTGACCAGCCCGCTTAAATTTACTGCCCGCTGCCTCTTATCTCTGATCAACGAGAATGCGGATTGCACGTACTCCCTTTCCGACTCCGAGCCGATGAAGACCAGAAACAGATCGTCCGTCCGCTCCAGGAGCTTTTCAGTCAGTTCGACAAATCTCTCTTTGGGCCATCGCCTGTCAATGGAAAGCTCGCTTGAATTAATATTAATGCAGACAATCCTTTCACCGGGCCGCAGCTCGACGCCTTTCCCTGATAATATTTCCCTGACTGCGCCGGCTCTTCCGTCGTTTATCTCTATGAGCGGGAAGCCGATCTCTTTTTCATCTATCCCCAGAGGCGAGGTAACTGCAGCAAAGCCTTTCGTTATGTGCTTAAAGTGATTAAAGTATATTTGATACGTCAGGAAATTCCCCCTCCAGACCTTCCGCAAAAAGTATCCTATCCTGATCTTTGCCCCGCTGAGTAAAAGCAGAATTACCGTAAAGCGGGAAAAAAACTCAAGGTCAAATGCCAGGTCTATCCGCGCCCGCTGAAGCCTGATAAGCGCCCTGGCTATGTCTACGGCAAAATTGATCAGGTTGCCTTTTCTGATATAAACGCAGTAATCGGCTATCTTCAGTATATCGCAGATGTCCTCATTGGACCTGAAGGTCATGAAAAAAACCGTTGCGCCGGGATATTTCTTCTTTACCGCCTTTATCGAAGGAGACGCCAGAATAATGCTTCCCATGCCGAAGAACTTGATGAACAGAATGCTTTTAACGTCTCTGGTTACCACGGGGGCCCTTCCCCGGAATTCCTTTAACGTAAGAATGCCGTATGCTTTTGTGATTATCGTCAGCATGAAGCATAGTACGCTGCCGATATAATCATCCAGCCATCGCATTGTGTCTATTTTCATAATGTATCCTTAAACAGCAATTGCCGCAGAGGGCGCTGAGACAAAAGAACCTGCCGCTCTATCCGCTTAACTTTCGCAGAGGACAAAAAAATCAACGCCGTCAACGCTCTGAAATATTTGCCTGACGACTGCATAAGGCAGCTTGCCGAGTAAGACAAATAAGCAGTATTTAAGCTTCGCAAGCCGGCCCTTTTTCGCCTTCATCCGGCCCATCCTGTGTTCGCTGAACATCGCGTCCTTAGGCATGAACGCCGTCCTGGCCCTGAGAATTTTCAATCCCGCCTGTCTCAGGAGACGCTCCACGTCCCGGCGGCTGAATTCATACAAGTGTCCTTCGGATTCAAAAAACCTGCTTCTGTTCTCTTTAAGGTGAAGACTATTCAGGACACGAATGAGCCACGTCCTTTCCAGGGGGACCTTGATCCCGATGTATCTGCCTGAATTCCCGGCTGATTGAAGGGCCGCCGGAATATTGTCCATGTGCTCCAGGACATCAATAAACGTGACAAGGTCCGCTCTGTAGTTTTCAAGCTCTTCAATACCTCCGAGCACAAATTTATATCCGGGATAATTTCTTCCCGCATACCCGATCATCGCCGACGAAATATCGATTCCTACGGCCTCGGAAGCATCAAGATGCCGTGCGAGAAAGGCGAGATTATCGCCCAATCCGCATCCGAAATCGATAATACGTTTAACTTTTAATCCCTCCATCAGGGCGCAGAGGTTTGAAGACTTGTACAGGCCGGTAAGCTGTTCCACGCAACGACGGTCCGTGGCCGACCATTCAGTTCCATAATTTTCATAGAAGCCCTGATCGGGTCTGTCCATATTACACTACAGGCCGGTCCCGGCGCCGGCGGGCAAATGCCTTCTGAAGGCAAAAATAATCCCGCCTGCCACCGCCTGGCTTATCACCAGTACAAATCCCATCCACGACAGCAGCACCGCATCGGTCGAAGTCAATCCCGCCTGGGAGAATAAATATAAATAGGCCCCTTCCCTGATGCCTATTCCGGAGATCGAAACAGGGACCATCATTATGAGAATCGTGATAGGTATGAAGATAAAAAAATACACCAGGGGGACATTGAACCCCGACGCCTGAGAATTGAAGAAATTCACGACGACCCTCAGGATATTCAGCAGAAAGGCGATCAGCAGATTGCCGACAAACAGCGTCTTGTGATATTTATAGCCGCGGATGGATGCAAACAGGCCCTCCAGTTTCTCTTTGGCCGACAAAAAAAACCGGCCGCGCGGAGAAAACAGGCTGAAGACTTGTTCATGAAATCGCTGATTGAAGACAAAGAAAGAACCGGCAACTACCGCCGCCAGAAAAACTATGCTGAATGTACTTATCTGAAAACCGACGACGCCTTGCGAAACAAGGACAGAGAACGCGCTTATGAATGAAAGACTGACTATCCCGCTCCACCTTTCCATAAAAACCGACGATACGGTATCCACTGCCCGTGATGAGTATTTTGAGAAATCATACATCTTTGCGATATCTCCTCCGAAATTGGTGGGAAGGAACATCCCGAAAAACATCCCGACGAATGTAAATGAAAGAGACTGTCCGAACGATATGTCGATGCCCTTGGCATGAAGCAGCAGTTTCCATCTGTAAGCCCTCAGCGAAGTATCTGCAAACGTCAGCAGGAATGCGACGGCATACAGCGCCGCATTGATCGATTTTACATTTCCCGCAAATTCATCCCAGTTGATTTTCGACAGGATGGCGAAGATCAGCAGGGAGCTGACGCCGACTTTGAAAAGACTTTTTCCAAGGAATCTTTTATCCACTTATCCCCGGCCCGTATAAGTCCTTTACCAGCGTCTTCCGGATAATCTCCGCAGTCGCCCTGTGACCTTGCGGTGAAAAATGGCCGTCATTAATAAAATACAGTTTTTCTCCCTGGTGCGCTTCCGCCCACTCCGACAGTTCAGGGGTCAGGTCTAAATACTCAATCCCGGTCCTGTCAAGCATGTCCCTCATCCCTCTGATGGTCCTGTGATGTATCGCTTTGATCAACGGGTTCCCGTATACTGCCTGGCTGGAAGGGATGATAACAACCAGTAATTTTGAGCCGGCGTCCGATACGCTCCTCTGCATTTTTTTCACGATGGCCTCGGTGACCTCCCATGATTCTCCATATCCGAGATGCTGAAGAAGCCACAGAGCGCGCTCGGAGAATATCCGGTAAATCCGTGAATGTCTTTCAACTGACTGAAATAGTGTGTCGGGCTGCCGCATGTCCGTCACTTCCGGAACAGGGACATTCGTCAGAACGAGGTCGCCGTTTGAGAGCTTAAATACGGGTTTCTGGGCATTGCCGTGATACCTTTCCACGTTCCTGAAAATATCGCCTTTATAAAAACCCAGGACCACGAGGTCGGGTCTGTACCTGAGACCTTTCTTCTGCAGAAGGAGCAGTTGCTGATCGGTGCCGTAACCTGAAACGGCAAAATTCAACACTTCCGTACCGTCAAGGGTCTTCTCGAGGATATCAGGGTATGTGTCGCCATTATTGATACCATGCCCGAAAGTAAATGAGTCTCCTGCAACTAAAATCCGTCGCTTACCGGGGATTCGGTCCGGCGAATAATCATGGTCGGAGCGCAGGCCGTCCGAATTGATTTTGACGGCGGCATGAAACTCCGGCGCGTCGTACCTGAAATTTGCGTTCGGCGCCCATACCCAGCCGATCAATTCATCATACCTCACGACATCTTCGGCCCTCTTCTGTTTTTCCGGGTACGCATCGGGCTTTTCATGGTAAATAATCCCCAGCGTCACCTCGCAGACAACCAGCATTATCAGCGCTAAAGACAGAAAAGCGACTGCGCCGAAAACGCATTTCCTCAATGTAATTCCTCGCTCCATTTATCAAAGGATCCTTTCTTCGATCCTGTCGAACAACTTTATCAGGAAGGGGTCGTAATCCCTGACCCTCTGCATGATCTTGTACCACTCGCCTTCCTTTATCAGGTTCTTGAAATTAATGATCCATCCCTTGTTGTCGATCTTCCTGATAAAATTCTCGTCTATCCCGAGATGTCTGCTGCTGTCGATGCCGTGCATTGTGACTTTCGCCCAGCCTTCAATGCTGTCCGGCGGCGCAAACAGGCCCGAACTGACCGCCTCATCGTAAAGTTCCGAACCGGGATAAGGGGAATAAACGCAATACGTGCGGCGCGTCGGGCTGATTTCCTTCATAAAATCCAGGGTCATCCTGATCTCTTCCATCGTTTCCGTCGGAGCGCCGAGGATTACCGACGCCTTGGTGCGTATGTTTTGCTGTTTCCCGCACAATTCAAAGGCGCGTCTTATTTGTTCAGTGGTTATTTTTTTCCTGTATTTTTCGAGCATCCTTTCCGAGCCGGACTCGACCCCGAAAGACAGCCACACCCTTTTGAATTTCTTCAGGAGATCAAGGAACCTCTGGTTGACAAAGGTAACGCGAGTGTATAACAACAACGAGTAGTCGCCGGACAGATAATCGAATATCTCCCTGCAATAGTCGTAATTGGACGTAAAAAAGTCGTCGTGGAACTTTAAATGTTTATTACCGGTCAGTCTCTCCGTCCTTTTTATCTCTTCTATGACCCTCCCGGCGCTGAGACACCTGTAGCGATGCTCCCTGCCGAATCTTCCGCTGATGCAGAAGGTGCAACTGAAGGGACACCCCCTCGACGTTACCAGGACGATCTCAATGTCAAAATATTTTTTCGCCTGGACCAGGTCCCACGGCAGCATCGGAAGGGCATCGAGGTCCTTCACCGCGGGTCTGCGTTCATTTACGATGATCTCTCCTTCCCGTTTAAAGGCCAGTCCCCTGATCTCCTGAAAATTATTTTTCCCGCTGCTCAAGGCCTCCACTAATTCCAGGAAGGTGTATTCACCTTCGCCGGCCACGACATAATCTATAAATTCATTTGCCAAAGTCTCTCCGGGGAGTATCGAAGCATGGACGCCGCCCCATACCACCGGGACATCGCCGCCGAAAATTTTCTTGACCTGCCTGGTCACATGCAGGGCGTCCAGAAGCATGGGTCCGGTCATTGCAGTGACCCCGACGATATCAGGTCTGAATTTCCTTATCTTCGTCAGAGAAAAATAATCAATATTCCTGTCTAATATCTTTACTTCGTGTCCTGCTTCCCTCGCAACCGCTCCCACATACATTATGCCGATGGGTGGGCAAATCGTCCCCCTCAAAGTGCTGGTGTTCGGCTGAACGAGCAATATTTTCATAAAGCTTTAGATGTTGCCGGTCCGGCCCCCGAGGCCGACAGTCCCGATATCTGATTTCCACCTGACACCGACACCCTCTGCAACAGCCCCTTTACTTCCGTAATTTCTTCCCGTATACGCGCATCGTCCCATCCCTTTTCAGCCGCCATCATTTCCGCGCAATACCTCAGCTCATCGTCGCCCGGATATCCTCCTGCCGCAAGGTCCGTTCTTCTGAAGACAACATCTCCCAGCTTTTGCGCCATCTCTTCACGGACGGCATGAAGGACCTCCGCCTTGATAACGCCGGAGTCCCCTATGGTTTCAGCCGTCCCGGGGTTTTCCTCGACATACCTGATCAGCTCCGTATATTCCGAGCCGTAATTATGCAGCAGAGAACGCATGACATCTTCCCCGAAGATATGGGAATAACGTCTGCTTTCATGAGTTATGAATTCCTCAAAGCGGTCAATGCGTCCGCCGTAGATCGGGGTCTCGTCAATCGCGGATGCAGGCGCCCTCCGTCCCAGCTTATTAAATATAAGACTTACGGCCTCCGAGGCGTCGCGCTTTGCAGTAGTAAACCGCGCCCCGATCAGGGTCACAAGGCCTTCTATCCCGTGTTCATTTGCGTGATCGACAAGGCGGGACTGTTTTCCGTAACTGATGTCCTTTGCTCCGGGATCATTGTCTCCGGTCAGGACGATCCCCGCGTTCCACATCGATACGTCGCCCGGCGTAAGCTCAATGCCCGGATACACCTCATTGATCTCGTCGATACAGTCCCGTACCTCTTCCTGCGATACCGAAAAATCCGGAGTCCGTCCGTCATGCACGCAATGCCAGACGCCTATCAGCGTGTAATTACGCCATGGGACAATAAAGAGATGCCGCTTCTTCCTGCTCAGGATGGCGTCAGGGTCTTTCGTCCTTCCCTGTACGGCGACTGCATAGTTTCCGAACCGGCGCGGCACGATAAAACACAGGTCCCTCGAATACGTCGACCCCGGTCTGAGCCGCAATCCCATGGCGCCTTTAAGCATCATTTCAGCCCACGGGCCCGATGCATTCAACACAGTCTTGCAGCGAATCCGCACTTCTTCTCCTGTCAGCAAATCACGGGCCGTTACACCCGCAATCCCCCCCGGACGCCTGATAAAATCCACTGCTTCCATATAATTTGCGGCAACCGCGCCCGCGTCAACGGCCGACCTCAAAAAAGACAGGACCAGACGCGAGGGGTTGTGTATCTGGCCGTCGTGGAATATAGCGCCGCCCGTCAAGCCTTCTCTGATTAGACCCGGAAACAGTTTGAGTGTCTCCTCCCTCGAAATAAAGCGTCCGCCGGGGATCCTTCTTTCCCTGTCGCGTATTCCCCTGTTGCGGTCAAAAGCCACAAAATCGTAGAGGCAAAAACCCGCCCTCAATATCGCCTTGCCCTTCATCCCATGACCGTATGTCGGAACTACTATAGGCAGCGGATATACGAGGTGGGGCGCGATGCGCATGAACGAGCGTCTTTCATTCATTGATTTGCGGACCCTTCTGAAGTTTGCGTGCTGAAGATAACGTATGCCCCCATGGACCATCCTGAAAGAATTTGATGAAGTGGCGTGCGCAAAATCATTCTTTTCGATAAGCGCGGCCGAGAGTCCGCGTGACGCCGCGTCCCAGACGGCACAGGCCCCGAATATCCCCCCTCCCACGATTACGACATCGAATTCCCTGTCGGCGAGATGTCCCGTGTTTCTCGTAAAGCCGCCCATTAGTTTACGGGTTTCACCTCGCCGGCCGAAATAATTCCCTCAAAGAGCGAGAGATAATCGGCGGCGCATTTGTCGATATAATAATTCCGGACGATTTCTTTGTTATAGGCCCCCATCCTTTTCACGAGCTCGCTGTTTGTCATCAGTTCGACGGTCCTTTTTTTCATTTCTTCCTCGTTCCCGAGCCGCACCAGAAATCCCGTCCTGCCGTCCGCCAGAAAGTCGTTCTGCCCGCCGCAGTCATAGCATATGACCGGCAGTCCGCATTCCATGGCTTCAAGAAAGACCAGACCGAACCCCTCATGCAGCGAGGTCGAAAGGTAAATATCGGACGCAGCCATGATTTGAAACTTCTTCTCGTCCGGGACATTTCCAAGTATAAACACGCTGTCTTTCAGACCGGACCCGGCGATGCTCTTTTCAAGACACCCCCTCTCCGGACCATCACCTATTATCAGGAGCCTGAATCTGTATTTGTCCTTGATCCCGGAGAGAATTGTTATCAAACCGCCGACGTTCTTGCGCTCGACCAATCTTCCGACCGTACAGAAAATCGTCTCATCCGCTTCAAAGCCCAGTTCGAGCCGGCTCTTCTTCTGAAAGCAGGTCCTGCCGATACCAAGCGGTATTACATTTATTTCCCTTTTTATCCGATAATTGCAAATTGCCCTTTGTTTAGTGTCCTGTGACTGGGCGACCACGCACTCGGCTTTGTTAAGCATTGCGCGGACTACGGTTGAAAGGCCCGGGGTGCGGTGAGGGGAAAGGGCCTTGCCGGGATCAAATATGTCTCCCCCGTGAATTGATAAAACATTAGGGATTCTAAACGCCCTGGCTAAAATATATCCGGTGGGTCCTGAAGGGATCGCGAAATGCGTATTGATAATATCATACGCGCCCCTGTTCATTGAAAGATACGCCCTATAAACACTTGATGGAAAATACGACAACATGGATGGCAGATTAGCGGCTTCCTTTTTATTTCTGAACAACACCGGCACGCGTACCACGTCGACTCCGTTTACGTTTTCTTTTTTTTTGAGGCCCCTGAACAGGCTTGTCAATACGGTGACTCCATGCCCGAGCCCGGCCATACACTCGGCAATATCTCTTGTAAATAAACCGCCGCCGCCGCCTATCGGGGGATATTCATAATTGACAATCAGGATTTGCATGTTATATGTTGGTCATCCGGCGCATAATGCCGCCTATATTATTTCTTCAATGACATACTCCCTCTTTTTGCGACCGAGCGTAAAAATTATAATCTCACCCAACAGACCCGTGCCCACAATCTGAATACCGATGATCATGGAAACAATGGCCAGAATAAAGGACGGACGGTTGCCCAGAAGCTGGTCCATAAACAGCTTCTGGAAAAAAATAAAACCGAATATGCATATGCCGGTCAGAAAAAACAACAACCCGATGTAACTGAAAAGCCGCAGGGGCTTTTTTGTAAACGACGTATTCAGGTAAATAGTAAAAATATCAATCATCCTTCCTACGTATGAAGACATCCTGTAAAATCCGGCGCGCGCCTCGCGAGGTTCTCCATGATCTTTAAAATGTTCGCATTTGACTTCTTTGCTCTTGAACCCTTTCCGGACGGCAAATACCGGCAAATACTGATACATGTTCCCGTACAGCTCGATTTTTTCAAGGACCGGTCTTCTGAATATCCTTACATTGCAGCTCAAATCATGCATGCTTGTCCCCGTTATCCGCCTGACAAGCATGTTAAACAGATCGGACTGCATTCTGTAGAAAACCGGATCAAACCTGTCCTGCCTCCACACGCTGACAATATCATCATCGTCATCAACCGAAAGCAGCAGCTTTTCAAAAGAACTGATCGTGATCTGCTGATAGGAGCCGCAGACCACAATGAACTCGCCGCTGCATTCCCCGATTACGGAATTGAGACATACGGCCTGATGCGCCCTTCTGCTCATATCAAAGGCCTTGATATTCGGGGGATAGAAATGGTCGCCCTTCAGCAGATTTCTCAAAAATCCTCCCTTCCCGTTGGCTATTATAAGGACCTCTACGTCCCAGCGCGCGGAGAAAGTCCTGTAAACGTTCTCAACGTACTGAAAGAAATCCCTGTTCTCTTTTTCCAGCAGGAAGACTATGGAATATTTCATCCGGCGGATATTATTCATTTGAATCGGAAAAGATGGGTATTGATTTCCTGGTAATTTCAGGCAGTCTCGTATGGGACAAGTCGCTGTTTCTTACCACCACCTCTCCCAGGATTCCCAACATGACAAGATGCATGGCGGCGATTACATTGAGGACCGATGCGATCATAAAAAAAAGGACCTTGCCGTACGTCCAGTCATACGTCCACGCCAGCAGCGTCAGGATGCAAAAGCAGAAGGTCAGCAACAGGAAGGGAATGGAAAGAAAGACAAAGCCCTTCAACGGGGTTGAAGAAAATCTGATGATTAAATTGATCGAAAAAATATCCATAAAGACTTTATATACCCGATCAAATCCGTACTTTGAAGCGCCGTATGTTCTCGGACGGTGCTTCACCGGGATTTCGGTCACCCTGGCCCCCGTCATACTCGCCAGAACGGGGAAGAACCTGTGCATCTCTCCGTAGGCGCTCAAAGACTTTATGCAGGCGGCCTCATATACTTTGATGGTACAGCCGTGGTCATGCAGCTTGATCCCGGTCGTCAACGAAATAATAAAGTTTGCCATCCTGGAGAAGACCGTTCTCAGAAAAGTATCTTTTCTGTCTTTTCGCCACCCGCTGACCACATCATACCCCTCCCTTATTTTCTCAAGCAGTACGGGAATGTCCGAAGGATCATTCTGTAAATCGCCGTCCATGGTTATGATATACCGGCCTGAAGCATTGTCGAACCCTGCGGCCATGGCCTCCGTCTGGCCGAAATTTCTTTTCAGGGCGATCAGCCTGAGGTCCGGCGCTGTTTTCCTCATTTCCCTGATTTTTTCCCTGGTGCCGTCATCCGAACCGTCGTCCACAAAGATGATCTCATATGAAATCGGAAGTTTCCGCAATTCAGCCCTTATGCTGTAATAAAGGGGTTCCACGTTTTCCAGCTCATTGAATATGGGGACTACAACCGACAGGTCCATATGATCTCAATAATATTCACTTCAGGTTTAGAGAAGAGGATCAACATTGTTCAACTCTGAATGCCTCAAGTCCGTACATCCGGACCCGGGCCATATGCGCAAGCGCGGCTCCGCCCTCTCAGTCACAGTTGCCGACTGACGAGGGACCGGCAGACCGCCTTTTCATGAACACAATACACCTGTCATAATTTAGACTGCTTATGACAACGCCATTATCCGGCGCGCTGTGATGACACCTGATCCTGCGTCCTGATAAGCCTTACAGGCCCTTCAGTCTTTCGTTCAGGCATATGATTATTTTAGTTGCCGACTCGATCTGGTCTTCAAGATGTCGTAATTCACCATGCGCATGATTTTCTTTTTCAGCCTGCAGATGTACGCCGACCGGCGCATTCTTAAGCTCTTTCAGGAGGTCCAGGATTTCTGTTGTCCCGCTTTTCTCAAATATTTTTATTACCTCTGCAGTATCGTTCCCGATATTGCCGATCTTGTCGGACATCGATGTAATCTCGGATATATTGTTATTGACTTTTTCTTCGAGCCTGATCAGCCTGAGAGCAATGTCCTCTAAATTCAGTCCACCCCGGGTCCTGCCGCTTTCTGGTTCCGCCGCAACCTGTGATTCATTCCAGTAATCGCCTGATTCGAGGTCTCTTGCGACCTCTCCGACTGTCCCGGCAGTTACCTCGGCGCTGCCTTCCACATATGCGCTCAACAGAGTAAAATCACAGAGGATATTAATCAGTCTCGGTATCCCGCGGCTGAAACGGTAGATAGTATTAAGCATGTCGTCCTGAAATTTAATTGCCTCCGGGTTCCCGGCAATGGCCAGCCGGTGCCGGATGTAATCAGCCGTCTCATCAATCGTCAGCGGAGCAATGTGATAACTCACGCTAATACGCTGCCGCAACTGCAGGAGCTCAGGCAGCATGAGGGTCTTTTTCAGTTCGGGCTGGCCTACGAGTATTATCTGCACCAGCTTGGCCCTGTCGGTCTCGAGGTTTGAGAGCAGCCTTATTTCTTCCAGAAGGTCCGCTGAAAGGTTCTGCGCTTCATCGATAAGCAATACCGGCTGCAGTTTCTTCGAGTACTGATCAACAAGAAACAGGTTTAATTCGCTCAGCAGGCGGGTCTTGTTTTTCCCCTCCACATCCAGCCCGAAATCTTCATTGATCATTGATATCAGTTGCTCGGAAGAGACCTTTGTATTGTTTATTTTTGAAAGCCTGATCGTGCCCTCAAGGTTCTTAATGAGATTCCGGATAATCGTGGTCTTGCCTGAGCCGATTTCGCCCGTCAGAAGAATAAAGCCCACTTTTTCCTTTATCCCGTAATTAAGATAAGTGATGGCTTTATGATGGGTTTTGCTTAAAAAAAGAAAATCGGGATTCGGGACCAGATCAAACGGCTTGTATTTGAAATTAAAGTGCTTCTCATACATTTCCAAACACCTAAAAAGCCGCCTTCGCCTGAAGCCACGCAATATTGTTCACAAAATCTTCAGTCTCTATGTCCGAATCTCTGTTGCTGTATCTGTATCCGAGTTCAGCCGATATGTTCCGCGTCAGCCTATAATTGATCCTGCCTGCCGCGCCGTATCTGACGACTTTTTCATCTCCTGGCGAAAATTTCTGTCTCTCCCATTCTCCATCAACTGCAATGTCCATGACGGATGTCAGGGGACGCGTCAGCCCGGCGGTCACCCCTGCCGCCCTGTCTTTCCTGTCGATTTGTAAAAATTCATCTTCCAAATAATAAGGCCTCAACGTCAAAGTCAGGACCTTGCCGGCAGTCAGGCTGATATCGGCCCTTCGATGCCTGTATGTCCCGTCAATAGGAGAATCCTCAAAGGACGTCCCGTAGCCCAGAGTCATTGAGGCATCCTTCGTGATCCTGAACCTGTAATCGGTATTGATATTCCAGAAAGTCCTGCCGAGGTCGTCCGTTGCCTCGTAGTCGAATTCCGCCCTTCCGACTTCCCCCTTGATCACGAAATCCGGCGTTACCTCATATGCGGCAAAGACGGACGCCCGATGGCTGTTATATTCTTCAATTATGCCCGCGACTTCCGATTCAGGGAGGTATATATAATATTTGTATCTTAATTCTCCGCTCAGGTTGGTCAAGATCTTCCTGCTGAGCGTTAAGAAAGCGGAATGACTTTCAGAATCCGTATCCTCTTCAGCCCGGTACCATATATTCTGATACTGGTATCCCATCGTTGCGGCGACGGCCCGTCCTATCGGCAACACCGTATACGGGGATACTGAAAAAATGTTGTTTTCGGTCATATTGACCAATAGATTATCAGCGGCAAAGCGTTCCCTGATATCGACAGGGACCCTCCGATAGGTATCGGCGACATCGATAAAGACCCTGCTGAGAGGAGCGGCATGTGCCTGGAAATCGATGTTCTGGGAATCTTTCAAACTCGTATCGTTAAATTCGTCGTGACGGCTGTAAAATCTGAAATTCAGGCTGTAATCAAGTTTCAGGTCCAGCATCTTGCCGGGCGAATATTCAACCGCAAGATTCGGCGTAATGGTTGTAATGAAATCGTCCTCGGCGCCGGATTCCGTAAGCAGGAGATTATCATTATATTCTTCTCTTATGCTGACGCCGGGGGTTATCGTCTTCGCATACAGGGCCGCTTCCGTTAAGAGCAGCGCCGCCGCAAGCATGAAAAATATTGCCCTCTTCATTTTTTCTCCTTCTTCCTGTCTTTATAATTATAATAATAGTACCGTGAATAATGACCGTCCAGGTTTTCGACGCTCGCATGATTAAACACCACGCCCAATATCCTTGATTCCTTGAGCAGGTTCACTGCGTTCTCAATGGAGTTCTTATGTGCCCGACCTTCCCTGATGACAAAAATTACGCCGTCCACAAATTCGCCGAGAGTTATCGCGTCCGCAAAAGGCAATATCGGCGGGGTATCGATAATAACGTACCGGTCCATGTACCTGTGCTTGACTTCTTTGACAAGCGCCTTCATCTTGTCGGATGAAAGCAGCTCCACGGGATTCTCTGGGCCGCGGCCTGCAGGCAGAAACATCAGGTTGCCGATGCCTGTCTTCACAAGGATCTCGGAAAGGTCCATATCACGGGTCAGATAGTCCGCGAGGCCGTATTCATAAGTTATCCCGAGATATTTGTGTATCATGGGTTTTCTCATGTCCGCGTCTATCAGCAGGATCGAATGATCTATCTCCTGCGCCAATGTTATCGCAAGATTCAGCGCGGTAAGACTCTTGCCTTCGCTGTCGACCGAACTCGTGATCATGACGGTATTGAGAAAATCCTCTTTTGTTTCCCTGATCAGCATGGACTTGAGTCTCCTGTATTCTTCGGCGACGGGTGAATCAGGCCGGGTGATCGTTACAAGGCAGTGATTGCTTACGCTGGACGGACTGGGTCTCTCTGAAAAATCCTGTCTCCTGCCCCGGACCACGGAAGCGGTCCCGGTCTCCCTCATCTTTGCTGCCTTTTCCAATGCCTCTTCGATTTTACTCATTCGATAACCTCTTGGTCTCCTTAAATTTCAATACCCTCAGAAAAATTTCCCGAATGTCTCTCTTACAAGAAGAAGTCCTATAAGCGAAAGATATGTTAAAGAGACGGCATAAACAGTCCTGTCCGTCTTCTTCTTTTTCATTATTTCCTCTTCCGTAACGATCTGCGGGATCACGGCGAGGACCGGGGCTTTAAATATCTTTCTGAGATCATCAACCGTTTTTACGGAATGGTCCAGGTTATACAGCAGCAAAACAGTCCCGAAACCAGCCGCAATGCCTGCGACGATTCCGGCAAGTATCATCATGACCCTGTTGGGGCTTACAGGCTTCGTCGGCAGGATTGCAGGGTCGATGATCCTGAAGGTTTCCGTCTTGTCCTGGATCTCCATCTGCTTGGAAACCTCGCTCTGTCCGAGCTTTAATACAAGTTCATCATCAATTTTTTTGTATGTGTCCCTTTCTCTTTCAAGGTCCGCAAGGGTCTTCTTCTCCGTCGGTATGTCTCTCAGATATGATTTCTTTGTTTCAATGCGTTCCTTCTGATGTCTCGCCTTCGCAGCAAGCGCCGCCAGGTCGGTGTCTATTTTTGAAAGCTCTTCTTTAAGCTTCTGATGAATGGGATTCAGGGTCGTCATCTCCGTTTCGGAGCCCTGACGGTTTTCCTCCTCCTGAGGATTGTTCCGCAACTGTCTCGTGAGGGTCTCAATCTCGGCCTTGATCCTGATGACCTCGGGATAGTTGTCCGTAAACTTTACCAGCAGCTCATTTAATCTGTTCTGCAGCGCAATTAGTCTGTCGCTTACGGAATCCCCTTTCGTACGGCCCAGCATCGCCACAGTATACGGTTTCTCGTCTTTGAGCTGCTTCTCGATTAAAGATTTCCTTGCATTCAATTCCATTTGCTGCGATCCGATGGACTCTAAATCCTCCTGCGCCCGTTTGATCTCATCCACAACCGACTTCTCGTCGATGGATATAAAAATCCCTCTATTCTTCCTGTAGGTTATTATCTTCTCTTCCGCCAGGTCCATTTTTTCCTTGAAAAATTTCCTCTGGTCGGTAAGAAACTTGTTGGCTTCATAAGACTCATCTCTCTTTGCCGACAGGTTTTCCTCGACATACCGCCTTACCAGCGTATTGACGTAGTCTCTTGCAAGCGTAGGGTTCTTGTCCCTGTAAGTAACCGAGAACCAGTCTGCTTCGTTCCCGCCTTTATTGACCATTTTGATCACGGTCCTGGCCTGAAAGTTCCGGACGAGCTCCTCCATCTCCCTGGGTTTGTCCCTCTCCGTGTCAGTTTCAATCTCGTCCACTACCTTCATAATGAGGTTCCTGCTTGTCATGGTATAAGACAGCACACGGATCCTTTCATCCAGTGACGGAGTTATGGCGATATTCTGAACAAGACGGTTGATGACGTTTCTCTCGACCAGAACGGTACACTGCGCTTCATACATTTTAGGCACAAAATAGCTGCCCCATACTATGACCGACATGCAAAACATTGAAACAGCAATAAACAGGTATCGCCGTCCCATAATAATCTGCCAGTATTTCTTGATATCTATCTGCACATTCTCATTCGGGATCCGCATTGTGTTCTCCTTCTAAAACAGCCTTTCCTTTACGACAACGACGTCACCGGGCATAATGGCCACGTTTCTGGTCAAATCGCCCTTCATCAGGTCTTTCGCGTTGACGGAGATTTTCGAGCTCTCGCCGCTTTCGTTTTTCCTGAAGACCTCCACGTCGCTCTCCTTCGCAAATTCCGTAAATCCACCCGCGTTCAGGATGACGTCCATAACAGTAAGTCCCTCTCTGTAAGGGACGGTGGCCGGCTTGATGACGGCGCCGACGATGCTGACCCTGTTGTCGAAATTGTCCGGGATGAAAAGCATGTCGTCAGGCTCCAGCACAATGTCCCGGGCAAAATCTCCTTTTTCAAATAATTTGGAAAACCCGTTCATTATCTTTTTCTTGTCCCTGACCAGATACGCATTTTCCATGTCCGCGTTTTCCATCGAACCCAGTTGAGAAAGAAACTCAAGGAGGGTCGTTTCCCTGGTAAGTGTCCTGACCCCGGCGACAGCGCCCTTGCCAAAAACAAATATCCGGTAATTGGTCATGCCCGTCACTATGACGGTGACGATCGGCGTTTTTATTACTTTGGCAAGTTCCCGCTCAAGGACGCCGGTCAATTCCTTGGGGGTCAGCCCGGAGGCCTTTAGTTCCCCTAATGACGGGATCGATATTTTTCCGTCCGGCCTGACCGTTGTCGATAGGCTTAACTCGGGACTTCCCCATACGGATATCTGGAGCGCGTCCCCGCCGCCTATGACATAGTCCCCGGCAAAGGCGCCGGCCGTAAGGAAAATACAACATAATGCCGTAAAAATAATTTTTTTCATACCCTCTCCGCTACGTTTAGTTTCGGCTGACAAACAGTAATCCTTTAACCTCAAATCCCGCCCCGATTATCTGCCGCCTCTGCCGAAAATAATGACCTTGACAGTATTCAGAATAATAAGCATATCAATGGAGAAAGATTGATATTTTATATAGTAAAGGTCATATCTCAACTTTTCAATGGCGTCCTCCATCGAATCTCCGTATTCATATTTTACCTGGGCCCATCCGGTGACCCCGGGCTTTGTGCAATGCCTTTCAGAATAATAGGGAATCTGTTTTTTCAACGATTCGACAAAAAAAGGTCTTTCGGGCCTTGGACCGATGAAACTCATTTCGCCGCGAACAACGTTGAACAACTGGGGCAGCTCATCCAGGCGGGTCTTCCTCAAGAGTTTTCCCACTTTCGTAATACGCTTGTCGCCTGCCTGGGACCACACAGGACCCGTATTCTTTTCAGCGTCCTGGATCATGGTCCTGAATTTGTACAGGGTGAAATGCCTTTCACCTTCTCCAACCCGCTTTTGCCTGAATAATACGGGCCCCTTCGAACCCAATTTGATCAGGGCGGGAATTATTAATAGAAAAGGTAGCGACAGGACAATGCCGGAGATCGCGAAAAATACGTCAAACAGGCGTTTGATATACCGCCAAAACGGGGTGACCCTGAATCCGTCCGAAAAAATAAGGTGGCTTGGGTTCATGTTTTCAATAAGTAATTTACCTGTCATCTGCTCGTAAAAAGACGGCCCGTCGATTATATCTATGCCCTGCAGCTTGCAATTGAGGACCTCTCTGACAGGGAAAGCGCCCCTTCTTTCGCTGAGAGAAACCACTATCTTTTGTACCTTCTCTTTCGACGCGATGGAAAGCAGACCATCTCCGTTGCCTATTACGTAATCCTTCGGGACGTGAATCGGCTCATCGGTACAGTTGATATAACCGGCCAGCGCAAAACCGTTATTATTGCTGAGAAGAAGGTTCCCCATTGTCTCGGCTACAGGACCCGTCCCGATAATCAGGACCTTTTTGGCCACCACAGGCAGTCTTAAAACCATCACGTAACCGACGTGCCAGACGGCCTGCAGCAGGATCGAATAGACTATGGAAAAAATCAGGATGCCTCTGCCGATCTGGACATAGGGTATAAAATAATAAAATGCGCCAAGCGCAAGAAACGCCAGGAAATTCGCAAGCGTTATCCGCAGGAAGACCTCTTTCTTGTCAGTTATGTTGTCGTCGTCATAAAGGTCTACCAGAAAACACATGAACACCACAATTATGGAAAATGTAAGCGCCCTTGGAATAAGAGGATCATATGTGCTCAATACTTGAGGGGGACCGCCCATAAACCTCTGAAAAATGCCGGCATAAACGGCCGCGAAAGAGATAATAATATCCCCCCCGATTAAAAAGGCGCTTTTTGACGCTAAATGGTTCCTCAGAAAGTTCATTGTCCTTTTATGTCATCAAGGTATTTTTGAGCAGTTTCGTAAAAGGCAAAGGGCGCAAGCCGCCCAAGACGGATTGAGTTTTTCATCTGCTCTTCCGCCTTGTTTTTCATTCCCTTTTTAAGATACGTCAATCCGAGGTGATACCGCACGGTAGGGTCCCCGGGGATATAATAGGTCGCCTCTATAAGATATTTCAGGGCGTCGTCATATTTACCGGCGTTATAAAGTACCCAGCCCAGAGTATCGGTAACGCTGCCGTCCTTCGGCGCCAGATGTTTTGCCCGGAGGGCCAGATCTTCGGCCCTGTCAAGGGGGCCGTGTCCCTCCGTGTAGAGATATGCAAGGTTATTCAGGGCCGGTACATAGTCTTTCGAAAGCTCCAGCACTTTCTGATATTTCAGAGCGGCGTCCTTCTTCTTCCCCGTCTGCTCAAGGATGCTCGCCTGATAAAAATAAGCGGGCGCATATTTATGGTCCGCAGTTATCATGCCGCTGAAGACTTCCTCCGCCTTCCCGAACTCTTTCACGGCAATATAAATCCTGCCGATCGCCCCCTCTGTTTCAACGCTGCCGGGATTCAATTCCTGCGCCTTCTTTAAGGCGGCGAGGGCCTGATCATACCGTTTTTCTTCGGTATATACCGACGCAAGCGCGCGATGCCCGATGTCCTTTCCAGGGTGAAGGGAGATTATCTCCCTGGCCGTCTTTTCAGCCAAAATGAAGTCTTTTTTCCTTATATAGAGATTTGTCAGACCCTTCAGGACATTTGTCCTGTCATCACCGGCGTCCAGCAGCCGCTTTAACTCCCTTACGGCGCCGTCATAGTCGCCCATTTCCGCATAAACATTAGCCATACCTGCCGAGCCCGTTTCCATGGATATGTCCTTTATATCCTGATACACGGACAGGGCTTCCTTATATTTTCCGTCGGACGCATGCATGAGCCCCAGTATCTCCCTGGCCCGGACGTTCTTGGGGTCCACATGCAATGCCTCTTCAATAACTTTTACGGCCTGCCCCGTATCATTTCTTCTCTGATAATAGCCCGCCAGCGCTATATAGGCCGCTGTTTTCCCGCCCTCCTTTGCCTTCATATAATATGACAGCGCTTCCGCATCGTTGTTGCCGGATTCCATGATCCTTGCCAGCGTCAATAATGCCGTTATGTTGGAGGGGTCAAACTCGAGTACTTTTTTGTATTCTTTTATCGCCTTTTCCTTCTCGCCCTTACTGATATAAAGGACTGCCAGATTGAAATAAGACATGAACATATTCTTGTCCGCGGATACGGCCTTTTCAAAACTCTGCTTCGCTTTCTCAATGTCCCTGTCGATGAGATGCGCCGTTCCGATCATGTTATAGAGAATTGCATCGCCCGCTTTCCCTTTCAGCCCTTCATTCAGGGTCCTGAGGGCGTCACGGGACCTGTTGTTTCTAAGGTAATACTTCGCAAGAATGATCCTGCTGTCGAGCACATCGGGAGCCATTTTGACCGCGCTGACAAATTCTTTTTCAGCCTCCTGCGCATCTCCGGACAACAGGTTGAACGCGCCCTTCTTCAGATGGGCGTCAACCAGCCCCGGATTAAGCTCGATAGCTTTATCGAATTCTTCCATTGCCAGGTCCCCTTTGTTCATTGCAAGATAAGCGCTGCCCAGGAGGTTATGGGCAAAGGCATTGTTTTCATCCACCGCCAATACCTTTTTGGCCTCTCTTTCCGTTTCTTCCGCCCTGCCCTTTTTCAGGTGTGTAAAGGCGAGTAAAAGATGCGGCTGCGCCAGGTCGGGTCTTCTGTCGACCACTTTCTGGAATTCACTGACCGCCTGTTCGAGGTTTCCCTTTTGAAGGTTACATAAACCGAGATAATAATACGCGCCCGGCACAGGAGATTTTTTTACGGCTTCATGGAGGGAGCCTATTGCGTCATCTATTTTCTTTTCATGATAGAAAATCAACCCCTTGAGATACGGGATCTCGGGGCGGTCTTTATTCGTCTTTTCCATTTGTTCAACCAGGGTCCGGGCTTTTTCCGTTCTGTTACCCGTCAGATATGCCAGCCCCTGTTCAAACTGCGCGGTAATGTCCTCAGGATACTTGTCAATTACTCTCTGATATACGGCTATCACATCTTCCGTCCGGCCCTGAGCCTGCCGGATCCTGGCAAGCATATACAGCGCCTTTATATTGTCGCTTTCGGAACCGAGGACTTCGTTTATCAGTGTCTCGGCCTGTGTCGCTTTCTTCTGCGCCAGATAAAGGTCCGAAAGAATTATCTTTGAAGATATTCTCTGCGGGGATATCTTCAGCGCCCTGTACAGGTATTCCTCCGCTTTTGGATAGTCCCTCCTGACTGCATATATGGAAGCGGCGACCTCATATGCTTCCGCGTTATCGCCGACCTTGCTCAGATAAAGTTCAATCTCATTAACGGCGTCATTTATCTTTGACAGCCCGGTGTATGCCCTTGCAAGAGCTATGTGCGTTTCATGATAAGACGGATTTAATTTAAGCGCCTTGAGCAATTCTTTTTCAGCCGGGTCATATTGTCCCAGAGCAATATATGCCAGGCCGAGCCGATACCTCGCTTCAAAATTGTTCTGCTCATTTTCAATGGCCTTCTTGAAGGCAATGACCGCCCCGCCGGCATTTCCGCTTTCAAGATACTTAACGCCCTTCTCGTAATACTGCTGTTTGCTGAGGTCCCTGCTGCAGCCCGCGGTTATTGCAAGCAGTATAACAGTAAGGACAATTACACTACGCAATGATGTTCCCTCCGGATATGTTTAAATAACCATTTACGACCCCGTGCACTATATATTTAAACCTCTCGAAATCAATCGGCTTTAATAAGCAGACTGAATTCGTAATGCGCTTCATTGTCTCTATCAACTCATCATTCAGTTCGTCTGATAACACTATAGTCGGTATATCCTTCATAATTCTTGACTTCAAAAGCGGCTGAACAAAGGAATAATCCAGGACTATCAGGGAGATACCGTTATTTGAAACAAGCCGTACTGCTTCACTTGCAGACAGCGCAAGCCTTGTTTCAAAGCCTTCGTCATTGAGAATGGCGGAGCATATCCTGGAAAAGCCGTCTTCTTCAATAATAAGTATTTTTTTTGAGTTAGGCATTGTTGACCTTTTGGGACAGAGTGTACTTGCAATTTCAATGCCAAATTCCAACAGGCATGTTCAAATGGGAATAATTAAATGTCCGTCAGGAGGTAACAGGCCGAATTAATGATTTATTTGCCCGTAGGGGGGATAAGAGACGTGGTATGTTATTCTTTTATTCGGGGGAGGATGCCAGGGAGGAATGTGTATCCAAAGGGAACAATCTGCTATTTATCAGCTAAATAACCTTTTATAATTAGAGAGTTGGAATTTATGGGTAAAACGGATACGGTACACTTCTCTATTTTACATTTTCAAGCTTTTTGTACAGCGCCTTCCTGGTTATTCCAAGCGCCCTTGCCGCCTTCGATTTGTTACCCTGAAATGTGTTCAACGCCTGCTTCACCATTTCAAGCTCAATCTCCTTTAACGGTTTGAGGTCCCCTACGCTATGCGCCCGATTTCTGACTTCCTTCCTGAACTCCGCGGGTATGTCCCGCAGACCTATAACGTCTCCCTTGGCAAGGACAACGGCCCTCTCAATAACATTTTCAAGTTCTCTCACATTGCCCGGCCAGTCGTATTGCAGCAATACATGCATGACTTCGGGCAAAACCGAGGTGACTCCTCTATTCTCCCGATCGGCAAACTTGTCGATAAAATGGGTAATCAGCAGGGGCAGGTCTGTCTTCCTTTCCCTCAAGGGCGGCAGTTTAATCTGCACTACGTTCAAGCGGTAATAAAGGTCGGCACGGAAACTTTTTTTCCTGACCTCCTTTGCCAGATCGCGGTTTGTCGATGCAATTAAACGCACATCGACCTTTATTTTGTTGTTCCCGCCGATGCGTTCAATTTCCTTTTCCTGAATCGCACGCAGCAATTTTGCCTGGAGCGACAGCTCCATCTCCCCGATCTCATCGAGAAACAGCGTGCCCGTGTCCGCGCTTTCGAACTTCCCGGCCCTGCCCGATGCCGCGCCAGTAAAGGCGCCTTTTTCATGACCGAAAAATTCCGCCTCCATGAGCTCGCGCGGCACCGCGGCGCAGTTTACCGCCACAAACGGTCTGTAATGCCTGCGGCTGGTATAATGTATCGCGCGCGCGAGCAGCTCCTTCCCCGTGCCGGTTTCTCCGGCTATAAGGACGTTGGTCGAGGAGTCCTTGATCATCTCGACCGTCCTGAAAACATCTACCATCCCGGGACTTTTCCCTATGATGCTCGAAAACTTATAAGTTGTTTCCAGCCGGCTTCTGAGGTCCGCGATCTCGTTCCTGAGTTTTTTTTGTTCCACCGCCTTTGCCAGTATCGCCTTGAGCTTCACGTAATCCGGCGGTTTGATGAAATAAAAAAAAGCGCCCTCGGTCATTGCGGTAACGGCAGAGTCGACCGTGCCGAAGGCCGTCAGGAAAATAACCGGCAAATCGGGGTAGTATGATTTCAGGTGATGAAAGAGCTGCAAGCCGTCCTTTCCCGGCATCTTTAAATCCGTAATAACGGCATCAATGTTTTCTGCGGAGACGATCTCCAGAGCCTCATCGACGCCTGCCGCCTGGTATGTATTGTATGAAGCTTCCCTGAGTATGGCCGACAAGACCCTTAACGCATTCGGTTCGTCATCGACCAACAAAATATTTGACCTGAATCCGGAGTCCATGTTCCTGTACCTGACCTTCTTCCCCTCTGTTGTGCCCGGCGGTTAACCGGGTCCCGCCTGCCGTTGAGCGCCGGCCGGCAGATAAATCCTGAATGCCGTGCCCTTGCCCCCGACGCTCTCCCATAACAGCTTGCCGCCGTGAGATTTTATGATCTCGCGGGACAGGAAAATACCGAACCCTCTGTCGCTTTTTCCGGACCTTCCTGAAAGCCTGCCGAGCCGCTTCAATTTTTCCCTCGGGATGCCCTTGCCGCTATCGGATATGTCTATTACGGCAAAGTCCCTGTCCTTCTCCCATTTAAGGGAGGTCCTGATCAAAAGGACTCCGCCGTCCGGCATGGCTTCGACGGCGTTATTTATAATATTGAAAAGCGCCTGCTCGATCTGGAAAGAATCCGCGTTGATGTGAGGCAGTGAGGAAAGGTCGTGTGTGATCCTGATATTCTGTATTTCAGCGCGCGGTCTTACCATTGCGGTAATCCTTTTCAGGATATCATTCAGCACGACGGGGGCGGATTCCATTTCGCCCCTCGCGGCGCTGAGAAAGTCGGAGATGAACGAATCAAGTTTGTCGATTTCAACGTTCATTATTGTGCTGAATTCAAGAAGGGTCGGCTCATGCCCGTATTTTTCTCTCAGGTAGACGACCGCTCCTTTTATGGCATTCAGGGGGTTTCTGACGCCATGAGCAAGGGACGAGGCTATCTTCCCTATTTCGATCATCTTTTCCTCGGACTCGGAGAGCTTCCTGTTGAGGTGGCATTCCATTGAAACTTCATCAAAGACCACGAACACCTCTTTTACTTTCCCTTTCTCATTTTTTACAGGAATGAGCTCAGCGCGGGAATAGAGGTTTGCCCCCGTGATGCACGTCTGCCTGAAGTCCCTGACTCTTCTCTTCCTGCCGTCGCTGAAAACAAGCTTTACCTTCTCATATAAAGGTGGGAAAATTTCCTGGATCTTCCTGTCGTTAATGCTGTCCGCCATACCACGGGCCGTTTTTTTCAGGTCCGGGTCCTGGACTTTAATTGTGAAATCCTTGCCTATAGAAATACTGAACCTGTTTATCATGCTCTGTTAAGGGAACAAATAGCGTCACTGCAAATCCGGGCGTTCTTTACAAGCCTCCGACGAATTCTTCATACAACTCCGGGTCCTTCTTTGAAATCCCTTCTTCTATCTTACTCAGCTCACCCAGGTACGGAGTGCGTATGCCGCGATAATCGACAGGATCGCCGATGGCCTCGAACTTCAGTCCCAACCCGTCAAGCAGGGTCACGATACCTTTTGTCATGACAGCGTACCAGTTGCTTATCTGTCGTCGCCTGCTTTCCCTGTAAATTGCTTTATAAAGGCCCACGACAATCTCGTGCCTTTTCCGCCTCTCGCCCTGGGACATATTGCCCCGTTGCTGTCCCTGTCTGTATTTGTTCCTGTCTTCATACCGTCTGGTATAAGAATAATTCTGCTCAAAGGCGAAACTTCCGATGCTCCTTCTCTCCTCGTCGGGCCCATAGATATATTTATCTTCCACCCTTCTCCTGTAATCCCTGTGCACCACGAATCTCGTAATCTCCGCCGTTTTCTCCCGAGGGAGCTTTGAGACATCGATATCGAGGTCGCAGTACTGTTCAATGGGGAATTTCCCGTCGGTCTGCAGAATCAGACTCATCGCGCCGACGACCTTATGGGACTGATCTCTTGCAGCAAAATGAAGGGCATGACTGTCGTAATTGTCCGTTAATAACCCATCCGGATGGTTGTCCGGTTTTTCAAAACCCCATTCCAGACAATATACCTTGTATCTCAATCTGAAAATTTCCGCCAATTCTTTTTCTTCCGATGCAATGTTGACCGTGAATGACATAATAATTCTCTCTCCAGGAGTTGCTCTGATCGGGAATTATAAAATGATCGCCTTTCTTGCTCCCCGCCGGGAAATTTATAATAACATAATAGTGTGACATGGCAAAAGTTGAACATTATTGTGACACAGTAAGAAGACTGGTTTTATTTCCCCGGTATTAAATAAATTTTACGACGCATCAATATCCTGATGGTGACCGTTTGCGTCATTTATTCAATATATTGTCTTGTCCCTCCGGCTTGACCCGGACTTACAGGTTTGTCTTTGTCATCTATCGTGACAATTGTTTTTACATGTGCACTCCTTTATCTATATATTCGTGAAGATAAGTCAGATTATTAATTTTTTCAGTAAGTTATATAGCCTCTCAGGCAATGGCATAACAATTGCTAAAATATTTTGAAGCCATAGGGGACATGGTTGGGCTTTAATATCTATACTGCATCCGGTAAGACAAGCTGCGACCTGAAGTGCGAAATGCGTATTTTTTCCCGGCCCAATGGCATCATTTCACAGGGAGGGGACATGAAAATCAAAAACAGATCTCAGCCGTAATTCACATACCGGACAATCATCAGTCTTTAATTAAAATCCAAACTTCAAAATCAGAAAGGCAGGGAAAACCTTATGAAGAAAACTTCTTTGTTCACAGCAGCAACCGTACTTCTGCTGACGATTGCATCTGCGAACGCGGGGCTTATCGACCGCGGCAACGGGCTTATCTACGATGACGATCTGAATATCACCTGGCTGCAGGATGCAAATTATTCGGGACAAACATACACGTGGGATGAAGCAAATACCTGGGCGGAAGATCTTGTATTCCAGGGCTTCGATGACTGGAGACTTCCTTTCTCGGACGCCTGTTCCGGAAACAACTGCGCCGGGAGCGAGATGGGTCATCTGTTTTATTCTGAAGGCATATCATCGGGCTCGAGCGGGTCATTTACAAACGTCAAGCCGTCCATATACTGGACCGCGACAGAAAATGAAGGCGACCCTCTGCAGGCGGCACGCTTTAATTTCCTCTACGGCACCCAGGGGTTCAGCGACAAGACGACAACGCGCTACGCATGGGCCGTAAGGGACGGAGACGCAGCTCCGCCGGTCGCCCCCGAGCCGGTCAGCTCGTTACTGTTCATTACGGGCGGGACCCTCCTGGCGGCAAGGAGATATCGTGGACGATTGAAAAGGTAATGCAGAAGGTTGTAGGGGCGATTCATGAATCGCCCCTACAAAATTAATCTAAATCTCAAACGGGAGCTGCACGTCAGCGACTTTTCTGAAGCTTTTTCTGTGAATGGGACAGGGACCATATTTACTGATACACTCCATGTGCTCATTCGTGGAGTATCCTTTATGGCTCCTGAAGTTGTACGCGGGATATTTGTCATGATGGTCCAGCATGATGTCGTCCCTTGCGACTTTTGCAATGATCGACGCGGCTGCTACAGAGGCGCTGACGGACTCGCCTTTTATGATAGACCTCTGCTCAAGAGGTAAATTGGAAAGTCTGACCGCGTCTATCAACAAAATATCGGGTTTCCTGTCCAGGTCCGCCACTGCCAGCTTCATCGCAAGTCTTGTAGCTTCAAGAATATTGATCCTGTCGATAACATCCGCCTCGACGATTCCGACCCCGATGGAGACGGCGCAGTTTGCGATCTTCCAGAAGAGTGTTTTCCTTTCGTGTTCGGCGGGGACTTTCTTTGAATCCCTGAGACCCTCGATGACAATGCCTGTGGGGAGTACGACGGCGGCAGCCACCACCGGCCCCGCCAACGGCCCACGCCCTGCTTCATCTATGCCTGCGACCGCGGGGTGGTCCTTTCTGACCTGTTCGTCGTAATGGAAGATGGAAGGGACTTCCGACTTTTTTGAAGTCTTGCGAGATGACATGAACGGTCGGCCTTGAGTCGTCAGTTGTCAGTTCTGAAAACCGACGACTCATTATATTATTATTTCTGCTTCGCTGCGCTGAAAGGCTTGTCCTTGACCTTGGTCGCGGCCTTGCCCTTCTTTCCCCTGAGGTAATACAGTTTTGCCCTTCTTACATGACCTTCCTTGACGACCTTTATATCTTCGATCAGAGGAGAATGGAGAGGGAATATCTTTTCGACCCCGATCCCATAGGAGATCTTTCTGACCATGAAGGTCTCACGGGTCCCGCTTCCTTTCCTGCCGATGACGACCCCTGTAAACGTCTGGACCCTTTCCTTCTCGCCTTCCCTGACCTTCATGTTAACGCTCACGGTGTCGCCTACCCTGAAGTCGGCAATAGCTTTTCTGTATCCTTCTTCTACTACCCTCATTGCGTTCATACTTTCTCCTCCTCTATTTCCTTCAGTAATTTTTTGTCCGTATCCGACAAGTCAAACTTTTCAATGAGGTCAGGCCTCATCTCCACTGTCTTTCTCAGGGCTTCTCTTCTGCGCCAGAGATATATCTGCCTGTGATTTCCCGAGAAAAGCACCTCGGGCACTTTCATCCCCCTGAATTCCCTCGGTCTCGTATAATGCGGATAATCGAGCAGCCCCCGTGAAAATGAATCTTCCTCCGCAGACTTTTCATCTCCGAGGGCCCCGGGGACCAGCCTTGTTACCGCATCGATGATAACAAGCGCGGCCAGCTCTCCGCCCGTTATCACATAATCCCCGATGGACACTTCCTCATCCACAAGGGTCATTACCCTTTCATCAACTCCTTCATAACGGCCGCAGATAAAAACAAATCTCCGGGTCTCGCGAGAGTAATCTTCCGCCGTCGCCTGATTAAACGGCCTTCCCTGAGGGCTCAGAAGAATTACCTTTCGCGGTTCGCCGTCATCCCGCAAAAAATCCAGCGCGCTGAACAGGGGCTCCGGTTTGAACACCATGCCGGCGCCGCCCCCGTAAGGGGAATCATCGACTGTCCTGTGCGGCCCGGTTGCAAAGTCCCTTATATTATACAGCCTTGTCTCAAGCAGGTCCTTTTCGCACGCCCGCTTGAGAATGCTCTCGTTAAGATATGCCTCCAGAACTTCAGGAAAGAGCGTCAGAACATCGCATTTCATTTTCAAGTAAGAAGCAAGAAGTAGCTATTAAGAAGCATGGTCTATAATAATTAGTTCATTAAAATTCTTACTTCTTAGTTCTCACTTCTTACTTATATTATTCCAGTATCTCGAGAACACAACGCTTGCCGAGCTTTGTCCCTGAAGCGCTCAGAATGGTCCTCATGGCATGGGCCGTCCTGCCCTGTTTGCCTATAATTTTACCCAAATCAGAAGTGGCAACGCGGAGTTCATAGACTGTGGTCCTCTCCCCTTCTATTTCAGCCACTCCGACCTCTTCCGGCCTATCTACAAGGGACTTCGCCATTAGTTCAATAAGCGCCTTCATATCCACCTCCATAGGGTCCCGGGTAATCTCTACATACCCGAAATTTTCAAAAGTTTCTTTACTACGGACGTCGGTTGTGCTCCACAGCCAATCCAGTATTTTGCCCTGTCGGTATCTATTTTAACCTCAGAGGGGTCTTTCATGGGATCATAGGTGCCGATAATCTCCAGGAACGGACCGTCTCTCCTGACGCTTGATTCCGCCACAATCACCCTGTAAAAGGGCCTCTTCTTTGCTCCTTTTCTTGTTAACCTTATCTTTACCAAATTAATTCCTCCACATCAAATAGTTTAAATGATACAGGATACAAAATTTTATATAAAACATGCAAGTAACCTGCAAGCAATCACAGCAGCAGTGAGAATTTTTTTTCAGAATCGCTTCCGGGAAGCCTGAAGACTTTTTAAGGTCAATGACCAGAGATAATCAGAACTTGAATTGAGGCATCCTGAACTTGCCGCTTTTAAACCTCTTCAGCATTTTCTTCATTTCCATGTACTGCTTGAGCAGCCTGTTTACATCAGCCACTGTGGTCCCGCTGCCGTCGGCAATCCTCTTTTTCCGGCTGCCGTTAAGCATAACATAATTGCTTCTTTCCTGCCTTGTCATGGAATTGATTATGGCCTCGACCTTGCCGAAGGCCCTGTCGTCTATGTTCACGCCCTTCATCTGCTTGCCGAGTCCGGGGATCATACCGAGAATATTTTCAAGAGGCCCCATTTTTTTGATCTGCCTGATCTGGTTTTTGAGGTCTTCAAAGGTGAAGCCGTCCTTCCTTAGCTTTTCGTCTAATTTGAGGGCCTCCTCCATATCAACAGCTTCCCGGGCCTTTTCAACAAGGGTCACCACGTCTCCCATTCCCAGTATCCTTGAAGCCATTCGCTCCGGGTGAAACGGTTCGAGGAAGTCTATCTTTTCGCCCACGCCGATTAATTTTATGGGTTTCCCGGTCACGGCGGCTATGGACAGCGCCGCCCCGCCGCGGGCGTCTCCGTCCATTTTTGTCAGAATGACTCCGTCTATGTTGAGTTTCTCGTCAAAGGATTTCGAGATATTTACCGCGTCCTGCCCCGTCATAGCGTCAGCGACGAGCAGGATTTCTTTCGGATTAGCCGTTTTTTTCAGCTCTTCAAGCTCTTTCATCAACTGCTCGTCTATATGCAGCCTGCCCGCTGTGTCGAGTATTATAACGTCCCTGCCTTCCAGGTTTGCCTTCCGGAGCGCCTCGGGGAAGATCCTCACCGGATTGTCTCCGGGCTTTGTCGCGTAAACAGGCACGTCGATCTGCGCGCCAAGAGAGATCAACTGGTCGATTGCGGCCGGCCGGCCCGTATCGAGGGCCACCAGCATCGGTCTCTTGCCGTCCTTTTTGAAATTGAATGCAAGCTTCGCGGAGGTCGTTGTCTTGCCTGAGCCATGAAGACCGACCAGCATAAGAATGGTGGGAGGGTTAGGCGCGAGGTTGATCTTCCGGAAGCCGCCGCCCATGAGGGCGCAAAGCTCATCATGAACGATCTTGACGACCTGCTGCCCCGGAGTAATACTCTCGACCACCTCTTTGCCGACGGCGCGTTCCCTGACCTTTTCAGTAAAGTCCTTTACGACCCTGAAGTTGACGTCGGCTTCAAGGAGCGCCATCCTGATCTCTTTCATGGCCGCGACAACGTCTTCTTCCCTGATGAGCCCCCGGCCCTTGAGCTTCTTGAATACGCCCTCTAATTTTTCAGATAATGATTCGAACATAATAAAAAATCAAAATTATGGAAAAGATTTATTAAAAAAATAACTTCCTTAATTTTGCATTTTGATTTTTAATTTTTGATTTTTGATCTTGCTTAGAAATTCTCCTCTATATACTTAACTGCCGCCATAGCGGCCGTCGCCCCTTCTCCGACCGCGGTGGTAATCTGCTTCAGCGGCTTACTCCTGACATCGCCGGCCGCGTATACTCCGGGGACGTTTGTCGCCATATTTTCATCAGTTACAATGTAATTGTTTCCGTTGGTTTCGACCATCCCCCCGAGCATCTCGGTGTTGGGATTATATCCTATATAGATAAAAATACCGTGCACGGCAAGCTCCGATTTCTCCCCTGTCTTGAGGTTCCTGATATGCAGGGCGTTCACGCCTCCTTCTCCGGCTATTTTCTCCGCCACCGAGTCCCATATAAATTTTATCTTGGGATTGGAGAAGGCCCTCTCCTGGAGTATCTTTTCAGACCTGAGCTTGTCTCTCCGGTGAATGACGTAGACGAGCCCGGCAAACTTCGTCAGGAATATCGCCTCCTGAACGGCCGAATCCCCGCCCCCGACTACGGCTATTGTTTTGTCCCTGAAAAAAGCCCCGTCACAGGTGGCGCAATAGGAAACGCCTTTTCCCCGGAACTCGTCTTCACCTTCTATTTGCAGAAGTCTCGGGTGCGCCCCGGTGCAAAGTATGATGCTTTTGGCCAGGTAACGAGCGCCGCCTTCGAGGGTTATTTCTTTAAGCTTGTCATTAAGGGAAATACCGGTAACGGCGCCCTGGATTATTTCCAGCCCGAACTTCACGGCCTGTTTTTCCATTTTCATGGCGAGCTCGACCCCAAGGATGCCCTCTTCGAAGCCGGGATAATTCTCAACCCATTCCGTGGTTGTAACGAGTCCGCCGGGAAGGCCTTTTTCAATCAGGAGGCTCTTTAGCCTCGCCCTTGAAGCATAAAGCCCTGCCGTAAGGCCGGCAGGGCCTCCTCCGATGATTATCACGTCATAAGTCATTGCTTAAATTAGGGACTCCAACTTGGATTTAAGCTGTGCTTTCGGCACAGCTCCGACTACCTGGTCGAGTATTTTGCCGTCCTTAAAAAATATAAGGGTAGGGATCCCCCTGATGTTGTAACGACCGGCCAGATCGGGATTCTCATCCGTATTCACCTTTGCAAAAGTGACCTTGCCTTCATACTCCTTGGCAAGCTCTTCAATAACAGGCGCTATTATTTTGCAGGGGCCGCACCATGTTGCCCAGAAATCGACCATTACAAGACTCTGCGACTTTACCGTCTGATCGAAAGAATCAGCAGTTAGATTTTTCACTGCGTCCGACATGAATATTTCCTCCTCAAAGAGTTTATTTATCGACAATAATTATATTCCCCCTGAGATTTCTTGTCAATTTTTCAGCATAAACCCGAATTGCCGGACTCGCACCTCCGGGCATGATTGTGATATTATTTCAGAAGAAAAGCTCATCCTAACTCTGATTCTGCGATGCTCTGATGCACTGACACTTTGACGCTCTGACACTATGAAAAAGATATATACCCTGGGCACCGGCTTGCGCAGCCTGGAGGACTTCATGGAAATCCTCAACTCTTACGATATAACATCGGTAATCGACGTGAGGAGTTTTCCGGCGAGCAAGTTTGAACACTTCACAAGGGCGCGTCTTGAGACCTCCCTGAAAAAAGAACTCTTCGATTACCATTATGCCGGTAAAGAACTCGGCGGGTTCCGGAAAGGCGGTTATGAAAATTACACCCGCACGGCAGAGTTTGCAAACGGCATAAGCGCGCTGGAAGCGATCGCTTCATCAAAGATGTCCGTAATTATTTGTGCCGAGAGGTTCCCGTGGAAATGCCACAGGAGATATATAGCGCGGGAGCTGCAAAACAGGGGGTGGGCCGTCGGGCATATCCTCGACAAGGGAAAGGTCTGGGCGCCGAAGCGCCCCGGAGACAGCGTCGAAGGGTAAAAAATTTGGCGGTATGTTAAAATTCGGGCTGTTCTTTAAGAAGCGCTCTCACCGGAGCGTAAGAGTATCCAGAGTGTTTCGGGAAGTGTCCCCGAGACGCAAAAATTGACACCCGAATCAATTTGATTTCAAGGAGGATGTATGACCGAAATTAAAAGCCGCGAGGACAGACCTCTGCCCGGCATAGAATATTCAGAAATTTTCATATCCGATGAAAATGATCTCGGCACCGGCGTCTTCACAACGGTTGTTGAACAAAGGGCGCTGGCGAAAATTAATCCGATAATAAGCTCAATAATAAACGAGCCTGAATTCCAGTTGGTTCTCAATATCAATTCCGCGCAGGAGGAGGCGACCGTCCTCCTCGGGAAAGCAGACAACAGCCCCGCCCTTTCACGAAAGGTGTTCATAATACCGGAAGACACCGCGATACAGGAAGCGCACACCTTCACAATAAATTTCAGCGGGTGGGACATCAAAACACTGGAACTGGACGGCAATAAATTGCAGTCGGCGGAGTAGCGCTTTATGCGTCCTGACTGGGACAATTATTTCATTGAAATAGCAAAAGTCGTTTCGTCGCGGTCCACGTGCCTGCGCCGGAAATACGGCGCCGTAATTGTCAGGGACCGCGTGATAGTAAGCACGGGTTATAACGGCTCCCCCCGCGGAATGGTCAACTGCATCGACACGGAAAAGTGCACCAGAAAGGAGCTCAATATCCCGTCGGGAGAGCGTTATGAGCTGTGCGAGGCAGTTCATGCCGAGCAAAACGCGATCATCAGCGCCCCGCCTGAAAGGATGAAAGGCTCGATCATCTACATCGCCGGATTTGAAGAGGACAGGAGTATCGCCAGCGGCAAACCGTGCAAGCTGTGCGACCGGATGATAAGAAACGCCCAGATTGAAGAGGTGGTATATCTGAAAGCCGATGGGGGCTTTGAGCGGATGAGGGTCAAGAAATGAGCAGATGGTTTGATCATAAGGAAGGCCGGCGAGGGTGGAGAGAAATTCCGGCCTCGTGTTAATCGAGAAAAGTCTTTACGACCCTGCAGCTTATCTCATCCATGGCTGTCAGCGATTATGTTATCAGAATCTGCTTAAGCCGTTCAAACGGACCGGGCCTCAGTCCTTACGGAGCTTCTTGCGAAGGTGCATGTTTTCATCCGCCTTTGAAAGCACCTCTTCAATGAGGACCGGACATCCCGGATTATAAAAAGACACCCCGAGGCTCAAGGACAATTCCGGAGGTCCGCTCTTGCCCGCATTGTGCTTCGCGATGTTGTCATCCAGGCGGGAAATTATCATTTCCTCCGTCTTCTCGGAAGACACGAGGGTCGAGACGACAAACTCGTCTCCCCCTGTCCGCGCAAGGACGTCCGCCTCGCGGAAGGTCTTTCTGAGGATGTTCGCCGTATCCATCAGTATGCCGTCTCCCGCCTCGCGTCCGTAGACCTCGTTTATCGACCGCATACCGTCCACGCCCGCGTATATGACCAGCATTTCTTTCTTTTCACGGTGGGCCGTCTTTATCTGCTGCTCGGACATGCTCAGAAAGGTGTGAATATTATAGAGCCCCGTCAGCTCATCTTTCGCGCTCAGGTATTGAAAAAGTTTGTCGGCGTGCTTGCGCTCGGTGACGTCGAACGCGGTCCCCTGAGTGCCGACGATTTCCCGGTCGCCGCTATACAGCGGGATCAGGTTGATCGCCAGGTAGACCTCGTCGCCTTTCTTTGAGAAGAACGCGGTTTCGTGGCCTATTACCTGTTCGCCGATGAGGCAGTTTCTGAACGCGTTGACATAATGCCCTGCGGCGTCGGTCGCCTGAAAATCCGAGAAATTCCTGCCTAACATCTCCTCGTTTCCATACCCGTACACCTTTTCCCACGCGGGATTGAGAAAAGTAAACCTCCCCTCCGCGTCCGTGCGCCAAATGAGTGTATTTGTCGATTCCACAATGTCCTTGTACAGGGAAAGCATCTCTTCCCTCTTCTGTTTTGTCCTGCCGTTTGTTTTCATAGCATGCTCCTTTATAATATGACGACGCCGGGATTATGAGACTTTTAGTACCTATTCGGAATCAGCGGATTTATTCTTTAACTCCCGGAGTCCTCCGCCGTGCACAGGCAGATCAATTATGACCCTGGTGAACTCCCCTTCCGCGCTTTCCAGCGTCAGCTTGCCGCCGTGATCTTTGATAATGTTATAACTTATGCTCAATCCCAGCCCCGTTCCCAGGCCCTCCGGTTTTGTCGAATAAAAGGGGGACAGGACCTTGTGAATGACGCCGGAAGGTATCCCGGCGCCGTGATCATGAAAAATCACCCTTACATACGGACCGTCGTCCGCCGTAACCTCCAGTCCCGAAATCTCCATCACCTTGTCTTCATTTACCGACGGGTATCTCTGGTTCAGGGCGTATCTTGCGTTGCTCAGGACGTTGAGAAAGACCTGCTCTATCTGCTGAAAGTTTGCGGTTATCAAAGGCAGGTCTTGAGGGAGACGTTTTTTAAATATAATACCGTCCTTCCGCATCTGCACGCCTGTCAGGGTCAACGACTCCGCCAATATTTCATCGACGCGGATTCCCTTCTTTTTGTCCTCCTGCACCCTCGAAAAAGAAAGAAGGCCCCTGACGATCTCGGCTATCCGGTCGCCTTCCCTGATGATCCTTCCGGCGATATCGCCCCCCGGGGCGTCCTTGCCGAGCCTGTTTACCAGTAGCCTTGCGGAAATGAACGAGATCATGCGCGTTCTTCTCATTTAATTCGTCCATGGTCCAGCCCAGGAGACGCTCGGCCTCGGGATTCATAAAGACAATCTGCCCGTCTTCATTGTAGACATAAATGCCCTCTCCGCGCGAGGCATCAGATCATTATACTGATATAGCGGCCTGAGGGCAAATTAAGAGACATTTTTGTAAAGAGCAGGGGACAGTCAGGCATAACAGGAGAGACGGGCAAGACAATATTGAAGCACTGATACATTATTGTTCTAAATACTACATTAGTGTTCCAAGGGCATAATCTTCTCCTGTGAAATAACAGCACGTTATGGGCTGGCATGGTTCTGGCAATAGACTTGGTCAGGCAACAAAACAAACCTTGAAAGGAGATTATGTATGAGGCAGATAGCAATTTATGGAAAAGGCGGTATCGGCAAGTCAACAACAACTCAGAACACTGTAGCGGGCCTTTCGGAAGCGGGTTATAAATGCATGATCGTCGGATGCGATCCAAAGGCGGACGCGACGAGATTGATACTGCACAAAAAGGCGCAGGCAACGGTCATGGACATGGCGCGTGAACGCGGCACCGTGGAAGACCTCGAGATCGAAGAGGTGCTTTTAACCGGTTACAGAGGAATTAAATGCGCTGAATCAGGCGGCCCTGAACCTGGTGTCGGGTGCGCGGGACGCGGTGTTATAACTGCCATAAATTTTCTCGAGGAAAACGGCGCCTACGGCGAGGACCTCGATTTTGTCTTTTATGACGTGTTGGGCGACGTTGTATGCGGAGGTTTCGCGATGCCCATCAGGGAAGGCAAGGCAAAGGAGATTTACATAGTGACCTCGGGCGAGATGATGGCGATGTACGCCGCAAACAACATATCAAGGGGCATTCTTAAATATGCGCAGAGCGGGGGCGTAAGACTCGGCGGGCTGATATGCAACAGCAGAAAAACAGACAAGGAATACGAGCTGATTTCCGAGCTTGCAAAGAAGTTAGGAACGCAGATGATCCATTTCGTTCCGAGGGACAACCAGGTGCAGAGGGCTGAGCTGAGAAGGATGACCGTTATCGAGTATTCCGGCGATCACCCGCAGGCGGATGAATACAGGTCATTGGCAAAAAAGATGGCTGAAAACAAAAACCTCGTTATTCCTACTCCAATGAGCATGGATGATCTGGAGAAACTGCTTATGGATTTCGGGATATTGGAGAACGAAGAACAACAGGGTTTAGGGATTGGTGAAAGAAAAGAAACGTCAGTCTTTACTAACCCCTAACCGCTGACCCCCAACCCCCAAATTAAGGAGGAATAAATGAGCACTGCAATTAAAGAGACCCAAAAAATGATAGAAGAAGTTCTTGACGCGTATCCTGAGAAGGCGAAGAAGGACCGCGCCAGGCACCTTGCAGCCAATGACCCGACGGGGCAGTGCAGCGCCTGCCAGGTCAAGTCAAACATAAAATCCCGTCCCGGGGTCATGACGGTCAGGGGATGCGCGTACGCAGGCGCGAAGGGCGTTGTCTGGGGGCCTGTCAAGGACCAGATTACCATCAGCCACGGCCCTGTCGGGTGCGGCCAGTATAGCTGGTGGTCCAGGAGAAATTATTACAACGGTCAGACCGGTATCGATACATTCGGAACAATGCACATCACAACAGACTTTCAGGAGAAGGACATTGTGTACGGAGGCGACAAGAATTTAGATGCGGCGTTGCGCGAATTGAAGGAGCTGTTCCCGTTGGCCAAAAGCATGGGCATACTCTCGGAATGCCCTGTCGGTCTTATAGGAGACGACATCGAAGCGGTATCCAAAAAGGCTGAAAAGGAATTTGCCATGCCTGTCGTGCCGGTGAGATGCGAGGGATTCAGGGGCGTGAGCCAGTCGCTTGGACATCACATCGCCAACGATACCATAAGGGACCACATCCTCGGCAAGGGACAGCTTGAATCGTCCACGCCCTATGATGTCGCGCTTATCGGAGATTACAACATCGGCGGAGACGCATGGGCGTCGAGGAAGATGCTTGAGGAGCTCGGTCTCAGAGTTATCGCGCAGTGGACCGGCGACGCCTCGATAAACGAGATGGGGATAGCGCACAAGGCAAAGGTGAATCTTGTCCACTGTTACCGTTCCATGAATTACATTTGCAGGCATATGGAAGAGCAGTACGGCATCCCGTGGACGGAGTTTAATTTCTTCGGCCCGACAAAGATATACCAGAGCCTCAGAAAGATCGCCTCGCATTTTGATGACGGTATCAAAGAGAATGCCGAGAAGATGATCGCTAAATACAAGCCGGTGATGGACGCGGTCATAGAGGAGTTCAAACCGGGACTTGAAGGCAAGAGGGTAATGCTTTATGTAGGCGGTTTGAGGCCGAGGCATACCATCGGCGCATATGAAGACCTCGGCATGGAGGTCGTGGCTTCAGGCTATGAATTCGGCCACAGCGACGATTATAAAAGGACCTATCCCGAGATGAAGGAAGGAGCTGTGATCATGGACGATGCAACGCTTTACGAGCTCGAAGAGTTCACCAGAAGGCTCAATCCCGATATGGTCGGCTCGGGGATCAAAGAGAAATATTCCTATCATAAGCTCGGGGTGCCTTTCAGACAGATGCACTCCTGGGATTATTCAGGGCCGTATCACGGTTTTGACGGATTTCCCGTTTTCGCCAGAGATATGGACATGACGGTAAACAGCCCGACATGGGGTTTGATAAGAAAGAACAAGTGAGAAGTTAAAAGTGGGAAGTGAGAAGTAAAGACAACCGACCCTTTTTACTTCCCACTTCCTACTTCCTACTTCTTACTTAATATAAGGAGGAACACATGAAGATAAAAGACCACAATGAACTATTTCAGGAGCAGGAGTACGTCGAGCAGTTTGAGCGGAAGAAGGAGTTTGAGAATTGTCCGTCTGCTGAGGAAGTGCAGCGTATAGGGGAATGGACAAAGACAGAGGAGTACAGGGAACTCAATTTCAAACGGCAGAACATAAAGATCAATCCGGCGAAGGCATGCCAGCCTCTGGGCGCGGTATTCTGCGCCTCGGGTTTTGAAGGGACGCTGCCCTTTGTGCAAGGAGCGCAGGGGTGTGTCGCTTATTTCAGGAGCCATCTGAGCAGGCATTTTAAAGAACCGATGACAGCGGTATCCACCTCCATGACGGAAGACGCGGCGGTGTTCGGCGGATTGAACAACATGCTTGAAGGACTTGAGAATGCCTACACTCTTTATCATCCGAAGATGCTTGCGGTCTGCACAACATGTATGGCAGAGGTGATCGGCGATGACCTCAATGCCTACATAAGGACCGCGCGGGAAAAAGGGGCCATCCCTCAGGAGCTGCCGGTCCCCTTTGCGCACACGCCGAGTTTTGTCGGCTCAAATATCACCGGGTACGACAATATGATGAAGGGCATACTCACCGCCGTTACGGCAGGCAGGAAAGGCGAGCCGAATGGAAAGATAAATATTATCCCCGGCTTTGATACTTATACGGGGAATTACCGGGAATTGAAAAGGCTTCTCGATATAATGGAAGTAAGGCATACGATTTTAGCCGACGTGAGCGATATTTATGATTCTCCCAATTCGGGTGAGTATAAATTGTATCCGGGCGGAACACTACTTGCCGACGCCGCGGATTCGATTAATGCAACGGCAACCATTGCACTTCAGAAGTATTCGACTGCAAAGACACTGGACTATATCAGCAAGGAATGGAGCCAGACTGTTTCAGCGCTTCCTCCTGTCGGCATAAAGAATACGGACAGCTTTTTTGAAGAGATAGGCAAAATTACCGGCAAGCCGGTCCCGCAGGAAATTGAGGACGAAAGAGGACGCGCAGTGGATGCGATGATTGATTCGCACCCCTATGTTCACGGCAAGAGGTTTGCCCTTGTCGGCGATCCCGACCTCCTGCTTGGATTGATAAGTTTCCTGATGGAGATCGGCGGGTCCCCTGTTCATATCGTCTGTACAAACGGTGACAAAAAATTCAGGGAAGACGCCGAAGCCATTTTAAGTGAAAGTCCGTTCGGACAGGAAGGCAAGGTTTATATCCATAAAGACATGTGGCACCTGCGTTCATTGATGTTTACAGAGCCGGTGGATTTTCTCATAGGGAATTCCTACGCGAAGCTTCTCTGGCGCGACACGGGGACCCCGCTTATCAGGATAGGGTTCCCGCTGTTTGACAGGCACCACCTCCACAGGTATCCGATTATCGGCTATCACGGAGCGCTGAACCTGGTGTGCCTGATTGTCAACACAGTGCTTGATGAAATGGACAGAAAGACAATGAACACAACGAGCTTTGATGTGATACGGTGAAGGATAACTCCCCCTTCCCCCTCTTACATTAAGAGGGGGTTTAGTCCCTCCCCTTATTTAAGGGGAGGTTAGGAGGGGTTATTAAATAAAAGAGGAAGGTTCAACCATGCTGACAGGCATAGACAAATTAACACAAGGCGGATGCGAACGGGAAAAGAAGGACAGGATCTGCCGTTCACGCGGAGGCGAGTCCTGCGCCTTTGACGGCGCGATGATTGTGCTCCAGCCCATTGCCGACACAGCGCACGTTGTTCACGGCCCTATTGCATGCTGCGGGAACTCCTGGGAAGGAAGAGGCACGTCATCTTCAAAAGGCTACCTGCACCGCATGGGATTTACAACAGACATGAATGAAATGGACATCGTTTACGGTTCAGAGGAAAAACTTTTCCTTGCCGTCAGGAGGGCTTATGAGACGGTAAAACCAAAGGCGATATTTGTTTATGCAACTTGCGTAAGCGGCCTGACAGGAGAGGATATAGAGTCCGTATGCAAAAAAGCTGAAGCAGAGCTGTCGATACGCGTTATCCCGGTGAATGCGCCGGGTTTTGTGGGACCGAAGAATCTCGGAAATAGAATAGCGGGAGAAGTGCTTCTTGATTATGTAATAGGGACGGGTACCCCCCGCTCCGGAAATCCTAACTCCCCCTGTCCCCCTCTCATTTTAAGAGGGGGTGACGAAGCCGGGGGCGTTACTCTTAAGGGCGAAACTCAAGGGGGTATCAACCTTATCGGCGAGTACAACATCGCAGGCGACCTGTGGCTTGTTGAACCGGTTTTAAAGGATGCCGGAATAAGAATCCTCTCAAGGATTACAGGAGATTCAACTTTTGAAGAAATTACATACGCACATCGGGCGGAACTGAATGTCGTCGTTTGCAGCCGGGCATTGATAAACGTAGCAAAAGAAATGGAGAAGCGGTACGGCATTCCTTATATTGAAGTTTCTTTTTTCGGAAAGACGGAGATGAAGAAGGCGCTGAGAATAATAGGGTCAAGGGTCAAGGGGCAAGGGGCAAGGGAAATAGAATCAATCATCGCAAGAGAAGAGAAACAGCTTGAAGAAAAATTGAAAGCATACTCATATCTGAAAGGCAAAAAAGCCGTTCTCTACACCGGCGGGGTGAAGAGCTGGTCCTTTATTTCCGCGCTTCTTGATCTGGGGATTGAGATTGTTGCAGTCGGCACAAAGAAGAGCACATTTGAAGACGAAGAGAAGATGAAAGAGATACTCGGAAAGGATGCTCCTCTTGTTGAAGATGTGACGCCCAGGAACCTGCTGAGACTCCTGAAAGAGAAAAACGCCGACATCCTTGTGGCGGGAGGCAGGAATCAGTATCTTGCTGTAAAGGCAGGTTCCCCTTTTGTGGACGTGAATCAGGAAAGACATACTGCATATGCAGGCTATGAAGGGTTGGTTAATTTTGCGGAGCAGATAAGCAACAGCATGAAGTTCTACGACGGGGGCAGGGGTCAAGGGGCAAGGGTCATGGGGCAGGGAAGAATTGCTCTTACACCTAAACGTGAGGTTGTCATTAACCCTCTCAGTCACTCCCAGTCCATAGGCGCTGCGATTGCGTTTCAGGGCGTTAATAATTCGATACCGGTCATTCACGGGGCGCAGGGCTGTACATTCCTTGGTAAAGTGCTTTTGACAAAACATTTCAGAGAACCCATCGCGCTTGAAAGTACGAAGCTTTTTACCGAAGACGTGGTGATGGGCAGTGATGAAAATCTCGCTAAAACCATCGAGGGGATTATAGAGAAGAACAGCCCTGATGTTATCGGAGTTCTGACTTCGGGACTCTCTGAGGTAAAGGGGGATGACGTGGCAGGCTCTTTGAAAAGGGGCCAGGGGCCGGGGTCCCGGGTCAAGGTTATCCATGTCCCGACTCCTGATTATGAAGGTGGTTTGGAAACAGGTTACGCAAAGGCGGTAGAGGCTTTGTTGGGCGCTATTTTGACTTGCCCCTTGCCCCTTGCCCCTTGCCCCTCCAATCAGATCAACGTCCTTGCCGGTTCACATCTGACCCCTGCCGATTTTACGGAGCTAAGGGAGATCGTTGAAGCGTTCGGATTAAGACCGATTATACTTCCCGACCTTTCCGCGCTTGACGGCAGCAGGCAGGGATTCTCTGCAATCGCGGTTGGGGGGACTGACGTTGAAGATATAAAGAGAATGGCAAGCTCTGCGTTTACACTTGCCGTAGGAGCGAGCATGGGACCGGCCGCAAGGCTGTTGAATGAAAAGTTCGGCATCGAATATTCGGTATTTGAAAGCGTGTCGGGGTTGAATGATACGGACATCTTTGTGCAGACGCTTGTATTTCTAAGCGGCAAGCCGGTCCCCGCCAGATACGAAAGGCAGAGGAGAATACTGATCGACGGTATGAGGGACGCTCATTTTTATTTCGGAGGGAAAAAAGTCTGTATTGCCCTTGAGCCTGATCCGGCTATTCAGACTTCAGTATGGATTAGTGAAATAGGCGCAGAGACAACACTTGCGGTCATTCCTCAGAATACAATAAACGCAGGGAAAATTCTTGCGAAAGAAGTGCTTGTCTCAGACCTGTTTTCGGTAGATGGTGATTATGACCTGCTCATTTCAAACTCACACGCTGAAGACACGGCAAAGAAGCTGGGAATTCCATTGTTTGAGATGGGGTTCCCTGTTTATAAAGTCATAGGGAACAGTTCAAGGATGACGATAGGGTATAGAGGAACCCTTGCCGCGATAAATGAAGCAGGTAATATTCTTTTGAGAAAGGGGTAGCATGATGGACAAATTTAAAGGTGTCTTAAAACAGGCGGCACGCTTCATATTGCGGGCGCTCGATGATACGGGAGAATATTGCGAGCGAAATCAGATTTATTAGGTAATCCTTCAGTTACAGGTAATGTTACTGCTTATCCCGCTCTTTGCTAAAGAGAGGGATAAGCTCATAACCGAATGCTTACTTTATTCAAAGACAGGAGGCTGGATATATATGAAAGTGGCTTTTGCAACAACAGACGGAATAAATGTGAATGAACATTTCGGCAGGGCGGGGATGTTTGTCATATACGAATTGATGAAGGACGGCTATAAATTTCTTGAGACAAGGCAATTCGCGGACGGCAGGGATACGGAGATTGAGGAGACAAAAGGCATGGGTCAGGTTCACGATGAAAGGGTGCAGGCAAAGGTTGATAAGCTTGAGGATTGCAGGATTATCTATCTCACGGAAATCGGCGGGCCTTCGGCTGCGAGACTTGTGAAAAAGGGGATAATGCCAATAAAGATAAAAGAGACAACATCCATTGAGGAGTCGATGCATAAACTGTTTGAAACAGTAAAAGGGTCTCCGCCGCCGTGGCTGAGGAAGGCGATTAACAACAATTCAGATAAATGAAATCTAAATCAACCACAGAGACACGGAGGCACGGAGGAGAAAAATCTCTGTGTCTCAGTGCCTCTGTGGTTTTATAACAAAGGGAGGAAACACATGAAGATGATCAGGGCATTTATACGGCCGGAAAAGGAACAGGAGGTAGTGCTGGCGCTGGAGGGGGCGGGGTTTCCGTCGCTGACAAAGATGCCGGTATTCGGGAGGGGGAAACAGAAGGGACTTCAGGTAGGCCCGGTGCATTACGATGAGCTCCCAAAGACACTCATCATGACGGTTGTTGATACTGAAGACGTTGAAAAGGTGGTCAGGATAATTCATGACAAGGCAAAGACAGGTTTTATCGGTGACGGAAAAATATTTGTCAGCCCTGTTGATGCAGCTTATACGGTAAGGACAGGGGAGACAGGGTTGTGAACAAAAATAAAGTAAGAAGTGGGAAGTTAGAAGTCGGAAGTAGAAAGCAGGATATCTTATTTTTATTTTACTTCTTACTTCTCACTTCCTACTTCTTACTTAAATTTAAACAAGGAGGTCGGGTGATATGAAAGAGATTACGGCGATTATAAGGAGAGACAAGCTGCCTGAAACCAAGCAGGCACTTGATGAACTGGGATATTCTTCACTGACAATACAGAGCGTAGATGGAAGGGGGAAACAGAAGGGCGCAATGTGCGCTGAGATGGATTCTGAAATGCCTGAGAGTTTCTGCACCACGGTTAAGTTGAAACCCACGCCGTCCACTTACGCGCTTGAGCATACATTGCCGAAGATTGCCCTTTATGTGCCCAAGAGAATGCTCACGCTGATTGTGCCTGATGATGCTGTGAGCAAGCTTGTGAAATCAATTATAAAGGTCAACCAGTCAGGCAAACGCGGAGACGGAAAGATATTTGTTTCGCCCGTTGAAGGCGCAGTGAGGGTGAGGACCGGCGAGATGGATGGAGAGGCGATAACTTAAAAACAGGGTCAAGGGACAGGGGGCAAGGGGCAAGTAAAGACTTTTCACCCTTGACCCGTGCCCCCTGCCCCTTGACCCATTATTTCCTGGAGGGATTATGCCGATCATCGGATACACGCGCGGCGGACAGACATGGACGCCGAGATTTATTGAATCAATAGACGTGAATAAGTGCATTGGCTGCGGACGCTGTTACAAAGTTTGCAGCAGGGACGTGCTTGAGCTGATTGAGAAACCGTTTGAGGGTGAAGACGAATATGGGGATGACATGGGCAACAAGGTAATGTCCATCGCAAAGCCTGAAAACTGCATCGGATGCGAAGCCTGCTCGAAGGCGTGCACAAAGAGATGTCATGTGCATATAGAGGCATGATTGAATTCCATGAACTTTTCAGTTCGACAGGCAAGGCCGGACGATGTCCCTGAGATGTGCGGTCTTCTTTCGGAATTATTCTCCATTGAGCAGGATTTCAGACCGGATATGGAAAAGCAGGCGGCGGGCCTGGGTCTTTTACTCGATAACAAATCAGGCTCATCTGTCGTGCTCGTGGCTGAACGAGACAAGGAAATAATCGGCATGTGCTCTGTCCAGACATTGATCTCTACCGCGGAAGGAGGGGCGGCCGGGCTGCTTGAGGATTTAATCGTGCAAAGGGAATACAGAGGGAAAGGCGCAGGTTCAAAGCTCCTTCTGGAAGTCTTCAAGTGGTGCAGGGCGGGAAATATATCAAGGCTCCATCTACTCAGGGACATTGAAAATAATGAGGCCCTGGATTTCTATATTCGAAAAGGCTGGAGAGATACTAAACTTGTATGCATGAGAAAGTTACTTTAGAGCGTCAATGAAAGAGAGGTTAGCGATGAAAACAATTCTTAGGCACAGAGACAAAAGCCGTATCATAAGCACGCATCCGTGTTTCTCGCTGGAGGCGCATAGCAGGTTCGGCAGGATACATCTGCCTGTGGCCCCTGCCTGCAACATTCAGTGCAAATACTGCATCAGGAAATATGACTGCGCCAATGAATCGAGGCCCGGTATTACGAGCAGGGTGTTGACTCCTCATGAAGCCCTGGATAGGGTCAGGTCATTAGTTGAAAGAAATGAGCGCCTGACTGTTATCGGCATAGCCGGGCCGGGAGACCCTCTGGCAAATGACGCGACATTTGAGACATTCAGCAGGATTCACAGGGCGTATCCCGAACTGACGCTCTGTGTCTCCACAAACGGGCTTCTGCTTTCCGACAGGCTTGATGACCTGGTCGGGGCAGGAGTAACCAGTCTGACAGTTACCATAAATGCAGTGAGACCCGAGATCGCTGAAAAGATATATTCATGGGTATCGTACAAAGGCACGCTTTACAAGGGGAGAGAGGCCGCCGAGTGTTTATTGAACAATCAGTGGGAAGGACCCGGCACGGCTGTTAAAGCGGGGCTTATTGTAAAGGTCAACACGGTCTTTATACCCGGCATTAATGATGAAGAGATTCCTTTGGTCTCATGGTTTGCCGCCCGCAGGGGAGCTGAGCTGATGAATATCATGCCCCTGATCCCAAAGGCTGAGTTTGAACATTTACGAAGACCGTCTCATGAAGCTTTAAACACGATACGCAGGAAATGCGAAAAGCACATTCCCCAGATGACTCATTGCAGGCAATGCAGGGCGGATGCCTGCGGCGAGCTTGGAGAGGACAGGGACATGGAGCTTGAGGTCCTGCATTCGAGGATTGGAGAAGAGTATTGTGAAATCGTCAACTGAAAAAAGCAGCCGGCTCTCTGATGTGGAAATGGAGCGTTACCGCAGGCAATTGATGCTCCACGGATTCACCGAGGAACATCAGCAGAAGCTGAAAGATTCGACCGCGCTGATTGCAGGCATCGGCGGCCTCGGCGGGACTGCGGCAATCTATCTTGCTGTGGCAGGAATAGGGAAAATGGTCTTTGCCCATTACGGCAACCTGACCCTGTCGAATATGAACAGGCAGATATTGATGAAGCATGACCGGATAGGCGGCAGCAGGGTTGTGCAGGCGAAAAAGACAATTAAAGAAATAAATCCCGATGTGGAGGTCAGGATATTCGATGAAAGAATATCAGGAGACAATATAGGGGACTTTCTCGAAGGTGTACGGATTGCCCTTTCCGCCCGCCCCAATTTTATTGAAAGAAGGACACTGAACGAGGCCTGCATCAGGAGAGATATTCCATTGGTTGAAGCAGCCATGAACGGCATGGAGGGATACCTTTTCAATATCGTCCCGCGAGTGACCCCCTGCCTTCATTGTCTGTATCCCGAAGACAATCCTGAATGGGAGGAACTCGGCTTCCCGGTGCTTGGCGCCGTATCCGGCATCCTCGGCTGCATGATGAGCATCGAGGAGATAAAGCTGCTGACGGGATACGGGAAACCGCTGCATTCTGAAATGCTGGTATTCAATACCGTGAATATGGATTTCAGAAAACTGAAGACACGGAAAGACGCTCAGTGCACGGTGTGCGGCGCCGAAATTTAAAGATCCTGCCGCCCGGAGTTTATGCCGGCATTGAAAAAAAAGAACCTGTCCCCGCCCGATTCCTTTGCTCGATACATGGCTGTGTCCGCGTTCCTCAGCAGGGCATCGATATGTTCACCGTCTTGAGGATAAACGCTTATCCCGATACTGGTCAGTATGCGTAGTTCACTGCCCTCGACAATATGCGGCTCTCTAAAGGCAGCCAGGATTTTTTCGGCTATTACAGCCGCATCGCTCGCATGGTTTACATCCGGCTGCAATATATTGAATTCATCCCCTCCCATGCGGGCCACTATATCGGATTCGCGGATGCAGGCCTTGATCCGGAGCGCGGCCTCATGGAGAATCTTATCGCCTACGGCGTGCCCGAGCGTATCATTAATTTTTTTGAAGCCGTCAAGGTCCAGCAGCAGCACCGCGAGTTTTTTACGGTTGCGGCGTGCCTCGGCTATCTCATGAGAGAGGTGGTCGATAAACAGGTTCCTGTTGGGCAACCCCGTAAGGCTGTCGTGATATGCCTGGTGCATTATCATTATCTCTAATTGCTTCCGGTCCGTGATGTCCCGGAACGCGGTTACGGAAGCGATTACCTTCCCGTCTTCTATAATCGGAGTGGTGACAACGGAGATGGGGAAGGCCGTGCCGTCCTTTCGCACAAAGAGTTCATTCATGGAAGAGTAGGGCTTGCCGGTTTTAACGACCCTGTGCATGCTGCACTCTTCAAAGGGAAGCTGCGTCCCGTCCGGCTTCCGGAAATGGACGAGGTCATGCGCGCCCTTTTCATTTAACTCTTCCATAGTCCAGCCCAAAAGCCGCTCGGCCTCGGGGTTCATAAAGACGATCTCACCGTGTTCATTATAGACATAAATGCCCTCTCCCAGACTCGAGGTGATATTCTTTAATTTTTTTTCGCTCGCCCGCATGGCCTCCTCGGCCCGTCTGCGCGCCACAATCTCGTCGGACATGGATTTAAACAGGGGCGATATCCATATGACGCCTGCAAGCATCAGGAAGGACGTCACGAGTCCGGCTGTTTCAAACGATAAGTCCGGTCGATGAGACTGGTCTCCAATGACAAACCAGAACAGTGAAATTGCGCGGCGGACGGCCATGAAGAAAATGGCCGAAGAGATCAATCCCCACGATACGCGGTCCTGCGTGACCTTTATCAGCCTTAAGGCCAGATAAACAGTTATCAACTGAGTTAAAACTGAAAGCCCGACGATATAACCCTCAAGCATATGCTCCCCCGTATCGGTCAACTGTTGATACAGTATACTGGATTAACTCCACAATGCCGAGAGGAGGTCATACCTGCTTCCAGTCTATCCTTGCCGCCCACTCTGAAAGCGTAATCAGCCTGACGCCGTAATCTTTTTCGAGCGCCCTTATATCGGCGTTATACCCCACCCGGTCAAACCACTCAAGCATCACCGCAAAGTCCGCGCTCCATTTCCGGACCTCTTCAAGCGGCGTCCTCTCAAACCCGACCTGCCTGCCCATCGCCCTGCCGAGGACCTCCGCTGTCTCCGGCATAGTACGCCGGTCGCCGGCTATGTCCAGCTCAACGCCGTTCATCTGTTCATGGCGCTCAAAGGCTAACATGCCGAATTTCCCGATGTCTTCCACGGCGATCATCTGCAGCGCGGTGTCCGGCCTCAGCGCGACCTTCAGCTTCCCCTGCATCAGGCCCGGTTTGAACCACGGGGAGACGAAATTCTCCATGAAAAAAGCCGGACGTATAATCGTGTATGACGGAAAAGCGAGCGACCTGATCTTGTTTTCAACGCGCCACTTGTTGTCAAAATGCGGAATTCCCGTATTTCGGTGTGCAGAGCCGACAGACGAGTAAACAAAATGGACGACCCCGCTTTCTCTTGCGATTTCGGCAAAGCGTTTGCCCTGTTCCTCTTCGCGCTCCACTCCGGCTTCCCACGTGTTCTGAACGGAATATGCCCCCCACACGCCTTTCAGCGCGCTCTTGAGCGATTCGGGATCATCGAAGTCGCCCCCGACAACCATTGCCCCGAGTGCCGAAAGCGCCCTCCCCTTTTCGCTCTGAGGGTTGCGGGTCATGGCCCTGACGCGGTAACCTTTAGAAAGCAGTTGATACGCCACCGAGCCTCCCTGGTTGCCGGTCGAGCCGGTCACCAGGATTACGTCTTTATCCTTGTCCATAAATTCCTCCTGCTTTTATAAGCTGTCGGCGATCAGCTTTCAGCCTTCAGCTTAGAAGGCAGACCGTACAGGCTGAGTGCTGAACGCTGACGGCTGAGAGCTCTTTCTAAAATGTTATCACGTCCGCCGGAATTTGCAATAAAGAACAGCCAGGGGCATCCCCATAGCACCTTGATTACGGACAAATTTACCTGTATCCTTTAATCAAAAGGACCGCTTATGGGGAGTATACATGACATTCTTGAAGTCGTAGTCCTTACGGTCAGCGGTTTAGGGACACTGGTGGTCATATGGGGAGTTGTCCAGGCCGTGGTCTCGTTTGTCGCGATGAAATTCGCTTCAGGGAACAAAGACGCGGTTTCCGAGAGTGAAAGTATACGCCAGCGGCTGGGCGCTCATCTCCTTTTGGGACTGGAGATCTTCATCGCCGCGGATATAATCAGCTCCTCCGTAAGTCCAAGCTGGGAAAAAGTGGGTATCCTCGTCTCCGTCGTGGGAGTGCGTACTGTCCTGAGTTATTTCCTGCGGATGGAGTTAAAACAGGGCGTCCGGTGATAACACATCCGGGGCTGGTGACAAGGAGATGTCAAAACAACCCCCTTTATCCCCCTTGACTAAGGGGGAATGCGGCTTTACCAATAAATTTGTCGTAATCCGCACGCCTCCCTGATTCACCATCAAGAGACAAACCACAGAGACCACAGAGGAAAAAAATAAATATTAATCCACAGATTACACTGATTAACACAGATGTATTTAGAAATATTTTTTCAATCTGTGTAATCTGCGGATAAATAAATCTTCTCTCTGTGCCCTCTGTGGTTAGGTGGTGGATTCTGGGCCTGTGAACGGGTTCACTCTTGCAGGCGATTTCTGGTAGTATGTACCGATGTCTCATGAAAACGGTTCCATAAAGGCGATCATGTACGCGCTCGGGGCGAATTTCGGCATCGCCCTGGCCAAGGGTTTTGCAGCGTGGTATACCAAATCAGGGGCCATGTTAGCGGAAACCATCCACTCCTTTGCCGACTGCGCCAACCAGCTCCTGCTCCTCGTCGGCCTGAGGCGAGCCAAACTGCCGGCGACTGAAGACCATCCCCTGGGGTACGGCAAGGCCATCTACTTCTGGTCCTTCATCGTAGCGCTGATGCTCTTCAGTATGGGCGGAATGTTTTCCGTTTACGAAGGGGTGCATAAGCTGATGCACCCGGAAATGCCGGAATCGCCCTGGATCGCGGTGGGAGTGCTTGCAGTATCCATACTGTTAGAGCTCGGCTCTTTAAAAGGCGCTATTACCGAGGTAAGAAAGATACAGGGCCGGCGCACGTTCCTTGAATGGTTCAGGCAGAGCCGGCAGAGCGAACTTATAGTGGTAGTCGGAGAGGACCTTGCCGCCCTCCTGGGATTAACGCTGGCGCTTGCGGCAGTCCTCGGAACGATAATTACGGGCAATCCGTTGTTCGACGCCTTGGGCACGATCGCCATCGGAGTCGTCCTGGTGCTGATAGCGGTTGTGGTCGGCATCGAAGTAAAGAGTCTCCTCATCGGTGAGAGCGGAGACCCTGAAACCGTCTCGGCGATGCGCTCTTTCCTGACCGCGCGCCCCGAAATTGCCGAGGTCTACAGCCTCATCACTCTCCAGCTTGGCAATGAACTGATGGTCTCGGCAAAGATAAGGATGAAGGAGACCGTCGCCGCATTGGCATTGATCGAGGACATGAACCGTGTAGAGACGGAGCTCAGGATAAACTTCCCGCAAGTAAGATGGGCCTTCTTCGAGCCGGATGTCCGCGATTAGAACAAAGTGACGGACCCTTCCGCTTTCTGCTTCTGCGTTTCTATGCTCGTCAACCAGTATCGCTTTTCCTTTAAACCGAGGTCCCTGTTGATGGTCTTCTGTATCTTCCTCACGTACACGGAAAAATCACCATGGTGAAAATGGACCACTCTTCCTCTGTCTCCTCCGAGGTCCGCCGTGATCAAAGGTATCTTCTCCGTCTGCAGGAACTCTTTAATAAACTTTACGTTTACCTCTCCGACGCAAAAGAAATTACCGGCTTCATTTGAGGGCTGCAGTAAGGACGCGCCCCCGAATGCCTTGGCCAGAAAGTTCCCGCGCCTTGCGCCCTGTGCCAGCATATCATTAATAAGTATTTCCATGGCATGAATGCCGTACCGGCCCGCTTCAGTGGTGTAGTAAGGCATATGATGCGAGTAACGCCTGTTGCTCAGAAGGAAATGGTTCATTCCCATGACCTTTGTGACCGGGTCATACAGGCAGGCGGATATGCATGAGCCTAAGAGAGTGGACATTACGACGTTTCCGCTGGAGACATAATGTTCTCCGGGCTTGAGATTGACGCGCAGCCGCTGTTGTCCGTCGGGTAAATTCATCTATGGGACCACGGCATTGTCCTTGATTTCCCCGGGATTAATTGATTTCCTGCTCTCCCGTATATCGTATCGGCATAATGCGCCCATATCTTTTATCCCGAGTTGTTCCCGGCGCCATGAATGATTCGGGTCATTATTGTCCGGGAAGATATATAGAGCCACTTTACCGACGAGAGACGAGTGATATATTCATTGAGGTCGGAGGACAGGGGGGAGCTTGGGTCAGACAGGCGGACGGTCTCAGGGGGCCGCAGAGATCACGCCCCCTGAAAGATTGTCTATGTTTCGGGTCCGGATCAGTTCTTGCCGGCAGCAAGCACTGCCATTGTCATAAATCCGAAAAGCCCGCCAACGAAAAGTCCCGTCAAAAACAGTAACATTGTGCACCTCCCTTGTAATTTTCGAGTGTCGTGTATTTGTGTTACCGCATACTGGCTAACGTAGCAAGATTTGTGCAAGATCCGGCCCGGCATATGTCCCTTTGGATTTTGTTAATAAAATACCGGGAACGGGATACCAAGCCGACGACTGTAATAATACTTAACACAAGATTCGCGTCTTATGATAATTATATTTACAGCGCTTAATTAAAGAGCTACCCACTTACCATGACATGTCATGAAATATGTAATGCCATGAAACTATGACATGTCACGGTTTTTGGTTTTCGGGACCGCTATGGTTCGACAAGCTCACCATGACATGCTTGTCACCCTGAGCCGGTCGAAGGGTTCCCAGGGATCCACACAACTGATGAGCGGTTAAACTGTTGTATGTGAATTTTACCTTTACATTCGAGTCACGATATGAAAAAATTTTTCAAACGGTTACGATTCAACCGTGCTTAAGGTTGTGTTACTATGGACAAACTGAATTGCTGGGAATTTAAGAAATGCGGAAGGGAAAAAGAAGGCGCCGGCCTGGACAAGTCGTGCGTTTGTCCTGTTGCCCGCAAGATTTCCGCCGACGGATTAAATAACGGAAGAAACGGCGGACGGATCTGCTGGGTCATTGCGGACCTCTGCTGTGACCGGAAAGTGGACTGCGTCAATACGCGCAGGGGAGACCCCTGCTTTTCTTGCGAGTTCCGTTACAAAGTCATGATTGAAGAAGGGTTGCTTAATGTATGTAAGTCGACCGGCGAGCTCCTGCGGTTGACATCGCTCAAGACCGAATGACTTGACCCTCCGCGCATCAGGATGATCAAGTTCTCTGTCAATCTCCTGAAGCGCCGCATTGAACAGCAGCGCCCCCCTTGAGGGCCTTTCGTCAGTGAATGGCTCCCGTCACCAGGGTCCATAGAGGACTTTCACCTCCAAGTATGTACGCCCTGCGAGGCGCACCAAAAAAAACAAGGGGTTTGCATTTTCTGCAAACCCCTTGTATTCATCAAGGTCCTGTGAGGGAGATCAATTCAAAAATGAAATTTTATCTCCTTCTTCGATCTGCGTCAGAAGAATCATGAATCATTCTTGTTGGAGTCCTTCTTATTGTTATTGTTCAGATCGCATTTATTGCCACTGTTCGACTCGTCTTTGCCGCCGTTCGACTCGTCTTTGCCGCCGTTCGACTCGTCTTTGCCGCTGTTCGACTCGTCTTTGCCGCCGTTCGACTCATCCTTGCCGTCGTTCGACTCATCCTTGCCGTCGTTCGACTCATCTTTGCCGTCGTTCGATTCGCCGTCATTTTCATTTCCACATTCTTTGCCTCCGTTCAAGGGGCATCCCTGTTCATTGAATGTGGCGAAAATATTCTTCAGGCTCTCGTAGCCGTCGTCAGTGCCGGGGTAAGCAGCATTAAACATGCTGATGACAGCGCTTACAGACAGGTCATAACTCACGTCCGCAGAAGCGGCATCAAGAAGGGCCGCCACTGTATGTCTTCCGAGCGCGTCTAAACCGCCCCCGCCCTGACCAAGCACCTCAAGCAGTGTTTTGCCGGGGAATGCGTCCTCAAAGACAGATGAGAAAGGCGTATCCGGTGTGTAAGGGGCTGTCCAGGAACCGAAGTGCTGTGACTGTTTCCAAAAGCCGGGCGTACAGCCTTGTCCCTGTCCGACTTCAGTAGCGCAAACAGAAGAACAACCGTCGCCGTCTACCATATTGCCGTCGTCGCACTGCTCGCCAAGTCCGGGCTGCGTCACGCCGTCGCCGCAGTATTCATTTGCGCAGATTGAATTGCAGCCGTCGCCATTTGACATATTGCCGTCGTCGCACTGCTCGCCGAGACCGGGCTGCATCACGCCGTCGCCGCAGTATTCATTGCCGCACGATGCGTTACAGCCGTCGCCGTTTACCATGTTTCCGTCATCGCACTGCTCGCCAAGACCTGACTGAGTCACGCCGTCGCCGCAGTATTCATTGCCGCAAGTAGCGTTGCAGCCGTCGCCGCTGTTTGTGTTGCCGTCATCGCACTGCTCGCCGGGATGGATGATTCCGTCACCACATACTTCATTTTGACAATTTGAATTGCACCCGTCGCCATTTGACATGTTGCCGTCGTCGCACTGTTCACCGAGACCGGACTGCATGACGCCGTCGCCGCAGTATTCATTGCCGCAGGATGAGCTGCAACCGTCACCGTCAATTGCATTGCCGTCATCGCATTCTTCGCCGGGCTCAATTACACTATTTCCGCAAACCGCTCCCGGAATACAATTCATATAGACTCCGGAAAGATGATTGTTCAGAACGCCGGCGCCGTTGCACTGGTCCTGCGTCGTCGACAGGATAACTTCAAGCCTTATCTCGGTCTCGCCTTCAAGGCCGTCAATGTCGAACACAAGATATTTCCCGTCGGCAAAGTCTCCGATAACAGCGCTCTTGACGAAGACGTTGTTGACATAGAGGAAGGCGTCCTCCGTCCGGCACTCGCCGGTCCTTCCGTTAATGAAATAATATGCAAGCCTGATTGATCCCGTGAAATTTATTTTGGTCTCCGCGTAGATCGGCTGATAAGTATAATAACGGTCCGACCATGAACCGGACCTGAAGACATTAAGACAGGGGTTCCACTGCTTGACCACAAGAGGTAAATCATCGATCTCTCCGTCGTTGCTCCAGGCAAGGACCGACTGTCCGCCGCTCCTGTAAAGCCTCCAGTCGATACTGCCCTGAGAAAACAGGTCTCCGCCGAAACAGTTGTTTGCGTATTCTCCAGGGGCCGCACTGTAGTAATCAGGGCCTACAGGCTCGCCTGCATGAATATTCACGGGCTGGGGGATCAGATAAAAACACTCCCCGTATGTGCCCCGCCAGTCGCCCTGTGTGACGTCGTCGATAACAGGCTCACCGACAATGATTGCGCCGTAGGCGGAATTGACCGCCATAGCGATTACAAGCACCAGATAAAGAAGCAGTTTAAGCAGACTTCCCGAAGATATTTTCATATCGTCCTCCCTTTTCGTAATTATGATTCGCGTATGTCATCGAATAACTCCTTTTCTGCAACAACAATAAATGTGGTCACCACCCCCTTATAATTATTATTTGGATGTAAGGCAAAAATAAAAGGTGTTCATCGGCGATCAATAGTCGTATACAGCATATGGAACCAACTGTCAATCCTGGATTAAAAAATTAAGTCGGCAACAAATGCAGAAGCAATTATTATGCCAAAATTGCTCATCCGCAATTAACGTCTTAAACTTGCAAATTAACAAGGGGTTACTTCCTTAACAGGGACATCATTACTAATCTGAGCGAAGACGTATTCCTAAAAACAATGTTAAACTTTACTACAAGTGTAAAGTATTCCGACATGTTTGCGAGTTCGTTGTGCCACATCGAAAATCATTCATCTTAGAAAAAGCAGTTAACCACAGAGGCACGGAGGCACAGAGTTAAAAAATAAGAGAAAAGGCCAATATGAATCATTCACCTAAGTGATGAAGCAAAATTATTCGATAACCTCTTGTTTTCTCAGTGTCTCTGTGCCTC